>NZ_NIUB01000001.1 GCF_002197815.1 Pseudomonas oleovorans subsp. oleovorans
CCCTTGCCTCTGGCTAACACTTCCCCTTGCCGGGTGTGTAGAGGACTTTCACCTCCAAGTCGTCCAGTCCACCACCACAGTGAACCGAACAGCGCCAGTCACGGCGCTACGCGCCATGCCTGGCGCACAACGAAAACGCCCGGCACTAGGCCGGGCGTTTTCAGTCCCGAGAAACTCAGGACGGGGTGGCTGGAGTTGCCGGGGTGGCAGCCGGAGCCGGTGCAGCGGCCGGCGTTGCAGCGGCGGCCGGAGCCGGTGCAGCCGGTTTCGGCGCAACTGCCTTGGGTGCTGCCGGTTTCTTCGCAGCCGGCTTCTTCGCTGTAGCAGGCTTAGCTGCAGGCTTGGCAGCGGGTTTCGCTGCGGCCTTGGCTGCCGGTTTCGCCGCAGGTTTAGCTGCCGGCTTGGCGGCTGTAGGTTTCGCGGCAGCCGGTTTGGCAGCGGCCTTGGCGGCCGGCTTCGCAGCAGGCTTGGCGGCAGCCTTCGCGGCAGGTTTGGGCGCAGCTTTGGCAGCAGGCTTGGCGACCGACTTGGCCGATACGCCAGTGATTTTCTCCAGCTGCTTGGTCAGGCTGTCGACCTTGTCATTCAATGCCTTGACCTCGTTGCGGCTGGGTACGCCCAGACGCGAGATGGCATTGTTCAGACGCTTGTCGAACGCCTCTTCCAGCTCGCTCCACTTGCCAATTGCCTTGTCCTTGACCTCATCGACCTTGGACTTGGCGGAGCCGACCTTGGAACCAACGCCGGCTTTCACCGCGCCAACCTGTTTGTCGACTTCGCTCTTGGCCTGCTTTTCAGCCTTCTCGCCGTCCTTGACCAGCGCGTCGAACAGCTTGGTGCCGTCCTTGCTGACCTTGGAATAAGCGCCCAAGCCTGCCAACCAGATCTGACGCGAGTATTTCTCGACCTCGCCGATCCAGGAGCTGGTCTGTTTCTCGGTTTTCTTCTTAACAGCCATCCTGATCTCCTTATTTGGTACGCGCGACATGCTCGAGCAACGCGCTCAGCTCATCCAGCTTAGCAGAGAGTGCTTCAACATCCTGCTTGGACGGAATGCCGATACGGTTCAGAGCGGAAGCCACACGAGTATCGAAAGCCTTCTCGATCTTGTCGAGCTGAACTTCGACCTTGCCTTTAACACTGGTGACATTGCTATTGACCGACTGCTTGACCGATTCGATCTGGCTGTTGGCGGCTTCTACCTGCTCGTCGACCAGCTTCTTGCCTTTGCTTTCGACGCCTTCACCGGCCTTGACCAGCTCTTTGAAGTATTCGGCCCCCTCGACACCCGCCTTGGCGTAAGCGCCCAGGCCAGCGAGGTAGATCTTGCGGGCATAGCCCTTCACGTCGTCGAACAGACCGGCTTTGTCTTCGACCACGGCTTCTACTTTTTTCTTCACGGCAACTTTCGACATGGTGCACCTCACGCGCTTTGACAGTTAGCGGAAACGCCCACGGAATGCAGGCTTGGGTACACCCTAAGGAGAAAAATTAGAAATCGCATACTAGGAACAGGCGACAGCATGCATGTTCAATGCGACCCAATGGCGGCGGGCACAGCGCACCCTACTGGCTTGCCGCTGCTCTCAGGCCAGCGATTTGTCCAGCACCTGCTCGATCTCGCGCTGGATCATGCCGCCCATGGGCGACAGCAACAGCCCGAGCTTGAGCTCCACACGCACAGTGTCTTCACCCACCGCGATACTGCCGTCGGCACCGCTGCGCTTGAACTCCAGGGTGTCGCCGTTCCAGCGATAGCGCACGTCGTACTCGCTGGCCAGGCGCTCGGCCAGTCGTTCGGCCTTCTCGCGGGCGGCCTCGCGACCGAGGGAATGGGATCGTTCGACACGAATACGGGACATGGCAACTCCTTGAACTGGCGGCGTGCCGCACGGCTGCGGCATGAGGTCACATCACTCTACCAGCCCATCGGGCGAGCGGGCACCCAGGCAAGACAAAGGCGCCAGGCGCCTTTAGAATGGTGCGGTTTTCTACCCGGTGAGAGCGACATGAGCGATCCACGCAAGGCCCAGGAGCAGGAACCCACCACCCACTTCGGTTTCCAGGATGTGCCGGAAAGCCAGAAGGCGGAAAAAGTGGCCGAAGTCTTTCACTCGGTGGCGGCCAAGTACGACCTGATGAACGACGTGCTGTCCGGTGGCCTGCATCGTCTGTGGAAGCGCTTCACCATCGAACTGTCCGGCGTGCGCACCGGCAACCGCGTGCTGGACATCGCTGGCGGCACCGGTGACCTGACCCGCAAGTTTTCCAGCATCGTCGGTCCGACCGGGCAAGTGGTGCTGGCCGACATCAACGACTCGATGCTCAAGGTCGGTCGCGACCGCCTGCTGGACAAAGGCGTGGCCGGCAACGTGCAGTTCGTCCAGGCCGATGCCGAGAAGCTGCCGTTCCCCGACAACCACTTCGACGTGGTCACCATCGCCTTCGGCCTGCGCAACGTCACCCACAAGGAAGACGCCCTGCGCTCGATGCTGCGCGTGCTCAAACCCGGCGGTCGCCTGCTGGTGCTGGAGTTCTCCAAGCCTGGCAACCCGCTGCTGGCCAAGGTCTACGACACCTACTCATTCAGCTTCATGCCGCTGGCCGGCAAGTTGATCACCAATGACTCGGAAAGCTACCGCTACCTGGCCGAGTCGATCCGCATGCACCCGGATCAGGAAACCCTCAAGGCGATGATGGTCGACGCCGGCTTCGAGCGCGTCACCTACCACAACATGACTGGCGGCATCGTCGCCCTGCATCGCGGCATCAAGCCTTAATGCTCATCACGGGCTTGCTGGCGGGCGTCGAGGCGGGCCTCAACCGCGCCCTGCGCCTCGATGGCACGGCGTTGCCGCGTCTGCAGGCACTGAGTGGCAAGGTCATCGCCATGCAGTGCCAGAACCCGGCACTGGAGCTGTTCATCCTGCCCAGTGGTGATGGCCTGCAACTCGCCGCACAGTGGCATGCACCCGCCGACTGCACGCTCACCGCACCTGCCGCCAGCCTGGTGCGCCTGGCCCTGAGCCGCGAGAAAACCGCCATCCTGCACCGCCCGGAAGTGTCGCTCGATGGCGACAGCGCGGTGCTGCTGCAACTCGCCGGCATCCTCCAGGATCTGGAGCTGGACTGGGAATACGAAATCTCGCGCTGGCTCGGCCCGGTGGCCACTACCCTGCTCGCCGGTCACCTGCGCAGCCGGGTCAATCTCGCCAGCCACGGCGCCGCCAGCCTCAAGCAGAATCTGGCCGACTACCTGGCCGAAGAATCACGCACCCTGGTGGGCCAGCGCGAAGCCGATGCGCGTTTCGCCGAGCTGGATCAACTCAAACTCGCCCTCGACCGCCTGGAAGCACGCATCGAGCGCCTCACTTCTGCCAATAAGTCCGACGCATGAAGCTGCTTGCCGTTCGCCGCCTGTTGCGCATCCAGCGCGTAGTCATCCGCTATCAACTGGACGAGATGCTCTTCGAGCTACCGCTGCCATTCTGGCTGCGCGCGCTGTCCTGCCTGCTGCCCTGGCGCTGGCTGCCGCGCAAGCCGCTGGAGCTGTCGCGCGGCGCACGCCTGCGTCTGGCGCTGGAAGACCTGGGGCCGATCTTCATCAAGTTCGGCCAACTGCTGTCCACCCGCCGCGACCTGCTGCCGCCGGATATCGCCGATGAGCTGGCGCGCCTGCAGGATCAGGTACCGCCCTTCCCGGAAGATCAGGCCATCGCCCTGATCGAAGCCCAGCTTGGCGCCCCGGTGAGCGAGCTGTTCGCCCGCTTCGACAGCCAGCCCCTGGCCTCGGCCTCGGTGGCTCAGGTGCATGCCGCGCAGCTGAAAAGCGGCGAGCAGGTGGTGGTCAAGGTGGTGCGCCCTGGCCTCAAGCCGGTGATTCGCCAGGATCTGGCCTGGCTGTTCCTGATCGCCCGTATCGCCGAGAAAGCCTCGGCCGATGCCCGCCGCCTGCGCCCGGTGGAAGTGGTCAGCGACTACGAAAAAACCATCTTCGATGAACTTGATCTGCTGCGCGAAGCAGCCAACGCCAGCCAGCTGCGGCGCAACTTCGACGGCTCGCCACTGCTCTACGTACCGCAGGTGTACTGGGACCTGTGCCGCCACCAGGTGCTGGTAATGGAGCGCATCTACGGCATCCCGGTGACCGACCTGGCGACCCTGGCCGACCAGCGCACCGACATGAAACTTTTGGCCGAGCGCGGCGTGGAGATTTTCTTTACCCAGGTGTTCCGCGACAGCTTCTTCCACGCCGACATGCACCCCGGCAACATCTTCGTCAGCACCCGCACGCCGTGGAGCCCGCAGTACATCGCCATCGACTGCGGCATCATCGGCAGCCTCACCGACGAGGACCAGGACTACCTGGCGCGCAACCTGATCGCCTTCTTCAAGCGCGACTACCGCAAGGTCGCGCAGTTGCACATCGACTCGGGCTGGGTACCGGCCGACACCAAGGTCAACGAGTTCGAGGCGGCGATTCGCACCGTGTGCGAGCCGATCTTCGAGAAACCGCTGAAGGACATTTCCTTCGGCCAGTTGCTGCTGCGCCTGTTCCAGACCGCCCGGCGCTTCAACATGGAAGTGCAGCCGCAGCTGGTGCTGCTGCAGAAGACCCTGCTCAACATCGAAGGCCTCGGCCGTCAGCTCTACCCCGATCTGGATCTGTGGAGCACCGCGCAGCCCTTCCTCGAACGCTGGATGCGCGAGCGCATCAGCCCGTTGCACCTGCTGCGCAACCTGCAGCAACAAGCCGAGCAGGTACCGCACCTGTCACAGATCGCCCGCGACACCCTGGAGCGTCTGCAGCAGCCGGTACAGGTCCAGACCACTGCACCGCGCGATCACTGGCCACTGCGCCTGCTTGGCGCGGCACTGATCGGCGCCGGCGCCATGCAAGGCCTGGCACCACTGCTGGCCACCTGGCCAGCCTGGCTGATGGTCGGCGGCGGGCTCTATCTGATACTGCGCCGATAGCCAGTTGGCTGCGGCACTGGCACACTTGAGGAATTCACGGGCCGAGGCCCGACGCAACAGATACGGAATACCGATGAACGATTGGCTCGACGAAATCCACTGGAACGAAGACGGCCTGGTGCCGGCCATCGCCCAGGACTACCAGAGTGGCCGCATCCTGATGATGGCCTGGATGAACCGCGAATCCCTTGCGCTCACCGCCGCCGAGAATCGCGCCATCTACTGGTCGCGCTCGCGCGGCAAGCTGTGGCGCAAGGGCGAAGAGTCCGGCCATGTGCAGAAACTGCACGAACTGCGCCTGGACTGCGACGCCGATGTCATCGTACTGATGGTCGAGCAACTGGGCGGCATCGCCTGCCACACCGGGCGTGAGAGCTGCTTCTACCGCGTGTACGAGAACGGCGCCTGGAAAACCGTCGATGCCGTTTTGAAAGACCCGCACGCCATCTATGCAGGACATAGCCATGAGTGACACCCTGAGCCGCCTGGCCGACGTACTGGAAGCGCGTAAGGGTGCGGCACCCGACAGCTCCTACGTCGCCAGCCTGTATCACAAGGGCCTGAACAAGATTCTGGAAAAGGTCGGCGAGGAATCGGTGGAAACCATCCTCGCCGCCAAGGACGCCGCCGTCAGCGGTGACTGTCAGGACCTGATCTACGAAACTGCCGATCTGTGGTTCCACAGCCTGGTCATGCTTGCCGCTCTCGGCCAGCATCCGCAGGCCGTGCTGGACGAACTGGATCGTCGTTTCGGCCTCTCCGGCCACGCGGAAAAAGCCGCGCGACCGCAATCCGAATAAACCTTCATTACGGAGTACATATCATGGGTTTTGGCGGTATCAGCATCTGGCAACTCCTGATCATCCTGCTCATCGTGGTCATGTTGTTCGGCACCAAGCGCCTGAAGAGCCTGGGCTCGGACCTGGGCGACGCGATCAAGGGCTTCCGTAAATCGATGGACAATGGCGAAGCCGAGAAACCGGCAGTCGAAGAGCCCAAGGGCCAGACCATCGACGCCCAGGCACGCAAGGTCGAAGAGCCAGCGAAGAAAGACTAAGCCATGTTCGACATCGGTTTTACCGAACTGCTGCTGGTCGGTCTGGTGGCCCTGGTGGTGCTCGGCCCTGAGCGCCTGCCAGGCGCCGTGCGTACGGCCAGCCTGTGGATCGGCCGGATCAAGCGCAGCTTCAACTCGATCAAGGCCGAGGTAGAGCGCGAGATAGGCGCCGACGAGATTCGCCGCCAGTTGCATAACGAGCGGATTCTCGAACTCGAGCGGGAAATGCAGGCGATGAAGCAGGACATTCTCGGCACCGGCAAAAGCGACGATCCGCCAGTTGAGAACAGCGCCAAACCGACTGCCGACACGGCCCCGAGCGTTCAGGACAAGAATCCCCAGCCATGAGCAATAATCCACAAGCCGACCAGGAAATGCCTCTGGTCTCGCACCTGGCCGAGCTGCGTACTCGCCTGTTGCGCTGTGTAGTGATCATCGTGCTGATCTTCGCCGGCCTGTTCTACTTCGCTCAGGATATCTACGCCCTGGTCGCTGCGCCGTTACGCGCCTATCTGCCAGAAGGCGCGACGATGATCGCCACAGGGGTCGCCTCGCCGTTCCTGACGCCCTTCAAGCTGACCCTGATGTGTGCGTTGTTTCTCGGCATGCCGGTGATCCTGCACCAGATCTGGGGCTTCATCGCACCGGGGCTGTACACCCATGAGCGGCGCATCGCGGTGCCGCTGCTGATTTCGAGTATTTTCCTGTTCTATGCAGGCATGGCCTTCGCCTACTTCGTGGTGTTCCCGATCATGTTCGGCTTCTTCGCCAGCGTGACCCCGGAAGGCGTGGCGATGATGACCGACATCGGCCAGTACCTGGATTTCGTCCTGACGCTGTTCTTCGCCTTTGGCGTGGCCTTCGAAATCCCTATCGCTACCTTCCTGGTTATCTGGGTCGGCATTGTCGATGTCGCCACCCTGCGCAAGAGCCGACCCTATGTGATAGTCGGTTGCTTCGTGGTCGGCATGGTGCTGACGCCGCCGGACGTGTTCTCGCAGACCCTGTTGGCCGTGCCGATGTGGCTACTGTTCGAAGCCGGTGTACTGGCTGGCGCGCTGGTCAAGCGCAAGCGCGACCAGGAACAGAGCGAAGAAGAAGCCAAGCCCGAAGACCAACCTCCCGCACCACTGCCGTGAACCTGCTGCTACTGGAGGACGCCGACTTCGTCGGTGGCGAGCGGGTACGCCTCAGTGGCAGGCGCCTGAAACATCTACATGACGTGCATCGCGCCGAGACCGGTGATCGCCTGCGCGTCGGTCATCTTGGCGGGCTGATGGGCGAAGGTCGACTGATCGCCCTGGATGCCGAGCATGCCGAACTGCATGTCAGTCTCGACCAGCCGCCACCGGCCAAGCTACCGCTGACCCTGATCCTCGCCCTGCCCCGCCCGAAGATGCTCAAGCGCGTGCTGCAGACGGTCAGCGCCATGGGCGTGGCGCGCCTGGTATTGGTCAACAGCTACCGGGTGGAGAAGAGTTTCTGGCAGACACCGTTTCTCGAGGCCGAGGCCATTCGCGAACAGCTGATCCTCGGCCTGGAACAGGCGCGCGACACGGTGCTGCCCGAAGTGAGCATCGAGAAACGCTTCAAGCCCTTCGTCGAGGATCGCCTACCAGCCCTGGCAGCCGGCACACTTGGCCTGACCGGCCACCCCGGTGATTACCCGACCTGCCCGCGTGCAGTGCAGGAGGCCGTGACCCTGGCCATCGGCCCGGAAGGTGGCTGGATTCCCTACGAAGTCGATCTGCTGCGCGAAGCCGCAGGCCTGCAACCTGTGCAGTTGGGCGAACGCATCTTGCGGGTGGAGACGGCGGTGCCGGCATTGCTGGCCAGATTGTTCTAAACACGAACGATCAACCTGTAGGAGCGAGCTCTGCTCGCGAAGCGTTCGAGTCGCCAGCATTCGCGAGCAGAGCTCGCTCCCACAAGCTACCGCTATACCTCGAGCAGGAAGGTCACCGGCCCATCGTTGACCAGATGCACCTGCATATCCGCGCCAAAACGGCCGGTGGCGACCTGCGGATGCTGGGCTCTGGCCAGTTCGACCAGACCGTCGAACAGTGCAGCGCCCTGAACCGGTGAGGCAGCACTGGAAAAGCTCGGGCGCATGCCGCTCCTGGTATCGGCGGCCAGGGTGAATTGCGAAACCAGCAGCAGACCACCCTGCACATCCGTCAGCGAGCGATTCATCTTGCCAGCGTCATCGCTAAACACCCGATAGTTCAGCAACTTGTGCAGGGCGCGGGCCAGGCTGGCCTGATCGTCCTGCGGCTCGATGCCGACCAGCGCCAGCAGGCCCTGATCGATGCTGCCAACCACCTCACCTGCGACCTCCACCCGTGCACCGCTGACGCGCTGGATCAGCAGCTTCATGCATCCTCCGGCGGCAGGTCGAGCAGGCGCCGGGCCATCTGTTCGGCAGCGCGGATCAGCGCATCGGTGATACCCGGCTCGGCCGCCGAGTGGCCGGCGTCACGGATGATCTGCAGCTCGCTGTTGGGCCAGGCCTGATGCAACGCCCAGGCATTGTCCAACGGGCAGATAACGTCGTATCGGCCATGCACAATGATGCCCGGCAGATGCGCGATCTTCGGCATGTCACGGAGCAGCTGGTTAGGCTCGAGGAAGGCGTCGTTGACGAAGTAGTGGCACTCGATACGGGCGATGGACAGCGCCCGATGCGCCTCGCTGAAGCGCTCGACCACCTGAGTGTTCGGACGCAGGGTGGCAGTGCGCCCCTCCCAGGTCGACCAGGCCTTGGCCGCATGCATCTGGGCGATCTGGTCGGTACCCGTCAGGCGCTTGTAGAAGGCCTGCATCAGGTCGCCGCGCTCCTCGACCGGGATGGGCGCCACGTAATCCTCCCAGTAATCGGGGAACAGGCGGCTGGCGCCTTCCTGATAGAACCAGCTGAACTCCTGCGGCCGACACAGGAAGATGCCGCGCAGGATCAGTCCATGCACGCACTGCGGATGCGCCTGTGCATAGGCCAACGCCAGGGTCGAGCCCCAGGAGCCACCGAACAGCACGAACTTGTCGATGCCCAGATGCTCGCGAATACGCTCGATATCGGCGATCAGCGCCTGGGTGGTGTTGTTCTCCAGACTCGCGTGCGGCGTCGAACGACCACAGCCGCGCTGGTCGAAGGTGACGATGCGGTACAGGGCGGGATCGAAGTAACGGCGGCTGGCAGAATCGCAGCCGGCGCCGGGGCCGCCATGGATGAACAACACCGGCAACCCATCCGCAGAGCCGCTCTCGTCGATGTACAGCACGTGCGGTTGCTCGACCGCCAGTTCATGGCGAGCGTAGGGTTTAATCTCCGGGTACAAAGTCTGCATGGTTGGCTCCTGTTGGCTGGGCTACAACTGCCGTGTTCCACTCTGCCCGGCATCATAACCATGAAAAAGGAGTTTCAGCATGTCGATACGCTTTCTGGCCTGGCCCCTGGCGCTGTTTTTCGCCCTGCTGCTGGGCGGCTGCGGCGGCAAGGACGTCCCGCAGGCGGCGCTGGAGGCGGCCGTTCAGCAGTTGCAGGACAACATCGAGGCCAAGAGCACCGCTGCAGTGCTGGAGCAGTTGCATGGCGACTTCCTCGCCCGCCAGGAGCTGGACCGTGAATGGGCCAAGCGCACCATGACCCTGCTGTTCCTGCGCCACAAGAACATCAAGGTCATCGCACTGGGCAAGAACAGCTGGATCGATGCTGCGATCAGCAGCAAGGGCTATACCGAAGCTCAGGTAGGCCTGAGTGGCGCCGAGGGGTTGATCCCCGACAGCGCGCGGCACTATTCGGTGAAGCTGGAATGGTGGCTCGACGGCAGCGAATGGAAGCTGGCGCGCCTGGACTGGGAGTGAAAGCGTAGCCCGGCCCCCGCCTACGTAGGAGCCGGCTTGCCGGCGATCCCTCGATGTTCGCCAGCCGATCTGATCGCGAGCAAGCTCGCTCCTACAGGGGAGCGGGCCTAACGCACCCCGTTACGTAGCCGAGGCAAGCCAGCTATGGGTGTATCAATCGGCCTGACGCCAGATCAGGTCCGAGGTGACGTAACCCTGCTCACGCGCGACGCTGAGCAATTTATCGCGGGTTTCCTGATCCACCTCAGGGGTGCGCGCGAGCAGCCACAGGTACTTGTGCTCCGGGTGACCGACCAGCGCCACGCGATAGTCCTCGTCGTGGTAGATCACCCAATAGTCGCCCTTGATCGGCAGCAGCTTGCTGGCCCAGTTATCGAAGCGTACCCACAGCTTGTCGGTGCGCCCCTCGACCTGAGACTCGGCGACGCCCTTGGCCTCGATCCACTCACCGTCCTTGTCACGGCAGCGGTTGGTCACGTCGATGCGGCCATCGTCACGCAGACCGTAATGCGCTTCGGACTGCACGCAGTTGCGCTGGAAGAACATCGGCAGGCGCGCCAGCTCGTACCAGGTGCCCTGGTAGCGCTGCAGGTCGACCTGCATGGTCTGCGGTGGCGGTTTGGGGATGCTGCCGGTACCGGAATTGGCGCAGCCGGCCAGGGCGAGAATGGCGCTGGCGATTAGGATCGAACGCATGGAAGCTCCTGTTTACTTGAGTCCCTTGCCGGAGAACAGCATGACCTTGTCCCCGGCGTACTGGACACTGATATAGGCCTTGTCGTCGCCCCAGGTGCAACTGGTCATCCCCAGTGCGCCGGCACACTCACCGGGCGCGCCGAGCAGGCTTTCCACTTCCTGCTTGCTCATACCGGCCTTGAGCTTGGAGTAGTTTTCCTGATTGACCTTGCTGCAGGCAGCGAGCAGGCAACAGGCGAGCAACGCGACGATACGCATCGACATGGATGAAGCTCCTGATGGGAAGGTGCCAGCAAGCTTGGCATAGCCGGCGACGACTTGCCCGCTTGGAGTTCAGAAACGCGAGCCGGGTTCCCGCAGGAAGGCTTGCTCTTCGTCAGTGGAGGCGCGACCGAGAATCGCATTGCGATGAGGAAAGCGACCGAAACGGACAATCACCCGCTGATGACGCTCGGCAAAATCGAGGAAATCGGCGAACAATGGCCGCTCATCGACAGCGGCTTCGTTCAGCAGATCAGCAAACAGCTCGACCGCGCGGTCCTGCAAGGGCAGATCTTCGGCGTGCTCGAAGATCAGATAGGCAAACACCCGCTGGATCGGCGTCAGCCTACGATCCCAGCCACGCTCAAGCCCTTCCTGCAGCAATGGGCGAGCCCGGCTGTCGCCGGCAAAGGCCCGAGGCGTATCGCGAAAGATCATGCGCGGCAGCTGATCGAGCAGGATCAGCTGTGCCAGCCAAGCCTGCGGGTCATCCAGCCAATCCTTGAGATCGCCAGCCAGCGCCCGCTCGACCAGGGCGCCGAACCGCGCCTCTGCCTCACGGTCCTGGCTGTCGCGCTTGCCGAACCACAACCCCTGGCGTGCTGCGGCGACTTCGGCAGCGAACCACCAGTCGAGCAGCGGTTGCCAGGCGCTCATCAGTTGCGGTGGTAGGCGGTGATACGCAGCACTTCTTCCTTGGAACCGAGGAATACCGGCACGCGCTGGTGCAGGGAAGTGGGCTGGATATCGAGAATGCGCTGGTTACCGTCGGTCGCAGCGCCACCAGCCTGCTCGATGATCATCGACATCGGGTTGGCCTCGTACATCAGGCGCAGCTTGCCCGGTTTGTCCGGCTCACGGGCATCACGCGGGTACATGAACACACCACCGCGAGTGAGAATACGGTGCACGTCGGCCACCATCGAGGCGATCCAGCGCATGTTGTAGTTACGCCCCAGCGGCCCGGTTTCACCGGCCAGCAGCTCGGAGACGTAACGCTGCACCGGGGCTTCCCAGTGGCGCTGGTTGGACATGTTGATGGCGAATTCCTTGGTCGACTCTGGCACCTTGATGTTGTCGTGGGTGAGCACGAAGCTGCCGAGTTCACGATCCAGGGTGAAGCCCTTCACGCCATCGCCCAGGGTCAGCATCAGCATGGTCTGCGGGCCGTAGATGGCGTAGCCGGCAGCGACCTGCTGGGTGCCCGGCTGGAGGAAGGCGTCCTCGCCCAGGTCGCCGGTTTCACCGTTGCGCTCGGGGCAGCGCAGCACCGAGAAGATGGTGCCGACCGAGACGTTGACGTCGATATTGCTGGAGCCGTCCAGCGGGTCGAACACCAGCAGGTAGGCACCTTTGGGGTACTTGCCGGGGATCTGGTAGGCGTTGTCCATTTCCTCGGAGGCCATGCCGGCCAGGTGGCCGCCCCACTCGTTGGCTTCGAGGAGGATTTCGTTGGAGATCACGTCGAGCTTCTTCTGCACTTCGCCCTGCACGTTTTCGCTGTCCAGGCTGCCCAGCACGCCGCCGAGGGCGCCCTTGGACACCTGATGGCTGATCGCCTTGCAGGCCCGCGCCACGACTTCGATAAGGAAACGCAGGTCGGCCGGGGTGTTGTGGCTGCGAGTCTGCTCGATCAGGTAGCGGCTCAGGGTGACGCGGGACATGGACGGCTCCGGAAAGGGGAAAAATCGCGCGCAGTTTAACCCGAGTCGCCGCGCAATGCTGCCTGCCGGGATGGATGGCTGAGATCGGCGCCTGCCAGCAGCCAGCAAACACGATTGCGCCCGTCGCGTTTGGCCTGGTACAGCGCAGCGTCGGCAGCCTGCAGCAGCTCGTCGAGTGCCTGCCCCTGCTCAGGCCAATGGGCCAGGCCGGCAGACAGGGTCACGCGCTGGTCGCCGCCACGGGTGGCGACATCGCGAGTCGCCAGTTGCGCGCAGATGCTCTGCAGGCGCTCGCTGGCCTCGCGCGGATCGGCGCCCGGCAATATCAGCAGAAACTCTTCGCCGCCGATACGAAACACCGCATCGGTGCTGCGCAGGTTGTCCAGCAGGTGCTGCGCGACGGCCTTGAGTACGTCGTCGCCGACCAGGTGGCCACATTCGTCGTTGAGGCACTTGAAGTGATCGAGATCGATCAGGGCCATCGCCAGTGGCAGGTTCTCGCGCTATGCCCTGGCCAGCTCGCGCTCGAAGAACTCATCCAGATAACGACGGTTGTACAACCCGGTCAGCGGATCACACAGGGCCTGTTCGCGCAGTTGTTCATGCAGGCTGGAGATGGTGCGCAGGCGCTCCTCGCTCAGCGCCAGTGCTTCAGCCAGCTTGAGTTCACTGAGGTGGCGCTGAGGAAGGTCATTTCCAGCGCTGCAGTAACCATCCAGCAGAGGCTGGCCAGATGCAGCAGTATGAAACTCTCACCTCCGGGAAAGTCGCGCTGGCGGGTCACCCAGTGCGCCAGCAGGATCCCCCCCAGACACACCAGCAGCGTCACCATTACCGGTGCCGAGAAACTCCAGCCCGAAGCCATGCAGGCCTGCATCAGCGACGCCGCCGCATTCCCGGCGAGGCAGCACTTGAATCACGTACACACGCGACACAAGACGACTGGAAGATGACGCGAATCGAAATACACAAGGGCCTTCCTGACCTTCAATGCTGGAGTGGCGCGGGGTGCCTAGATACGGCAAAAGCCCTGCCGCAGCTGGGCTTTATTGGTCCATACCTCTCAGACGTCCGGCGGGCGGCGCAGCACACTGGCGGCCATCGCGGCCAGCAACACAACGCCCACTAACAGTACAACCCAGAGTCCCCAGCGCTGCCAGTCCTGGCCGGAGCCGGCTTGTGGCTCGAGCGCAGAGGCAAACGCCTCGGTCAACTCGGCACGGCCAAGACTGACAAGTCGCTCCGCCTGATAACCGGGGATCAGGGTGTGCAGTGGCAAGGCTGCCGACTGCGCGCTCGAGCTACCCAACGCCAGCCGATAAGGCGGCTCGCCACGGGCGAGAAACACCAGTTGCGTGGCACGCAGCGCGACCTGCAAGCGTGGCGTTTCCACACCCAAGCCGCCGCCACGGGCATCGACTTGCGCACGCAGTTGTTGCAGCGGCCAACCGGGCAGGGCCAATGCATCGTTGACAACTTCGCGCCCGGATTCGGGCAAGCGATAGAGCACCCCGCTGACCAGAGGACGCCAGGTGCCCTGATCGCTGCTACGCGCCTCGATACGCAGTGGCGCCAGGGTATTGCTCTGCTCCAGCGCGATACGCAGCCGTTCCAGAGGCAGGGCCAGCGGTAACTGCCACTGGTACAGCCCCTCAGCGCTGGTCTGCGCCGACATGGGCTCGGACCATACCAGCGGCGCAGCCTGATGAGCCTGCCGTTGACTGCGCAGGGTAACGGCCTGCAGTTGCGGGGCCTGGGCAGGATTGCGCCACAGCAGACGCAGATAACGGGCACGCTGCCCAGGCAGTTCGACCTGACGCTGATCGATACGCTCATCGGCGAAGCTCAGACGCGCCACCTGCCCGTCTCCCCAACTACGCCAGTGCTGCAGATCGTCACTGGCCTCGATGCTGAAACGCTGAAATCCTTCCTCTGCCCCGCTCCAGTCCAGATTCAGACGCACCAGCGGCGCATCGATGGCGCTGGCATCGAGCAACCAGCCGCGCAGTTGCTGCTCGCTTTTGGCCGGTGCATCGCCGCGAAGTTCGATCAGCGTGCCAGTGGTGCTGCGCTCGACGCGCAGCGCAGGCATTTCCTGGGCATCGGCGCGGCCCCGCAACGGAAACCAGCGCACACCATGCTCCTGTTCCTGCTGCACGGTCTCGCTATGCCCCGGAATCAACGCGTAGGCCTGCATCTGATCATTGCTGTCGAATACGCGTAGATCGCGCAAATCACCATGTCCGGCGGCGAGGTGAGCAGCGAAGGGCAGCTCAAGGCGATACCAGGGGCCCTCACCAGCGAGTTGCAGGGCAGCGCTGTGCCGATAGTCCTGAGGTGTCTCACTGGCCTGACTAAGTGCACTCAGCGACAACCCCAGGAGCAGGCCCCAACGGATGAGTTTCATACGGCAGACTCCTGTTCCTCAGCAGCCGACTTTTCGGCCTTGCGCGGCGGCAGCGGGGCGAAATAGCCCACCACCAGCAACAGCACACCGACCCCGATGAACGAGACGATGCGCTCCAGGCCACCACGGTTGCCCAGCTCGACGAAGAACAACTTGGCTACCACCAGGGCGATCAGCGCAGCACCTAACAGCCACAGCTCGCGGCGTACGCGTAGATGCCCAAAGAGCATCAGCGCCAGGGCGATCAGGGTCCAGACGATGGACAGCCCGGCCTGCACCAGCATCGAATCGAACAACGCTGACGTCTGCCAGGGCACACCACCCCAGTGGTGCGCGGTACGCATCACCGTCACCGTCAGCAGGGCAAACAGCGAAACACCTGCGACGCCCTGCACCACCGGCAGCACTCGCACCGGTGCCAGGCCGAAACGCGGCAGCGCATCACGTGCCCAGACAAACAGCGCGCCCAGACACAGCAGCAAACCCAACTCCAGTGGATTGAACAGCGGCAGATAAGGCAGCGGATCGCTATCACCGGCGCTATTGGCATTGGCCAGCCAGAACCAGGCGAGCATCAATGCTGCCAGCAGCGCCGCCGCCCAAAGCCGGTACTCACGGTCGAAACTGGCCACCGGCCAGGGCAGGCGACGCGACTGGGCCATGGCCCACAGATAGGCAGTAGGTATCAACGCCCAGCCCAACCAGCGCCAGGCGTTGTAGTGCTCGGACAGACTCAGCAGCAGATAACGCAGCTCCAACGCCAGCACGCCAAGCAACAACCAGCAACCGAGTACATGAGCGACGCTGGCGGCGGTGTTCGGTAGCAGCGCGCTCAAACGCCTCAGCATCAACAGATGCGCGGCGAGCACAGCGATCCAACCCAGCCAGCCATAGTTCGCCGCTGGGTGATACAGCGGATGCCAGGCATAGGCCAGAATCAGGCCTGCCACCGGTGCCAGCAGGCTGCATAGCACCGCCAACTCGCGCCAGCGGGTGCGTAACGCCAGCAGCATCCAGAGCAGCGCCGACAGCGCAGCCAGTACCAGCAACATGCTGGCCTGCATGTCGTCGCTCACGAAGCGCAGCACCTCACTGGCCAAAGCCAGGGCCCACCAGGCCGCCCCCCAGGCCAGCAACAGCTGGCCCAGGCGCTGCAGACTGAGGCCATCGATGCCCGTATTACGGCCGCTACGCGCCAGCCCCTGCAGGCACCAGGCGCCAATCTGCGCGGCCAGGCCGAGCACAGCGGGCGTCCAGAAGCCGGTGTGCGCCAGCGGCGACAAGCCCTCGCCACTGATACCCGACAGCAGCAACGGCCCAGCGGCAAGGAAGGCCAGGCCAGCGAAGACCTGCAGCGCCAAGCTGAACAGGAACGCCGCGCGCTGCTGCAGATACAGCGCCAGCCACAGAATCAGCAGGCCCGTGCCGCCCCACACAGCGGCAGCCGCCACCCAGGGCAGGACGAACAGCACCGCCAGGTTGATAAATACCAGGCCCACCAGCATCACCAGCGACAGGGCGCCGAGTAGGCGGCGATTCTCTCGAATCTGCGGATCACGCGCGGCCAGCAGCATGCCGGCGATCAGCCCCAGACCGACCATCGACGCCGCCAGCAAGCCAAACCAACCAGCGCTCAAGCCGCTGCGGCCAACCAGCGAATCCAGCGCCATCTGCCCGAGGAACAGCAGCCCGCCGAGCAACTGCACGGTGAATGCGCTGTAGACGAAGCTCGGCGCGGCGATGCGCAGGCCGACGAACAGCGTCGCCAGGCCGGCCAGCGCCCAGGCGATGGCGGTACCGGGGGCCTCGAACAGCAGCGGTGCGATCAGGTAGAGAAACGCCAGCCCGGCCAGGCCCAACCAGGGCAGCAGTCGGAGTTCCCAGGCGTTGGCCGCGCCAGGCATCGAGCGCGACTGCCAATAGCTGAACAGCAGCGCCGCACCGAGCATAAGCGCACCCAGCGGCGAGCCGTCGAGCAGGCTGTCGTAGCCGAAATCCAGCCCACTGACGAAGGCCAGCGCCGCGCCCACCTGCAGCAACAGGGCGAAGGCACGCGCTAGTGGCCGTCCCTGACGCAGACCAAGCCAATAAATGCCGGCGCCTTCCACGGCCCAGGCGGCCGCCGTCCAGCGCGCATCCAGGCCAAGCGGTATGGCCAGGCTGGCGAATACCACGCCGAGCGCCAGGCAGGTTTCCACCAGCAGCAACGCGCGTTCGCCGGCACGCGCCTTGAGCACGCGCGCCAACAGTAAATAGAACAGCCCCATGCCGAGCGCGCTGAAGGCAGCGGCGAACTCGATATGCCGCACCAGCGCCACCTGCAGGCCGAACCCCACCAGCGGCGGACCAAACAGCGTGGTGGCATCGACGTAATCGCCACGCCGTAGCGACCAGCGCAGCAATTCATCACGTGCCTCGGGCGCATCCGCCGCGTCACGCAGGGTGCAGCGGGCGAACAGCAAACCGATGGCCACGTACATCAGGAAGAACAGCAGCAGGAACGGTTCGGTGCTCCACAACAGGTCGGGCGTGTAGGAACGCAGGCCCCAGGCGAAACCGATACCGAAGGTGCCGACGAAGCCGATCAGGTTGAGCAGACGCCAAGCCTTGAACCAGGCGATGGCAAAGATGCCGGCGTTGAGCAGAGCGAAATAGGAGAACAGCGCGACATGGTTGCCGCTGCCGGTGGATGTGAGAATCGGCGCGGCGAAACCACCCAGCGCCGCTGCAGCCGCCAGGCCGAGGGCATTCTGCTGCACGGCGAGAATCGCCGAGAACAGCGTCACCGCCACCAGCAGGCCGAGCGCCATGCCCGGATCGAGCAGTGGATGCAGGCGCATCGCGGCGAACACCGTCAGGTACAGCACGGCGATGCCGGTGCCCTGCAGCACCAGGGCGTAGTTGCGATTGCGTCGGCGCAACCACCAGCCCAGGCCAAGCAACGCCAGGGCGCTGGCCGCAACACCCATGTAACGCAACTCTACCGGTACCTCGACACCTTCGGTGGCGTAGCGCAGGAGGAAGGCCAGGCCGAGAAACAGCAGTACCACGCCGACTCGCAGCACGGTGTTGCCGCCGAACAGCCAAGCCTTGGCCGCGGCGATGCCACGCTCGATCAGGTTCGGTTCACGCGGCGCTTGCTCGCGCCAGGGGCTTTGCTGCGCTGCCGGTTGCGGCTGGTGAGCGACCTGAGCAGCCAGTGGCGCAGGTTCTGCGACAGGCTGCGATGTTTCGATTTCAGGCAGCGGATCAAGTGTCCAGTCCAGCTCGGGCTCTTCAGCAACGACCGGCTCGGGCTGGGCCTCGGGCACGGAACTGGCGACAGGGTCAGCAGACGCGGGAACCGGCTCAGGTTCGCTTCGCTCGCCCTGCTCGACCTTGACCAGGCGCTCGTGGATGGCACGAGTTCCGCGATCAAAGCGCTCGGCGAAGTCCTTGAGCTGCGCAGTCAGTTGCGCATTACGCGTCTCCAGCCCTTGCAGACGCAGCGCCTGGCCCAGGCTGAGGCCGATCAGACCGCCAAGAAGCGCACCCGTGACCGATTCGCTGACGCCCACGCCGAGCACCAAACCGACCAGCATGAAAATCCATTGCATGCGTTATGTCCCAATCCTGAGAAAGAAGTCGCCTCACGTTCCTGCTGGCCGCCCGAGACGAGCCACAGTATAGGAGCCGCGCCGACCCACACCCAGAGAGACGACTGCCAAGCCGTTCACAGGCACAACGCAAAGCGATCAGCCGCCAGCCGGTGCTTCACAAACTCCCCGCGCCCGCTATCATCGCCGCCCCGTGACCGTAGGGCGGACTCGGGAGCGAAGCGAACAGTCCGCCGCACAAGACAGGCCTACCCGAGCATCATGATAAAAACCCGCCTGATAGCCGCTGCAGAGATCGACCGCCTGGAAACCTGGGCCAAATACACGGCAGACATGTGCCATAGCTGCATGTCCACCTGCTGCACCATGCCTGTTGAGGTGCGCCTGAATGACCTGATCCGCCTGGAGCTGGTGGACGAGTTTGAGCGCAGCGAACCGCCGAAGAACATCGCCAAGCGTCTGCAGAAGGACGGCATCGTCGAGCGCTTCAACCAGAAGTCGGGCATCTTCACCCTGATCCGCATGTCCAATAACGACTGCCTGTTCCTCGATCGCAAGACGCGGCTGTGCACCGTCTACGACAAGCGCCCGGACACCTGTCGTCATCACCCCAAGGTCGGTCCACGACCGGGGTATTGCGCGTACAAACCGAAATGACCCCCGGCTCGTGACGTATCCGTTCACGACCTCCATTTGACGCTTTCGGCAAACCCCCAGTCGTTTTTGCACCGGGTCGCCCTGCCCCCCAGGGATAAGCTCTCCCCAAAGCGCCGACGACCGACTCGGCGCATCTGTTTAGGGGACAAGCCTGATGAGCCCAGCCGAATTGCACGCCGACAGCATCGTCATCGACGGTCTGATCATCGCCAAGTGGAACCGCGAGTTGTTCGAGGACATGCGCAAGGGTGGCCTGACTGCGGCCAACTGCACCGTGTCCGTATGGGAAGGGTTCCAGGCCACGGTGAACAACATCGTCGCCAGCAATAACCTGATCCGCGAGAACAGCGACCTGGTCATCCCGGTGCGCACCACCGCCGACATCCGCAAGGCCAAGGAGCAGGGCAAGACTGGCATCCTTTACGGCTTCCAGAACGCCCATGCGTTCGAAGATCAGATCGGTTACGTCGAGGTGTTCAAGCAGCTCGGCGTGGGTATCGTGCAGCTGTGCTACAACACCCAGAACCTGGTCGGTACCGGCTGCTACGAGCGCGACGGAGGCCTGTCCGGCTTCGGCCGCGAGATCGTCGCCGAGATGAACCGTGTCGGCATCATGTGCGACCTGTCCCACGTCGGCTCCAAGACCAGTGAGGAAGTCATCCTCGAATCGAAAAAGCCGGTCTGCTATTCCCACTGCCTGCCCTCGGGCCTGAAAGAACATCCGCGCAACAAGTCCGATGCCGAGCTGAAGTTCATCGCCGACCACGGCGGTTTCGTCGGCGTGACCATGTTCGCGCCGTTCCTGGCCAAGGGCATCGACTCGACCATCGACGATTACGCCGAGGCGATCGAGTACGTGATGAACATCGTCGGCGAAGACGCCATCGGCATCGGCACCGATTTCACCCAGGGCCACGGCAAGGACTTCTTCGAGTGGCTGACCCACGACAAGGGCTACGCCCGCCGCCTGACCAACTTCGGCAAGATCGTCAACCCGCTAGGCATCCGCACCGTCGGCGAGTTCCCCAACCTCACCGAGACCCTGCTCAAGCGCGGCATGCCCGAGCGCGTGGTACGCAAGGTCATGGGCGAGAACTGGGTGCGCGTATTGAAGGACGTCTGGGGCGAGTAAGCCTTTCCAACCACGCCCTCTCCCCCGGCCCCTCTCCCATAAATGGGAGAGGGGAGCAAAGCGGCCGGCATGCACTTGAAGCTGTGCATGCACGGACAGCCCCCTCTCCCGCTTGCGGGAGAGGGTTGGGGAGAGGGCAAAAACCAACGAATTCTGGAGCTGAACACACATGGCCACCCACGCCCCCGAAATGCCCATCGAAGTCGACGACGAAACCGGCGTCTGGACCACCGACGCCCTGCCGATGCTCTATGTGCCGCGCCACTTCTTCGTCAACAACCACATGGGCATCGAGGAAGTGCTCGGCGCCGACAAGTACGCCGAGATCCTCTACAAGGCCGGCTACAAATCCGCCTGGCACTGGTGTGAGAAGGAAGCCGAGTGCCACGGCATTTCCGGCGCGGCGGTATTCGAGCACTACATGAAGCGCCTGTCGCAGCGCGGCTGGGGACTGTTCGAAACGCAGAAGCTCGACCTGGAAACCGGCCATGCCGAGGTCAAGCTCAAGCACTCGGCCTTCGTCTACGTGTACGGCAAGGTGAATCGCAAGGTGGATTACATGTTCACCGGCTGGTTCTCCGGTGCCATCGACCAGATCCTGGCCGCCAAGGGCAGCCCGATCCGCACCGTCACCGTGCAGGAATACAGCGGCGCCGAAGACGGCCATGACGACGGCCTGTTCGTCACCCGGCCACTCTGAGTCACCCATAAGAAATGCGTGGGAGCGGCCAGCGCCACCCACAACGCTAGAGCGCTTACCGTGAGGATGCCGTAATGGCCTTCGAAGCAATGTTCCAGCCGATCCAGATCGGCAAGCTGACCATCCGCAACCGCGTGCTCTCCACTGCGCACGCCGAGGTCTACGCCACCGACGGCGGCATGACCACCGAGCGCTACGTGAAGTACTACGAGGAGAAGGCCAAGGGCGGCATCGGTCTGGCGATCTGCGGTGGTTCGTCGGTGGTGGCCATCGACAGCCCGCAGCAGTGGTGGAGTTCGGTGAACCTGTCCACCGACCGCATCATCCCGCACTTCCAGAATCTCGCTGACGCCATGCACAAGCATGGCGCCAAGATCATGATCCAGATTACCCACATGGGCCGCCGCTCGCGTTGGGACGGCTACCACTGGCCGACCCTGATGTCGCCGTCCGGCATCCGTGAGCCGGTACACCGCGCCACCTGCAAGACCATCGAGGTCGAGGAAATCTGGCGCGTCATCGGCAACTACGCGCAGGCTGCACGCCGGGCCAAGGAAGGCGGCCTGGATGGCGTCGAGCTGTCCGCCGTGCATCAGCACATGATCGACCAGTTCTGGTCGCCGCGCGTGAACAAGCGTACCGACGAGTGGGGCGGCACTTTCGAGGGCCGCATGAAGTTCGGCCTGGAAGTGCTCAAGGCCGTGCGCGCCGAGGTCGGTGACGACTTCTGCGTCGGCATGCGCATCTGCGGCGACGAATTCCACCCGGACGGCCTGTCCCATGAAGACATGAAGCAGATCGCCGCCTACTACGACGCCACCGGCATGCTCGACTTCATCGGCGTCGTCGGCTCGGGCTGCGACACACACAACACCCTGGCCAACGTCATCCCCAACATGAGTTTCCCGCCGGAGCCCTTCCTGCACCTGGCGGCCGGCATCAAGGAAGTGGTCAAGGTGCCGGTGCTGCACGCACAGAACATCAAGGACCCGAACCAGGCCACGCGCATCCTCGAAGGCGGCTACGTCGACATGGTCGGTATGACCCGCGCGCACATGGCCGACCCGCACCTGATCGCCAAGATCAAGATGGGCCAGATCGACCAGATCAAGCAGTGCGTCGGCGCCAACTACTGCATCGACCGCCAGTATCAGGGGCTGGACGTGCTGTGCATCCAGAACGCCGCCACCAGCCGTGAATACATGGGCGTACCACACATCATCGAGAAAACCACCGGTGTGAAACGCAAGGTGGTGGTCGTCGGCGGTGGCCCGGCCGGCATGGAGGCGGCACGTGTCGCGGCCGAGCGTGGCCACGACGTGACCCTGTTCGAGAAGCAGGACAGCCTCGGCGGGCAGATCACCATCGCCGCCCGCGCTCCGCAACGCGACCAGATCGCCGGCATCACCCGCTGGTACCAGCTGGAACTGGCACGCCTGGGCATCGACCTGCGCCTGGGCACCGCGGCCGACGAGGCGACCCTCCTCGACCTGCGCCCAGACGTCATCGTACTGGCCAACGGCGGCCATCCGTTCCTCGAACAAAACGAGCACTGGGGCGCCGACGAAGGCCTGGTGGTGAGCAGCTGGGACGTGCTCTCGGGCAAGGTCGAACCCGGCAAGAACGTACTGGTGTACGACACCATCTGCGAGTTCACCGGCATGTCGGTCGCCGACTACCTGGCGGACAAAGGCTCGCAGGTGGAGATCGTCACCGACGACATCAAGCCGGGCGTGGCCATCGGCGGCACCAGCTTCCCGACCTACTACCGCAGCCTGTATCCGAAAGAAGTGATCATGACCGGCGACCTGATGCTGGAGAAGGTCTACCGCGAAGGCGACAAGCTGGTCGCCGTGCTGGAGAACGAATACACCGGTGCCAAGGAAGAGCGCGTGGTCGACCAGGTGGTGGTGGAGAACGGCGTGCGTCCGGACGAATCGCTGTACTACGCCCTCAAGGAAGGCTCGCGCAACAAAGGTCAGATCGACGTCGACGCACTGTTCGCGATCAAGCCGCAGCCGTGTCTGAGCGAGCCGGGCGATGGTTACCTGCTGTTCCGCATCGGCGACTGCGTGGCCCAGCGCAACACCCACGCGGCGATCTATGACGCCTTGCGGTTGTGCAAGGATTTTTAGCCACGACGCGAACGGCCCCCTCTCCCGCTTGCGGGAGAGGGCGGGGGGAGAGGGTCCGTTGGGCGGTGACTTTCGGTCCCTGCTCCCCCTCTCCCTAACCCTCTCCCCGCAGGGGCGAGGGGACTGAACCGTGTTGTTTTCCGGTTCCGCGAAGGAGACCACGAAATGTTGAACACCATCCTCCCCCTCCTGCTCTTCGCCGCCCTGGCCCTCGCGGTCATCGGGGCGGCCAAGCGCTTCTTCATGTGGCGTCGTGGCCGACCAGCCAAGGTCGACTGGATCGGCGGCCTGCTGAAGATGCCGCGTCGCTACCTGGTGGATCTGCACCATGTGGTCGAGCGCGACAAGTACATGTCCAAGACCCACGTGGCCACCGCCGGTGGCTTCGTGCTGGCGGCAGTGCTGGCCATCGTCGTGCACGGTTTCGCCCTGCACAACCGTATCCTTGGCTTCGCCCTGCTGGCGGCCACGCTGCTGATGTTCGTCGGCGCCCTGTTCGTCGCCAAGCGCCGCCTGAATCCGCCCTCGCGCCTGTCGAAAGGCCCGTGGATGCGCCTGCCGAAAAGCCTGCTGATGTTCGCAGCGAGCTTCTTCATCGCCACGCTGCCGGTGGCCGGCATCCTGCCCGCCGACTTCGGCGGCTGGGTGCTGGCGGCGATCCTCGCCGTTGGCGTGGCTTGGGGTGTGTCCGAGCTGTTCTTCGGCATGACCTGGGGCGGGCCGATGAAGCACGCCTTCGCTGGCGCCCTGCACCTGGCCTGGCACCGCCGTGCCGAGCGCTTCGGTGGCGGTCGCTCCACCGGCCTGAAAGCCCTCGACCTCGACAACCCGAAAGCGCCGCTGGGCGTGGAAAAGCCCACCGACTTCACCTGGAACCAGCTGCTCGGCTTCGACGCCTGCGTGCAGTGCGGCAAGTGCGAGGCCATGTGCCCGGCCTTCGCCGCCGGCCAGCCGCTGAACCCGAAGAAGCTGATCCAGGACATGGTCATTGGTCTGGCCGGCGGCAACGACGCCAAGTTCGCTGGTTCTCCCTACCCTGGCAAACCGCTGGGCGAACACAGCGGCGGCCCACACCTGCCAATCGTTGCTCTCGAAGGCAAGGCGCTGGTCGATGCCGACACCTTGTGGTCGTGCACCACCTGCCGCGCCTGCGTCGAGGAATGCCCGATGATGATCGAGCACGTCGACGCCATCGTCGATATGCGCCGCCACCTGACCCTCGAGAAGGGGGCGACCCCAAACAAGGGCGCCGAGGTGCTGGACAACCTGATCGCCACCGACAACCCTGGCGGCTTCAACCCCGGCGGACGCCTGAACTGGGCCGCCGACCTGAGCCTGCCGTTGCTGGCGGACAAGAAAGAGACCGACGTGCTGTTCTGGGTCGGTGATGGCGCCTTCGACATGCGCAATCAGAGAACGCTGAGGGCCTTCGTAAAGATCCTCAAGGCTGCCGACGTCGACTTCGCCGTACTCGGCCTGGAAGAGCGCGACAGTGGCGACGTGGCCCGCCGCCTGGGCGACGAGGCGACCTTCCAGAACCTGGCCAAGCGCAATATCGCCACCCTGGCCAAGTACGGTTTCAAGCGCATCGTCAGCTGCGACCCGCACAGCTTCCACGTGCTGAAGAACGAGTACGGCGCACTCGGCGGCAACTATCAGGTGCTGCACCACAGCACCTTCATCGAAGAGCTGGTGCGCAAGGGCTCGCTGAATCTCGGCCAGAGCAAGGCCGCCCGCGTCACCTACCACGACCCCTGCTACCTCGGCCGCTACAACGGCGAGTACGAAGCGCCCCGCGCCGTGCTCAAGGCCATCGGCATCGAGGTCAAGGAGATGGAACGTTCGGGCTTCCGCTCGCGCTGCTGCGGCGGCGGTGGCGGCGCCCCGATCACCGACATCCCCGGCAAGCAACGCATCCCCGACATGCGCATGGTCGACATCCAGTCAACCGGCACCGAGTTGGTGGCCGTCGGTTGCCCGCAATGCACCGCGATGCTCGAAGGCGTGGTCGCACCGCGCCCGGAGATCAAGGACATCGCCGAGCTGGTCGCCGAAGTGCTGATCGAAGCCACCGAGGTGGCGGCAAAAAAGCCACTCGCCAAGCGTGAACTGGCGGAGGTGCAGTGATGAAGCCGCTAACCGCTTGCCTCCCCTCTCCCGCTTGCGGGAGAGGGGCCGGGGGAGATGGCATGTCCGGCCACCACAACGTCGCCTGCTTCCCCCTCTCCCTAACCCTCTCCCCCAAGGGGGCGAGGGAACCGTCCGTGCCTGACCAGGAGATCGCAGCATGAGCGACATCATCCGCCGCGACCCACGCGCCGAGTGGATCGCCCGCAACCGCCTGCACCCGTTGCATGCGTCGATGCAGAAGTCCGAAACCAGCTGGATGGGGCCCAACGGCATCATCCGCAAGAACCCGCATGCCATCGCCGCCGGCTTCGTCGGCCCGGCCGGGCTCAAGCGCATCGACCGCAGCGGTGCCCAGCAAGGCACTGCCGGCAAACGCAGCAGCGCCAGCGTCGAGGTGCAATTGCCACTGCACGTCGTCGAGCAACCAGCCTTCCACATCTGCGTGGTGCCGGACATGGTTGGCGGACGTCTCTCCAGCCATGACAAGGACCTGCTCGGCCTGGCTCGCAAGCTGGCCGGCGACAGTGGCGCCGTGGTTGCCGTGGTGTTCGGCGAGGACAAGGAAAGCGCCTTCGACACGGCCGGCGTCGACCGCTTGCTGCGCATCGGTGGTGACACCTTCGATGGCTATGCCCCGGAAGCCCGCGTACTGGCGCTGAGCGCCGTGGAGAGCCAACTGGCTCCACGCCACTGGCTGCTGCCAGACAGCCGCACCGGTGGCGGCGAACTGGGCCGTCGCCTGGCCGCCAAGCTCGGCGAGCGTCCTGCAACGCGCGTCTGGCAGGTTGCCGGCGAACAGGCCATCGGCCGTGCCGGCAGTGGCCAGCAGGATATCCAACGCGCGCTGCCACGCCTGATTCTGGCCACGGCCGAATGCGCCGAGCCGGTCAGCGAAACCCGTCATGAAGCCCGCTCGCTGGAACTGGCCGAAAAGGTCGCCCACAGCCTGCCGCGCATCGAGGACCTGGGGCCGGTGGCCGTGGACCCGGCGCAGATTCCCATGGCCGAGGCCGAATTCATTCTTTCCGGCGGCAATGGCGTGAAAAACTGGGAATTGTTCCACCAGGCCGCCGTCGCCCTCGGCGCCACCGAAGGCGCCTCGCGCGTGGCGGTGGACGACGGTTTCATGCCGCGTAACCGCCAGGTTGGCGCCACCGGTACCTGGGTCACCGCTCGCGTCTACCTGGCCGTCGGTATTTCCGGCGCCATCCAGCACCTGCAGGGCATCGGCGCCTGCGACAAGGTGGTGGCGGTGAACATGGATCCTGGCTGCGACATGATCAAACGCGCCGACCTCTCGGTGATCGGCGACTCGGCGGCGATCCTGCAAGCGCTGATCGAGCGCGTCGCCGCCTGGCGCCAGGAAGGAAAACGTGATGCGGCCTAACTTTCACGAATGCTCCCTCGTGGGAGGGGCTTCAGCCGCGACAGATTGCGTGCTTGGCCAGATCGCGGCTAAAGCCGCTACCACGGTTCGAGGTTGCCACCATGACTGATCTGAATATCGTCGCCCTGGTCTCGGTCGGTGCCCACCCGACCTCGGGTCGCCCGCGCCGCGCCGAGCAGGACGCCCGCGCGGTGGAGCTGGGCCTGCGCCTGGCTGGCCAGAACCTGCAACTGCTGCACGCCGGCGACCCGCAGGCCGAAGCCCTGCGTGGCTACCTGGGCATGGGTCTGGAACAACTCGACGTGCTGGAACAACCGGAAGGCGCCGATGCCCTGCCGCTGCTGGTGGACTACCTGCAAGGCAGTCGCACGCAGTTGGTACTCACCGGCAGCCAGGCGGAAACTGGCGAAGGCTCCGGCATGCTGCCGTTCCTGCTGGCCGAACGCCTGGGTTGGCCCATTGTGGTCGGCCTCGCCGAAGTGGAGAAGGTCGAAAACGGCGTCGCCCAAGTACTGCAGGCGCTGCCGCGCGGACAGCGGCGCCGCCTCAGAGTACGCTTGCCGTGCGTCGCCAGCGTCGACAACGCCGCTCCGAACGCACGCCAGAGCGCCTTCGGCCCGGCTCGCCGTGGTCAGATCGACGTCCACGAAGTCACCGTGATAGACGATCCGCTGCTGGCACAAGCCAGTCTGCAGCCGGCCAAGCCGCGGCCGAAACGCCTGAAGGTGATCAAGGCCAAGACCGGCGCGGAACGGATGAAGGCCGCGACGGCCAAAGCCAGTGGTGGCGGCGGCCAGGTGCTCAAGGATGTCTCGCCACAGGAAGGTGCAGAGGCTATCTTCAAACTATTGATCGAAGAAGGGGTTCTGCGCTGACCGAGGGTTGAAGACCAACTGCGCAGCGCCTGCCTCGCCACAAGGAGCCACGACCATGATGCATGCCGATCTGATCGACCAGGAAGACTTCCGTGAACGCCTGATCGCGCTAGGCCTGAGCATTCCGCCCGGCGTCACGCCCGAGCAGGCCTGCGAACTGGCCGTCAGCGGCCTCAGCGCCGAACGCGCCGTAGCCTTGCGTCATCTGGTGGAGGAACTGCTCGGCGGCAGCGCCACCCTGCTACCGAATGTGCGCGAAGCCATCAGCCGCCATCTGCTGCCGGCGCTGGTGCCGAAGCCGGCTTGATATACACGTCTTCGGTCTACTCTGCAGGACGTTGCAGCACCCTAAAGGCCGACCTCACCAACTCGGGCCTCAACGCCATGCCAGAGTGGTTCGTGCATAAATTGGTGGGCTAAAGCCCACCCTACACCCTGACTACAACGCACCGCCTAGGGCGAGCCGGGCGGCGATCCGCTTCAGACGTAGGGTGGGCTTTAGCCCACCAAAAACGACCCTACTCAAAACACACGGGGCGCCACTGGCGCCCCGTTTTCATTGCCGCTCGATTCAGATGCGTACGCTGGCGAAGGTCGACTCGCCCTGGGCACGGTTGAGCGCCAGCACCGCGCTGGAATTGACCTGATGCTCGGGGATCGGCAGCAACATCACCAGGTTGTTGCCCTGCTGACCAGCACGCTCGTCGCGCGGCGGAATGCCGAAGTACTCGCGGTAGCACTTGGAGAAATGCGGGGTGGAGACGAAACCGCAGACCGAGGCCACCTCGATGATCGACATGCTGGTCTGCTTGAGCAGCTGGCGTGCGCGGATCAGGCGCAGCTTGAGGTAGTAGCGCGACGGCGAGCAGTGCAGGTACTTCTGGAACAGGCGCTCGAGTTGACGACGGGAGATGTCGACGAAGCAGGCCAGTTCGTCGAGGTCGATCGGCTCCTCAAGGTTGGCCTCCATCAGCGCGACGATTTCCTGCAGCTTGGGCTGGTTGCTGCCAAGCATGTGCTTGAGCGGCACACGCTGGTGATCCTGCTCGTTACGGATACGTTCGTAGATGAACATTTCGGAAATACCGGCCGCCAGTTCGCGGCCATGCTGCTGGCCGATCAGGTGCAGCATCATGTCCATCGGCGCGGTGCCGCCAGAGGAAGTGTGGCGATTGCGGTCGATGGAAAACAGGCGAGTGGTGATGGCCGCACGCGGGAAGGCTTCCTGCATCGAGGCCAGGCACTCCCAATGCACGCTGCAATCGTAGCCGTCGAGCAGCCCGGCCTTGGCCAGCGCCCAACTGCCGGTGCACACCGCACCGAGCAGGCGGCCCTGGCGCGCCTGCAACTGCAGCCAGCTGACATGTTCACGCTTGACGCTGTGTTGAATATCCACGCCACCACAGACGATCACCGCATCCAACGCCGGAGCACTTTGCATGGCGGCGTCCGGGGTGATCTGCAAGCCATCGCTGGCGCAGACCGGCAGGCCATCATGAGTCAGGGTATGCCAGCGAAACAGCTCCTTGCCGGAAAGCTGGTTGGCCATGCGCAGGGGCTCTACCGCCGAAGCCAGGGAAATCAGGGTGAAGTTGTCCAGGAGCAGGAAGCCGATGGACTGGGCGGCACGATTCTGGGGTTGCGCCCCTTGGCTGAACTGCGACATTGATGGAACCCTCTCACGCTAAGCACGGTGTGAGCCCAATTAGAAGTGGGCCTCTGTTTTATCCTGGCCAGGTTTGAAAACCGGGCGGCTATGCATCTCTAGGCAAAGGTCATGCCTAAATTGATCAAGCGTTCAATAAAAACTGAACCGTCAATGCATGGCGTGCCAGACAGACTCCTTGCCCCTGTTTTCAGGGTTTGCGAAACGCTCTCAAAGCTTCTTTGCGCAAGGCTTTGAGCATTTCGGTAGCACAGACTGAGCGGCCTGCTACGGCGTCTCTGGCTGTCAGTAACGGACGAACGGTAACAACAGCGATCACTCGGTCACACCTGAGGAAATCGATGTCCGCAAGCGTCGCACCAAAAGCTCGCGAAGCGGCGGCTTTGCCAGAATCGCTGCACCAGCAAAGGTCACCGCTCGCTGGTGTGCCAGCCGCCAGGAGCACATGGGGAAGAAACTCCTGACGAATCCGCAACAGGTTCGCGATGATCCAACTTTCGCCAGCGCGCCATGCTCTCCAACCAACTCATGCATATCCAATCACGCTGCGGTGAACCGTCCGTATCGGGGTCTTTTCTCGACATGCCGGTGGTGACGATCATTTCGGCCCCGATTACGGTGCGGCACAGGTCGACACAGTGGCGCGCGGCGGGTTGAGCGAGCAGTGTCCCAACCTGGCTCGGCTTTTCCGCAATATGACCTTCACCATCAGCGCAGAAAACCATTTGATGAGCGCCGTGCTGGAAGGCAATACCAATCGCCGCCGCGTGGCCAAGCAGTGGATCGAAGACAACCCGCAGATGGTTGCGTCCTGGCTGGAAGGTGTGACTCGCTATCAAGGCGGTCCCATCAGCAAGGTTTTCGACGTATCGCAAGCAAAAAATGCCTGATAAATTCGACGAAATAGCCGAGAAAAATCAATAAAAATGGCAGAAAGCAGAGACCGCCACATGGCTCGAAAGGGTTTTCCCTTGTCGTGTCGAGAATCACGGCCAGGCTCGCAAGCCTGGCCAGCCATGACCGACCGGTCACATTGCGCCGCCTTTGGATTTTTCAGCGCTTTTCGGCACGCCTCCACCTCTGTCTGTAAATTTTTTTCAACATCGCCACAGCCCCCGCGCTACGCCGCCTGCGCCTCGCTTGAAAGACTGAAAACCAGCACCGGCGCGGCTTTCAGCCTTGGCCAAGGGACGAAAAAGTCTGTTAAGGTTTTTAAAGCACGCTATCGAAAGCGCTTCTCGATACTCATATCGAGCGCTATTCGAAACGGCATCACACAGTGCTTTCAGGAGCCCGGAAAACGGCGAGAACATTGAAAAACACGGGGTGTGACGGACCATGTCGTCGCCCAATACGTCAGGGTCGCAAACCGATAATTGCGCAGACCCCAAGACTATATCGTTGAGTCAACCGATAACGTCGCTGCCGCTTCCCGAGGGGAACGGCAGACTGGGGCTCACCGCCCCGGACCGAAGAACATACAAGCGCTGGGCCCCATCGATAGGGCGCCAGCCCAACAAGAAATTTCGGATGTACGCATGCGCCAGGACGACGCATGAATCCCCAAGGGAATGGGCTTCGAAACACTGCCAGAGGGTTTGGAAAGCGGTTTGCAGCAGGGCAAGACAGTGGTCACTCATCAACAGATTGCAACGACGCAGCGGGCAATTTTTGCCACCAGCCGCGTGCGCTGCAGCGTGCCTGAGTGCCACACTAGACGCCCGCCGCGAAACGTTCGCCAACCTCGAAACTCAGCAAACACCCACACAGGTATCAGAGGCCTGACACAGCTGATCTACGCTTCTACGATGCGTACCCAGCCGTGCCAACGCGAACTGGATGCCGATTGAAGGGGAAACGTCCCATGCAGTCTGGAAAGATCGTGGTCGAACACCTGTACAAGGTTTTCGGCCCCAACCCACAAGAAGCCATCGACCTGCTCAAGGAAGGCTGGAGCAAGGAGAGGATTCTGGCCGAGAAAGGCGCCGTGATCGGCGTCAGCGATGTGTCGTTCAGTGTCGAAGAGGGCGAAATCTTCGTGCTCATGGGACTGTCCGGCTCCGGCAAATCCACCCTGATCCGCCTGATCAACCGCCTGGTCGAACCCAGCGCCGGTGACGTCTACATCGATGGCCAGAACGTGGCCAAGCTGCCGCAATCGCAACTGATCGACCTGCGCCGGCGCGACATGAGCATGGTCTTCCAGTCCTTCGCCCTGATGCCTTCGCGCAGCGTGCTGGATAACGCCGCCTTCGGCCTGGAAGTGGCCGGCACCGGCCGCAAGGAGCGCGAGAAGCGCGCCATGGAAGTGCTCAAGCAGGTCGGCCTGGACACCTTCGCCCACAAGTACCCGCACGAACTCTCCGGCGGCATGCAGCAACGCGTCGGCCTGGCCCGTGCGCTGACGGTCAACCCGTCGATGATCATCATGGACGAGGCCTTCTCCGCCCTCGACCCGCTCAAGCGCCGCGAAATGCAGGACGTATTGCTGGAGCTGCAGAAGACCCATCGCCGCACCATCATCTTCGTCTCCCACGATATCGAAGAGGCCATGCGCATCGGTACCCGCATCGGCATCATGGAAGGCGGCAAGCTGATCCAGGTCGGCACCCCGCAGGAACTGATCGAAAAGCCAGCCAACGAGTACGTGCGCAACTTCTTCGACACCGTCGACACCAGCCGTTACCTCACCGCCGGCCAGCTCAAGGCCGACAGCGTGCCGACCTACGTCTACAACGGCAAGGCGCCGGATGCAGCAATGATCTGCAAGGATCTGCAGGCGCGGGACAAGCACTACGCCTTCATCGTCGACGAGCAGAACAACTTCCAGGGTTCCATCAGCCTGGAGAAGATCGCCCTGATGGTCGATGGCGACGAACCCCAACCACTCGAAGCGGATGCGCTCAAGCAGGTGGTGCCGGTACCCGAGGACATGCCGCTGGAAGATGTGATCACCCGCCTGGTGGACAACGAAGGTCCGATCCCTGTGGTGGACGCCGACGGCCATTACTGCGGCGCCATCAGCAAGGGCCGTCTGCTGACCCGACTACAGGGGGAATCCAATGAGTGACAAGAAACTCGACCTGGGTAGCTGGGTCAACGACGTCGTCCAGCACCTGCTGGACAACTACAGCGGTGCATTCGACAGCATCGGCAAACTGGTCAGCGGATTCTCCGAAGGCATCGAAGCCTTGCTCATGCTGCCACCGGCCTGGCTGCTGATCGCCATCTTTGTCGCCCTCGGCCTATGGCGCATCGGCGCACGCTTCGCGGTGTTCACCGCCGTGGCTTTCATCCTGATCGTCATGACCGGGTTCTGGGAACAGACCGTGGTCACCCTCGGCCTGACCTTCTCCTCGACGTTGATCAGCCTGCTGCTGGGTATCCCGCTGGGCATCTGGGCCGCCAAGAGCGAGCGCGTGGCGACCATCATCCGGCCGATCCTCGACTTCATGCAGACCATGCCGGCGTTCGTCTACCTGATTCCGGCGGCCATGCTCTTCGGCCTCGGCCGGGTGCCCGGGATCATCGCCACGGTGATCTTCGCCATGCCGCCGGCGGTGCGCTTGACCAGCCTGGGCATTCGCCAAGTGAACAAGGAAATCGTCGAGGCCGGCCAGTCCTTCGGCTGCACCAGCCGCCAGCTGCTGTTCAAGGTACAACTGCCCAACGCCATGCCGTCGATCATGGCCGGGGTCAACCAGACCATCATGATGGCCCTGTCGATGGTGATCATCGCCTCAATGGTCGGCGCCGGTGGCCTGGGTAACGATGTACTGGCGAGTATCCAGCGCCTGGACATCGGGCTAGGCTTCGAAAGCGGCATGGCCGTGGTGCTGCTGGCGATCATTCTCGACCGCATCACTGAAAGCTTCGGCACCAAGCAGACCGCCCGCGGCGGCATCTTTGCCTGGTTCAGCGGCAAGCTGCAGCGCCAGTAAACATTTTTTCACTTCACAGGGAACCGCAGATGAAAATGATCAAAACCACTGCCGCCATCGGCCTGCTGTCCTGCGCACTGATGCAGGGCGCCATGGCCGCGGAGCCGGCGAGCTGCAAGCAGGTGCGTTTTGCCGAGATTGGCTGGGCCGACATCGCCGCCACCACGGGTGTGGCCATGACCCTGGTCGAAGGTCTGGGCTATCAGCCACGCAAGATCATGGCCTCGGTACCCATCGCCTTCACCGGCGTGAAGAGCGGCCAGGTCGATGTGTTCCTCGGCTATTGGGCACCGTCGATGGACTCGGTGATCGAGCCATTCCTCAAGGACGATGGCGTCAAGGTACTGCCCAAGGCCAACCTCGAGGGTGCCAAGTACACCCTGGCCGTGCCGACCTACGCGGCCGAAGCCGGCCTGAAGAGCTTCCAGGACATCGCCAAGTTTAAGGATCAGCTGGGCGGCAAGATCTATGGCATCGAGCCGGGTAACGACGGCAATCTGCTGATCGACGGCATGATCAAGAACAACCAGTTCGACCTCGGCGACTTCCGCATGGTCGAGTCCAGCGAAGCCGGCATGCTGGTGCAGGTATCGCGCGCCATCAAGAAGAAAGAGCCGGTGGTCTTCCTCGGCTGGGCGCCGCACCCGATGAATACCCAGCACGACATCACCTACCTGTCCGGCGGTGACGACGTGTTCGGCCCCGATTACGGCGCTGCCAAGGTTTACACCGTTGTGCCGCCGGATTACGAGGCGCGCTGCGAGAACGTCGGCAAGCTGCTGAACAACCTGCAGTTCACCGTCGATATCGAAAGCCAACTGATGGAAAAGGTCCTGGAAAAGGAAAACCCGCAGAACGTCGCCAAGGAGTGGATCAAGGCCAACCCAGCGATCCTCGATCAGTGGCTGAGCGGCGTGACCACCTTTGACGGTCAGGACGGCGTTGCCGCCGTGAAGAAACACGTGGGGCTGTAACAGGCCGCGACCCGATTCGGGCTCGAACCTCAGGGTTCGAGCCCGGAAACCTCCTCGTAAACCACTAGCGGCTGCTTTCTGGCCGTGACGGGGAGGCTTTGCCCGCGAACCGGCAATCTGCTGCGCAACACGGATTCGCAAGGCCCGCAATGAGAACGAGCCAGTCAACGATCTTGCAACTGCCACTCACTGATGGAGCACAACAAACATGCGCGTAATCAAGCACCTCTGCCTCGGCGCTGCCGCCCTGGCCATCGGCATGGGCAGCGCCCTGGCCGCCGACAAGCCCACCTTGAAGATCGGCTACGTCAACGGCTGGGACGACAGCGTCGCCGTCACCCACGTCGCCGGTGAGATCCTGCAAAGCAAACTCGGCTACACGGTCGAACTGAAGCCGGTCGAACCCGCCATCATGTGGCAGGGCGTGGCCCGTGGCGACCTCGATGCCACCCTCTCCGCCTGGCTGCCGGCCACTCATGGCGAGTACTTCGAGAAGCTCAAGGACAAGGTGGAAATCCTCGGTACCAACTACTCCGGCGCCAAGATCGGCCTGATCGTGCCGGACTACGTCGAAGCCAAGACCATCGAGGATCTGGAGAAATACGCCAAGGACTTCGACGGCAAGATCACCGGCATCGACGCCGGTGCCGGCGTGATGCGCCGCACCGAAGACGCCATCAAGGCATACAACCTGACCAGCATCAAGCTGATGCCGAGCTCGGGCCCGGCCATGGCCACCGCCCTGACCCGCGCCGAGAAGGCGCAGAAGCCGATCGTAGTCACCGGCTGGATTCCGCACTGGATGTTCGCCAAGTGGAAACTGCGCTTCCTCGAAGATCCGAAGAAAGTCTTCGGCGACGACGAGCGTGTCGACACCGTGGCCAACCCGGCACTGAAAGAAAAAGCCGCCGACGCTGCCGCCTTCCTCAGCAAGATTTCCTGGAGCGGCGAAGAAGTCGGTTCGGTGATGCTGGCCATTCGCGAAGGCGCCAAGCCGGACCAGGCCGCCAAGGACTGGATCGCCGCCAACCCGGAGCGCGTCGCCGAGTGGTTGAAATAAGCTTCGCCGCGTAACAGCACAAAGCGGGCTGCGGCCTAATGCCGATCAGTTAAGCGCCCGACTGGCTACGATCAGTCGTCCCCTCGCCCCTCTGGGGAGAGGGTTAGGGAGAGGGGTAAATGGCCGTTTCGCGGTATTTCGGCCCTCTCCCCCAGCCCCTCCCCCCGTAAACGGGAGCGGGGAGCCAAACGCGTACAGCCTTAACTGACTGCTATTAGGCTTCGGCCCGCTTTGTCGTTTCTGCTTGCCTCGCCCTGTAATTGATCGATCAATCAAAATCCGCCTAGACTGCGCCCTCCTGTCCCTCATGGAGAGCCCCATGCCCAAGGTCGGCATGCAGCCCATTCGTCGTTCGCAGTTGATTGCCGCCACCCTGGAAGCCGTCGACCAGGTTGGTATGGCCGATGCCAGCATCGCCTATATCGCCCGCCTGGCCGGGGTCTCCAATGGCATCATCAGCCACTACTTCAACGACAAGAACGGCCTGCTCGAAGCCACCATGCGCCACCTGATGCAGGCACTGCGCGATGCCGTGGCCGAACGACGCCAGGCGCTGAGCGACGACAGCCCACGCGCCCACCTGCGCGCGATGATCGACGGCAACTTCGACGACAGCCAGGTCAACGGCCCGGCGATGAAGACCTGGCTGGCATTCTGGGCCAGCAGCATGCACCAGCCGGCCCTGCGCCGCCTGCAGCGGGTCAACGACCACCGTCTCTATTCCAACCTGTGTGGCCAGTTTCATCGCGCGCTGCCGCAGGATCAGGCGCGCTTCGCCGCCCGCGGCCTGGCTTCGCTGATCGACGGCCTGTGGCTGCGCGGCGCGCTTTCCGGCGAAGCCTTCGACACCGAGCAGGCGCGCCGCATCGCCTATGACTACCTAGACCTGCAGTTGAACAAAGCTCGCTAGCCTGTCGCGAAGGCGCATCGGGGGCGGCCGTCCATTTTTGAGTTTGGTGGGCTGAAGCCCACCCTACAGCCCACCCTGGCCAATCTACGGGCTTCGGGCAACGCCTCGTAGGGTGTCGCGGGGCCACCTTGGCCGTGCGCACCAGCCTCCCCCGCATCCCCAAACGTCCCGAACGGAAATTGCACACAGCCAAAGCGGCGCCAAGGACAAGTGGCGCCCGCCATGTCGCGTTTGGCTGCGCCTTGTCGTTTTTATTGATTGATCGTTCAATTTAAATAAAATAGGCTGTTCTCCAAGCAGATTGCCAAGTGCAGAGGACAGCCCATGCCCCGTTTCGCCGAACAGCAGCTCTACATCAGTGGCCAGTACGTCGCCGCCAGCAGTGGAGAAACCTTCGACAGCATCAACCCGGCCACCGGCGAGGTGCTGGCCAAGGTGCAATGCGCCAGCCAGGCAGACGTGGACCGCGCGGTGGCCAGCGCCGCCGAGGGGCAAAAGGTGTGGGCGGCGATGACCGCCATGCAGCGCTCGCGCATCCTGCGCAAGGCGGTGGACATCCTGCGTGAGCGCAACGACGAGCTGGCCGAGCTGGAAACCCTCGACACCGGCAAGCCACTGTCGGAAACCCGCTACGTCGACATCGTTACCGGCGCCGACGTGCTGGAGTACTACGCAGGCCTGATCCCGGCCATCGAAGGCGAGCAGATCCCGCTGCGCGAGACCTCCTTCGTCTATACCCGTCGCGAACCGCTGGGCGTGGTTGCCGGCATCGGCGCCTGGAACTACCCGATCCAGATCGCCCTGTGGAAATCCGCCCCGGCCCTGGCCGCCGGCAACGCGATGATCTTCAAACCCAGCGAAGTGACCTCGCTCACCGCACTGAAACTGGCCGAGATCTACACCGAGGCCGGCCTGCCAGCAGGCGTATTCAACGTGCTCACCGGCAGCGGTCGCGAAGTCGGCCAGTGGCTGACCGAGCATCCGGGTATCGAGAAGGTGTCCTTCACCGGCGGCACCATCACCGGTAAGAAGGTCATGGCCAGCGCCTCCAGCTCCAGCCTCAAGGAAGTGACCATGGAACTGGGCGGCAAGTCGCCGCTGATCGTCTTCGAGGACGCCGACCTGGACCGCGCCGCCGACATCGCGGTGATGGCCAACTTCTACAGCTCCGGCCAGGTGTGCACCAACGGCACCCGCGTGTTCGTGCCACGCATGCTGCAGGCGCGCTTCGAGGCCAAGGTGCTGGAGCGCGTCAAGCGCATCCGCCTCGGCGATCCGCTCAGCGATGCCACCAATTTCGGCCCGCTGGTGAGCTACGCGCACATGGAAAGCGTGCTCAGCTACATCGAGAAGGGCCGCAGCGAGGGTGCACGCCTGCTGATCGGCGGCACACGCGTCAGTGATGGCGACTATGCCAAGGGCGCCTACGTCGCCCCCACCGTGTTCACCGATTGCACGGATGCCATGACCATCGTGCGCGAGGAAATCTTCGGCCCGGTGATGAGCATCCTCATCTACGACAGCGAAGAGGAAGTGATCCGCCGCGCCAACGACACCGACTACGGCCTGGCTGCCGGCGTGGTGACCCGTGATCTGAACCGCGCGCACCGGGTGATCCACAAGCTGGAAGCCGGTATCTGCTGGATCAACACCTGGGGCGAGTCGCCAGCCGAGATGCCGGTGGGCGGCTACAAGCAGTCCGGTGTCGGCCGCGAGAACGGCCTGGTCACCCTCGGCCACTACACCCGCATCAAGTCGGTGCAGCTGGAAATGGGCGATTACGTCTCGGTGTTCTGAATCCAGTGTTGTCGGAGCGGCCGGGCGGCGCACCGCTTCAGCCGCGAAAAGCATCGCGGATAAATCCGCTCCTACAAAAAAGTCGCCGCCCCGTAGCCGGATGCAATCCGGGACCAGTCACCGCGTTTTCCCGGATCGCAGCCGGGCAACAGGAGTAGCCATGACCCAGGAATTCGACTACATCATCATCGGCGCCGGTTCGGCCGGTAACGTCCTGGCCACCCGGCTGACCGAAGACGCAGACGTCAGCGTACTGCTGCTGGAAGCCGGCGGCCCCGACTACCGCTTCGACTTTCGTACCCAAATGCCCGCCGCCCTGGCCTTCCCGCTGCAGGGCCGGCGCTACAACTGGGCCTACGAGACCGACCCAGAGCCGCATATGAACAACCGCCGCATGGAATGCGGACGCGGCAAGGGCCTGGGCGGCTCATCGCTGATCAACGGCATGTGCTACATCCGCGGCAACGCCCTGGACTTCGACCACTGGGCCAAGCGGCCCGGTCTGGAAGACTGGACCTATCTCGACTGCCTGCCGTACTTCCGCAAGGCGGAAAGCCGCGACATCGGCCCCAACGATTACCACGGCGGTGACGGCCCGGTCAGCGTGACCACGCCCAAGGCCGGCAACAACCCGCTATTCCACGCCATGGTCGACGCCGGCGTACAGGCAGGTTACCCGCGTACCGATGACCTCAACGGCTATCAGCAGGAAGGCTTCGGCCCGATGGACCGCACCGTGACCCCGCAAGGCCGCCGCGCCAGCACCGCGCGCGGCTATCTGGACCAGGCAAGGGCGCGTCCCAACCTGACCATCGTCACCCACGCCACCACCGACCGCATCCTGTTCGACGGCAAGCGCGCCAGCGGCGTGAGCTACCTGATCGGCAACTCTAACAACGCCACTGAAGCCCGCGCCCGTCGCGAGGTACTGCTGTGCGCCGGCGCCATCGCCTCACCGCAGATCCTCCAGCGCTCCGGCGTCGGCCCTGCCGCGCTACTGCGCGAGCTGGACATCGCGCTGGTGCATGAACTGCCTGGCGTCGGCCAGAACCTGCAGGATCACCTGGAGATGTACCTGCAGTACGCCTGCACCCAGCCGGTGTCGCTGTACCCGGCGCTCAAGCTGCTCAATCAGCCGGGCATCGGCGCGCAATGGCTGTTCGCCGGCAACGGCATCGGCGCCAGCAACCAGTTCGAGGCCGGCGGTTTCATCCGCACGCGCCCGGAGTTCGCCTGGCCCAACATCCAGTTCCATTTCCTCCCGGTGGCGATCAACTACAACGGCAGCAACGCCGTGAACGAGCATGGTTTCCAGGCCCACGTCGGCTCGATGCGCTCGCCTAGCCGCGGGCGCATCCAGCTCAAATCCAAGGACCCGCGCCAGCACCCGAGCATCCTGTTCAACTACATGAGCCATGAGCAGGACTGGCAGGAATTTCGCGACGCCATCCGCATCACCCGCGAGATCATGGCGCAGCCGGCACTCGACCCTTACCGTGGGCGTGAAATCAGCCCTGGCGCGCATGTACAGAGCGACGCCGAGCTGGATGCCTTCATTCGCGAGCATGCGGAAACGGCTTTCCACCCCTCCTGCTCGTGCAAGATGGGTGAGGACGACATGGCGGTGGTCGATGGTCAGGGCCGCGTGCACGGCTTGCAGGGCTTGCGCGTAGTGGATGCGTCGATCATGCCGGAGATCATCACCGGCAACCTCAACGCCACCACCATCATGATCGCCGAGAAGATCGCGGATCGGATTCGCGGGCGCCAGCCATTGCCGCGCAGCACCGCGCCCTACTTCGTCGCCGGCGAGCGCCCGGTACGCGGGCAACCGCAGCGAGAAGTCTCGGTAGCCTGAGTTCGAAGGGCTGCGCGCCCCGTCGCGGATCAATCCGCGCCTATCGTCGGAGCCCCGAGCCATACCGAGCCGGCTGAATACCGCTTGCAGGCCGGAGCGAATTTATTCGCGCCAGTGCCGTCGAACGGGAGCACTTGCGCAATAATGGCGGAGCGGTGACAGCCGCCACTGACTGCCGGACGCCTCATGCAACCCACGCTCAACCAACTCGACCCACGCACCGCCCGCCTGCTGCCATGGATAGTGGCCATCGCCTTCTTCATGCAGACGCTGGACGGCACCATCCTCAATACGGCGCTGCCAGCCATGGCGGGCGATCTGAACGAAGATCCACTGCGCATGCAGTCGGTGGTAATCGCCTACATGCTCACCGTGGCCCTGCTGATCCCGGCGTCGGGCTGGATCGCCGACCGCTTCGGCACGCGGCGCATCTTCTTCGGCGCCATCGCCCTGTTCAGCCTCGGCTCGCTGCTCTGCGCACTGTCGGAGTCGCTGAGCATGCTGATCGGCGCACGGGTCATCCAGGGCCTGGGCGGCGCACTGATGATGCCGGTCGGGCGCCTGGTGGTGCTGCGCGCCTATCCGCGTTCGGAACTGGTGCGGATCATGAGCTTCATCACCCTGCCCGGCTTGCTCGGCCCGCTGATCGGCCCGAGCCTGGGCGGCTGGCTGGTGGAGGTGGCCAGCTGGCACTGGATTTTCCTGATCAACCTGCCGGTGGGACTACTCGGCTGCTGGGCTGTATGGCGCCATATGCCCGATCTGCGCGGCCCTGAGCGCAGCCGCTTCGATAGCGTCGGCTTTCTGCTGTTCGGCGCCGCCATGCTGCTGATCACCGTAGCCCTGGAGGGGCTCGGCGAACTGCACCTGCCGACCATGCGCGTGGTGCTGCTGTTGCTCGGCGGCATGGCCTGCCTGGCCGCCTACTGGCTGCGCGCCGGGCGCATCGAGCAGCCCTTGTTCGCCCCGTCGCCGTTCCACACCCGCAGCTTCGCCGTGGGCATCATCGGCAACCTGTTCGCTCGCCTTGGCAGCGGCGCACTGCCCTTTCTCACGCCGCTACTGCTGCAACTGGCGATGGGCTATTCGCCCGCCCAGGCCGGCATGAGCCTGATCCCTCTGGCACTGGCCGCCATGGCGGCCAAACCGCTGGCCAGGCCGCTGATCGAACGCCTTGGCTACCGCAATATCCTGACCGGCAATACCCTGCTGCTCGGCGCCCTGATCGCCAGCCTGGCCCTGGTCGACGGCGACACCTCGACGCTGCAACTGATCATCCAGCTCAGCCTGATCGGCGCCTGCAACTCGCTGCAGTTCACCGCGATGAACACGGTAACGCTGATCGATCTGGATGACCGCGAAGCCAGCAGCGGCAACAGCCTGCTGTCGGTGGTGGTGCAGTTGGCGATGGGCCTTGGCGTGGCCTCGGCGGCGGCGCTGCTCAGCGGCTTCAGCCGTGAACTGGGCGACAGCGGGCATGTGCTGGAGGCGTTCCAGGCGACCTATCTGTGCGTTGGCCTGCTGTCGATGCTGGCAGCGGCGATCTTCCTGCAACTGGACACGAAAGATGGCCGTAGCGGGCGCAATATCGAGGTTTCAGCGGACGAATGAGCGGGCCTGCTACACTGCCGGCCTGTTTCTTCACCCCCGAGTCTTGCCGTGACCGCTACTGCTTTCGCCAGCCTGCCCCTTTCCGCCGCCATGCAGGCCAATCTCGCCGCCATCGGCTATGCCGAGATGACGCCGATCCAAGCCGCCAGCCTGCCGCTGATGCTCAAGGGCCGCGATCTGATCGCCCAGGCCAAGACCGGCAGCGGCAAGACCGCTGCCTTCGGCATCGGCCTGCTGCACCCGCTCAACCCGCGCTACTTCGGCTGCCAGGCCATGGTGCTGTGCCCGACGCGCGAACTGGCCGATCAGGTGGCCAAGGAACTCCGCCGCCTGGCCCGTGCTGCCGACAACATCAAGGTGCTTACCCTGTGCGGCGGCGTGCCCTTCGGCCCGCAGATCGGCTCGCTCGAGCATGGTGCGCACGTGATCGTCGGCACGCCGGGACGGGTGCAGGAGCACCTGCGCAAAGGTACGCTGAAAGTCGATGGGCTCAATACCCTGGTACTCGACGAAGCCGACCGCATGCTCGACATGGGTTTTATCGACAGCATCGCCGACATCATCGAGCAGACCCCGGCACGCCGTCAGACTCTGCTGTTCTCCGCCACCTATCCGCCCGCCATCGAGCAGCTTGCCGCACGTTTCTTGCGTAGCCCGGAGCGGGTCGAAGTGGAGGCGCAGCACGACGACGGGCAGATCGAGCAGCGCTTCTACGAAATAGCGCCGAGCCAACGTATGGAGGCGGTCAGCACCCTGCTGCGGCATTTCCGCAAGCAACCGACGGTGGCCTTCTGCGCCACGCGCCAACAATGCGACGAACTGGCCGCGCAACTGGAAGCCGAGAAGATTTCCGCCGCCGCGCTGCATGGCGATCTGGAACAGCGTGATCGCGATCAAATTCTCGCGCTGTTCGCCAATCGCAGCCTCAGCGTGCTGGTGGCCACCGACGTCGCAGCGCGCGGCCTGGATATCGCCGGGCTGGAAATGGTGATCAACGTCGAGCTGTCGCGTGATGCCGAGGTGCATATCCACCGCATCGGCCGTAGTGGTCGCGCTGGCGAGAAAGGCCTAGCACTGAGCCTGGTGGCCCCGGCCGAAGCCGGTCGTGCCCAGGCCATCGAAACCCTGCAAGGCAAGGAACTGGCCTGGTACCCGCTGCCTGCAGCCAAGGCGACGGGTGAGCCGCTGCTGCCGCCGATGCACACCCTGTGCATCGGCGCCGGACGCAAGGACAAGCTACGCCCCGGCGACATCCTCGGCGCCCTGACCGGCGATGCCGGCATCCCGGGCGATCAGGTCGGCAAGATCGCCCTGTTCGATTACCAGGCCCTGGTTGCCGTGCAACGCGATGTGGCGCGCCAGGCCCTGAAACGCCTGAGCGAAGGCAAAATCAAGGGCAGAACGCTGCGTGTGCGGTTATTGTGAGAGCCGACTCAGATCGACCGTGCTCGCTCTGGCTCGCAAGATCGCGAACAGGCTCTTAGGCTGATATAAAGCATCAAAAGGCCTGGGCCGGAGTTACCCATGCGCAATATTCTGGTCATTGAAGACAGCCCACTGGTACTGAAGATCCTCGAGCATCTGTTCCGCCAGGAAACCGATCTGGAACCGATCTTCTGTGCCTCACTGGCAGAAGCGGAAGTCATGCTGGAGACCTCTGCGGCGCTGTTCTTCGCGGCCATCGTCGACCTGCACCTGCCGGACGCACCGGACGGCGAAAGCGTCGATCTGGTGATGCGCTACCACCTGCCGTGCATCGTGCTCAGCGGCAGCTACAACGAGCAGCGCCGCGACGAGCTGCTGATGAAGGGCGTGGTCGATTACGTGCTCAAGGAAAGCCAGCATTCCTACGAGTACGCCTTCCGCCTGCTGCACCGGCTCGATCACAACAGCCATATCAAGATTCTCATCGCCGACGACTCTGCGGCGCAGCGTCACTACATTCGCCACATCCTCGAGCCGCACCACTACCAGATCATCGAGGCCAGTGACGGCAAGGAAACCCTGCGCCAGCTCAATCAACACCCGGATCTCGACCTGCTGGTACTCGATCACGCCATGCCAGGCGTCAGCGGCTTCGAGCTGGTCAAGCTGCTGCGCCAGAAGCTGCGCCTCAATGACCTGATCATCATCGGCGTGTCCGCCGACCCCAAGGGCTCGCTCAGTGCGCAGTTCATCAAGCACGGCGCCGACGACTTCCTGCGCAAACCCTTCTGCCCTGAAGAGCTAAACTGCCGGGTAATGTCGACCCTGGAGCGACGCGACCTGTTGCGCGCACTGAAGAAGGCCGCGCAGTTCGATGCCCTGACCGGCCTGAACAACCGCCGCGCCTTCTACGAACAAGGCATGCAGATACTGCAGAAGGCGCAACGGGAAAATCGCCAGGTCAGCGTGGCGATGCTCGATCTCGACCACTTCAAGCAGATCAACGATGGCTTCGGTCACGCCAGCGGCGACAGCGCTCTGGTGGTGTTCGCCCGGGCCATAAGCAATGCCTGCCCCGACATGCTGCTGGGCCGCCTGGGCGGTGAGGAATTTGCCCTGCTGACCCTGCATGGCGCGGATCATGTGGCTCAGGCACTGGATAAACTGCGCCGACAGTGCGCCGGCCTGCATTACGCCGTCGGCGCGCCCGCGCTATCGTTCAGCGCGGGCCTCTATCAGGGTGAACCCGAGGACCTGGAAAGCCTGCTGCATGAAGCCGACATTCGCCTGTACCGGGCCAAGCAACAGGGTCGTGCCCGCACCGTACTGGCCTGATCAGGGGCTGTGGCGCTGCAGCGTCGCGGCATAGCTGCCGTCGTCGCTCATGGCCTGAATCGCCGCATCGAAACGCCTGGCAATGTCGCGATGCTGGGCCAGACTTCGCCGCACCAGGATATGCAGGCCGTTCTCGCTCAAGGGCAGCGGCAGGAACTCCAGTTCATCGCGGATGGCACTCAGCTTGTTAGCGAGCAGGTGGCGCGCGACCAGCTCATCTTCCAGCGCCAGCTGCACGCGCCCGGCATGCAGCATCCGCGCGGCGATTTCGAAACTGCCGACACCAACCTTGAGCAACTGCGGATCGCTATCGAATTCCCTGGAATAGGCATAGCCCCTAACCACCGCGATGTTGTGCGGGTAGAGATCGGCCAGGGTCTCGAACTGAATGTCGCTCCCTTTGCGCCGCATGAAGCGGATACGGTTGACCAGATAGGGCTGGGAGAAATAGCCATACTCGCTGCGATCGGCGCTGTACCAGGCGTTGATCAGTACATCGTAATCGCCACGCTTGAGCCCCAGCACCGCGCGCTCCCAGGGCGCCTCCACGTAGCTGGTGGTGTAGCCGGCACGGGCGAGCGCCTGCTCCACCAGATCACTGGCCAGACCTTTGCCGAGCAACCGTTGATCGTTGAACGGCGGCCAGGGGTCGGCCACCAGGCGCAACAGCTCGGCCGAGGCCAGTGCCGGCGACAGCAGCAAGAGCAATAGCCAGGCACGCACTGCGGGCATTGGTGGCGGTCCATCCGAAATGATCAATTCTAGTGATAGCAGGCACAACGCCGCTCGTCACTGTCTCATATCTGAGACAGTCAGGTGGGCGTTATACGCTTGCCTGCCGCACGGCGACAGAAGCGTCGGCCCAGAGCGTTCGGGTAAACTTCAGCGGTTTTCGCGCAGCGCTCGCTGCGTCAGCGATTCACCTGAGGACATTTCGTGTTGCAAACCGACGTACTGATCATCGGCGCAGGCGCCGCCGGCCTGATGTGCGCAGCCACCGCCGCAGCCCGTGGCCGCCGCGTGCTGGTGCTCGACCATGCCAACAAGGCCGGCAAGAAGATCCTCATGTCCGGTGGTGGGCGCTGCAACTTCACCAACCTGTACTGCGAGCCGAGCAACTTCCTTTCCGGCAACCCGCACTTCTGCAAGTCTGCCCTGGCGCGCTTCACCCAGTGGGACTTCATCGGCCTGGTGGCCAAGCACGGCGTGCCCTACCACGAGAAGAAGCTTGGCCAGCTGTTCTGCGATAACAAGTCCAGCGACATCCTCGAATTGCTGCTGGCCGAATGTGCCGAGGCCGGGGCACAGATCCGCCTGGACACGGCAGTACACAGCATCGAAAAAACCGCAGGCGGCTTCCTGCTGCAAAGCGACCTCGGCGAAGTGGCCTGCCAGTCGCTGGTGATCGCCACTGGCGGGCTGTCGATCCCGACCCTCGGCGCCACCGGCTTCGGCTATCAGGTAGCCAGGCAATTCGGTCACGAATTGCTGCCGACCCGCGCCGGGCTGGTGCCTTTCACCATCACCGAGCCGCAGCTCAAGACGCTGTGCACGGAGCTTTCCGGAACCTCGGTGGAGGACTGCCGGGTGAGCTGCAATGGCCAGAGTTTCGTCGAGAACATCCTCTTCACCCACCGCGGCCTGTCCGGCCCGGCGATCCTGCAGATCTCGTCCTACTGGCAGCCGGGCGATACCGTACATATCGACCTGCTGCCACATATCGACCTGCCCGAATGGCTGGCCACCCAGCAGCGCGAACGTGGCAACAGTGAGCTGAAAACCCTGCTGGCCGAGCTGTTCACCAAGAAGATGGCGACCCTGCTGGTCGACAGCTGGTTCAGCAACAAGCCGCTCAAGCAGTACACGCCCGGCGAGCTCAAGACGATTGCCGAGCGCCTGTCCGACTGGCAATTGGTGCCGGCTGGCACCGAAGGCTACCGCACGGCGGAAGTGACCCTGGGCGGGGTGAATACCGACGAGGTGTCATCCAAGACCCTGGAGTCGCTCAAGGTACCGGGGTTGTATTTCATCGGCGAAGTGCTCGACGTCACCGGCCACCTGGGCGGCTTTAACTTCCAGTGGGCCTGGGCGTCGGGCTACGCCGCCGCGCAATACGTCTGAGGCTTAAATATTGCGCCCCATTTAACGGTGCAGCGGGAACTGCCGACGCGGCGCAGACTCTGCCTTGACAGCAGATGCAAAGCTGCAATCACAGGCACGACGCCGCTGCGTGACTATTGATGCCGGTGGCCGGTACGATGTCCGCCACGGGCGCAGCCGATCTGCTGGCACGCCTGCCGATGGAGAATCTGGCACAGGGCAACGCCATCATCACCCTGTTGCTGGTGGTGACCATGACCCTGGCGGACGTCATGAACAACGCGGCGACGGCGGCGGTGTATGCCCCATCGCGCTAAGCGCCGCCAGCCAGCTCGGCGTCAGCCCGGACTCGCTGTTGATGGCCGTGGCCATCGGCGCCTCCTGCTCGTTCCTCACGCCCATTGGCCACCAGAACAACACCCTGATCCTCAGCCCTGGCGGTTTCCGCTTTGGCGACTACTGGCGCCTGGGCCTGCCACTGGAAATCCTCGTAGCGCTGATCAGTGTGCCCATGCTGCTGTGGATCTGGCCGTTGTAATCCGCCATTCAGAAGCTCGGGGTGATGCCGAGCCCCACATCGAAGCGGGCGATCTGCTCGTCGCTCTGCCCGCTCACCGGTACGAAGGGCACGACCAGCAGTTCGCGCAAGCGTGGGTCGCGGATGGCGTTGAGCAGGCCATCGCGCTGATTGAGCAGCTCGCCGTGGACATAACACTGCGTGGCGAAACGCGGTATGCCGGGCAGGGTCACCGCCAGATGGATATGCGGGGTACGGCCGGGATAGGGCACCGGGCGAATGGTGCGAAAACGGTAGCGCCCATCGGCCGCCGTGGTGAAACGGCCATACCCCTGGAACCCGGGGTCGAGCCTCTGGCGGTCACCGCCGCGACTGTGCAAATAGATACCGTTGGCATCCACTTGCCAGATTTCCACCAGCGCCCCAGCCAGTGGCCGGCCGCCCGCATCGAGGATCGAACCGTGCAGTTGCACGCGAATCCCGCGCGCCTCTGCGGCCTGACCGTCGACCCGCACCAGGTCGTTGTCACGATCCAGCAGCAGTTGGTCGGGGTAGAAGGGGCCCAGCGTCTGGCGCGGCGTCAGCAACCGCTCGGCCAGCGCCAGTGCCGGGCTGACCAGCAACGCGCCGCCAGCGGCGAAGAGGAGATGACGACGGCTGGACATGGTCTTTTTCCTCCGTAGCGTGGTCCAGGCGGCCCCGCGATACGCTATGACAGATGTTCCAGCACTCCGGCGGCCGATTGAAAGGGCAAGCCGTGGGCCTCGGCCACGCTGCCGCAGGTGATCACACCCCTGGCCACGTTGAGCCCGTTCAGCAGATGCGCATCATCCTGCAAGGCGCGGTGTGTGCCCTTCTGGGCGAGCGCCACGACGAACGGCAGGGTCGCGTTGTTCAGCGCCAGGGTCGAGGTACGCGCCACCGCGCCGGGCATGTTGGCCACGCAATAGTGCACCACATCATCGACCACATAAGTGGGCTCGGCATGGGTAGTGGCGCGGGAAGTCTCGGCGCATCCGCCCTGGTCGATGGCGACATCCACCAACACTGCGCCGGCCTTCATCTGCCGCACCATGTCCGCAGTGATCAGCTTGGGCGTGGCCGCACCGGGAATCAGCACCCCGCCAATCACCAGATCGGCCGCCAACACCTGCTCGCGCACCGCCGCGCGAGTGGAGTAGAACGTGGTGATGCGATTGCCGTACAGGGCATCGAGCCGGCGCAACGCATCGACGCTCTTGTCCAACACCGTGACATCGGCACCAACAAAGGCAGGCGGCCCTGCGCATCGGTCACCGTCTCGTAGGCGATACAGGTGGCGCCGCTGACCATCAGCTCTTCGGTCTGCGCCCGATCCGGCGCCAGGTGCAGGCAGGTAAACAGCGTGTGGTCGGCTCGCAACCTGGCGCGCTCCACCGCCAGGGGCTCCTTGACCTTGGCGATCAACTGCCCCTGCTGGAACACCTCGGACGAACTCTTGGCGATCTGCGCGCCGGCCTCCAGGTAATCCTCGTCGGCAAAACCGATGGCCGCACCGGCATGGGTTTCGACCCACACCTCATGACCGAGCGCCGTCAGCTCGGCCACCGACTGTGGCGTGGGCCGACTCGGTACTCGTGGTTCTTGATTTCCTTGGGTATGCCGATTCGCATAACCATCTCCAACCATTGCGAGCCAACAGTCTGAAGTCTAGGAAAGCATGAGCCAGCTCACAGGAAATTCCACGATAAATTTCGTCCGTCCGTCACTGCCCGAACAGCAGGCGCCGCGCCTCTGCGGTGAGCAAGGCCTGCGGATCGGCGTTCACCTGTTCTACCAGCGCGTAGGCACGCTGCACCGCGGGGCGTGCATCAATGCGTTCGAGCCAGGCAGCCATGTTGGGGAAGTCCTCCAGTTTCTGTTGCTGCATCTTCCACAGCTTGGCCCAGGGATAGATGGCCATGTCGGCGATGGAATAATCGCCCGCCACGTAGTCGCGCCCGGCCAGCTGGCGGTCCAGCACGCCGTAGAGGCGCGCGGTTTCCTTCACGTAGCGGTCGATGGCATACGGAATCGGCTCCGGCGCGTAGCGCACGAAGTGATGGTTCTGCCCTGCCATCGGGCCAACGCCGCCCACCTGCCAGTACAGCCACTGCAACACGGTGAAACGCGCGCGTGTCTCGCGCGGCAGGAATTGCCCGCTCTTGTCGGCCAGGTACTCGAGAATCGCCCCGGACTCGAACAGGGCGATGGGCTCACCGCCATCGGCCGGGGCATGATCGACGATGGCCGGAATGCGGTTGTTCGGTGCGATCTTGAGAAACTCGGGTGCGAACTGCTCGCCCTTGCCGATATGCACGGGGACGATGCGGTAGTCCAGCCCGGCTTCCTCGAGAAAGATGCTGACCTTGTGGCCGTTCGGTGTGGTCCAGTAGTACAGGTCGATCATGGGTTTTCCTCCAGGTGGATCGCGGCCCGCTTGACCAGGCCGTGAGTCGTTTCATACGTCTGCAGGATACGCGTGAACCAGACGCCCAGCGCAGAATCCTCGGCCCAGGGTTGCGCGCCCAGGCACCAGGCCCAGAACAACATGCCAGCCAGCAGGTAGTCGCAGCCGCCAGGGGCCTGGCCCTCGAGGAAGGGCTGATCACGCAGCCACATTTCCAGCGGTGCCACGCCTTCACGGAACAACCGCTCACCGTCCTGTGGATCGGCGAATGCCTCCAGGCTCATGCCCAGCGCCTTCTCCCGGCTACTGCGGAAATACTCGCGGTCGGCCGAGCAAGGGACGTTGTGGATAACGCTGATCGAGGTGGGCGAAGATCGCCAGGCTGTCATGCACCGTTTCACCTTCGTCGATCAGCACCGGTACCAGCTTCTGTCCGGAAAGAGCGATCAAATCCTTGTCAGTGAAACGTGTCGGCCGGCTCTGCCAGTCCAGCCCCTTGTGCGCCAGCGCCAGACGTACGCGCCAGCAGTAGGGCGAAAACACCCGCTCAGGATCGGCGCCACACAGCTCGAACAACTCCCGCATATCACCTCCATTAAAAACCGATCAGTCCAGAATCAAGCGAACAAAAACCAGCGCCGGATTGCTCAGGCGCAGTCCAGGTTGGTCATCACCACTGTAACGCTGACCACGGCGCGTTCGAGCGCCTGTTCGAAGACCTGGCAGATACCCGCCGTGGCTCGCTGCAGAACCGGCACCAGCGCCGGTTCTGACAAGGATCCTCGGCCTGCACCGCGGCGACCGCCACTAGGCTGCCGACCAGGCCGCTGTCGCCGGCCACCTGCTGGCGCCGCCTGGCCTTCAACGCCATGCCGAGGATGGCCAGGATCAGCCCGGCGCTGGTCAGCGCCAGGGTAACGATCAGCGCCAGCGGGATGCCGAAGCCCGGCACGTCGATGCCGAGCAGGATCAGCGCCACCCCGGCGTAGTTCACCGGCAGCAACTGCAGGGCGTAGAGGGCGAGGATCAGACTGATGCCACCGAGCACGCCGCCGATGCCGCTGCCCGGGTTGGAAAACTCGAAGAACAGGCCGTAGACGCCGATCATCATCAGGATCAGCGCCACGCTGGGGTTGGTGATCACCGCCAGCAGCCGGGTGCGCCAGTCCGGCGCATGGCTGATCAGCGGCGCACCGGCGGTGGCCAGGGTGACTTCGACGCCTGCGGCTTGCAGGGACTTGCCGTCCAGCTGGCGCAGCAGGTCGCTCAGGTCCCTGGCCAGAAAGTCGATCACCTTCTGCTCCAGCGCCTCCTCGGCGGACAGACTGACGGCTTCGCGCACCGCCTGCTCGGCCCACTCGGCATTGCGTCCGCGCATATTCGCCAGACCACGAATGTAGGCGGCCGCATCGTTGACCTGCTTGGCGATCATGGCATCGGCCGAGCCCTTTTCGCCTTGCGCGGGCTTGTCCGTCTCACCCTTGTCAGCCCCCTCTGGTTTGCTCGGCGAGCCCGGCATGCCGATGGCCACCGGCGTGGCGGCGCCGAGGTTGGTCCCCGGCGCCATGGCAGCGACATGGCTGGCGTAGAGGATGTAGGTGCCGGCGCTGGCCGCCCGCGCACCGCCTGGGGCGACGTAACTGGCCACCGGGATCGGGCTGGCAAGGATCGCCTTGATGATCGCGCGCATGGAGCTATCCAGGCCGCCGGGCGTGTCGATCTCGATCAGTACCAGTTGCGCGCCCTCGTCCACCGCCTTGGCCAGACCGCGCACCAGGTAGTCGGCACTGGCCGGGCCGATCACCCCATCCACCTGCAAGCGCACCACCGCGCCCGGCACCGCACTCGCCCCCACCGAACCGCAGAGGATCAGAGCACACAGACATAGACGCAACCAGCCAGGCAACACGTTCGACTCCCAGGCCCCGGTGATACCGGACAGGTGGCGGAGGGCCTTTATTGAGCATAGTCCATGCTCCAGCGGGTCCCCGACAGGGCTGGCGGATGTGCTACAGGGGATGTACTGCTCGCTGCAGGAGCAGATTTATCCGCGAGACGGACGACGAAATTGCGAAAGGCGCCAGGCCAAACAGATTGCCGGCAGACAGATACCCAGTGGCTGGCCAGTTCCGGTAGGCTGCTCAGATCTTTTTCGACCAGACGACCTATGCCCCGACCTCGCCTTCGCCAATCACTGCGCCGCCTCTGGGCACTGGACAAGTTCAGCGCCAGCCTGCGGGTATTCATCGCCCTGGCCGGAGCCCTGGCGCTGTGCTGGTGGCAGGGCTGGATGCATGGGCTGATCCCACTGTTTCTCGGCATCATCGCCAGCGCCCTGACCGAGACCGACGACAGCTGGCAAGGCCGCCTCGGGGCGGTGCTGGTCACCCTGGCCTGCTTCAGCGCGGCGGCCTATGCGGTGGAATTCCTCTTCCCCTATCCCTGGCTGTTCGTCATCGCCCTGGCCTTTTCCGCCTTTTGCCTGACCATGCTCGGCGCACTCGGTGAGCGCTTCGCCACCCTGGGTTCCGGCACCCTGATCCTCGCGGTGTACAGCATGATCGGCGTCGAGCAGCGCGGCGGCGTCGCCGGCCTGTGGCTGGAGCCGCTGCTGCTGGTGGCTGGAGCCGCCTGGTACGGCCTGCTATCGGTGATCTGGCACGCGCTGTTCGCCCATCAGCCGGTACAGCTCGCCCTGGCCCGGCTGTTTCGCGAACTGGGCAAGTACCTCAAGCTCAAGGCAGCGCTGTTCGAACCGGTGCGCCAGCTGGATGTGGAGCAACGCCGCCTGCAGTTGGCCCAACAGAATGGCCGCGTCGTCTCCGCACTCAACGCGGCCAAGGAGATCATTCTGCACCGGGTCGGTGGCGGTCGGCCGGCGCCGAAGGTCAATCGCTACCTGAAGCTGTACTTCCTCGCCCAGGACATTCACGAACGCGCCAGCTCGTCGCACTACCCTTACAACGAACTGGCCGAAGCCTTCTTCCACAGCGATGTGCTGTTTCGCTGCCAGCGCCTGCTGCGCCTGCACGGCGAAGCCTGCCAGCGCCTGGGCAGCGCCATCGAGTTGCGCCAGCCGTTCGAATACCGCGAACTATGCAGCCAGGCCCTGGAAGATCTGCATGCCTCGCTCGATCACCTGCACCTGCAAAGCAACCCGGCCTGGCGCCGCCTGCTGCGCTCGCTCGGTGCATTGGCCGGCAACCTCGCCAGCCTCGACCTGCTACTCGGTAACGCCAGCAACCCCGACGCCCTGGCCGATGAGCAGGACAGCAGCCTGCTCGATCGCGAACCCCATTCGTTGCGCGAGGTGATCGAGCGCATCGGCCAGCAACTGACCCCCACCTCGCTGCTGTTTCGCCACGCACTGCGCCTGTCCATAGCTCTGGCCGCCGGTTACGGCCTGCTGCACCTGATTCATCCGACCCAGGGCTACTGGATTCTGCTGACCACCCTGTTCGTCTGTCAGCCGAACTACGGCGCCACGCGTCTCAAGCTGGTGCAGCGCATCGTCGGAACCCTGATCGGCTTGGGGTTGGGCTGGGCATTGATCGAACTGTTTCCCGACCCACGCATCCAGGCCCTGTTCGCCGTGGTCGCTGGCGTCGCCTTCTTCGCCACACGCAGCACGCGCTACACCCTGGCCACGGCGGCGATCACCCTGCTGGTGCTGTTCTGCTTCAACCAGATCGGCGACGGCTACGGCCTGTTCCTGCCGCGCCTGGTCGACACCCTGCTCGGCGGCATGCTGGCCGGGCTGGCGGTGTTCCTGATCCTGCCGGACTGGCAGGGTCGACGCCTGGGGCGCATGCTAGCGAACACACTGAGCTGCAACAGCGCCTACCTGCGGCAGATCATCGCCCAGTACGCACACGGCAAGCGTGACGACCTCGGCTACCGCCTGGCCCGACGCAACGCGCACAACGCCGACGCGGCACTGTCCACCACCCTCGGCAACATGCTGATGGAGCCTGGCCACTTCCGTAAGGACGCCGACCTCGGCTTTCGCTTTCTGGTGCTGTCGCACACCCTGCTCAGCTATCTCTCCGGGCTCGGCGCCCATCGTGGCGAGCAGTTGCCGCAGGCGGCCCAGGCACAATTGCTGGAACAGGCCGAAGCGCTGGCCAGCAGCCTCGATGAAATCGCCACCGGCCTGCGCGGCGAGCAGCCGCTGGCCATCCACAGCGATGAAGAACAGGCACTGGCGCAAAGCCTGGAGCAGATTGCCGACGACGCCGACGAACGCCAACGTCTGGTGCAGACGCAACTGGCGCTGATCTGCCGCCAGTTGGCGCCACTGCGCACCTTGGCCGCGCATCTGCAGAAGGATCGCCACTAGCAGGCTCATGGGGCTTTCCCCCACTATCTGACGACGCCTAGCTCCCAGGCCTTGCCCATGCCAGCCAACCGACACACCACCCTCGCCTACCTGGTCTCGTTGCCGGGTCTGCTGCTGGTGTGCAGTCTGCTTTTGGCCAGCCAGATTACCCTCGCCAGCACACGTCTGGGTGACAGCAGCGCAGCACAGGATCTCTACGGCCTGGTCGACTTTCTCGCCGATCCCCAGAGCGCCCTGAGCCTGGACGACGTTCGCGCTGTCGATGCCCCTTTCCAGCCCTCGCTGAATCGCCGTGACCTCAGCTTCGGCTATGTGTCGGGGGTGATCTGGCTGCGCCTGGCGCTGCAATCGGATGCCCAGCAAACACGCGTCTGGCGCCTGGAACTGAATTACGCCTCGCTGGACGAGGTGCGTCTATACGACATCGGCGCCGATGGCGTGCGCGAGTCGCGCAGCGGCGACACCGTGCCCTACGCGCAGCGCAGCGTCGGCCATCGCAACCCGGTATTCGAGATCGCGCTGCAACCCGGCGAGCAGCGCACGCTGTACCTGCGCGTCGACTCGCGCGGCAGCATGACCCTCAGCGGTGCGCTGATGTCTTCGCGCGATTTCGAGCAGCACAGCCAGAACGGCTACCTGGCGCATGCCATCTACTTTGGCGTGCTGATCGCCCTGGGGCTGTACAACCTGCTGCTGTTTCTCGCCCTGCGCGAGCGGCCTTTCCTCAACTACGTGCTGTTCATGTTCGCCTTCGCCCTCAGCGTGCTGTCGCTCAATGGTCTTGGCGCGCAGTATCTGTGGTCCGAAGCGGCGCCTTGGAGCAACCGCATACTGCCGGTCAGCCTGACGACGGCGGCGCTGCTGTCGGTGGTGTTTGCGCGCAGCTTTCTCGACACCCGCCAGTGGCTGCCACGCTGGGACAAGGGCCTGCTGATGCTGTCCATCGCCATCGGTGCAGCCGTCTTGGCCAGTGTCCTGCTGCCACTGCAGCGCGCGCTGCAGCTGATGTCGCTGACCGGCCTGATCGCCACCCTGACGCTGCTGGTCACCAGCTTCGTCTGCATTGGCTACCGGGTGCCCGGTGCTCGCCTGTTCGCCCTGGCCTGGCTGATGCTGCTGACCGGCGCGGTGCTGCTGGCGCTACGCAACTTCGCCCTGATTCCGTCGAACTTCATTACCCTGTACGCCATGCAGATCGGCTCGGGGCTGGAGATGATCCTGCTGTCCTTCGCCCTGGCGGCGCGCCTCATCGAGCTCAAGCGCCAACGCGAAGCCGCGCTGCAGCTCAACGAGCAGATCCTCGCCAAGCGCGTCACCGAACGCACCCAGGCCCTGGAACAGGCCAATCAGCGCCTCAGTGAGCTGGCCCTGCAGGATCCACTGACCGGCCTGCCCAACCGTACCGCCCTACAACAACACCTGGAGCAGGCACTGGCGCGCAGCCAGCGCCGCAACGAACTGCTCGCCGTGATGCTGATCGACCTTGACGGTTTCAAACCGATCAACGACCAGCACGGCCACGGCTACGGCGACCTGGCACTGGCCGAAGTGGCGCAGCGCCTGCGGCAATACGTGCGCGATACCGATCTGCCTGCGCGCCTCGGCGGTGACGAGTTCGTGGTGATCTGCGAGAGCGTGCAATCGGCCGAAGATGCGCACGACCTGGCCAAACGTCTGCTGGAAGGGCTGGACACGCCAATGTACCTGGAAGATCGTACCGTACGCGTCGGCGCCAGCATCGGCATCGCCCTGAGCCGCGGCGCCGACGATGCCAGCATGCTGATTCGCCTGGCCGATGCCGCCATGTACCGGGCCAAGGCCGAAGGTCGCAACCGCGTGCAACTGGCCACCCAATACCTTTGAACAGGGGGCGCAGCCTAGTGCCCGTCAGTTAAGTATCAACGCAGCCAATGCGTAGGAGCGGCGCCCCGCCGCGAATCAGGGCAACACGCACTTGCAAGCTTCGCCCCGGGGCGGGGCTCCTACACTAGGGTCTGTTGCCGTTTCGACGCGACCGTGCGCGAAACGGCAACAGACCCTAGGCCGCCCAGGAAGCCCTACCTGATCGGCGTCAGGCCGTCGTCTCTTCATCAACTCGAACCCGATAGCACACCATGGACAAGAATCTGCTGCTGCAAGACGTACTCAGCCATCTGCAGACCGACCTCGAACAGGCCAGCCTCGCCGCCCTCAGCGCCCACGAAGCGGCCACCCATGAAGAGAACGTCGCCGAGAACAAGTACGACACCCTGGGCCTGGAGGCCGCCTACCTGGCCAGCGGTCAGGCGCGCCGCGTCGAAGAACTGCGCCAGACCCTGATCACCTGGCGTCAGCTGCGCCCGCGCCCCTTCGATATCAATCAGGGTATCGAGCTCGGCGTGCTGGTGCAGCTTGCGGCCGAGGATGGCCACGAACAATGGCTGTTCCTCGGCCCACCAGGCGCCAGCATGAAACTACAACTGGCCGACCAGACCATCCAGGTGCTCGGCAATACCGCACCGCTCGGGAAATTGCTGCTCGGCAAGAAGCCTGGCGACGAGATAAGCCTGCCAGTAGGGAGTCGCCAGCAGATTTTCGAGGTGCTGGCAGCCACGTAAGCGGAACTATCTGGGCTAAGCTTGGTAATTAGCGATGAACAACACGTCTAGCGAGAGCCAGTACCATGGAAAATCCAATCCACAGCCTGCCAGCCCTGTTCAAGCAGCTCGGCCTGCCTGACGATGCCGCCAGCATCAACGCCTTCATCAGCACCCATTCGCCGCTGCCGGATGCCTGCAAACTGTCCGATGCTCCGTTCTGGACACCGGCGCAGGCCGCGCTGCTGCGCGAAGAAATTCTCGAAGATGCCGACTGGGCAGAAGTAGTCGACCAGCTCAACCTGCTCCTGCACGGCTGAGCTCACAGGTCAGCGCATCGGCTGCTCAGTTGGCCGCCGTCATCTCGCGCCAGGTCAGGTACATGCGCAGGTCGAATTCGATCTGCGCATAGCCCGGCAACATGTGGTCGCACAGCTTGTAGAAGGCCTTGTTGTGCTCGCTCTCTTTCAGGTGTGCCAGTTCGTGCACCACGATCATCTGCAAGAAGGCCGGCGCGGCGTCGCGAAACAGCGAGGCAACGCGAATTTCCTTCTTCGCCTTGAGCTTGCCGCCCTGCACCCGCGAGACCGCCGTATGCAGGCCCAGCGCGCGGTGGGTGAGATCGAGTCGATTGTCGTAGAGCACCTTGTCGATAGCCGGCGCGTTCTTCAGGTGTTCCTGCTTGAGCGCCATCACGTAGCCATACAGCGCCTTGTCGCTCTGCACTTCATGCCGGCCCGGATAGCGCTGCGCCAAGTAGTCACCGAGCCGATCATCGGTGATCAGCTGACGAACCTGCTGCTGCAAGGCGACCGGATAACCCTGTAGATACTTCAACGCTACGATCCCACATTCATCTGGACCGTCAGTGTAACGGATGCGGCATTACTCGCTGGGCACCACACGCAGCAGACGCCCCTCTGGGTTATCGGTGAGCAGATAGAGCGCACCATCCGGCCCACTGCGCACATCGCGAATCCGCTCGCCCAACTCTTCGAAGAGGATTTCCTCACCGGCCAGCATGCCGTCGCGCACACGGATGCGGCGTACGCTGCGCTCGGCCAGGGTGGCCGCGAACAGGTCGTCCTGCCACTCGGGGAACAACTCGCCGCGATACAGGGTCAGGCTCGACGGTGCTACCGAGGGTGTCCAGTGCAGCAGTGGCGCGGTCAGCCCCGGCAGCTCGGTGTAGGGGCTGACGCGCGCACCGGTGTAGTCGATACCGAAGGTCGCCAGCGGCCAGCCATAGTTTTTGCCGGCCTCGATCAGGTTGAGTTCATCACCCCCGCGTGGGCCGTGCTCGTGGCTGTACAGGCGATTGTGCTCGACATCGAAGAAGATGCCCTGCACGTTGCGGTGGCCGAGGCTGTAGATTTCCGGCGCCGCGCCGTCCTGGCCGAGCAGCGGGTTGTCCTGCGGTACGCTACCGTCACGGTTCAGACGCACGATCTTGCCCAGGTGGTTGGCCGGGTTCTGCGCCTCTTCACGCCAGTCGAAACCGTCGCCCAGGGTCAGCACCAGGGTCTTGTCGGCGAGAAAGGCGATGCGCCCACCGTAATGCGCGGCGCCGGCCTTGAGCGGCTGGGCGGTGAACAGCACTTCGAAGTCGTGCAGTTCGTCATCCACCAGGCGGGCACGCGCCAGACGCGTGTTGTTGGCCTCCAGCGAGCCGTGCGCGTAAGTCAGGTAAAGCCAGCGGTTGTCGCTGTAGTCCGGGTCCAGCGCCACTTCCATCAGTCCGGCCTGGGCAGCGATGAAGACCTCGGGCAGGCCCGCCACCGGCTTGGGATCGACACTGCCGTCGGCTTCGATCATGCGCAGGCGCCCGACACGCTCGGTGACCAGCATGCGTCCGTCCGGCAGGAAGGCCACGGCCCAGGGATTCTCCAGCCCTTCGCTGAAGGTTTCGATGCGGTAATCCAGGGCCAGCAGCGGCGTACTGACGAACAGGCCGCAAAGCATCAGCGCGCGGGTACTTCTCAACATGGGCAACGCCTTGTCACAGAGAATCGGAAGAAGTTGGCTGCGCCCGGTAGCGCACCCGCCGACCGAGCAGGCCGAACAGCAGCGCACCGACGCTGCCGCAGGCCATCAGCCCGAGCGTGCCGAACGGGCTGCGGTCGGCGGCGATCAGCGTCGGCATCGGTGCCAGCACATTGGCCAGCGCCAGCGCCGTCCAGATCGCTGCCGCGCCCGCCAGCACGAAAATTAGCCACCGTAGCGCCGGCATGCGGCGCGCCAGCCAGGCGGCCAGCGGTAAGGCAAAGACAAAGCCCAGGGCGCTGAGCAGGATGAACGTCGGGGTAAACCCGAGCAGGTCGAGTGCGGTGGTGCCAAGGCGCACACTCAGCGGCACCGGTGCACCGATGGCCTGCAGGGCAGCCAGATTGGTCTGGGTCTGGAAGATCGAGGCAAGCAGCGAGGCCAGCAACACGGCGAGGAGAAAAGCGAGCAACAGACGTGGCTTGCTGGACATGGGTGGCAGTTTCCCGGAACGACAGTCCACGAATTATGGCGCACCCCGCCTGCCCTCACGCTGCGGGAGTTTTACAGGGTTTTACCTCTCGCCGCGTTGCTCACGCCGAGCCCCGTCCATAAAAAGCAGAAGCCCCGCACATGGCGGGGCTCCTGGTCACGCATCAGACTCAGTTGACCTTGGCGTTCAGCTCGCCGCTGGCATAGCGCTGGTACATGCCCTCCAGGGAGATCGGCTTGATCTTGGAGGCATTGCCAGCGGTGCCGAAGGCTTCGTAGCGGGCGATGCAGATGTCGCGCATGGCGACGATGGTCTTGGCGAAGAACTTGCGCGGGTCGAACTCGCTCGGGTGCTCGGCCATCATGCGGCGGATCGCACCGGTGGAAGCCAGACGCAGGTCGGTGTCGATATTGACCTTGCGCACGCCGTGCTTGATGCCTTCGACGATTTCCTCGACCGGCACACCGTAGGTTTCCTTGATGTCACCGCCGAATTCGTTGATCACCTTCAGCCATTCCTGCGGAACGGAGGAGGAACCGTGCATCACCAGGTGGGTGTTGGGGATGCGCTTGTGGATTTCCTTGATGCGCTCGATGGAGAGCACGTCGCCGGTTGGCGGCTTGGTGAACTTGTAAGCGCCGTGGCTGGTGCCGATGGCGATGGCCAGGGCGTCGACCTGGGTAGCCTTGACGAAGTCAGCGGCTTCCTCCGGGTCGGTCAGCAGTTGGCTGTGATCGAGCACGCCCTCGGCGCCGACGCCGTCTTCTTCACCGGCCATGCCGGTTTCCAGGCTGCCCAGGCAACCCAGCTCGCCTTCCACGGACACGCCGCAGGCGTGGGCGAAGGCCACGGTCTGCTGAGTCACGCGGACGTTGTAGTCGTAATCGGCCGGGGTCTTGCCGTCTTCTTTCAGCGAGCCGTCCATCATCACCGAGGAAAAGCCCAGCTGGATGGAGCGCTGGCACACGTCAGGGCTGGTGCCGTGGTCCTGGTGCATGCACACCGGAATGTGCGGGAATTCTTCGATGGCAGCCAGGATCAGGTGGCGCAGGAACGGCGCACCGGCGTACTTGCGGGCACCAGCGGAGGCCTGGACGATGACCGGCGAATCGGTCTTGTCGGCGGCTTCCATGATGGCGCGCATCTGCTCGAGGTTGTTGACGTTGAAGGCCGGCACGCCGTAGCCGAATTCGGCGGCGTGGTCGAGCATCTGGCGCATGCTGATAAGTGCCATGGTGTTTCTGTCTCCCGGTTTGGAGGTCGTTAATCGTGCAAGCCTGCCGCAGGGGCAGGCGTTGTTCAAGTTTCGTGAAGCTGGGGCATGCCCGCAGCTCTCGTCTCGGCGTCGCCGAGGATGTTACGGAGCCTTGCAACCACGGCCTATAAGGTCATCTGTTGCGGTCCAGTAGACCAGACCTTCCTCACCCTTGGTGTGGAAGGACAGACGCCCATCGCTGTACAGCGCGCCGGATGCAGCTGGCTCCTGAGTCAGACGATAGACGATGTCGTCACCACCCAGGCGCACATCCACCTGGTCGACGCTGCCGTTGGCGAAGCGCCACAGCACTTCGGTCTGGCTGTCGCATACCCAGCGATTCCATTGCTCCGGCGCCGCCGGCTGACTGCTGCAGGCCGCCAGCAGCGTGGCGGCGACAGCAAGCCCCGCCAGTCTGATTCCGCTCATTGCTTCTCCTCGTCAGCAACGCTGTTCCGGTGCCGCGCCAGTGGGTTGACCACTGCTTTGCTCGACACGCTGATCATCCTGAGTGGTCGGGGTTTCGATCTGCGCCGGGCTGAATACCTCGCAGGCCGCCTCCCTTCCTGCGCCGGCACAACCGGCCAGCAACATACCAACCACGCTCAAAGCGGCTAACTTGTCCATGACATGATTCCTTGTACGATGATCCGGTTTTCTACAGACCACCCGTTCACGTCAGGGTTTTATCGGCCGCGGCGTAGGGTGACTCCCTTCACCCTAGCTGGCGATCACTGTGCGCGCTGCTCCAGCACCTCAACCGCTGGCAGCACCTTGCCTTCGACAAACTCGAGGAAGGCGCCACCACCGGTGGAAATGTAGGAAATCTTGTCCGCCACGCCGTACTTGTCGATGGCCGCCAGGGTATCGCCGCCGCCGGCGATGGAGAACGCAGGGCTTTCAGCGATGGCCAGGGCCAGGGCCTTGGTGCCGTTGCCGAACTGGTCGAACTCGAACACGCCGACCGGGCCGTTCCACAGGATGGTCTGCGAGGCCTTGAGCATTTCGGCGAACATCGCCGCGGTCTGCGGGCCGATATCCAGGATCATATCGTCCTCGGCCACTTCACTAACGGCTTTCACGGTTGCTTCGGCATCTTCGGCAAAGGCCTTGGCCACCACCACGTCCACCGGCAGCGGCACACTGACCTTGGCCGCGATGGCCTTGGCGGTGTCGACCAGATCGGCCTCGTACAGCGACTTGCCCACCGGCAGGCCGGCAGCGGCGAGGAAGGTGTTGGCGATGCCGCCGCCGACGATCAGCGAGTCGCAGATATCGGCCAGGGAATTAAGCACGTCGAGCTTGGTCGACACCTTGGAGCCGGCGACGATGGCCAGCATCGGCCGGGCCGGCTTGTCCAGCGCCTTGCCCAGGGCATCCAGCTCGGCAGCCAGCAGCGGGCCGGCGCAGGCGACCTTGGCGAACTTGGCCACGCCATGGGTCGAGCCCTGGGCGCGGTGAGCGGTTCCGAAGGCGTCCATCACGAACACGTCGCACAGGGCAGCGTACTGCTGGGCCAGCTCGTCGGTGTTCTTCTTTTCACCCTTGTTGAAGCGCACGTTCTCCAGCAGCACCAGCTCGCCGGGCTTGACCTCGACACCGCCAAGGTAGTCCTTGACCAGCGGCACGTCACGACCGAGCGCCTTGCTCAGGTAGGCGGCGACCGGCGCCAGGCTGTCTTCCTCGCTGTAGATGCCCTCTTCCGGGCGACCCAGGTGCGAGCAGACCAGCACGGCAGCGCCCTTCTCCAGCGCCAGCTTGATGGTCGGCAAGGAGGCGAGGATACGCGCGTCGCTCTTGACCACACCGTCCTTCACCGGGACGTTGAGGTCTTCGCGGATCAACACGCGCTTACCAGCGAGGTCGAGGTCGGTCATCTTCAGAACGGTCATAAATCAGTCCTTCACGGGGGCTGGTTACGCCAAACCACAAGCGGCTGCGCGTCGGCGATACTGCGTTAAAAACAGGCTCAGAATGCTCATTTACACCTCGTAAACTGCGCTTCTTCGCCTGTTTTTGCCTTGTCTCGCTCTAGCTCGCTCACTTGTGGATTGGCTTGATTGGCTTGTAGGAGAAAATGTTCGGCGACATCGAGCATGCGGTTGGCAAACCCCCACTCGTTGTCGAACCAGGCCAGCAGGTTGACCAGGCGCGGGCCGGACACGCGGGTCTGGCTGCCGTCGACGATGGCCGAGTGCGGGTCGTGGTTGAAGTCGCAGCTGGCGTGCGGCAATTCGGTGTAGGCCAGCAGCCCCCTGAGCGGGCCACTCTCCGCCGCCTGACGCAGCACGCGGTTGATCTCTTCTGCCGAAGTATCGCGCGCCGTCTGCAGGGTGATGTCCAGGCACGAGACGTTGACCGTCGGCACCCGGATGGCCTTGGCCTGAATACGCCCGGCCAGCTCCGGCAGCAGGCGCTCGATACCGCGCGCCAGGCCGGTGGACACCGGGATCACCGACTGGAAGGCCGAGCGCGTGCGGCGCAGGTCTTCGTGGTGATAGGCATCGATCACTGGCTGGTCATTCATTGCCGAGTGGATGGTGGTAATGGAGACGTACTCCAGACCCACCACCTCATCGAGCAATTTCAACAGCGGCACACCGCAGTTGGTGGTACAGGACGCATTCGACACCAGGCGCTCGGCACCGCTCAGGCACTGCTGATTGACGCCAAAGACGACAGTGGCGTCGATATCCGCCTCGCTGGCCATCGGCTGCGACAGCAACACCCGCGGAGCGCCAGCGTCGATGAAACGCTGCGCCTGATCGCGGGTGACGTACTGCCCGGAACACTCCAGCAGCAGGTCGATATCCAGCGCGGCCCAGTCGATGGCCTCGGGCTCGCTCTGGCGCAGCACCTTCACGCAATCGCCGTTTATATGCAGGCAGTCGCCATCGACCTTCACCTCGCCGGGAAAGCGCCCGTGGGTGGAGTCGAAGCGGGTCAGGTATTCGATGCTGGCCTGGTCGGCCAGGTCATTCAGCGCGACGATTTCCAGACTCGCCGAATCGCCACGCTCGTGCAGCGCGCGCAGCACGCAACGGCCGATGCGGCCATAACCGTTGAGGGCGACACGATAGGGGCGTTGTCGTGACATAGGCGCTCGCAAGGCAAAAGGAACCCGGTAGGAGCGAGCTCTGCTCGCGAACCCTGCGCGAGGCAAACAGCTTCGCGAGCAGAGCTCGCTCCTACGGAAGGGTCAGGCGTCCAGCAGTTCTTCGGCAGTGGCGACGATGTTGTCGACGGTGAAGCCGAAGTGCTCGAACAGGGCCGGAGCCGGGGCCGACTCGCCGAAGCTGGTCATGCCGATGATGCGACCTTCCAGGCCCACGTACTTGTACCAGAAGTCGGCATGCGCGGCCTCGATGGCGATGCGCGCACCGACCTGCAGCGGCAGCACGGCCTGCTTGTAGGCGGCGTCCTGCTGGTCGAACACGCTGGTCGACGGCATGGAGACCACGCGCACCTTGCGCCCGTCGGCGGTCAGTTTGTCGTAGGCGGCAACGGCCAGCCCGACTTCCGAACCGGTGGCGATCAGGATCAGTTCCGGCTCGCCGACGCTGTCCTTGAGTACGTAACCGCCACGTTCAATATCACTAAGCTGCTGGGCATCACGCGGCTGATGCGGCAGGTTCTGGCGGCTGAACACCAGGGCGCTCGGGCCGTCGGCGCGCTCGATGGCGTACTTCCAGGCCACGGCGGACTCCACGGCATCGGCCGGGCGCCAGGTGTCGAGGTTCGGCGTGCCACGCAGGCTGGCCAGTTGCTCGATCGGCTGGTGGGTCGGGCCGTCTTCGCCGAGACCGATGGAGTCGTGGGTGAACACGTACAGCACACGCTGCTTCATCAGCGCGGACATGCGCACGGCGTTGCGCGCGTATTCCATGAAGATCAGGAAGGTCGCGCCGTACGGCACGAAACCGCCGTGCAGGGCGATACCGTTCATGATCGCGCTCATGCCGAACTCACGCACACCGTAGAATATGTAGTTGCCGGAGGCATCTTCGGCGGAGACGCCCTTGCAGCCCTTCCACAGGGTCAGGTTGGAGCCGGCCAGGTCGGCCGAACCGCCAAGGAATTCCGGCAGCAGCGGGCCGAAGGCATTCAGCGCGTTCTGGCTGGCCTTGCGGCTGGCGATGGTCTCGCCCTTGGCGGCGACTTCTTGGATATAGGCGCTGGCCTTCTCGGCAAAATCGCCCGGCAGCTCACCGGCCATGCGGCGCTTGAACTCGGCAGCCAGCTCGGGATGGGCAGCGGCGTAAGCGGCGAACTTTTCGTTCCAGGCGGCTTCGGCGGCAGCGCCGGCTTCTTTGGCATCCCACTCGGCGTAGATCTCGGCGGGGATTTCGAACGGGCCATGGTTCCAGCCCAGGGCGGCGCGGGTCAGGGCGATTTCATCATTGCCCAGCGGTGCGCCGTGGCACTCTTCCTTGCCCTGCTTGTTCGGCGAACCGAAGCCGATGGTGGTCTTGCAGCAGATCAGGGTCGGCTGATCCGTAGTCTTGCGCGCGGTCTCGATGGCCATCTTGATTTCTTCGGCATCATGGCCGTCGACATTGCGGATCACCTGCCAGCCGTAGGCTTCGAAGCGCTTGGGCGTGTCGTCGGTGAACCAGCCCTCGACCTCGCCGTCGATGGAGATGCCGTTGTCGTCATAGAAGGCGATCAGTTTGCCCAGGCCCAGGGTGCCGGCCAGCGAGCAGACTTCGTGGGAAATGCCTTCCATCATGCAGCCGTCGCCGAGGAACACGTAGGTGTTGTGATCGACGATCTGGTGGCCTTCACGGTTGAACTGCGCGCCCAGCACCTTCTCGGCGATGGCGAAACCGACGGCGTTGGCAATGCCCTGGCCGAGCGGGCCGGTGGTGGTCTCGACGCCCGGGGTGTAACCGTACTCCGGGTGACCCGGGGTCTTGCTGTGCAGCTGACGGAAGTTCTTCAGGTCGTCGATGGACAGGTCGTAGCCGGTCAGGTGCAGCAGCGAATAGATCAGCATCGAACCATGGCCGTTGGACAGCACGAAGCGGTCACGATCGGCGAAGTTCGGGTTGCTCGGGTTGTGCTTGAGGTAGTCGCGCCACAGCACTTCGGCGATGTCCGCCATACCCATGGGGGCACCGGGGTGGCCGCTGTTGGCTTTCTGCACGGCATCCATGCTCAGGGCACGAATGGCATTGGCTCGCTCACGACGGCTGGGCATCGCTGAATCTCCTACGGGGGCTGCTTCTGAATGAAGGGGGCGAAAAAAGACGCCTATTTTCGCCCAGCCGGCCCCCATGGGGCAATGACAGATGGTCGTAGAGACCAAATCAGCCCGCCTGTTCGCTCAAAACGCTCACCGCCGGGCTGCCCGGCCCACCCAGACAAGGCGCCTGAAACAACTCGCCATGCCAGACGCCGGCGAGCGTGCGACTGAACACCAGCGTCCAGACTGCCGCCAGTTGCACCGCCAGCAGCAGACCGATGAAGGCAAAAAAGCTCAAGCCGGTCACCGCCTGCAGCTCGAAGGTGGCCAGGGCGAATACCCCCAGCGGAAAGGTAAACCCCCACCAGCCGAGGTTGAACGGCATGTTGTCGCGGATGTAGTGGCGAGTGAACAGCGTGGCGATCACCAGCCACCACAAGCCCGCGCCCCACAGCGCCAGGCCGCCGATCAGGCCGAGATCCCGCGCCAGCTCGGCGGCGCCCACCAGCGGCGTACCGGCAAAGGCCAGCGGCGCCGCATGCCCCATGCTCAGCAACCCCAGGCAACCGGTGGCCAGCGGCCCCAGCGGTAGCCAGCTGGTGGCGGCAAAATCGGTATCCGGCAGTTTGTGCAGGGCCAGGCGCAGCAGCACCAGCGTGATCAGCGAAAACGCCAGCGACAGCGACAATCCCCAGAGCACGAAGCCGGCCACCAATAACTGTTGCGCCGCCTCGGCCGCCAGATGCGGCGCCAGCGCGCCTGCCGTGCTGGCGGCGACCTCCGGTGCAACGATAGGTAGCAGCCACACCGCGGTGAGTTTTTCCAGTGCATGGTGCTGGCGGGTGAACATCAGATAGGGCACCAGCAACGCGCCAAGCAGCGCCAGCGCTGCATCCAGCCACCACAGCGCATGGGCCAGCGCGTAAATCCCCTCGCCCCAGCGCGGCACGCCGAACAGCAGCAAGCCCTTGATCAGCACCGCCAGGCCCATGGGAATGGCGCCAAGGAACATCGACTGCACCGGGTGCAGCAGCATCGGCCAGATGGTTTCGCGAAACAGCGTCAGGCGCAGCAGAAACAGCAGGCTGAACAGCGCGAACAGACTGACCGCGACAAACCACAGCCCCTCGGCGAGCATCAGCAATCCAGGCAGTTGCCAGGGCAGATAAGCGATCACCAGCGCCAGCACACCGGTGCCCATGGTCACGGCGAACCAGCTGGGAGTGAAATGACGAATGAAAGCCAGGGGCTCGGGTAGACGACTGAAGGGGCGTGGCATGAGTCGGGTAGTCCCGTGACATGAGTGATGGCGCAAGGGTAAGAATTGGCTTGCCATATGAAAAATACATATTCAGCATTCAATCCATACCTTTCACTTATACAAAGTCATGAACCTTCATCATCTAAAGGTCTTCCTTGCCGTGGCAGACGCCGGCAGCATCAGCGCCGGCGCCGAACACCTGCACATCAGCCAGCCTGCCGTGACGCGGGAAATTCGCGATCTCGAAGCTAGCCTCGACCTGCGCCTGTTCGATCGCCAGCCACGCGGCGTGCGACTGACCGAAGGCGGCCTGCGCCTGCATGACTACGCGCGACGCATCTTCGCCCTGGAGCGCGCCGCCGAACGCGACCTGCGTGACTTCGCCCAACTGGAGCAGGGCGAGCTGCATCTGGGCGCCAGCGCCACGCTCGGCGCCTACCTGCTGCCGCCCCTGCTCACCCGTTTTCGCGCCCTGCATCCACAGATATTCGTCAGCCTGGGAGTCAGCAACACCGACGTCGTGACCCGGCAACTGGACGAGGGCCGCATCAGCCTGGGCTTCGTCGAAGGCTCGTTCGCCCAGGCCGACTACGCGCATCGCCTGCTGGCGCGCGATGCCCTGCTTCCGGTGGCATCGCCGCTGCACCCGCTGGCCAGGGCCGAGCGCCTTGAGGCCCGCGACCTGCAGGCGTACCCGCTGTATATGCGCGAACCCGGATCCGGCGCTCGCGCCAGTATCGAGCAGGCCTATCGCGACCACGAACTGGAGCCACAGGCCGGCATGGCCATCGGCAGCACCGAAGCGCTCAAGCGCCTGCTCGCCGACGGCCAAGGCATCGCCTGGCTGTCGCAGCGGGTGGTCGAACGTGAACTGGCCAGCGGCGAACTGCAGCGCTTGGCGGTGCAGGACCTGCAGATCGAGCGTGAACTGCATGTGCTATGGCGACTCGGCACCAGCCTGAGCCCGGCCCCCGCCGCTTTTCTGCAACTGAGCCAGGCGCCAGGCTAGCCTCAATACCAATATCAAAACTTTTTGATATTGGTATTGCTGTATGAAAAATGACCGACTAGACTGCGCCCCCATGACCCTGCGCGCACCCCAGTTGGATTTCGACCCCTGCGACGAGCTCGCCGCCCTGTGCAAGGCCGGCGGCGATCCGCTGCGCCTGAACGTGCTGCGCACTCTGAGCAACGATTCGTTCGGCGTGCTGGAACTGGCGCAGATCTTCGCCATCGGCCAGTCGGGCATGAGCCATCACCTCAAGGTCCTGGCCCAGGCCGGCCTGGTGGCCACCCGCCGCGAAGGCAACGCGATCTTCTACCGCCGTGCGCTACCGGGCGGCCGCCTGCATGCGGCGCTGCTGGAAGAGATCGACGCACTGCCGCTGGCGGGCGAGGTGCAGGCGCGCATCGCCGCCGTGCACCAGCAACGCGCCACCATCAGCCGCGACTTCTTCGCGCGCATGGCCACCAGCTTCCAGGCCCAGCAGGATCTGATCGCCGGTTTGCCGCAGTACCGCGACAGCCTGCTGGCGCTGCTCGACGCCCTGCATTTCGCGCCGGACGCCACGGCGCTGGAAATCGGGCCTGGCGATGGTGCCTTCCTGCCCGAGCTGGCGCGTCGTTTCGCCCAGGTCACGGCGCTGGACAACAGCCCGGCGATGCTCGAACTGGCGCGCCAGCGCTGCGCCGCCGAGGGCCTGGACAACGTCGAGCTGAAACTGGCCGATGCGCTACAGGATGAAGAGCAGCCTGCCGACTGCGTGGTACTGAACATGGTACTGCACCACTTCGCCACGCCGGCCGAGGCCTTTCGCAAACTGGCCGCCCTGGTCGCACCCGGCGGCAGCCTGCTGCTCAGCGAGCTGTGCAGCCACGACCAGAGCTGGGCACGCGAAGCCTGCGGCGATCTATGGCTCGGCTTCGAACAGGAAGACCTGGCGCGCTGGGCGACGGCCGCCGGCCTGACGCCCGGCGAAAGCCTCTACATAGGCCTGAAAAACGGCTTTCAGATTCAATTACGGCACTTTGCCAAACCCGATGCGCACAGCGCCTTCAGCCTCCGGCAAGAAAGGAACCGATAGATGAGCGAGTATTCCCTGTTTACCTCCGAGTCCGTGTCCGAAGGGCATCCGGACAAGATCGCCGACCAGATCTCCGATGCGGTGCTCGACGCCATCATCACCCAGGACAAGCACGCCCGCGTGGCTGTGGAAACCCTGGTCAAGACCGGTGTGGCCATCGTCGCCGGCGAAGTGACCACCAGCGCCTGGGTCGACCTGGAGCAGATCGTCCGCGACGTGATCTGCGATATCGGCTACACCAGCAGCGACGTCGGCTTCGACGGCGCCACCTGCGGTGTGCTCAACATCATTGGCAAGCAGTCCCCGGACATCAACCAGGGCGTCGACCGCGCCAAGCCGGAAGATCAGGGCGCTGGCGACCAGGGCCTGATGTTCGGCTACGCCAGCAACGAAACCGACGTGCTGATGCCGGCACCGATCCGCTTCTCCCACGCCCTGGTCGAGCGCCAGGCCGAAGCGCGCAAGTCCGGTCTGCTGACCTGGCTGCGCCCGGATGCCAAGTCCCAGGTCACCTGCCGCTACGAGAACGGCAAAGTGGTCGGCATCGACGCCGTGGTGCTATCCACCCAGCACAGCCCGGACGTCTCGCTGGCCGACCTGCGCGAAGGCGTGATGGAGTTGATCATCAAGCACGCCCTGCCCGCCGAACTGCTGCACAAGGACACCCAGTTCCACATCAACCCGACCGGCAACTTCGTGATCGGCGGCCCGGTGGGCGACTGCGGCCTGACCGGACGCAAGATCATCGTCGACAGCTACGGCGGCATGGCCCGTCACGGCGGCGGCGCCTTCTCCGGCAAGGACCCATCCAAGGTCGACCGCAGCGCCGCCTACGCCGGCCGCTACGTGGCCAAGAACATCGTCGCCGCCGGCCTGGCCGAGCGCTGCGAGATCCAGGTGTCCTACGCTATCGGCGTGGCCCAGCCGACCTCCATCTCGATCAATACCTTCGGCACCCACAAGATCGCCGAAGACAAGATCATCAAACTGGTGCGTGACGTGTTCGACCTGCGCCCCTACGCCATCACCAAGATGCTCGACCTGCTGCACCCGATGTACCAGGACACCGCTGCCTACGGCCACTTCGGCCGCACGCCGCAGTCCAAGACCGTCGGCGAAGACAGCTTCACCACCTTCACCTGGGAGCGCACCGACAAGGCCGCCGACCTGCGCGCCGCCGCAGGCCTGTAAGGCTCAGCGACGACAAGAGAAGCCCTGCCCTGCCAGACTGTGTGAAAACCTAGCAGTCTGAGAGCAAGCTGAAGACAATGCCTCCATCATTCGATGGGGGCATTGTCGTTTATGGGCTACATCCAGGGCGAAGGTCGTCAGCAAAGCAGCCTGTTTCCTCCCACATTGGAGGAGCTGGTGCCGGAGGATCACCTGGTACGGGTGATCGAGGCCTATGTCGCCCGCCTGGATTTGCAGGCTCTGGGTTTCAGCAAGGCCGAACCACTCAAGACTGGACGTCCTGGCTATGATCCAGCGGATCTACTCAAGCTTTATCAGTACGGTTACTTCCAGCGCATCCGCTCCTCCCGGCGCCTGGAAGCCGAGTGCCAACGCAATGTCGAGGTGATGTGGCTGCTGGGCCGATTGGCACCGGATTTCAAGACCATTGCTGATTTTCGCAAGGACAACAGCGCTGCTTTTCAGGCGACCTGCCGCACATTCGTCCAGTTCTGTCGCCAGGTGGGGCTGATCAGCGGGCAACTCGTGGCCATCGATGGCAGCAAGTTTCAGGCGGTAGCGTCGCAACGCAAGCATCTGAGCCTGACGAAGCTCAAGCGCCAACAAGCCAAGCTGGAGGCGCAGATAAGCCGTTATCTGGCCTAACTGGACGAGGCTGACCGCAGTGAGGCCGCTGAAGTGGTTGATCGCAGTGCGGTCAAGGCTGCGCTGCAGCAGCTGGAGAGCCAACATGCCGATAACCTGACAGCCCAGGCGTTGATGGAGGTACAGGGGCTGGAGCAGTTCGTCATGGGTGAGAGCGAGGCGCGCATGATGCGTACCCACCAGGGGGCTCGCGTGGCTTATAACGTGCAAAACGCGGTGGATGGCGAGCATGGGCTGATCGTGCATCATGCTGTCACTCAGGACGGCAGCGATAACCAACAACTGGAGCCTATGGCCAAGGCTGCCCAGGCGATCCTGGCGCAGGAAGAGCTGACGGTTACAGCCGATGCGGGCTACTCCAATGGTGAGCAGTTTCAAGCGTGTGATGATGCTGGGATTACGGCCTATGTGCCGGAGAATCGGGGCATAAATAACAAGGGCGACGACACGCCGCTATTCGATCGCAGCGCCTTCAGCTACGACGTAGAAAACGACCAGTACCAATGCCCTGCAGGCCAATGGTTACCGCTCAAGCAGGTAAACGGCCTACAGCGCATTTATGCTTTACGCGGCGACTGCACGGCTTGTCCATTGAAATCACGCTGCACCAAGGCTAAACGTCGACACGTGACTCGGCATGTCCATGAGGCCGCATTCGAGCGCATGCATCAGCGGATGCAGGTGCATCCAGAGATGATGGTCAGGCGCCGCTCCATCGTCGAACATCCCTTTGGCAACCTGAAGCAATGGATTTTGGGTAATGGTCGCTTCCTGCTCCGACAACTGCAGGGCGCTCGGACGGAAATGGCCCTGGCAGTCAACGCCTACAACCTGAAGCGTGCCATCAATGTGATGGGTGCCCGTCGGTTGATCGAACTGTTGGGGTAAATCCCGCTTTCCATTTCCAAGCATCAAAAACACCAACGCCCCAAACCAGTCGGGGCGTTGGATTTTTCTGGCGTCAGTGCGTTTTCACACGCTCTGCCTGCGCAGGGCTTTTTCTATGCTGGAGTAGGTGAAAGCACCCTTCACCCGACAGGCGTCGCGAAATCGTCTAGGCTGAGAATTCAATCCCAAGCACGGACGCTTGCCATGACACGCTGGATCGCGCTGCTCCTTTTTCCATTGACCGCACAGGCAGCCCCCTGCCCCGACTGGCCGGCCAACCGCGCCAAGAGCGAACTCTCTGTCCTTAGCCAGCAGATCGCCGAGTGGGATGATGCCTACCACAATCATGGTCGCTCGCTGATCGCCGATGAACTTTACGATCAAGCCCGTGAGCGCCTGCAATCCTGGCATCAGTGCTTCCCGAACGCGCTCGTTGACCTGCCGGAACCGTTGGCCGGCAGTACGGGCAAGCTCGCTCACCCCGTGGCACAAACCGGCCTGCGCAAGCTGAACGATGCGGCGGTAGCCGAATGGGTCGCCAGCCGCGACAGCCTGTGGATTCAGCCCAAGGTCGATGGTGTCGCAGTTACTCTGGTCTACCAGGGCGGCATCCTGAAACAAGCCATCAGCCGCGGCGATGGACGCCATGGACAGGACTGGACAGCGCGCGCCAGACAGCTACCAGCCATTCCCAAGCACCTGAAACAGCCATTAGATGCCGTGCTGCAAGGCGAGCTTTACTGGCGCCTGGACGACCATGTTCAGAGCCGCGACGGTGGCGCCGGAGCACGCGGCAAGGTGGCAGGCTTGATGGCGCGACAGTCACTCGATGAGCAGGAAACCAACGCCATTGGCCTGTTCGTCTGGGACTGGCCGAACGGCCCTGAGAACATGCCCGAGCGCCTGAAAGCCCTGCAAAATCTAGGCTTCAGCGACAGCCTGCATTACACCCAGCCACTCAATAGCACGGCGGATGCCCGCGGCTGGCGCCAGCACTGGCTTAATGCGCCGCTATCGTTCGCCAGCGACGGTGTGGTCCTGCGTCAGGGCACGCGGCCATCCGGAGCGCGCTGGCAGGCAGAAGCGCCGCACTGGGCGATTGCCTGGAAATACCCGGCCAGCCAGGCGCTGGCCGTGGTGCAGGCGGTGGATTTCAGTATCGGCCGTACTGGACGTATCACGCCGATCCTGCGTTTGCAGCCGGTCGACCTCGACGAGCGGCGCATCAGCCGGGTCGCTCTCGGCTCGCTGCAAACCTGGGAAGAACTGGACATTCGCCCCGGCGATCAGGTGGCGATACGCCTGGCCGGCCTGACCATTCCACGCCTCGACCAGGTGATCTGGCGCAGCCCGGAGCGTGCAATAGTGCACGCTCCCGATCCCAATCGATACCACGCCATGAGTTGCTGGCGACTCAGTAGCGAATGTCAGCAACAGTTCCAGGCACGCCTGAACTGGCTCGCAGGCAAACAGGGGCTGAACCTGCCCGGCGTGGGACCAGGCACCTGGAGCACGCTACTGGCGGGGCAGAAACTGGTGGGTCTGCTCGATTGGCTGGCACTCGATAGCGAACACCTGCAACAGCTGCCGGGTATCGGCCCACGGCGCGCCTCGCAGCTGCAGCAGGCCTTCGCCCAGGCCCAGCAGCGCTCACTGCAGCAATGGCTGCAGGCGCTCGGTGCACCAGCCGGTTTTCAACTCGGCTCGAAGGATGACTGGGCCACGCTAGTGGCTCGCAGCCACGCCGAGTGGATGCAGCAACCCGGCGTGAGCCAGAACAGCGCCGAGCGCCTGTTGGCGTTCTTCAGCCACCCGGAGGTTCAGCGCCTGGGCGCGCAACTGCAGGAGGCCGGCACCGTCGGTTTCCTGCCGCAGGAAAATTCACCGCGCGATTGACCCAAATCAGCAGATGGCTCAATCGGGTCGAACCTCGCGCAGCAACCAGGGTCACTTCGAAGTAGACCTACACGAGGACAGACCATGATTCGTCAAACCGCCTTGCTCGGCCTGTTGCTGGCCGCCAATCTCAATGCCACGCCCATCCTCGCTGCAGACGGCGACGGTGGCTGTGCGGCCAAGCGCCAGGTCATCGAAGAAAAGATCGAGGCCGCGCGCAAGAACGGCAACACGCAGCAACTGGATGGATTGCAAAGGGCGCTGGGCAATGTGGAAATGAATTGCGACGACGCCACCCTGCACAGTGATCGCCTGGCCAGCGTCAAGGAGGCCCGTGAGGAAGTGCAAGAGCGTGAGATGGATCTGCGCGAAGCCATGGGCAAGGGCGATCAGGAAAAGATCGCCAAGCGTCAGGCCAAGTTGGCCGAGGCGCGCGCCGAACTGGAGCAGGCCGAGGCCGAAGCGCGCGCCGATCAGTAAGCGCGAAACGCCTTGTGGCAGGCCTCGCAACTGTCCTCGATGGCCTGCACTGCCGGCTCCAGCTCGGAGCGGCGTAGCGGCGGCGCGGTCGTCACCTGCACCAGTGCGGCGGTGGCCTGCTCCAGACCACGCGCCATCTTCTGGAATTGCTCCTGGCGCTGCCAGACCTCGGGATTGGCCTTGCTGCGCTCGTCGTCACGTACCTGTGGAAAGTGCTGCCAGGGCTCGTGCGACAGACGCTCGAGCTTGGCTGCGCCGCTGATGAATGCGGCTTCGTCGTAGGGAATACGATTGCGCAACATCCCACCGAGGTCTTCGCTGACCTTGAGCATCTCCTTGAACGCGGCTTGGCGCTTGCCCAACGGCGAGTTGGGGTCGACCCCACCACAAGCAGCCAGGGTCAGGCAGATGCAGGTGAGCAGCAGGAGTTTCTTCAAGGTCATCGACACGACTTCCAGGCGACAAGGGGCCGACAGTATCGCGGCTCACCCCGGCCGGGCCAAGCGACCTCTTGTCACAACAGCTGTCGTTTGTACGCGTTGGTCAGCCAGGGTTCAGGTACGGAAGCGCCCCAGTTGGCTGTTGAGCTGCTGCACCTCGCCCTGAATCTGCGCACTGACCTGCACCACGCTCTCGGTCTCGCCCTGGCTGCGCTCGGCCAGGCTGGAGATGTGCGTTACCCGCTGATCGATCTCCTGCGCCACCTGGCTCTGCTGTTCTGCGGCCGTGGCGATCTGCGCATTCAGGGCATTGATGCCATCCACCGCCCCGACGATGGTCTCCAGGGCCTCACTGGCCTGACGAATGTGCTGAAGGTTGCCGTCGGCCAGGGCCGCGCTGCGCTGCATCGCCAGAACCGCATCACGCGCACCGCCCTGTAAACGCTGGATGATCGCCTGGATTTCACCAGTCGATTGCTGGGTGCGACTGGCCAGGGTGCGCACCTCGTCGGCGACCACGGCGAAGCCACGCCCTGCCTCACCGGCGCGCGCCGCCTCGATGGCCGCGTTGAGCGCCAGCAAATTGGTCTGCTCGGCGATGCCGGTGATCACTTCGAGCACCTTGCCGACACCACCGGTTTCGGCCTCCAGGCGCTGTACCTGCTCGCCACTGCGCTGCAGCTGTTCCACCAGTTCGGCGATCTGCGCCGCACTACGCTGCACCACCTGCTTGCCGCTCTGCGCACAATCATCGGCACTGCGTGCCGACTCGGCTGCATGGGCAGCGTGACGCGCCACCTCCGCCACGGTGGCGCTCATCTCGTTCATCGCGGTGGCGACCTGATCGAGATCCTCGTACTGGCGCCGCACACCATCGCCCGCCGACTGGGCGGCGCCGACCACATTGCCGACATGCTCGCCGGTACGCTCGCCGCTGCGCTTGACCTCCGCCAGCAAGCCACGCACCTGCTCCTGCATGCGGTTGTAGCCGGCGAAGATGCGGCCGATCTCGTTGTCACCCTGACGACCGTCCAGGCTACGCGTGAAGTCGCCGGAGCCGACCCGGGTCAGCGCCCCCTCCACCGCATTGAGGTTGTGCATCAGCGGGCGCAGGCCGAACTGACGGCCCAGCACCACCAGCGCCAGAATGCCCAGCACGCAACCGAACGCCAGCCACATCTGGCGGCGCTGGCTGCCTTCAGCGTGCGCGGCCATCAAGCCGACGACCTGGTTCATCTCGCGCAGCAACTCGACCGACTGCTGCTCCAGGGCCTTGAGGTCGACTGCCGCATCGCCCGCAACCACACGCTGCAATTGCGTACGAAAGCCCTGCCAGAGACCACCGACCTTGTTCATCTGCGCCTGGACGCTGGGCTCGGCGATGGCACTGATATTGCGCGCCGCGTTGCCACTCAGCAGGTCGCGATGGGCGGCGTCGAACTGCGCCATGGTAGCTTCCAGCGTCGTTGCAGGCAGGACGCCTTCACGCAGCAACAGCGCCTCCTTGGTCATCTTCTGGCTGAGCATGCGCTGCGCGCCGGCGACATTGATGGTCTCCGGCGATACCGACATGCTCAGGTACAGCGCCACCGAAGCGACCACAGCGAGCAGAAACATCAGCGCATAGGAAAACAGAAATTGCTGATTCAGCGTGCGCAGGCCGATGGCACAGAGCAGGCGGTCGAAAAAGGCGGTGGCGGACATGAGAGGCTCCCTGGCAGACGGCGGGAAATCCCACCAAATAATCGGGAGCAAGCAAGAATGTGGCCAGCCGCCCTACAGGCTAATTGACCTCAAAAATGCACCAGAACAGTGCGATGACTAATCGGTCGCGCGCCTTTCTAGCTCATCGTCACAACCAGTTGCAGATATCGACTAGGCGGACACCACGAACAGCGCCGCGATCAGCCCCATCCCGGCGAACCACACCAGCGAGCGCACAGGCCCCCAGCCAGCCAGATAGCAGATGAAATACAGCACACGGCTGACGATGAATGCCACGGCCAGTTGGTCGAGCAGCCCCTGCTCGGCACCACCGGCCTGGTGGGCGATGATCACCGCGGCAGCGAACGCCGGGGTTACCTCGAAGCCGTTGAGCTGGGCGTTGTTGGCGCGCTTGCGCCAGCCCTCCAGGGTACTCAGGAACGCGCGCGGATCCTGATTGGCGCGCGGTCCGTAGCCGGGGCCAAGGAACTTGGCGGTGGCAGTACCCAGGTAGGGCAGAAAGATGGCGATCAGTACGCACCAGTAGGCGAGGGTCATGGAGGCTCCGCAGCTTGGTAATGGAATGCGCAGCTTGTCCCGAGCAGGCACGGGCGTCCATGACTGCCACCGCCCAAGTCGATGGCGATTCGGCCAATCATGCCGCCAGCTTGCCCTCTGCCAGCGCCACGGAGGCCGCGAGCATGGCGCGCAGCAACACCGCGCAGCCGGCAGCCAGATCCGTCGGTGCGGCATTCTCGATTTCGTTGTGGCTGATGCCTCCCTCGCACGGCACGAAAATCATCCCGGCCGGGCCCAGCTCGGCGAGGAAGATCGCGTCATGGCCGGCACCACTGACGATATCCATATGCGACAAGCCCAACCCGGCGGCCGCACCGCGCACCGCCTCGACGCAACCCTGGTCGAAATACAGCGGCGGGAAGTCCGCGGTCGGCGTCAGTTCGAAACTCAGGCCGTGCTTGGCACAGGTCGCCTCGATCACTCCACGCACCGCCTCGATCATCGAATCCAGGCGTTCCGGCTGCAGATGGCGGAAGTCCAGGGTCATGCGCACCTCACCGGGAATCACATTGCGCGAACCGGGGTAGGCCTGCAGGCAACCGACCGTGCCGCAGGCATGCGGTTGATGCTCCAGCGCTACCCGATTGACCGCTGCGACCACGGCCGCAGCGCCGACCAGAGCGTCCTTGCGCAGGTGCATCGGCGTCGGCCCGGCGTGGGCTTCGACGCCCTTGAGAGTGAGGTCGAACCACTTCTGCCCGAGCGCACCGAGCACCACGCCGATGGTCTTGCCCTGATCTTCGAGAATCGGCCCCTGCTCGATATGCGCCTCGAAATAGGCGCCCACCGCATGGCCGGTCACCGCCCGTGGCCCGGCGTAGCCGATGGCATTCAGCGCCTCGCCGACACTGATGCCCTCGGCGTCGCGCTTGGCCAGGGTTTCTTCAAGAGTGAACTTCTCGGCGAACACCCCGGAGCCCATCATGCACGGGGCGAAGCGCGAGCCTTCCTCGTTGGTCCACACCACCACTTCCAGCGGCGCTTCGGTCTGCACGCCCAGGTCATTGAGGGTGCGTAGCACCTCGACGCCGGCCAGCACGCCGAAGCAGCCGTCGAACTTGCCGCCGGTGGGCTGGGTATCGATATGGCTGCCGGTCATCACCGGCGCCAGCGCAGCGTTGCGTCCGGGGCGGCGAGCGAAGATGTTGCCGACGCCATCGACAGTGACGGTGCAGCCAGCCTCCTCGCACCAGCGCACGAACAGGTCACGCGCCTGGCGGTCGAGGTCGGTCAAGGCCAGGCGACAGACCCCGCCCTTGACGGTGGCGCCGAGCTGCGCCAGTTCCATCAGCGATTGCCACAGGCGCTCGCCGTTGACGTGCGGCTGGCTGGATTGCAGAACCTCGGTGGCAGTGTTCATGGTCATTTCCTCGGCCTCTCTGGTTGTCTGTGACGCGGGACGCGTCTGCTGGATCGCTTCGCGGGCAAGCCCGCTCCTACACCGGTGCCTTGGCCACCACCGGCCTTGCGCTACGCAGGCTGCACAAGCCGAAGTAGATCAGGCCGCCCAGGAAAGAGCCGGTAAACCAGCCGTAGTCGTAGAACCAGCTGAAGGCGCTGCTACCGAGCGACAGCAGAGTCAGCGCCACCGGCACGGCGAAGGCGGCGAAACCGATCCAGTTCCACGCCGGGTAGACGTCATCGCGGTACAGCCCGGCCAGGTCGAGTTGCTGTTTCTTGATCAGGAAGTAGTCGACCACCATGATCCCGGCAATCGGCCCGAGCAGGCTGGAGTAACCCAGCAGCCAGTTGGAATACACGCTCTCCAGGCTCAGTTCGGAGACCAGCAGCCCCAGCTTTTTCAGCAGCTCATGGCCCATCAGACCCAGGCCGATCAGACCGGTTAGAATCACCGCCTTGGTGCGATCGATCAGCTTGGGTGCGATGTTCTGGAAATCATTGGTCGGCGAAACGATATTCGCCGCCGTATTGGTCGACAGTGTGGCAACGATGATCAGCGCCATGGCCAGGGCGACCCAGCCGGGGCTCTGGATATGGCCGATCAGGCTGACCGGATCGGCCACCGTCTGCCCCACCAGACCTTCCGAGGCGGCGGTCATCACCACACCGAGCGCAGCGAAGAGGAACATGGTTAGCGGCAGACCGAAGATCTGCCCGAGAATCTGGTCCTTCTGACTTTTCGCGTAGCGGCTGAAGTCAGGGATGTTCAGCGACAGAGTGGCCCAGAAGCCGACCATGGCGGTCAGCCCGGCGAGAAAGTAACCGGTGACGCTGGCACCCTCGGGGCGATTGGCCGGCTGCGCCAGCAACTCGCTCATCGACACGTTGGGCAACGCCCACACCAACAGACCGGCACCAACCAGCACCAGCAGCGGCGCGGACAAGGTTTCCAGCAATTTGATCGACTCGGCGCCGCGCAGCACGATCCACAGGTTAAGTGCCCAGAAGACCATGAAACCGATCACCTCGCCGGTGCCACCGAGCGCCTTCCAGCCCTCGAAGATCGAACCCAGCAGCAGGTGGATCGCCAGGCCGCCGAACATGGTCTGAATGCCGAACCAGCCGCAGGCCACCACGGCGCGGATCAGGCAGGGCACGTTGGAACCGAGTATGCCGAACGAGGAACGCAGCAATACCGGAAAGGGGATACCGTACTTGGTGCCGGCAAAGGCGTTGAGGGTCAGCGGAATCAACACCACGACGTTGGCCAGCAAGATCGCCAGCAGCGCCTCGCCTACCGACAGGCCGAAGTAGGCGGTGAGCACACCGCCCAGGGTGTAGGTGGGCACACAGATCGACATGCCGACCCACAGCGCGGTGATGTGCCACTTGTTCCAGGTGCGCTGATGCACCTTGGTCGGGGCGATGTCATGGTTGTAGCGCGGGCTGTCGAGTACGTCGCTGCCAGCGTTCAGCTCATACAAGCCCTCCCGCTCGGTCACTTCCGATCTGCTCTGTTGCATGGGCCTCTCCAGTATTTTTCTGATTGTTAGCGCATCGGGCTAATTCGATGGCCGGAGTTCAGTAGCCGGCCAGCACGGGGGCAGCGCCACTCAATAAGCGTGCCGCATTCCCCGGCTGGGCCTGCATCCTGCCTGCTTGAACACATTAAGCATCTGATCTGAAAACGTTTTATCTGAAGCCACAGGCGTCGCCAGCAGACGCCATCGACAGACTCGTGACGGCTTGTCCTGTCAGTCAGGATTCAAACTGGTGCAAGCGATTTTTTTTCGCCGCCCAAGGCCGCGCCATGCCAGGGCACAAGCGGCTGATTTTCCATGAGAAATCTTGACCATATTGGCATTCTGTCAAGTGCGTCAAAATGGTGAGAGCCCTCCCCATTTTGGTGATTTTTAGTTTTTATTGTTATTTTTCAATATCTTAAACATAAAATAATTGATCAAAAAATAATCTTGCCCAATCCGATTACTGCAACTAGATTCAATTCCTGTCACAGCTGACAGGAATAGACACTTACCCTCGTCAGCGCCAGAAAGCCAAGAGCCGACATGCATCGGCCAGCCTGCGAGGAACCCACCATGTCGCTGTTGATCCGTGGCGCCACCCTGGTCACCCATGAGCAAAGCTACCGCGCCGATGTGCTCTGCGCAGACGGCCTGATCCAGGCCATCGGTAACGATCTCGACGCCCCGGCCGGCTGCCAGGTGCTCGACGGCAGCGGCCAGTACCTGATGCCCGGCGGCATCGACCCGCACACCCACATGCAATTGCCCTTCATGGGCACGGTGGCCAGCGAGGACTTCTTCAGCGGCACCGCCGCAGGCCTGGCCGGCGGCACCACCTCGATCATCGACTTCGTGATTCCCAATCCGCAGCAATCCTTGCTCGAAGCCTTCCACACCTGGCGCGGTTGGGCGGAGAAGTCCGCGTCCGACTACGGTTTCCACGTCGCCATCACCTGGTGGAGCGACGAGGTCAGCCGCGAGATGGGCGAGCTGGTGGCAAAGTTCGGAGTCAACAGCTTCAAGCATTTCATGGCCTACAAGAACGCCATCATGGCCGCCGACGACACCCTGGTGGCCAGCTTCGAGCGCTGCCTCGAACTGGGCGCAGTGCCCACCGTGCATGCGGAAAACGGCGAGCTGGTCTATCACCTGCAACAGAAACTCCTGGCTCAGGGCCTAACCGGGCCGGAAGCGCACCCGCTGTCGCGGCCTTCCCAAGTCGAAGGCGAAGCCGCCAGCCGTGCCATCCGCATCGCCGAGACGCTGGGTACGCCGCTGTATCTGGTGCACGTTTCGACCCAGGAAGCCCTGGACGAAATCACCTATGCCCGCGCCAAGGGTCAGCCGGTGTACGGCGAGGTACTCGCCGGCCATCTGCTGCTGGACGACAGCGTGTATCGCCACCCTGACTGGCAAACCGCCGCAGGCTACGTGATGAGCCCGCCGTTTCGCCCGCGTGGGCATCAGGAGGCGCTGTGGCGTGGCCTGCAGTCGGGCAACCTGCACACCACCGCCACCGACCACTGCTGCTTTTGCGCCGAGCAGAAAGCCGCAGGGCGCGATGACTTCAGCAAGATCCCCAATGGCACGGCAGGCATCGAGGACCGTATGGCGGTGCTCTGGGATGAAGGCGTCAACAGCGGCAAGCTGTCGATGACTGACTTCGTCGCGCTGACCAGCACCAACACCGCGAAGATCTTCAATCTCTACCCGCGCAAGGGCGCGCTGCAGGTTGGCGCCGATGCCGACCTGGTCCTGTGGGACCCGCAAGGCACACGCACTATCTCGGCCAAGACCCATCACCAGCAGGTTGACTTCAACATCTTCGAAGGCAAGACCGTGCGTGGCGTGCCCAGCCACACCATCAGCGCCGGCAAGCTGGTCTGGGTCGATGGCGACCTGCGCGCCGAACGCGGCGCCGGCCGTTATGTCGAGCGCCCGGCCTACCCGGCGGTGTTCGACCTGCTGAGCAAACGCGCCGAGCACAGCCGGCCGGTTGCAGTCGAGCGCTGAGACAGAATCTGGGGCCGTGGGAGGGGCCGGGCGGCGTACCGCTTTAGCCGCGAAAGATGTTGAGGCCCGAGCCAATCGCGGCTAAAGCCCCTCCCACACGGCCCCGGCCGCCGCCGCAACCCATTCCGCCACACCGGCCCGCAGAGGCAGGATGGCCGCTTATCCGCTGTTAACTGCCGAATAAAAGCCACAAAACCGTGAGGCAATAACCGTGATAGACACCCTCAGCCATTTGCCGCGACCGGATGCCGGGGCGGCCGAACTGGCCGATCGTTTCAGCGATCTGGCCCCACCGCTCACCGCTCGCCAGGCCGCACTGGAAAGTGCTCGCTGCCTATATTGCTACGACGCGCCCTGTGTTAACGCCTGCCCCAGCGAGATCGACATCCCCTCGTTCATCCGCAATATCAGCCACGAGAACGTTCAGGGCGCGGCCGAGAAGATTCTCTCGGCGAATATCCTCGGCGGCAGCTGCGCCCGCGTCTGCCCCACCGAGATTCTGTGCCAGCAAGCCTGCGTGCGTAACAACGCGCAGGAATGCGCGCCCGTGCTGATCGGCCCTTTGCAGCGCTATGCCATCGACAACGCGCAGTTCAGCGAGCACCCGTTCCAGCGCGCCCCGGCCAGCGGCAAGCGCATTGCCGTGGTCGGCGCAGGGCCGGCGGGCCTGTCCTGCGCCCATCGCCTGGCCATGCACGGTCATGAGGTGGTGATCTTCGAGGCACGCGAGAAAGCCGGTGGCCTCAATGAATACGGCATCGCCAAGTACAAGCTGGTCGACGACTTCGCCCAACGCGAAGTGGAGTTCCTGTTGCAAATCGGCGGCATCGAGATCCGCCACGGCCACAAACTGGGCGACGACCTCAGCCTCAGCGAGCTGCACCAGCAGTTCGACGCCGTGTTTCTCGGCATCGGCCTGGCGGCCAGCAAGCGCCTCGGCCTGCCGGGCGAAGAGGCGCCGGGCCTGCTCGCCGCCACCGATTACATCCGCGAGCTACGGCAGAGCGATGACCTGACGCAACTGCCGGTGGCCGAGCGCTGCATCGTCCTCGGCGCCGGCAACACCGCCATCGACATGGCGGTGCAAATGAGCAAACTCGGTGCCCGCGACGTCAACCTGGTCTATCGCCGGGGCTTCGAGGAAATGGGCGCCACCGCACACGAACAGGACATCGCCAAGGCCAATCAGGTACGCCTGCTGACTTGGGCACAGCCGGACGCGGTGCTGTTGAACGATCAGGGTCAGGTGCGCGGCATGCGCTTCGCCCGCACGCGTCTGGAGAACGGCCGCCTGCAAAGCACCGGACAAACCTTCGAGCTGGCCGCTGACGCCATCTTCACCGCCATCGGCCAGGCCTTTGACGGCCAAGCCCTGAACGACCCGCTGGCCCGCGAACTGAAGCGCGAAGGCGAACGCATCTGGGTCGACGCCCAGCTGCAAACCAGCGTGCCCGGCGTGTATGCCGGCGGCGACTGCACCGCCCTGGGCCAGGACCTCACCGTACAAGCCGTGCAGCACGGCAAGCTGGCCGCCGAGGCCATCCACTCTCACCTGATGCTCAATGTGGAGGCCGCATAAATGGCCGATCTATCCATCGAATTTGCCGGAATCAAGGCCCCCAACCCCTTCTGGCTGGCCAGCGCGCCGCCCACCGACAAGGCCTACAACGTGGTCCGCGCCTTCGAGGCCGGCTGGGGCGGCGTGGTCTGGAAGACGCTCGGCGAAGACCCGGCAGCGGTCAACGTGTCGTCACGCTACTCGGCGCACTTTGGGGCTGACAGAAGCGTACTCGGGATCAATAACATCGAACTGATCACCGACCGCTCGCTGGAAATCAACCTGCGCGAAATCACCCAGGTGAAGAAGGACTGGCCGGACCGCGCGCTGATCGTTTCCCTGATGGTGCCCTGTGTCGAGGAATCCTGGAAAACCATCCTGCCACTTGTGGAAGCCACCGGCTGCGACGGTATCGAGCTGAACTTCGGCTGCCCCCACGGCATGCCCGAGCGCGGCATGGGCGCGGCGGTCGGCCAGGTGCCGGAATACGTGGAGATGGTCACCCGCTGGTGCAAGACCTATTGCTCGCTGCCAGTGATCGTCAAGCTGACGCCGAACATCACCGACATTCGCACCTCGGCGCGCGCCGCACATCGTGGCGGCGCCGATGCGGTGTCGCTGATCAACACCATCAACTCGATCACCAGCATCGACCTGGAGCGCATGGTCGCTCTCCCCATCGTCGGCACGCAGAGCACCCACGGCGGCTACTGCGGTTCAGCGGTCAAACCCATTGCATTGAACATGGTTGCCGAGATCGCCCGCGATCCGGAAACCCGTGGCCTGCCGATCTGCGGTATCGGTGGCATTGGTAGCTGGCGCGACGCGGCGGAGTTCGTCGCACTGGGTTGCGGTGCGGTGCAGGTGTGTACGGCGGCCATGCTGCATGGCTTTCGCATCGTCGAGGAGATGAAAGACGGCCTGTCGCGCTGGATGGACAGCCAGGGCTACGCCAGCCTGCAAGATTTCTCCGGGCGCGCGGTGGGCAATACCACCGACTGGAAGTACCTGGACATCAACTACCAGGTGATCGCCAGGATCGACCAGGACGCCTGCATTGGCTGCGGCCGCTGCCATATCGCCTGCGAAGACACCTCGCACCAGGCCATCGCCAGCCTGCCCCAGGCCGACGGCACGCATAAATACGAGGTGATCGACGCAGAGTGCGTGGGCTGCAACCTGTGCCAGATCACCTGCCCGGTGCAGGACTGCATCGAGATGGTGACTCAGGACACTGGCAAACCCTTCCTCGACTGGAACCACGACCCGCGCAATCCGTACCGCGTGGCCAGTTGAAAATAGCTCGCGGCTAAAACAGTTCGCGGCTAAAGCCCCTCCCACGGGATAGTAGTGCTCTTGTTGGAGGGGCAGAGCGACGCACTGCTTTAGCCGATGGGGTGAGCAAAGACAAAGACCGTGGGAGGGGCTTTAGCCGCGACAGGCAGCGACTGCGATTACGGCTCCAGCCCGATCCCACGCAAGATCACACTGGTCACCGTCTGCACCGCGCGCTCGAATTGCGGCTCGGAGAGCGCCTGGTGCTCGTTGAGCACCGCCACCTGATGGCTGAAGTCGGCGTAATGCTGGGTCGAGGCCCAGATCATGTAGAGCAGCGCCGACGGCTCGACAGCCAGGATGCGCTTGCCCTCGACCCACTGACGGATCTTCGCCTCCTTCATCTTCGCCCAGTCGTACAGGCCCTCGTCGAGGGTGACACCGAGCACCGGCGCGCCATGGATAATCTCGTTGGCCCAAACCTTTGAGCCATACGGCCGACTGCGCGAGTGGTTCATCTTGGCGCGAATGTAGCTGCTCAATACCACGCGCGGGTCATCGAATACCTCGAAGCACTGGGCATCCTGCTTCCACACTTCGAGCAGATCGAGCAGCACGGCGCGATACAGCTCGTCCTTGGTGCTGAAGTAATAGTGCAGGTTCGAACGCGGCAATTCGGCCTGCTCGGCGATATCGGCCATGGCAGTGCCGCCGTAGCCTTTCTCGGCGAAGACCTTTTCAGCGGCCAGGAGAATCTTCTTGACGTTGCGACGGCGAATTTCGATTTTGTGGTTGGCCATGGCCGATCCGTTGCGACTAGACCTGCCAAGGCTACCACTGGCGATACCGACGGGGCGACGGAAAGCCTTGGGCTGCACGCCGCACGCAGCTATAATCCGCCAGTTTCAAACGACCGGCACAGCTCCGGTCGCTCCCGCCACCTGTCCGAGGGGCGCTGCAGCAGGGCAACCTGTCAGGCTCGGATGGGGCGTTAACCATACGCATCAACGGCGCCCATTCGCAGACAACGAATGGAGAGCTTTCATGAGCGCTGCTTTTAACGATTTCAAAGTCGCCGACATTTCCCTGGCCGATTGGGGCCGCAAAGAGCTGATCATCGCCGAGTCCGAGATGCCGGCACTGATGGGCCTGCGCCGCAAGTACGCCGCCAGCCAACCGCTGAAAGGCGCGAAGATCCTCGGCTGCATCCACATGACCATCCAGACCGGCGTTCTGATCGAGACGCTCACCGCCCTGGGCGCCGAAGTACGCTGGTCCTCCTGCAACATCTTCTCCACCCAGGATCAGGCCGCTGCCGCCATCGCCGCTGCCGGCATTCCGGTGTTCGCCTGGAAAGGTGAAACCGAAGAAGAGTACGAGTGGTGCATCGAGCAGACCATCCTCAAGGACGGCAAGCCGTGGGACGCCAACATGGTGCTCGACGACGGCGGTGACCTGACCGAGATCCTGCACAAGAAATACCCGCAGATGCTCGAGCGCATCCACGGCGTCACCGAAGAGACCACCACCGGTGTGCACCGTCTGCTCGACATGCTCAAGGCCGGCACCCTGAAAGTCCCAGCGATCAACGTCAACGACGCGGTGACCAAGAGCAAGAATGACAACAAATACGGCTGCCGCCACAGCTTGAACGACGCGATCAAGCGCGGCACCGACCACCTGCTGTCGGGCAAGCAGGCGCTGGTCATCGGCTACGGTGACGTGGGCAAGGGTTCGGCGCAGTCGCTGCGTCAGGAAGGCATGATCGTCAAGGTTTCCGAGATCGATCCGATCTGCGCGATGCAGGCCTGCATGGACGGCTTCGAGCTGGTTTCGCCGTACAAGAACGGCATCAACGACGGCACCGAGGCCAGCGTCGACGCTGCTCTGCTGGGCAAGATCGACCTGATCGTCACCACCACCGGCAACGTCAATGTGTGCGACGCCGGCATGCTCAAGGCCCTGAAGAAGCGCGCCGTGGTGTGCAACATCGGTCACTTCGACAACGAGATCGACACCGCCTTCATGCGCAAGAACTGGGCGTGGGAAGAGGTCAAGCCGCAGGTGCACAAGATCCACCGCACCGGTGCCGGTACCTTCGATCCGACCAACGACGACTACCTGATCCTGCTGGCCGAAGGCCGTCTGGTGAACCTGGGCAACGCCACTGGTCACCCGAGCCGGATCATGGACGGCTCGTTCGCCAACCAGGTGCTGGCCCAGATCTTCCTGTTCGAGCAGAAGTTCGCCGATCTCTCCGCCGAGAAGAAGGCCGAGCGCCTGACCGTCGAAGTACTGCCGAAGAAGCTCGACGAAGAAGTGGCGCTGGAAATGGTCAAGGGCTTCGGCGGCGTGGTCACCCAGCTAACCAAGCAGCAGGCCGAGTACATCGGCGTGACCGTGGAAGGCCCGTTCAAGCCGGACGCTTACCGCTACTAATGCGTAGGGTGGGTAAGCCCCTGGCTTATCCACCGCCGACTTCCCGCAAGGTGGATGGAAAAACGCCATCCACCCTACGTCTCCAAGGCTAGAAACCCTATGAGCCAAGAACGCCGCTACAGCTTCGAGTTCTTCCCCACCAAGACCGAAGCCGGGCATGAAAAACTGATGGACGTGGCGCGCCAGCTGGCGACCTACAACCCCGATTTCTTCTCCTGCACTTACGGCGCCGGCGGTTCGACCCGCGACCGCACCCTCAACACCGTGCTGCAGCTCGATGGCGAGATCAAGGTGCCCACCGCCCCGCACCTGTCCTGCGTCGGTGACAGCAAGGCCGAACTGCGCGAGCTGCTGAACCTGTACAAGAATGCCGGCATCAAGCGCATCGTTGCCCTGCGTGGTGACCTGCCATCCGGCATGGGCATGGCCAGCGGCGAGCTGCGCTACGCCAATGAACTGGTCGAGTTCATTCGCACTGAAACCGGTGACCACTTCCATATCGAAATCGCCGCCTACCCGGAGATGCATCCGCAAGCGCGCAACTTCGAGGACGACATCGCCAACTTCGTGCGCAAGGCCAAGGCCGGCGCAGACAGCGCCATCACCCAATACTTCTTCAACGCCGACAGCTACTTCTACTTCGTCGAGCGCGTGCAGAAACTGGGCGTGGACATTCCGGTGGTGCCGGGCATCATGCCGATCACCAACTACAGCAAGCTGGCGCGCTTCTCCGACGCCTGCGGTGCGGAAATCCCACGCTGGGTACGCAAGCAACTGGAAGCCTACGGCGACGACGCCGACAGCATTCGCGTCTTCGGCGAACAGGTCATCACCGAGATGTGCGAACGCCTGCTGCAAGGCGGCGCGCCCGGTCTGCACTTCTACAGCATGAACCTGGCTGGCCCCAGCCTGGCCATCTGGAACAATCTCAAGCTGCCGCGTTAGCAGGCCGCTTACTCACAGGCTGCCCACCCTGGGCAGCCTGCTCGCTTCGCCCTCCCTCCCGCCTTGCCGCCGAAGGATCGCCCCTCATGCTCAAACGCACCAAGATCAACGCCTCAGTCAGCCCCAAGGGCAGCCTGGAAACCCTCTCGCAGCGCGAAGTTCAGCAACTGCGCGAAACCGGCTCCGGTAGCGTTTATCGCCTGTTTCGCCAGTGCGCACTGGCGATCCTCAACACCGGCTCGCACAGCGACAACGCCAAGACCATCCTCGAGGCCTACCCGGACTTCGAAGTGAAGATTCACCAGCAGGATCGCGGCATCCGCCTGGAGCTGATCAACGCGCCGGCCGACGCCTTCGTCGATGGCGAGATGATCGCCAGCACCCGCGAGATGCTGTTCAGCGCCCTGCGCGACATCGTCTACACGCAGAGTGAGCTGGAGAACAAACGCATCGACCTGGACAGCTCCGAAGGCATCACCGATTACGTTTTCCACCTGCTGCGCAACGCCCAGACCCTGCGCAGCGGCGTGGAGCCGAAGATGGTGGTGTGCTGGGGCGGCCACTCGATCAGCACCGAGGAATACAAGTACACCAAGAAGGTCGGCCACGAGCTCGGTCTACGCGGCCTGGACATCTGCACCGGCTGCGGCCCGGGTGTGATGAAGGGGCCGATGAAGGGTGCCACCATCAGCCACGCCAAGCAGCGCAACCTCAAAGGCCGCTACCTGGGCCTGACCGAACCCGGCATCATTGCCGCCGAAGCGCCGAATCCGATCGTCAACGAGCTGGTGATCCTGCCGGACATCGAGAAGCGCCTGGAAGCCTTCGTCCGCGTCGGCCACGGCATCATCATCTTCCCGGGCGGCGCCGGCACTGCCGAAGAGTTCCTCTACCTGCTGGGTATCCTCACCCACCCGGACAACCAGGACCTGCCCTTCCCGGTCATCCTTACCGGCCCGAAGAGCGCCGGGCCGTATCTGCAGCAGCTGCATGACTTCATTGGAGCGACCCTCGGTGAGGCCGCACAGCAGCGCTACCGCATGATCGTCAACGACCCGGCCGAAGTCGCCCGCGAGATGGCCGTCGGCATCAAGGCCGTGCGCCAGTTCCGCCGCGAGCGCAACGACGCCTTCCACTTCAACTGGCTGCTGAAGATCGACGAAAGCTTCCAGCACCCGTTCGAGCCGACCCACGAAGCCATGGCCAGCCTCAACCTCACCCGCGAGCAGCCGTTGCATCACCTGGCCGCCAACCTGCGCCGTGCGTTCTCCGGCATCGTCGCGGGCAACGTCAAGGAGAACGGCATCCGCCTGATCGAGGAGCACGGCCCCTACGAGATTCGCGGTGAAACCACCATCATGCGCCCGCTGGATCGCCTGCTGCAGGCCTTCGTCGAGCAGCACCGCATGAAGCTGCCGGGCGGCAGTGCCTATGAGCCCTGCTATCGGGTAGTCGACTGAAGCTGCGCAAGACGCACTTTCACGGCACCCGCAAAATCGCTAATCTGGCGCGATGCCATTATTCCAGCGCCAGATTATCGCCACTCTTTTACTGTGCTGTTGCGCCTTCGCCGCCCGCGGCGAAACGCTGCGCCTGGTCACGGATGCCTGGGCGCCCTACGTCTACGAGGAAGACGGCCAGGCCGCTGGCCTCGACTACGAGATCACCCGCGAGGTGCTGCAGCGCCTGGGGGTAAAGCTGGACCTGCAGTTCCTGCCGTGGAAGCGCTGCCTGCTGGAGCTGGAACTAGGCAATGCAGACGGCATTCTGGATATTTTCCATCTGCCCGAGCGCGAAACGAGCATGCTCTTCGTCGAAGAGCCGCTGAGTGACGTCGAACTCGTGCTGTTCTACGCACGTAACCGCCCCTACCCCTATGAGAGCCTGAAAGACCTGCGCGACCTGGTGATCGGCATCTCGCCAGGCTACTGGTACAACGACGAAACCTTCCGCAACTCACCCTTGTTCAGTCGCGAAGAGGCTCCGACTCACGAGGCCAATCTGGGCAAGCTGATCCGCCACCGCGTCGATCTGGTCATCAATGACCGTCGCGCCGGCCTCTATCTGACCACCCAGATGGGCTTGCAACAGCAGGTCGACTACAACCGCAAGGCGGTCGGCCACGACCGTCTATACCTCGCGCTGCGTCACGACCCTGCCCTGGCTAGCCTGGCCAGGGACTTCGCTGACGAACTGCGCCGCTTCAAGCGCGAACCTGCCTATGCCCAGCTGCAGCAGCGCTACGCCAACCCCGATCGACTCAGGCCGTGAACCAACCGACAGGCTGGTAGCTGCGCAAGGCCTCAGCTCTGTTATACTCGGGGCTTCCCGCCAGGCTTGCGCCCGGATGCTAGCTCCCAGAAGCCAGCAGTACCGGACGGGATCACGCCCCCCACGTGTGATTCAAGCCAGGCTCTACACCCCCAGGGCCACGCCCTCACTTAGTACAGGATTGCTCATGTCCTTTGCCTCCCTCGGTCTCTCCGAGGCTTTAGTCCGTGCGGTCGAAGCCGCCGGCTACACCCAGCCCACTCCGGTGCAACAGCGGGCCATTCCCGCCGTGTTGCAAGGTCGCGATCTCATGGTGGCGGCCCAGACGGGTACAGGTAAGACGGGCGGTTTCGCCCTGCCGATCCTCGAACGCCTGTTTCCGGGCGGTCATCCGGATCGCGAACAACGTCACGGCCCGAAACAACCGCGCGTGCTGGTGCTGACACCCACCCGCGAACTGGCCGCCCAGGTGCATGACAGCTTCAAGGTCTATGCCCGCGATTTGAAATTTGTCAGCGCCTGCATCTTCGGCGGCGTTGGCATGAACCCGCAGGTCCAGGCCCTGGCCAAGGGCGTGGACGTGCTCGTGGCCTGCCCCGGGCGCCTGCTCGACCTGGCCAACCAGAAGGCCATCGACCTGTCGCACGTGGAAATTCTCGTCCTCGACGAAGCCGACCGCATGCTCGACATGGGCTTCATCCACGACGTGAAGAAGGTGCTGGCCAAGCTGCCGGCGCAGCGCCAGAACCTGCTGTTCTCGGCGACCTTCTCCAAGGACATCACCGACCTGGCCGGCAAGCTGCTGCGCAACCCCGAGCGCATCGAGGTGACGCCGCCGAACACCACGGTCGAGCGCATCGAACAGCGCGTGTTCCACCTGGCCTCCAGCCACAAGCGCGCCCTGCTCGCCCACCTGATCACCCAGGGCGCCTGGGAACAGGTGCTGGTGTTCACTCGCACCAAGCACGGCGCCAACCGCCTCGCCGAATACCTCGATAAGCACGGCCTGCCGGCCGTCGCGATCCACGGCAACAAGAGCCAGAACGCGCGCACCAAGGCCCTGGCCGACTTCAAGGCGAACCAGGTGCGCATCCTGGTGGCCACCGATATCGCCGCCCGCGGCCTGGATATCGACCAACTGCCGCACGTGGTCAACTTCGAGTTGCCCAACGTCGAGGAAGATTACGTGCACCGCATCGGCCGCACCGGCCGCGCCGGGCGTAGCGGCGAGGCGATCTCGCTGGTGGCGCCGGACGAAGAGAAGCTGCTCAAGAGCATCGAGCGGATGACCAAGCAAAAGATCCCCGATGGCGATCTGCTGGGATTCGATGCCAGCACCGTGGAAGCGGAACGTCCGGAAGTGCGCGAACCACGTCAGCCGCGCAATGCCGGGCCGAAAAAGGCCAAAGCCGAAGGCGCCGACAAGCCCCAGCGCGAGCGCAACAACGGTGGTCGTCGAGACAAGGGCAAGGACAGCGGCAAGGAGCAGAAAGCCAAGCCGCAGCAGCAGGGTCAGGGTCAGGGTCAGGGTCAGAATCGCCGTGGTCAGCAACCGCGCAACCAGAGCCGTGGCGCCGCCCCGGCCATTCCACCCTTGCCTCCGGACCGCGACCCGGAAGAGTTCCTCGACGACGAAATCGATAATTTTGGCAACCGTGCCGATTACGTACCGGTGCAGAACAAGCCGCAAGGTCGCGGCCGTCGTTCAGGCGGTGGGTCGGCTGGCAATGGCGCTGCTCAGGGCCAAGGCCAGAGAGCCAACAGCAACAACAGGCAGCCCCGCAGCAACGCTGGCGCCCCCCCCGCTAAGAATCGTGGCCAGGGTGGTCAGGGCCGTAACGGCGGTGGCGGTGGCCGCGGCCGACCGGCGGACGGTCGCATCACCTCGCTGGATCGCGACGAGCTGCCACGCGCCGAAGCGGCCGTGCGCAACCCGCGCGAAAAGCAGCCGATCATCGTGCACAAGGGCTCTCGCCTGGATCGTTTCCCCAGCGCCGAGCAGCTCGACGAGTTGAGCAACAGCACTCGTCCACGCAGCGAGAAGCCGGCGCTGCTGACGCGTAACCGCGAAGAGTAAGCTGCCGCGCTAACGAAAACGCCACCCCATGGGGTGGCGTTTTTGTTGCTGCCGACAGAGTTAGGATAAACGGCTAAATAGCCCTCTCCCGCCCTACGGGCGAATCAGCTGGCCGCAAGCGGCCGTCTTCTTTACTGACGAATGCCTTCTACGGAAATGATCAGCTCGACGGTTTGCGAAGCCGGGCCGAGATCCATGGAAATGTCGAAGTCCTTCAGCGTCAGGGTAGTGCTGCCTTCGAAGCCAGCGCGGTAGCCACCCCACGGATCCTTGCCTTCGCCAATGAACTTGGCAGCGATCACCACCGGCTTGGTCACGCCGTTCAGGGTCAGGTTGCCGGTCACGTCGGCAGTGCCTTCGCCAGTGGACTTGACCGAAGTGGATTCGAAGGTGGCAGTAGCGTGCTTGCTCGCATTGAGGAAGTCGGCGCTGCGGATGTGCTTGTCACGTTCGGCATGGTTGGTGTCGACGCTGGCGGTCTTCAGGGTCACGTTGACCTTGCTCGCCTCGGGGTTGGCAGCGTCATAGCTGAACGTACCGTCGAAATCCTTGAAGGTGCCGTACAGCCAGCTGTAGCCCAGGTGGCTGATCTTGAAGTTGACGAAGGCATGCTGGCCTTGCTTGTCGATGGCGTAGTCGGCGGCCATGGCCTGGCCGCCCATCAGGGCCGAGCCCAGAACCAGTGCAGCGAGAGCGTTCTTCAACATGGGGTGTTCTCCTTGCGAGGTTGTCGATCTAGATGGGCCTTGGCCCGATTTGAATGCTTCAGCGCCCGAACATCCGCAGCAGGGTGCTGTCGCGGTCGATGAAATGATGCTTGAGTGCAGCCATGCCATGCAGGCCAGCGAAAATCACCAGGCCCCAGGCCAGGTATTCGTGAATGGCTCCGGCAATGTCTTCCTGTTGCGTGATACCGGTCAGGGTGGCCGGCACACTGAACAGGCCAAACACCTCGATGCCACGGCCATCGGCGGTGGAAATCAGGTAACCGGAAATCATCACACCGAAAAGGCCAAGATAGAGGACGCCATGACCCAGCTTGGAAGCCAGGCGCGTGAGCCGGCCATGGCTGGCAAGCGGCGCGGGCGCCGGGTTGAGCAAACGCCACAGCACGCGCAGAAGCATGACGGCGAACAACAGGATGCCGATGCTCTTGTGCAGGTCAGGTGCACTCTGGCGCCACGGGTCGTAGTAGCTGAGCCCCACCATCCAGAAGCCGAGGCCAAACAGGCCAAAGACGACCAGCGCGACCGACCAGTGCAGCAGCACGCTGACCAGGCCATAACGAGCAGAGGTATTGCGCCATTGCATGGTGGCTTCCCTAATCCAGATCCGAGCAAGACTAACGACAAATATATTGATTTAAAGCGGAAAATTTCGCTATGAAATATCGAGAAATGCGATGTTTCATTTCGACTTCCTTGCGCTGACCAGTTTAGTTCAACGCGCTCGTTGCAGAGTTCATCGGCAGCAGAACGGACGGTGCATGGCACCAGACCAGCGGCAGCGAGCACGCCTCACTGGTGGCTTCTGGTAGGCTGTGCCGCCGAACCCTGGGAGATTTCGCATGAGCCTGAACGACCACTGGATGCAACGCGACCTCGACGTGTTGTGGCACCCCTGCACCCAGATGAAGGATCACGAGCGCCTGCCACTGGTGGCGATTCGCAAGGCCTCAGGCGTATGGCTGGAGGACTTCGACGGCAAGCGCTACCTGGACGCGGTCAGCTCCTGGTGGGTCAATGTCTTCGGCCACGCCAACCCGCGCATCAACGCGCGCATTCGCGATCAGTTGGATAGTCTCGAGCACGTGATGCTCGCCGGTTTTACCCACCAACCGGTCATCGAGCTGTCCGAGCGCCTGGTGCAGATCACCCCGGCCGGCCTGACCAAGGTGTTCTACGCCGACAACGGTTCCTCAGGCATCGAAGTGGCGCTGAAGATGAGCTTTCACTACTGGCTCAACAGCGGCCAGGCAAGCAAGAAGCGCTTCATCACCCTGAGCAACAGCTATCACGGCGAAACGGTCGCAGCGATGTCGGTGGGCGACGTGTCGCTGTTCACCGACACCTACAAGCCCCTGCTGCTCGACACTATCAAGGTGCCCAGCCCGGACTGCTACCTGCGTCCCGAAGGCGTGAGCTGGGAGGAACACTCGCGCCTCATGTTCGCCCATATGCAACAGACCCTGGCCGAGCATCATCATGAGGTCGCAGCAGTGATCGTCGAGCCGCTGATCCAGGGGGCCGGCGGCATGCGCATGTACCACCCGATCTACCTCAAGCTTTTGCGCGAGGCCTGCGACCGCTATGGCGTGCACCTGATCCATGACGAGATTGCTGTCGGCTTCGGCCGCACCGGCACGATGTTCGCCTGCGAACAGGCCGGCATCACCCCGGACTTTCTGGTGCTATCCAAGGCACTGACCGGTGGTTACCTGCCGATGGCTGCGGTGCTGACCACCGATCAGGTGTACAGCGCCTTCTACGACGACTACGCCACGCTGCGCGCCTTTCTCCACTCGCACACCTACACCGGCAACCCGCTGGCCTGCGCCGCCGCGCTGGCGACGCTGGACATCTTCCGTGACGACGATGTGATCGAACGCAACAAGGCCCTGGCGGCGCGTATGGCCAGCGCCACTGCGCACCTGGCCGATCACCCGCATGTCGCCGAAGTGCGCCAGACCGGCATGGCTCTGGCCATCGAGATGGTGCAGGACAAGGCCAGCAAGGCAGCCTACCCCTGGCAGGAGCGGCGCGGCCTGCACGTCTACCAGCACGCACTGGAGCGCGGCGCGCTGCTGCGCCCACTGGGTAGCGTGGTGTATTTCCTGCCGCCCTATGTCATCACACCCGAGGAGATCGATTTCCTCGCCGAGGTGGCCAGCGAGGGCATCGATATCGCCACCCGAGAGTCAATCAGCGTGGCAGTGGACAACCGTTACCCCGATCATCGCGATCCGGGCTGACTCAGGAGCGGTGCGCACAGCGCACCCTACAGCTAGAATTCGCGCCTCTGCTCAAGGTTGATACGTCATGCGCCTGTCCCGCTTCTTTATCGATGCCCCGCTCTCCCTCGGTCAACACGACTTGCCCGAAGCGCAGGCCCATTACATTGGCCGCGTGCTGCGCCATGCGGTGGGCGATGCCGTGCAGCTGTTCGACGGCAGCGGCCACGAATACCTCGGTGAGCTGATCGAGGTGGGCAAGAAAAGTGTGCGTGTCGAGCTGCGCGAGTCTATCGCCGGGCTGAGCGAATCGCCGCTGCGCATCCATCTGGGCCAGGGCCTGTCGCGTGGCGAGCGCATGGACTGGGCGATCCAGAAAGCCACCGAGCTGGGCGCCAGCGAAATCACCCCGATCGTCTCCGCGCGCTGCGAGGTACGCCTGAAGGACGAGCGCGCCGACAAGCGCATGACCCATTGGCGTCAGGTGGCGATCAGCGCCTGCGAGCAGTGTGGCCGCTCGGTATTGCCGGTGATCAACCCGCCGCAGGAGCTGGACACCTGGTTGCAGCAGATCGAAGCCGATCTGAAGCTGGTGCTGCACCCGGTTGCAGCCCCCCTGCAAAGCCACGACAAACCGAATAGCCTGGCCTTTCTCATCGGCCCTGAAGGCGGTTTGAGCGATGCCGAAGTCGACCAGGCCAAGGCCGCAGGCTTCCACTCCGCCCGTCTGGGCCCACGCGTCCTGCGCACGGAAACGGCCCCCGTGGTGGCCTTGAGCGTTGCCCAACAACTCTGGGGCGACCTGCAGGCGTAAAATGTCGCCTGAGCGTAACAAAATGTGATTTCAAGAGATTGCAAGTTCGACAGTCTTTGTCATGCTCTTCGCGCCGCATGCGCGGGCCGCTCACCAGCGAACTGCGCACGGCCGAGGCCGACGCCCGTTAGCGTCGGTTCTCTTCCAATAACAAACAACGGGCCTCGGCACCGCCCAAAAAGCGGCCGCATGCCCAGGAGCATTGCATGAACGAACTGGTCTCGACCCTAAACGGTCTGATCTGGAGCCCGGCGCTGATCTTTCTATGTCTCGGCGTTGGTCTCTACTTCTCCCTGCGCGGCCGCTTCCTCCAGGTTCGCCACTTCAAAGAAATGATTCGCCTGATGTTCACCGGCAAGACCGATGAGCATGGCATCACCTCCTTCCAGGCCCTGACCATGACCCTCGCCGGTCGCGTCGGTACCGGCAACATTGCTGGTGTGGCCACTGCGATCACCTTCGGTGGTCCGGGTGCCGTGTTCTGGATGTGGATGGTCGCCTTCCTCGGCGCCAGCTCGGCATTCGTCGAGTCCACCCTCGGTCAGGTGTACAAGGAAAAGCTCAACGGTGAATACCGCGGCGGCCCGGCCTTCTACATCGAGCGCGGCCTGGGTCTGAAGTGGTACGCCTGGCTGTTCGCAATCGTTACCGTGTTCGCCTGCGGCCTGTTGCTGCCAGGCGTACAGGCCAACTCCATCGCCTCCAGCGTAGAAACCGCACTGGGTATCCACCCGAACACCACCGCCGCCATTCTGGCCATCATGCTGGGCCTGATCATTTTCGGTGGTGTGAAGCGCATTGCCCGCTTCGCCGAGTTCGTGGTGCCGTTTATGGCACTGGGCTACATCCTGGTGGCCTGCGTCATCGTTCTGCTGAACATAGAGAAACTGCCGGAAGTGATATCACTGATTCTGCGCAGCGCCTTCGGTCTGGATGCCGGTTTCGGCGCCATCATCGGTATGGCGATCATGTGGGGGGTCAAACGCGGCGTTTACTCCAACGAAGCCGGTCAGGGTACTGGCCCGCACGCTTCGTCTGCTGCTGCGGTCAGCCACCCGGTCAAGCAAGGCCTGGTGCAGGGTTTCTCGGTCTATATCGACACCCTGTTCGTCTGCTCCGCCACCGCCTTCATGCTGCTGATCACCGGTCAGTACAACGTCCAGGCGCCTGATGGCAGCGCGATGTTCACCGGTATCGCCGGGGTGGCTGCAGGTCCGGGCTACGTACAGACCGCGATGGAAAACATCATGCCCGGCTTCGGTAACATCTTCGTTGCCGTCGCCCTGTTCTTCTTCGCCTTCACCACCATCGTGGCGTACTACTACATCGCAGAAACCAACATCGCCTACATTAACCGGGTATTCGGGAAAGGTTGTTGATTGAGCCTCACCCGTAGGGGGCTACAAATCGTTTTTGCATACGGGAAATCTTGTTGACACACCGCCTTGGTCGGGATACCTTCCTCCCGTCGCTGTAAGTCCAGCGGCCTGGGATTGGCGTCCCGGATTCAGAGGCGGACACAACCGCCGTTTTCGAGCGGTTTTTTTGTGCCCGCGGCATGGCTGCACCCGTTATGGGCGGGCCGTGCGTGGGGGTCGAAAGACCCGCCGGCCCTCTGACCGGTACGCCAACCCGCACGGTTCCGCTCACCCAAATTGGCGTTTGGGCGCGGAGGTCAAGCCTTCAGAGGGAAACTGCCATGCAATCGCTCACCTTCAACAACACCCAATTCGACATCGTTGATCGCAACGGCAATCCGTGGGTAAGGGCAAACCAGATCGGTTTGGCCTTGGAGTACAAGAACCCAGAGCTGTCGATTGCCAAGCTCTACCGCAGCAACGCCGAAGAGTTCAGCGACAAGATGACCGCCCTGATCGAGATGCCCACCAAAGGCGGCGTCCAGCAGGTTCGCATCTTCTCCCTGCGCGGCGCGCATCTGCTGGCTATGTTCGCCCGTACCAAGGTTGCCAAAGAGTTCCGTCACTGGGTGCTCGATGTCCTGGAAGGTGTGGCTGAGGTTCCTTCCCCCGCCAAAGAGAAGCGCGCCCCCAAGGCCCTGCCCAACGGCCTCTCCATCGACCAGCAGGACGCCATCAAGGCGCTGGTGAAAGCCCGCGTCGAGGCGCTGCCGAAGGAGAAGCAGGCCAAGGCCGCAGTGACCTGCTGGAGCGCCCTCAAGTCCAAGTTCGGCTGCTCGTACAAGAAGATCGAGTCCGACCAGTTCGCAGAGGCTGTCGGCCTGGTGGCGCGCATCGAGCTGGAGGGCGAGTGGCTGCCGAAGGCGAAAGAGGACGAGTTCGTGCTCGGCTTCTACGAAGCTCAGGAGGTCTGCCACCTGGTGCATCACGCCATCTGGTGTGTCTACCGCTGGGACAGCGGTATCGCCGCCGGCGTGAAGGCGATGAACTACCCCGTCTGGCTCAGCGCCTTCGAGCACTTCCAGGAGGCGAGCCGCTCCGCGCGCAGGATCGAGCGCCTGATGCCGGAGTTGATTGGCTACTTCCGCCAGAAGAATGGCGGCCTGCTCCCGGAGCAGTGCGCAGCAAAAGGAATCGTCGCATGACTCCCCCAAACAGCCTACTGCACCCCTTGAAGGCCCAAGTCCTGGGCTTTCAAGAGGATGAGCACGACTACCACTTCCAGGTGGAGTACCCAGACCCCGACGCCTGCCACACCTGCGGTACGGTCGGCCAGCTGGTGCGCTTCGGCAAGAAGCAGGTGAAGTTCCGCGACGTGCCGATGCACGGCAAGCGCGTGTCGCTGTGGGTGATCCGGCGCCGGTTCCAGTGCAAGTCATGCAACAGCACGTTCACACCGCCCATCTACGAGATGGCGGAGGATCACCGGATGACCCGGCGATGCTACGACTACATCATCAAGCGCTCGCTGAGCGGCACCAACGCCAAGGTTGCCCAGGACATCGGGTTCGATGAGTCGGTAGTGCGGGCTGTGATCAAGTCGCACTGCGACATGAAGGCCATCGGCTACAGGCCAACCCTACCGCGCGTTCTCGGCATCGACGAGCTGTACCTGAACCGGCAGTTCCGCTGTGTGCTGACCGACATCGAGCGGGGCACCATCCTCGACATTCTGGAGTCGCGGCAGTATCCGGTGCTTTACAACTACCTGGCCAACATGCAAGGCCGGGAGAACGTCCAGATCGTCTGCCAGGACATGTGGAAGCCCTACCGCGACGTGGCCTCGCAGTTGTTCCCCAAGGCCGCCATCGTGGTGGATCGGTTCCACATCCAGCGCATGGCCAACGAGGCGATGGAGACGCTGCGCAAGGGGCTCAAGAAGGAGCTGACCCAGCACCAGCGCCGACAGCTCAAGGGCGACCGGAAGATGATGCTGATGCGGCGCCGTGACCTGAACCCGATGCAGGAGCTGATCATCCATACCTGGTTGGATCAGTTCCCCGAGCTGGGCATGGCCTACAAGCTCAAGGAGGCGTTCTTCGACATCTGGGAGGCCACAACCGAGGCTGAGGCAAGGGCGCGCTACCAGGAGTGGCTGAACGCGATTCCAGAGGGGCACAAGTCCCACTGGAAGCCGCTGATTACCTCGATGACGAACTGGGAGCGGGAGATCTTCTCGTACTTCGGCCCAGCCCAGCGCAACACCAACGCCTTCACCGAGTCGATCAACCGGCAGATGCGCGACCTGAACAGGGACGCCAGGGGCATGTCGTTCGAGATGTTCCGGGCCAAGACGCTGTTCAGCCTGGAGCACAAGGTGAGCATGCCCAAGCCGAAGCGGGAGTCACCTTTCGTTGGCTACGCACGCCCCATGGAGCGGGTCATGTACAGCATCCCGATCTACGACCACGGCGTTTCCATCGAGGCCGTTCTCAAGGCCATCCAGGGCGCCCAGTAGGGCGTCCATCAACACGACCACCCATTTCAGCTAGCGGTGTTCGGGAAGTCCTCTAACAACAGGATTTCCCGAATACCCTTTTTTTGTTCTGAAAAAACCCTCGCTAGAATTTTGGCGGGGTTTCCTCACTGTTTTTCCTTTTACTGCGTCACCGCGTGAATTGTCCGTCGGACGAGATCTTCTTGGCCGTCCGGTGTGTTTGTTGCGATTATCGGGCATCATTTCGATAATCGGCCGCAATCGTGCCGTCTAAAACGGAGTCATCGATGACTGAAGAACGTCAGACCACCACGTTCCTGGCACCTCCGCCTTATGTGTCCCCGGCAAAACGTATTGAAGAGTTTGCGGGCGACCCTAACTTCATGAGTTCGCTCGCCCGGGGGCTGGCAGTGATCACGGCGTTCCAGGAGCGCAAGCGTCATCTGACCATTGCCCAGATCAGTCATCGCACCGGTATTCCGCGTGCTGCGGTACGTCGCTGCCTGTACACCCTCATCCAACTGGGCTATGCGAGCTCGGATGGGCGTACCTACTCACTGCTGCCGAAGGTGCTGACCCTGGGCCATGCCTATTTGTCATCCACGCCGTTGGCCGTTTCCGCCCAGCCTTACCTGGATCGCCTGACCGAGCAATTGCACGAGGCCTGCAGCCTGGCCACGCTGGAGGGCGAACAGGTGTTGTATATCGCACGCTCGGCGGTGCCTCAGCGGTTGATTTCCATCGACTTGAGTGTGGGCAGCCGTTTGCCGGCCTATTGCACGTCGATGGGGCGGATCATGTTGGCGGCCATGGATGACGCCAGCCTGCAGGATTATCTGGCCACCGCCGAACTTCAGCCCAAGACCAGTCGCACGTTGCACACACCCGAACAGCTCTGGGAATGCTTGCAGCAGATCCGTGCTCAGGGCTGGTGCATTGTCGATCAGGAATTGGAGCAAGGCCTGCGCTCTTTGGCTGTGCCCGTGCGCGATTCCAGCGGTCACGTACTGGCGGCCATGAACGTCAGTACGCACGCCGGGCGCGTACCTCTTGCCGAGCTTGAGCAGCGATACCTGCCAATCATGTTGACCACCAGCCGGGAGTTGAGCGAGCAGCTTTTCGCGACCTTGGGTTGAGTCTTTCGGGCGGTAATCGCCCATTTTCGCCTGGAGACAGTTGCTTGTTTTCCTGAGCGATACATGCTGTTCAAGCAGGGCTCGTTCTTTAGTATGCCCTGCGTGATCCCGAGCGCCTGCCTGCCTAGACTCGGTATGTCGCTATCTAGCGATATAGAGGGCCGTAAGACCTTCAAAACAACTATAAGAAACAGGTATACACAATGCTCCTGCATGAAAAAAGCGCCGTGTTCGAGCGTGCAGACCCTTATGCCGTCTCGGATTATGTCAATCAGCATCTCGGCATTCATTGCATACACATGCCTAAGAATCGGCACTCCGCAGCCAGTCTTAGTCATCGCAAGTTTGCCAGCCTGGACCTGTGCCGGATCCGCTATGGCGGCCAGGCGCAGATTACCTCCCCAGCATTGCAAAGCGTCTATCACCTGCAGGTTCAGCTCAAGGGCCGTAGCCTGTGGTTTGACCGTGGCGTTGAGCAGCAATTGCAGCCCGGCGATCTACTGATGATCAACCCGGACGATCCCGTCGATCTGACCTATGCCGACGATTGTGAAAAACTGATCATCAAACTGCCCACCCGCCTGCTGGAAGCCTGCTGCGAGGAGCAGCGCTGGAGCCTGCCCAAGGAAGGTGTGCGCTTCACCCGCACGCTGCAGCGGCTGGAGCATCTCCAGGATTTCATGCGGCTGGTGGACCTGATTTGCCTGGAATCCGAGTCGGATGAAAGCGGGCTGCAAACCCAGCATCACTACACGCGCATCGTGGCCAACAAGCTGCTGACCAAGGTGCCCAACAATATCCGCCGCGATGCGCCGCCCCAGCATGCCGTGCCGTTCGAGCTGCTGATCCAGTACATCGACGAGCATCTCAAGAACGAGCCCAGCATCGAGCAGCTGGCCGCCCTGGCGCAGGTCAGCCAGCGTTCGCTGTATGCGCTGTTCGAGCGCCACCTGAACTGCACGCCCAAACAGTATGTGCGTGATCGCAAGCTGGACCGCGTGCATGCCTGCCTGAGCGACCCGTCCTGCCATGTGCGCAGCGTGACGGAGATCGCGCTGGATTACGGCTTCATGCACCTGAGCAGATTTTCCGAGAACTACAAGGCTCGCTTTGGCGAGCTGCCTTCCGAGACTTTCCGGCGTCAAAGCCACTAGGGTTTTCCACGGCCGCTAACTCGCGGCTAGATCCGGCTTAGCCAATTTTTCATTCCAGCATGAAGCCCGCCTGCTGCCGTTCGTTTCGGCCCCGGCGGGCTTTTTTCCGTGTTATTTCCGCGCGGTTTAGCCCACGGGCGCATTTGCAAAAAATGGATAGCGATGCTGCGCAAAGTGGATATTGGAGCCGGAGTCACGGAGATAGCCTTGGTCCTGCCTTGAACAATAACAATGGAGGCCCCGGCCATGTCCCTGGGAATCGACTACCTTGGTTCGCTGCTTGAAGAAGACAAAGAGAAGGGCATCTTTCGCTGCAAGCGCGAGATGTTCACGAATCCCCAGCTGTTCGATCTGGAGATGAAGCACATCTTCGAGGGCAACTGGATTTATCTTGCCCATGAGAGCCAGATTCCTGAGAAGAACGACTACTACACCACCCAGATGGGTCGTCAGCCGATCTTCATTGCGCGCAATAAAGACGGCGAGCTGAATGCCTTCATCAATGCCTGCAGCCATCGCGGCGCCACGCTGTGCCGCTTCAAGAGTGGCAACAAGGCCACCTATACCTGCCCCTTCCATGGCTGGACCTTCAACAACTCCGGCAAGCTGCTCAAGGTCAAGGACCCCAAGGAAGCCGGCTACCCGGACAGCTTTGACTGCGACGGCTCCCACGACCTGAAGAAGGTCGCCCGCTTCGAGTCCTATCGCGGCTTTCTGTTCGGCAGCCTGCGTGAAGATGTCGCCCCGCTGGAAGAGTTCCTGGGAGAGTCGAGAAAGATCATCGACATGGTGGTCGATCAGTCGCCTGATGGGATCGAAGTCTTGCGCGGCTCCTCGACCTACGTCTACGAAGGCAACTGGAAACTGCAGGCCGAAAACGGCGCCGACGGCTATCACGTCACCGCCGTTCACTGGAACTACGCGGCTACCCAGCAACAGCGCAAGCTCAAGGACGCGGGCGACGACATCCGCGCCATGAGCGCCGGTGGCTGGGGCAAGAAAGGCGGCGGCTTCTATTCCTTCGAGAACGGCCATTTGCTGCTCTGGACCCGCTGGGACAACCCAGAAGATCGCCCGCTCTATGCCCGTCGCAACGAGCTGATCGCCGAGCACGGTCAGGCCCGTGCCGATTGGATGATCGAACATTCACGCAACCTTTGCCTGTACCCGAACCTGTACCTGATGGACCAGTTTGGCTCGCAGCTGCGCATCGCCAAGCCGCTTTCGGTGGACAAGACCGAAGTGACCATCTACTGCATCGCGCCCAAGGGCGAATGCGCCGAAGCGCGCGCCCGCCGCATCCGTCAATACGAAGATTTCTTCAATGCCAGCGGCATGGCCACGCCGGATGACCTGGAAGAATTCCGCGCCTGCCAGCAGGGCTTCGCCGCCCAGGCGATGGAGTGGAACGACATGTCCCGTGGTGCCAAGCACTGGATCGACGGTGCTGACGAGAGCGCCAGGGGCATCGGCCTGCACCCGCTGATGAGCGGCGCACGCACCGAGGATGAAGGCCTGTTCGTGCTGCAGCATCACTACTGGCAGCAGGAAATGATGAAAGCCGCCCAAGGTGAACAGGATCAACTGATTCACGTGGAGGGTGCGCAATGAGCATGTCCTACGAAGCCGCGCGTGATTTTCTCTACCGCGAAGCACGCTACCTGGATGACAAGGACTGGGACAGCTGGCTGGAGTTGTATGCGAGCGATGCCACCTTCTGGATGCCGGCCTGGGATGACCGCGACCAGCTCACCGAAGACCCGCAGCAGGAAATCTCGCTGATCTGGTACGGCAATCGCAGCGGCCTTGAAGACCGGGTCTTCCGCATCCGTACCGAACGCTCCAGCGCGACCATTCCCGATACCCGCACCTCGCACAACATCAGCAACCTGGAGATGATCGAGCAGGGAGAGGGCTTCTGCACGCTGCGCTTCAACTGGCACACCATGAGTTTCCGCTACAAGACGGTCGATCACTACTACGGCACCAGTTTCTACACCCTCGATGTGCGCGGCGAAAGCCCACTGATCAAGGCCAAGAAGGTGGTGCTGAAGAACGACTACATCCGCCATTTGATCGATGTGTACCACGTGTGAAGGCCCGACCATGACTCACCAGATTGCATTGAATTTCGAAGACGGAATCACCCGCTTCATCGAAGCGAATCCTGGCGAAACTGTCGCCGATGCCGCCTATCGCCAAGGCATCAACATCCCGCTGGATTGCCGCGACGGCGCATGCGGGGCCTGCAAGTGCTTTGCCGAAGCGGGCAGGTATGACCTGGGCGATGAGTATATTGAGGACGCGCTAAGCGAAGACGAGGCCGAACAGGGCTACGTGCTGACCTGCCAGATGCGTGCCGAGAGCGACTGTGTGGTTCGCGTGCCGGCCTCATCCCAAGTATGTAAAACCGAGCAGGCCTGCTACGAGGCGGCCATCAGCCAGGTGCGCCAGCTGTCGGCAAGCACCATCGCGCTGTCGATCAAGGGCGATTCGCTGACCCGGCTGGCCTTCCTTCCCGGACAGTACGTCAACCTCAAGGTGCCGGGCAGCGACCAGACCCGCGCCTACTCGTTCAGCTCGATGCCCCGCGATGGCGAAGTGAGCTTTCTGATTCGCAACGTGCCGGGTGGGCTGATGAGCAGCTTTCTTACCGGCCTGGCGAAATGCGGCGACAGCCTGACCCTGGTTGGCCCGTTGGGCAGTTTCTACCTGCGCGACATCAAGCGCCCGTTGCTGTTGCTGGCCGGTGGCACGGGTCTGGCGCCTTTTACCGCCATGCTGGAAAAGATTGCCGAGCAGGGCAGCGCGCATCCTCTGCACCTGATCTACGGGGTGACCCACGATCACGACCTGGTGGAACTGGACAAACTCGAGGCGTTTGCCGCACGTATTCCCAATTTCACCTACAGCGCCTGCGTGGCCAGCCCCGATAGCCAGTACCCACTCAAGGGCTATGTCACCCAGCACATCGAACCCAGGCACCTCAACGATGGCGAGGTGGACGTCTACCTGTGCGGTCCGCCGCCGATGGTCGAGGCGGTCAGCCAGTTCATCCGTGAACAAGGTCTGCAGCCGGCGAATTTCTACTACGAAAAATTTGCCGCCAGTGCCTAAGGGCGGACACAGCCCGATCTTGGGGTTTGTGCGCCGCTTCGACCACATTGAGGACAGGTAGATGAACAAGCGTTTCGAAAACAAGGTCGCGGTGATCACCGGGGCTGCCCAGGGCATCGGCCGTCGCGTTGCCGAGCGCATGGGGGAAGAGGGCGGCCGCCTGGTGCTGGTCGATCGCTCCGAGCTGGTCCACGAACTGGCGGATGAGCTGGGGGCCAAGGGTGTCGAGGTGCTCACCCTGACCGCCGATCTGGAGCAGTTTGCCGACTGCCACCGCGTGATGGCTATGGCGAAGGAGCGTTTCGGTCGCCTCGACATCCTCGTCAATAACGTCGGCGGCACCATCTGGGCCAAGCCGTTCGAGCATTACCTGGAACATGAGATCGAAGCCGAAGTGCGCCGCTCGCTGTTTCCCACGCTGTGGTGCTGTCATGCCGCGTTGCCGCACATGCTGGTTCAGGGCGCGGGTGCCATCGTCAACGTTTCCTCGATTGCGACCCGCAGTGTCAATCGCGTGCCCTACGGCGCGGCCAAAGGCGGAGTGAATGCGCTGACCGCCTGCCTCGCGTTCGAGAACGCCCAGCGCGGCATTCGCGTCAACGCCACGGCACCCGGCGGCACCGAAGCACCGCCGCGGCGCATTCCGCGCAACGGTGCCGAGCAGAGCGAGCAAGAGAAGTTGTGGTACCAGCAGATCGTCGAGCAGACCGTGGATTCAACGCTGATGAAACGCTACGGAACCATCGACGAGCAGGCTGGCGCGATCCTGTTCCTGGCGTCCGACGAGGCCAGTTACATCACCGGCGTGACTTTGCCAGTGGGGGGCGGTGATCTCGGCTAACCGCCAACGCCGGCCCCGACCGGACAAGCACTACGCAAGAAACCGCCGCGCGCTGAATGGCTTGCTGCGGCGAATCCTGACTACAAAAACAATAGAGATTCTTGCCATGCGAAAAGTAGATGTTCACGACATCATCGATAACGCCCGCTTCAGCCAGTTCCACTGGCTGGTCATGTGCCTCTGTGCACTGCTGCTGATTTTCGACGGCTATGACCTGTTCATCTACGGCGTGGTCCTGCCGGTCATCATGCAGGAGTGGGGCCTGACCCCGCTGCAAGCCGGCGCGCTGGGCAGTTACGCGCTGTTCGGCATGATGTTCGGCGCCCTGGTCTTCGGCACCTTGGCCGACCGCATCGGCCGCAAGAAAGGCATCGCCATCTGCTTCCTGCTGTTCAGCGTGGCGACCGTGCTCAACGGCTTTGCCAGTTCACCGACGGAATTCGGCATCTTCCGTTTCCTTGCCGGTCTCGGCTGCGGTGGCCTGATGCCTAACGTCGTTGCGCTGATGAACGAATACGCGCCGAAAAAACTGCGCAGCACCCTGGTGGCGATCATGTTCAGCGGTTATTCGCTGGGCGGCATGTTCTCCGCCGGGCTGGGCATCTACATGTTGCCGCGCTTTGGCTGGGAAGCGATGTTCTTCGCCGCCGCCGTACCGTTGTTGTTGCTGCCGGTGGTCCTCTGGAAGTTGCCGGAGTCGGTGGGTTTTCTGGTGCGCCAAGGCCGTACCGAACAGGCTCGCACGCTCCTCAAGCGTATCGATCCGAGCCGTGAGCTCAACGCCGGCGACGAACTGGTGATGACCGAAGTGAAGGGCAAGAGCGCGTCGGTGCTGGAGCTGTTTCGCCAGGGCCGCGGGGTTCGCACCCTGTCGATCTGGGTGGCGTTCTTCTGCTGTCTGCTGATGGTTTACGCGCTGGGTTCCTGGCTGCCGAAGCTGATGGCCAACGCCGGCTACAGCCTGGGATCGAGCCTGTCCTTCCTGCTGGCGCTGAATTTCGGCGGCATGTTTGGCGCGATTCTCGGCGGCTGGCTGGGTGATCGCTTCAATCTAGCCAAGGTGGTGGTGGTGTTCTTCGCCCTGGCGGCGGTGTCCATCGCCTTGCTGGGCATCAAGACGCCGATGCCGGTGCTCTATGCGCTGATCACCATCGCCGGGGCGACCACCATCGGTACGCAGATTCTGCTCTACGCCAGCGCCGCGCAGTTCTACGGCCTGTCGATCCGCTCCACCGGCCTTGGCTGGGCGTCCGGCATCGGCCGCAACGGCGCCATCGTCGGTCCGCTGCTGGGCGGGGCGCTGATGGGCATCAACCTGCCGCTGCAACTGAACTTCATGGCCTTTGCCATTCCGGGCGTGATCGCCGCGCTGGCCATGGCCATCTTCGCCGTCTCCGGCCAGCGCAGCAGCACCCTCGCACCAGCCGGTCTGTCGGCGGCGAAAGCCTGATCACTGAACCAGAACTCGGGGAACCGATATGCGCCACACCCTGATCGAAAGCATCGAAGCCGTCATCGTCGATCTGCCGACCATCCGCCCGCACAAGCTGGCCATGCACACGATGCAGAAGCAGACGCTGGTGATCATCCGCGTGCGTTGCAGCGATGACATTGAAGGTATCGGCGAATCCACCACCATTGGTGGCCTGGCCTACGGCAATGAAAGCCCGGAGAGCATCAAGACCAACATCGACAGCCATCTTGCGCCCCTGTTGATTGGCCAGGAGGCGAGCAATATCAACGCCGCCATGCTGCGCCTGGACCAGGCCGCCAAGGGCAACACCTTCGCCAAGTCCGGCCTGGAAAGCGCGCTGCTCGATGCCCAGGGCAAGCGCCTCGGGCTGCCGGCCAGCGAGCTGCTTGGCGGACGTGTGCGCGACAGCCTGGAAGTGGCTTGGACCCTGGCCTCAGGCGACACCGCCAAGGACATCGCCGAAGCCGAGCAGATGCTCGATATCCGCCGCCACCGCATCTTCAAGCTGAAGATCGGTGCCAACGAGGTGAGCGCGGACCTCAAGCACGTCATCGCCATCAAGAAAGCCCTGGGGGATCGCGCCAGCGTGCGCGTCGATGTCAATCAGTACTGGGATGAATCCCAGGCGATCCGCGCCTGTCAGGTGCTGGGCGACAACGGCATCGACCTGATCGAACAGCCCATCGCGCGCATCAACCGCGCCGGCCAGGTGCGCCTGAATCAGCGCAGTCCGGTGCCGATCATGGCCGATGAATCCATCGAGAGCGTGGCAGACGCCTTCAGCCTCGCGGCGGACGGTGCTGCCAGTGTCTTCGCCCTGAAGATCGCCAAGAACGGTGGTCCGCGCGCCGTGCTGCGCACTGCGCAGATCGCCGAGGCGGCCGGCATCGCGCTGTATGGCGGCACCATGCTGGAAGGCGCCATCGGCACCCTGGCCTCGGCCCATGCCTTCGTCACCCTGAACGCGCTGACCTGGGGCACTGAGCTGTTCGGCCCGCTGCTGCTCACCGAAGAAATCGTCACCGAGGCGCCGGTCTACCGCGACTTCCAGCTGGAAGTGCCGCGCACGCCGGGCCTTGGTCTGACCCTCGATGAAGAGCGCCTGGCGTTCTTCCGCCGCAGCTGACAGGAGGTTTCGCACATGCTGTTCCACGTAAAGATGACCGTAAAACTGCCGGTGGACATGGACCCGGCCAAGGCCGCCAGGCTCAAGGCCGATGAGAAGGAACTGGCCCAGGGCCTGATGCGCGAAGGCACTTGGCGTCACCTGTGGCGCATCGCCGGCCAGTACGCCAACTACAGCGTGTTCGATGTGCCCAGCGTGCAGGCGCTACACGACACCCTGATGCGGCTGCCGCTGTTTCCCTACATGGACATCGAAGTCAACCCGCTGTGCCGCCATCCGTCCTCGATTCGCGATGACGACAGTTGATGTGTGTTCCAGGCCGGGCATGCCCGGCCAATTAACCCCGCGACAACAATTACAACAATGAGGCCTGAGCCATGACTGTAAAAATCTCCCACTCCGAGCACATCCAAAACTTCTTCAAGGAAGCCAGCGGTTTCAAGAATGACAACGGCAGCAGCCGTCTGAAGACGGTGATCAACCGCATTCTGGTGGACAGCGCAAAGCTTATCGAAGACCTGGAAATCACCCAGGACGAATTCTGGAAGGCGGTGGATTACCTCAATCGTCTCGGTGGCCGTAACGAGGCGGGCCTGCTGGTGGCTGGCCTGGGACTGGAGCATTACCTCGACCTGCTGCAGGACGCCAAGGACGAACGGGACGGCCTGGTTGGCGGCACTCCGCGCACCATCGAAGGCCCGCTGTATGTCGCCGGCGCACCGATCACCGAGGGCGAGGCGCGCATGGATGACGGCAGCGAAGACGGCGTCGCCACGGTGATGTTCCTGCAGGGCCAGGTCACCGACGCCGATGGCAAGCCGGTTGCGGGGGCCACTGTCGATCTCTGGCACGCCAACACCCAGGGCAACTATTCCTACTTCGACAAGAGCCAGTCTGAGTACAACCTGCGCCGCCGCATTATCACCGACGCCGAAGGTCGCTATCGCGCCCGCAGCATCGTGCCGTCCGGCTACGGTTGCGACCCGCAGGGCCCGACCCAGGAATGCCTCGACCTGCTCGGTCGCCATGGCCAGCGTCCGGCGCATATCCACTTCTTCATTTCCGCGCCGGGCCATCGTCACCTGACCACGCAGATCAACCTGGCCGGTGACCAGTACCTGTGGGACGACTTTGCCTACGCGACCCGTGATGGTCTGGTCGGCGACATTCGTTTCATCGAGGATGCCGAGGCCGCCCGTGCGCGCGGTGTGCAGGGGCGTTTCGCCGAGGTGGACTTTGACTTCCAGCTGCAAACAGCAGTGGCGCCGTCGGCGGAACAGCGCAGCAACCGTCCGCGCGCCCTGCAGGAGGCCTGATCCCCAGGCGATTTTCGCTGATCAACAAGGAGGATGGTAAAGCGCCATCCACCCTACACAAGCGCCAGGCTTCGTAGGGTGGATGACGCTCTTTTCATCCACCACCTTCACCGGCTCCGTTCCACCGTTCCACCGCGTCACCTCTACAACAAGAGCGATCCGGGCACCGCCACGGATGGCCAGGCCTGACTTGCGAGGCACTATGAAAGCGCTACTGAAGGACTGCTCGGTCTCCGCTGTGGTTGCCGGTTTCATTGCGACGGTGATTTCCTACGCCGGTCCTCTGGTGATCATTTTCCAGGCAGCCAAGGCTGCTGACCTACCCCATGACGTGCTGTCGTCCTGGGTATGGACCATTTCCATCGGTAGCGGGGTGCTCGGCATCGTGCTGAGCCTGCGCTACAAGGTGCCGATCGTGATTGCCTGGTCGGCGCCCGGTTCGGCGCTGCTGGTTACCCTGTTGCCGGGTATCAGCCTCAATGAAGTGGTAGGCGCCTATCTGGTGTCCAGCCTGATCATTCTGCTGGTCGGCTTGTCCGGCGCCTTCGACCGGCTGATCGGCAAGCTGCCGGCGGCGATCTCCGCCGCGATGCTGGCCGGCATTCTGTTTCGCTTCGGCACCGATCTGTTCGTGTCGATGCAAGAACAGCCCTGGCTGGTGCTGACCATGCTGGCGACCTACCTGATCTTCAAGCGGCTGTCGCCACGTTATACGGTCCTCGCCGTACTGGTGGTGGGCGTGCTGAGCACATTGGGCGCCGGCGAATTGCGCAGCGAGGCGCTGATGATCGGTCTGACCACGCCGGTATGGATCAGCCCCGAATTCAGTTGGCAGGTGATCCTCAACGTGGCTTTGCCGCTGGTGGTGGTGGCGCTGACCGGGCAGTTCGTGCCGGGCATGGTCGTGCTGCGCAGCGCGGGCTACCCGACGCCGGTCAGCCCGTTGATCAGCAGCAGTGCCCTGGGCTCGCTGCTGCTGGCGCCGTTCTTCTGTCACGGGCTGAACCTGGCCGCCATCACCGCCGCCATCTGTACCGGTAAGGAAGCCCACGAAGACCCGGCCCGGCGTTATGTCGCCGGTGTGGTGGGCGGTGTGTTTTACCTGGTGTTGGGTATTTTCGGCGCGACTCTGGTGTCGTTCTTTACCGCATTTCCCGCCGCGCTGATCGCCGCACTGGCCGGTCTGGCCCTGCTGGCGGCGATCGGTGGCGCGCTGGCCGGCGCGATGTCGGCAGCGGCTGATCGCGAGGCCGCTTTGATCACCTTCCTGGTCACCGCGTCGGGCATGTCGTTTCTCGGCCTGTCCGCCGCGTTCTGGGGGCTGGTGTTTGGCATCGGCGCACATCTGCTGCTGACGGCCCGGCGCTCCGCGCTGCCGGTTACGGTTGCGCCACAGGTTGCCAAGGCGAGCGGGGAGTGCCGGGCAAATACTCCCGCCTGAACGACACACGGCTCGACAAGAGGTAGGGATGGGCGCGCGGGTAGCGCTGCAGCAGCACGTGAGGCGGCCGGTTCCAGGACGGGCCGAGACGGACAAGCTTTCCAATAAAAACAATGAGCGGACCCATGAAGCACAACAAGAATCTGAAAACAGTGACAGGGCTGGCCGTGGCCACGGTAGCGGCGGGGGTCGCGGGCATCGCCCAGGCTCGGCAAGGCGGGCTCGTCGAAGACACCACGGCGACCCTGCAGGCGCGCAATTATTATTTCAGCCGGGATTTTTCCGACATCGTTGGCGCGAGCCGGCAGTCGAAGGCCGAGGAGTGGGCGCAGGGCTTTATCCTCAAGGTGAACTCGGGCTATACCCCGGGGCCGGTCGGCTTTGGTGTCGATGTGCTCGGCCAGTTGGGCATCAAGCTCGACAGCAGTCCCGATCGCGTCAACACCGGCTTGCTTCCCACCCACGGCGATGGCAGGGCTGCGGATGACTATGGCCGGATCGGCGCGGCGCTGAAAATGCGCCTGTCGGAAACCGAATTGAAGGTCGGCGAACTGACGCCCAACCTGCCGGTGCTGACCTTCAGCGACATTCGGCTGCTGCCGCCGACCTACCAGGGCGCCAGCCTCGTTTCCCAGGAGATACCCGGGCTGATCCTGCAGGCCGGCCAGTTCCGCTCCGGCAGTCTGCTCAACGAGGCTGGCGACGGGCCGATGCGCGCCAAGCTCGGCCATGTGCCGCGGCTGGGCGGCAATGCCGAGACCGACCGCTTCAACTATGCCGGTGCCGACTACGCCTTCAACGACACGCGCACCTCGCTGGGTGCCTGGTATGCGCAGCTGGAGGATATCTACAATCAGCGCTTTTACAGCCTCAAGCACAGCGAGCCGGTGGGCAACTGGGTACTGGGCGCCAGCCTCGGCTTCTACGATTCGAAGGAGGATGGGAAACAACTGCTGGGCGACATCGACAACCAGGCGGCGTTTGCGCTGCTCTCCGTTCGCCATGGTGGGCACACTCTGTACGTCGGCTACCAGGCGATGTTTGGCGACGATGCCTTCCCGCGCGTGTTCAACAACGTCACGCCACTGGGCAACGAGGTGCCGACGTTCGAGTTCGCCAGCGCCGACGAGCGTTCCTGGCAGCTGCGTTATGACTACAACTTCGCCGGGCTCGGCGTGCCGGGCCTGGTGGCCGGGGTGCGCTATATCCAGGGCGACAACGTTGACGCGCAGGCCACCAATCGCGGCGGCCCGCGTTATGAGGGCAAGGAGTGGGAGCGCGACCTGGACCTGGGCTACGAGGTGCAGAATGGCGCGCTCAGGGGGCTCGGCGTGCGCGTGCGCAATGCCGTCGCGCGCTCCAATTACCGCACCGACATCAACGAGAACCGCCTGATCTTCAATTACACCTGGACGCTGCTGTAACCGCCGTACGGCCTGCCGCGCGTTAGCCGGCAGGCCTGCGAGACTTTAAGGTGCAGGCCCGGGGAAAAGTTACAATTGTGTTCGATTATCGAACGCTGAGGCGGTAATCGAATTGTTCTGGCCCGCCGGGCGGCGTACTGTTTGGTCCATCGGATGCCCTGCATCCCTGACTCAACACGAGATACCGACATGGCTGAAATCATCCCCCTGAGCGAAGCGATCCAGCGCTTCGTCAATGACGGCGACAGCATCGCCCTCGAAGGCTTCACCCACCTGATCCCGACTGCGGCCTCTCATGAAATCATTCGTCAGGGCAAGCAGGATCTGACCCTGATCCGCATGACGCCCGACCTGGTGTATGACCTGTTGATCGGCTCTGGTTGCGCGAAAAAACTGATTTTCTCCTGGGGTGGCAACCCCGGCGTCGGCTCCCTGCACCGCATGCGTGATGCCGTCGAAAAACAGTGGCCCAAGCCGCTGGAAATCGAGGAACACAGCCACGCCGACCTGGCCAACGCCTACGTCGCCGGCGCCTCGGGCCTGCCGTTCGCCGTGCTGCGCGCCTACGCCGGCTCGGACCTGCCCAAGGTCAACCCGCTGATCAAGACCGTCACCTGCCCGTTCACCGGTGAAGTGCTGGCCGCCGTACCCAGCGTGCGCCCGGACGTGACTGTGATCCACGCGCAGAAGGCCGACCGCAAGGGCAACGTGCTGATTCAGGGCATCCTCGGCGTGCAGAAGGAAGCCGCCCTGGCCGCCAAGCGCTGCATTGTAACCGTGGAAGAGATCGTCGATGACCTCCAGGCGCCGATGAACGCCTGCGTGCTGCCAACCTGGGCGCTGACCGCCGTCTGCGAAGTGCCGGGCGGTGCCCATCCGTCCTATGCCCATGGTTACTATGAGCGCGACAATGCCTTCTACAAGGCGTGGGACCCGATCGCCCGTGACCGTGAAGCGTTCCTTGCCTGGATCGACCGCTACATTCGTGGTACCGCCGATTTCACCGAGTTCAAGGCCAAATTGGCCCAGGAGGCCAAGTAATGAGCGCCTACAACACCAATGAAATGATGACCGTGGCCGCAGCCCGCCGGCTGGGCAACACCGACGTGACCTTCGTCGGCATCGGCCTGCCGTCCAAGGCGGCCAACCTGGCGCGCCTGACCCATGCGCCGGACGTGACCCTGATCTACGAATCCGGCCCCATCGGCGCCAAGCCGACCGTGCTGCCGCTGTCTATCGGCGACGGCGAACTGGCCGAAACCGCCGACACCGTGGTGCCCACCGGGGAAATCTTCCGCTACTGGCTGCAGGGCGGGCGCATCGACGTCGGCTTCCTCGGCGCCGCCCAGGTGGACAAGTTCGGCAACATCAACACCACGGTGATCGGTGATTACCACAACCCGAAAGTGCGCCTGCCAGGCGCCGGTGGCGCGCCGGAAATCGCCGGCTCGGCCAAGCGGGTGTTCATCATCCTCAAGCAGGGTCACCGCACCTTCGTCGACAAGCTGGCGTTCATCACCTCGGTTGGCCACGGTGAGGGCGGTGACCATCGCCAGCGTCTGGGCCTGCCGGGTGCCGGTCCGGTGGCGATCATCACCGACCTGTGCATCATGGAGCCGGAAGCCGGCAGCAAGGAATTCATCGTCACCTCGATTCACCCGGGCGTGACCCGCGAGCAGATCATCGAAGCCACCGGCTGGCCGATCCGTTTCGCCGAACAGGTGGTGGAAACCGAGGCGCCGACCCAGGTTGAGCTGGACGCCCTGCGTGCCTTGGAAGAGCGCACCGCCATTGCCCACGGGCAGACCGGAGGTGACGAATGAGCCGCGACGTCTTTATCTGCGACGCCGTTCGCACGCCCATCGGCCGTTTTGGCGGCGCCCTGTCTGCCGTGCGTGCCGACGACCTGGCTGCGATCCCGCTTAAGGCTCTGCTGGAGCGCAATCCTCAGCTGGACCCGGCGGCCATCGACGAAGTGTTCATGGGCAGCGCCAACCAGGCTGGCGAAGACAACCGCAACGTGGCGCGCATGGCGCTGCTGCTGGCGGGCATTCCCGACAGCGTGCCAGGCGTGACCCTCAACCGTCTCTGCGCTTCGGGCCTGGATGCGGTGGGCAGCGCGTTTCGTGCCATTGCCTGCGGCGAGATGGAACTGGCGATTGCCGGTGGCGTCGAGTCGATGTCCCGCGCGCCCTATGTCATGGGCAAGGCCGAGACTGCCTTCGGCCGCACGCAGAAGATCGAAGACACCACCATCGGCTGGCGCTTCGTGAACCCGAAAATGAAGGAGCTGCATGGCGTGGATGCCATGCCGCAGACCGCCGACAACGTCGCCGACGATTTCGGCATCAACCGCGCCGATCAGGACGCCTTTGCCCTGCGCAGCCAGCAAAAAGCCGGCCGTGCACAGGCAGGAGGGTTCTTTGCCGAAGAAATCGTCCCGGTGGTGATCAAGACCCGTAAAGGCGAGACCGTCGTCGACACCGACGAACACCCGCGCCCGGACACCACCGCCGAAGCGCTGGCCAAGCTCAAGCCGGTCAATGGCCCGGACAAGACCGTCACCGCCGGCAACGCCTCGGGCGTCAACGATGGCGCGGCGGCCATGATCCTCGCCTCCCGCGAGGCCGTGGAAAAATACGGCCTGACCCCCCGCGCCAAGGTGCTGGGCATGGCCAGTGCCGGTGTCGCGCCGCGCATCATGGGCTACGGCCCGGTGCCGGCGGTGCGCAAGCTGCTGGCTCGCCTGGATATCGGCATTGAGCAGTTCGACGTGATCGAGCTGAACGAGGCGTTCGCTGCCCAAGGCCTGGCCTGCATGCGCGACCTCGGCCTGGCCGACGACGCGGCGGCGGTCAACCCCAACGGCGGGGCGATTGCCCTGGGCCATCCGCTGGGCATGAGTGGCGCGCGTCTGGTGCTGACGGCTGTGCATCAGCTGGAAAAATCCGGCGGCAAGCTGGGGCTGGCTACCATGTGCATTGGTGTCGGCCAGGGGCTGGCGCTGGCGCTGGAACGCGTCTGATGGGTAGAGCCGCTCGCCCGTTCGCGAGCAGGCTCTTAAAGTGACTGAAAACCCAGTGTGGGGCTGACTTTATGTCGGCAGTGCAGGCTTCACATCAGCCGATGTGAAATCGGCCCCACCCAGACGGCTTTTGCCGCCGTGATCTTTCGAGGAATTCCTATGCCTTCCCTACAGCTTGCCGATGGCGAACTGAATTACCGCATTGATGGTCCCGACACTGCACCGGTGCTGGTGCTGTCCAACTCCCTGGGCACTGACCTGGGCATGTGGGATACGCAGATTCCCGCGCTGGCCCAGTCCTTCCGTGTCGTACGTTATGACACCCGTGGTCACGGCGCCTCGCTGGTCACCGCAGGGCCTTACAGCATCGCGCAGCTGGGCGCTGATGTGCTGGCCCTGCTGGATGCGCTGAACATCGACAAGGCCGCGTTTTGTGGCCTGTCCATGGGCGGTCTGATTGGCCAGTGGCTGGGCATCAACGCGCCCGAGCGTTTCACTCACCTGGTGCTGTGCAACACCGCGGCGAAAATCGGCAATGCCGAGGGCTGGAATTCGCGCATCGACACTGTCAACGCCGGTGGCCAGCAGGCCATGCGCGACCTGCGCGATGCGTCCATCGCCCGCTGGTTCACGCCGGAGTTCGCGGCGGCCCAGCCGCAGGCAGCCGACCGCGTGGTGTCCATGTTGGCGTCCACCAGCCCGGCAGGCTACGCGGCCAATTGCGCCGCCGTGCGCGATGGCGATTTCCGCGAGCAGCTGGGGGCGATCCAGGCCAAGACCCTGATCGTCTGCGGCACCGAGGATGCGGTGACGACACCGGCAGACGGTCGCTTCATGCAGGAGCGCATTCGCGGCGCCGAGCAGGTGGAGTTCCATGCCGCCCACCTGTCCAACGTCGAAGCCGGTGATGCGTTCACCCAGGCGCTGCTGGATTTCCTCAAGCGCTGATCGATCACAAGGCCTCGGTGTCCCTGTAGGGCGCCGGGGCCTTGTTGCGCCTGCTGGTTTTTCCGAGCGCCCTGTTTTTTCTCCCGGCGCTTTCCCGATGGCGTCACAATCGCATTGTCGATCAGCCAGGCGAGCGCCTATGGTGCGCCTTTCCCTTTCAGATCACCCATGACTCCCGTCCGCCATGACACTCGATAATCGCATCAAGCTTCGCCACCTGACCTGCTTTCTGGAGATTGCTCGCCAGGGGAGTCTGGCCCGCGCGGCGTCGGTGCTGGCCATCAGCCCGCCGGCCGTGTCCAAGACGCTGAGTGAGCTGGAAGAGTATCTGGGCGCCTCGCTGTGCGAGCGCAGCAAGAGCGGGGTTGTGCTGACGCGCGCGGGGCAATCCTTCCTGCGCTATGCCGGGGTCAGCATGCAGGCGCTGCGCGAGGGCGTGCGCAGCCTGGGCAACGGTGCCCATGAAGCTGCCAGTGTGCGTCTCGGTGCGCTCAGTACGGTGGAAAGCGCGTTTCTGCCAGAGGTGGTGCATCGACTGCATGCGCAGCATGAAGCGCTGCAGGTCAGCGTAATCGGCGGGCCCAGCGCTCATCTGCTCGGGCTGTTGCGGGTCGGCGAGCTGGACCTGGTGGTCGGGCGGATGACCGAAAGCCCGTTGATTGAAGGGCTGGCATTCGAACACCTCTATCATGAGCCGCTGATCCTCGTGGTGCGCCCGGAGCATCCGCTGCTTGGCGCTCCCGTGCAGGCCCAGGTGCTGGAGCAATACCCGGTGGTGCTGCCGCAGGCGGACACCACTATCCGTCGCGATGCGGAAAGCCTGTACGTGCAATGTGGCGCCAGCCTGCCGCAACAGCGGCTGGAGACCCTGTCCATCGCCCTCAGTCGTCGTTATGTGCTGCTCAGCGATGCGGTCTGGGTCGCGCCGCGTGACGCGGTGCTGCTGGATCTGGAGCGGGGCGAGGTGGTGGAGCTGGACCTGGGCTTCAAGGAGCCCGGCGGATCGCTCGGCATTTGCAGCAACCCGACGCGAACACCTTCGGTGGGAACGCAATGGTGCATCGAGCAACTGCGCGAAGTGGCGGAAGAGTTTCGCGTACGCCTGGGCTAGTCGCCGCCTTTTCATTAAGCACGCTATAGGGTGGGCAACCGCAGTCCGTTGTCCACCTGGTGCCGCCGATGGGCGGATGTGAAAAGCGCCCACGACCCGAAGCCGATGCTCGGCAACGGTTCTTGGAGCGAATTGTCAAGCCCCAAAAACGACTCCGCCTGCCGGAAGGGCAGGCGGAGTCGCTTACAGGATCTGCTTAGACGATCTCTTCGTAGGGCAGGCCCACGTAGTTCTCGGCAATGGTCACCAGGCCCGCGTGGGAGTTGAGGTAGTACTCGCGGTCGGCTTGCTGCATCTTCTGATCCCAGGCGTCCTTGTGGTCGCCGAAATCATGCAGCAGGTTGGTCATGAACCAGCTGAAGCGTTCACCCTTCCAGACCCGGCGCAGGGCCAGCTCGGAGTATTTTTCCAGCAGGTCGGTGCGGCCTTCCTTGTAGACCTTGACCAGGATGCGGTACAGGTAGCACACGTCCGAAGCGGCCAGGTTGAGACCCTTGGCGCCGGTGGGCGGCACAATGTGTGCGGCGTCGCCGACCAGGAACAGCTTGCCGTACTGCATGGGCTCGACCACCAGGCTGCGCAGCGGAGCGATGCTCTTCTCCAGCGACGGGCCAGTCACCATTCGCTCGCCCAGGGATTGCGGCAGACGCGCCTTGAGTTCGTCCCAGAAGCGCTCATCGGACCAATCTTCAACCTTGTCGGTCAGCGGCACCTGGAGGTAGTAACGGCTGCGGGTCAGCGAGCGCTGGCTGCAGAGGACGAAACCGCGGTCATGGTGCGCATAGATCAGCTCATCGTGCACGGGCGGAGTGTCGGACAGCAGGCCCAGCCAGCCGAACGGATACACGCGCTCGTACTCGGTCAGCAGCTCGCTGGGAATGCTTTTGCGCGAGACACCGTGGAATCCGTCGCAGCCGGCAATGTAGTCACAGTCGAGGCGATGGGTCTGGCCATCCTTCTCGTAGGTGACATAGGGCTTTTCACCCTTCATGTCATGGGGCTGAACGTTTTCTGCACCATAGATGGTGACAGCTCCGCTGGCGGCGCGGGCTTCCATCAGGTCGCGGGTGACTTCGGTCTGGCCATAGACCATCACGGTCTTGCCACCGGTGAGTTCCTTGAGGTTGACGCGGACGCGCTTGCCGCCAACCAGCAATTCGACGCCGTCATGAACCAGGCCTTCGGCATCCATGCGCGCGGACACGCCGGCCTCGCGCATCATGTCCACGGTACCTTGCTCCAGCACGCCGGCACGGATGCGGGCCAGGACATAGTCAGGGGTCTGGCGTTCGAGAATGACGGCCTCGATGCCTGCCTTGTGCAGCAGTTGACCCAGCAGAAGACCCGACGGTCCGGCACCGATGATAGCTACCTGAGTTTTCATTGTATTTAGTCCCGAAAAAGCCGCGCTCTCAGGGAGGCAGCTGGGGTTGAAAAAAATCTCCCCTGTATTTTTCCTAAATACGCCGTCACAATAAGGTAATAATCCTCTGGATCATTGCACTTTCGAACACATCGTTCGATTAACGGACGCTTTCTCAAGGCCCATAACACAAACTTTGTGGAACACCTATGCAACCTCTGGATAGTCCCACGGTCCCCGTTTTCAAGCTGTACGGAGAGCAGCAAATATGGCCAACGCCCGACTTGCTGCATTGCGAACTGATCCCCAGGCGAAGCAGCCTCTACCAATGGGAAATTCAACCCCATCGCCATGCGGATCTCTTTCAACTCTTCTACATCCAGCGAGGAAATTCGCAAGTCGAGATTGAAGGCAAGCGTCACGACATCGAGCGGGCCTCACTCCAGGTGGTACCGCCACTGTGCGTACATGGTTTTCAGTTCCCTGAGGATATTGAAGGCTATGTACTGACGCTGGCGGCACCGCTGGTCGCACGATTCGAGGCGGAACTGGGGCCGCACCTGAGCGGAGCGGACTGTTATCCGGTCGGCGAAGACTCACGCCTGTACATCGACACCCTGTTTGCGGCGCTGCTGGAGGAATACGAAGGCAGCAAACCGTTCCGGGACACATTGTTGCAGTCGATGGTGAGCACTTTGTTGATTTGGATCTGTCGGCGCCGGCAACGACTGGGCGCTACCAGTGGCACGGAGCGCAGTCGCGAGTATCTGGTCGGTTTCATCAAGCTCGTGGAGCGGCATTACCGCGAGCACCTGTCCGTGGAGGACTATGCTCACCGTGTAGGGGTTTCCAGTACCTATCTGAATAACCTGTGCCGGCAGCTGATCGGGCAGAGCGCACTGCAGGTGATCCATCAGCGGCTGCTGCTGGAGGCCAAGCGGGATCTGATTTATACCGGCATGACCATCAGCCAGCTCTCCGACAATCTGGGGTTCAGCGACCCGACCTACTTTTCGCGCTTCTTCAAGCGTCTAAGCGGCCTGTCGCCCAATGCCTACCGCTCAAAAACCAGCGAGAACGGCACTGCTGAACCCCACTGATACGCGTGGCAGAGCGTTCTGCCTGTAGGTTCGCCAGGGTTAAGCCATTGAATCGAGAAAGATTATTTTTCGATTTCGCTACGAAATTCAAATGGATGCGGCTAATCTCGGCGACCGCAAAGTTGAGTGCAGCACCTGACCATTCCGGTAAGGTGCCGGCTTATGTCCTATTCGCGGCGGCGAAACGCTACGAAATAGTGTGCTCAGAGGGCCATCCCCTCGATGACTTCGGAAATCGCCGGCACCTCCTGGATCAAGGCAACGATTCCTGTACGGAATGGGTCGGTTGCGATTCTGTCCAACGCAGAGACGATTTGCCTGGGCAATGTTTTTTTCGAGTAGCTTATAAGCTAAGGAGACACAGATGAAGATTCGCGCGCTAGTGGTCGAGGCGAAAGATGCACCTTTCAAACTCGAGGAGATCGAGCTTGGGGAACCTGGACGTGGTGAAGTGCGTCTCCGTATCGTGGCCTCCGGGGTTTGCCATACCGATGCCATCACCCGGGCCGGTGACATGCCGATGCCGTTCCCGAGCGTGCTCGGCCATGAGGGGTCCGGCGTTGTTGACGCGGTAGGACCCGGCGTGACCACACTTGTTCCCGGCGACAAGGTGATCATTGGCTGGCCCTCCTGCGGCGAATGCCGCAATTGCTTGGATGGTCAGCCGCGCTATTGCCTGCATACCGGCGATGCCCTGGTGTCGGGCCGCCGTTTCAAGGGCGAGCTCAAAGGTACTTCCGCCTATTCGCGCAACGGCCAGGAAATCAACGGCCACTTCTTCGGCCAATCCTCGTTCGCCACGCACTCTATCGTGTCAGCCGACGCGCTGGTCAAGGTGCCCGACGAAGTGCCGCTCGAACTGCTTGGCCCATTGGCCTGCGGCCTGGCCACAGGCGCCGGCGCGGTTCTGAACGAAGCCCGCCCCAAGCTGGGCGACTCGATTCTGGTCGTTGGCGTAGGCGCCGTAGGCCTTGCTGCCATCATGGCGGCTCGCAATTCGGGGGTGACCAAGATCATCGCCGCCGATGTGCACGACAACCGTTTGGAAATGGCTCTTGAGTTCGGCGCGACTCACACCATCAACTCGCGCACCGGCGATCTGGTTGAGGAAGTCAAAAAGATCACCGGCTCGACGGTGGACTACGCCTTCGACTGCACCGGCGTCATCAAGGTGATCGAGACCATGGCGCAGACGGTGGGCATGCTCGGCACCTTGGTGCTGATCGGTGGCGCACCCGCCGGCGCCTCCTTCTCCCTGGATCATCTCTCCACGTTGTGGGGCAAGCGCGTCATTGGCGTGCTGGGCGGGGGCGGGCGTTCCGGTCAGTTGATCGGCTCGCTGGTCGAGCTCTACAAGCAGGGGCGCTTCCCGTTTGACCGCCTGGTGACCTATTACGAGCTCGATCAGATCGAGCAGGCGCTGGAAGATTCCAGAACCGGCAAGGTCATCAAGCCCATCCTGCGCATGTTCTAAAAAGCGCGCAGGCGCAAGTAAAACCGGCAGGGATGCCAGCGATAACAGCTGTCAGCGGACGGTGTTGCACGCCGCCGCTGACGCTGATCGTTTGGTTTGTAAGCTGAAAGATTGCGATTAATAAACATAAAAAAATCAGGTTTGCCAGTTTGCGCAGACCGCATTGCCACCCACCAGGCTGACATCCATGAAAATGTTTTCCCCTGGCCTTCGTGCCCCCCTCCCGTGTCTGAAAAAACTCGTTCTCGCCACCGCCCTGGGTGGCTGCATCGCCACAACGCAGGCCACCGAAAACGGTGGCTCATCCTGGCCGATGGGTATCGAAAACTACCAGATGGGCATCCTGCCGCCGCCAGGCGTCTATGGCCAGCTGTACGCCAGTAACTATACGGCGAATGAATTGCGCGACAATTCCGGCGACAAGATCCCGGTGAGTTTCGATCTGCGGGTCTCCACGCTGGTGCCGCGCCTCATCTGGGTGACCGACCAGCAGGTGCTGGGCGGCACGCTGGGTTTTCACGCGCTGATTCCGCTCAATGAGATCCGCCTCAATACCAATGGCCTGCGGGACCACAAGCGCGGCTTGGGCGATGCGCACATGGGGCCGGTGATCGGTTATCACCACAGTGACAAGTTGCACACCGCCTTCGGTGTGGACGTGATTCTGCCTACTGCAACCGAGTACGACAAAGACGACCTGGTGAACCTGGGCACCAACTTCGTCACCCTCCAGGCCATTTATGCGCTGACCTACCTGGACCCGGCGGGGCTGAATGTCGATATGCGTCTGATGCACGAATACAACTTCAAAAACCCCGATACGGACTACAAGTCCGGCCGTGAGCTGCACGCCGATTACGCCGTGGGCTGGGGGCTGGGCAATGGCTGGGTGGTCGGGGTGGGCGGCTACGTCTACAAGCAGATCAGTGACGACAAGCTTGATGACCATCGCGTGGCCGACAATCGCGGACGGGCCTTTGCCATCGGCCCGTCGGTGCAATACACCAGTTCCGCCGGCTGGTCACTGAGTGGTAAATGGCAGGATGAAATGGGTGTGCGCAACCGCGCCGACGGTGGCGCCTACTGGCTCAAGTTCAGCTTTGCGCTGTAACGCCAGGTGACACGGCTGAGCCGGGAATCCCCGGCTCAACGCCCCTTGAGTCGATAGCTCACCTGGGAGCGGCTCATGCCAAGGCTTTGCGCTGCGGCGGTGATATTGCCGTTGCAGCGCTCCACGGCCAGGCGGATCAGCATCAGCTCCATTTCCCCCAGATTGATGCCCAGCTTGCTTCGTTCTCCAGTCACGAATGCCTGCAGTTTCTGGAAGGCGGTTTCCGCATGGCTGGCAGAATGTGTTGGCTCTGCCGAGGTGGAGCTTTCCTCAATGAGGGGGGCGGCTACGGGCTGGCTGGCCGCTTCAAGTCTGCCATCACGAGTAAGCCCCTGTGGCGCGGTGAACGACTCGCCCTTGCCCAGCGAGATGTGCTGCAGGTCCAGCGCATCACCCGCATTGGCGGTGATGACCGCGCGTTCGATGAGGTTCTGCAGCTCACGAATATTGCCCGGAAATCCATAGGTGAGCAGGGTGTTGGCCAGGCGTGTACTCACACCCGCGACCGGGCATTCATACTTGTGACAAAAGTGGCGCAGGAAATGATTGGTCAGCAGGGGGATGTCTTCGCGCCGCTCGCGCAGGGGCGGCAAATGAATGGGGAACACATTCAGGCGATAAAACAGGTCTTCGCGAAAGCGGCCGGCCGTCACTTCGGCGCGCAGGTCGGCATTGGTGGCGGCAATGATGCGCACGTCGACCGGAGTGGGCTGGTTACCGCCGACCCGCTCAATTTCCCCTTCCTGCAAGGCGCGCAGAATCTTGCTCTGGGCGCTCAGGCTGAGCGTGCCGATCTCATCAAGAAACAGGGTGCCGCCATTGGCCCGCTCGAAGCGGCCCGGGCGTGAGCGATCGGCCCCGGTAAAGGCACCACGTTCCACGCCGAACAGTTCGGATTCCACCAGGTTTTCCGGCAGCGTGGCGCAGTTGAGCGCTACCCAGGGTTTGTCGTGTCGGCGGCTCGCCTGGTGCAGGGTGCGCGCGAAGAGCTCCTTGCCGACCCCCGATTCCCCGGTCAGCAGCACGGTTGCCCGGGTCGGCGCCACTTTCTCCAGCAGTCGACGGGCGGTCTGGAAGGCGGGAGACACGCCGACCATGGGCGAATGCTCCAGCGCGGTTTCGCGGGTTTCATAATAATACAGCGGCCCGTCTGCCAGGCTTGAGGTGTAGGAGGGCTGTGCCTGTGAAGAAAAAAGGTCATCTTCATGCGCTTCCCAGCGCTCCGCAGGCTTGCCGATGACTCTGCAAGCCGCATGTCCCGTGGCGCGACATTCCACTTCGCGAAAAACGATCGGGTGACCGGTGAGCGTCGAGGCGTAGCCACTGGCATAACCAACGCCCATCCAGCAGGCGGAGTCATCGCCCACACCGTGCCTGCTGATGTGCTCATCGTCCTCCAGCGAGGCGTGCCAGAGAAATTCCGAATAGAAATGTCCAACGCTGGTGTCGATCTCGAAGCGCACCGCCTCGACATTCACCATGCCCCCCAGCATGTGCAGGTGTGGGCCGGCTGAGTACAGGGCTGAGTGATTGCCTTCCGGCCATCGGCTCATGACTTTCTGCGCATCGCGGGCACCGGCATCCCGGCCCAACCGGGTCAGCAGGTCGCGGGCTTTGGCTATCCCAAGGGCGGCGATCAGTTCGTGGCGCATGGCGGTGTAGGAGGCGTGCTGCATCAGCATCATGCGCTGGCCGCATAGCCACACGGAGCCATCCTGCGGCGTAAAGACCACGGTTTGTGCCAGGTGTTCGGCGCTGGGGATGCCGCTGGGTCGCAGAGTATCCGTGGGATTCACCACCATATGCAGTTTGCCGGCAAAAGGAGTGTCGCCTGATGTTGCTAGGGAGCCTTTCATTGATTTGCCTTCGCGGAGAGGGCCGCAGTATGTCGACGGGCGCATTCGTGGGTAAGAGCCTCGCCTGAAAGTGTTCGATAATCGCACGAAATTGCTTGTTAAAGTGCGGGAATTTAACGGATTCGCAGTATTCTCTTAAGATATTTCGCGCATCCAGGATTCGATAGCGAAAGATGATCGATCCGATAACTTTTGTAAGTTGATGATTTGCAAAGAAAAAATTATTCTTTGTGCGTTTTGGTATGTATTTTGATGAAGGATTTTTGACAGCTACAACAAAGCGCTAGTGGGATGCGTACGCCATTCTAAGGATTGGTGTGCCAGTCACGAGCACAAAAAGTGTCGCCAGTCGGACAGCCGATACCCATTGGCGCTACCTACTACTGTTTATTTGAGATGCGTAGGAGAAACTTCATGTCTCAGCGCCTTGCTGCCTATGAGAATTTGAATCTGCAACCGATCGCCGGTGAGTGGCGTGCCGGTAAATCTGGGCGGGATCTTGATGTCCTGAACCCATTCACCCAGCAGAGCTTGCTGAAGATTGCTCTGGCCAATCGTGAAGATCTGGATGAAGCCTACCGCAGCGCCCGCGAGGCGCAGGCCGCCTGGGCCGCGTGCGGGCCCTCCGAGCGTGCGCAGGTCATGCTCAACGCCGTGCGTATCTTCGATGAGCGCCGCGACGAGATCATCGACTGGATCATCAACGAGTCGGGAAGCACCCGCATCAAGGCTCAGATCGAGTGGGGCGCTGCGCGTGCCATCACCCAGGAATCCGCCAGCCTGCCGAGCCGCGTCCATGGCCGTATCCTGGCCTCCGATGTGCCGGGCAAGGAAAGCCGTGTTTACCGCGAGCCGCTGGGTGTGATCGGCATCATCAGCCCGTGGAACTTCCCGTTGCATCTGACCGCTCGTTCACTGTCTCCGGCCCTGGCGCTGGGCAACGCGTGCGTGATCAAGCCGGCCAGCGACACCCCGGTTACCGGCGGCCTGCTGCTGGCGCGCATTTTTGAAGAAGCGGGCCTGCCCAAGGGCGTGCTCAGCGTCGTGGTCGGCTCCGGCAGCGAAATTGGCGATGCTTTCGTCGAGCACGAAGTGCCCGGCTTCATTTCATTCACCGGTTCGACCCAGGTCGGTCGCAACATCGGCCGTATTGCTGCCGGCGGCGAGCACCTCAAGCATGTGGCGCTGGAACTGGGTGGCAACAGCCCCTTCGTGGTATTGGCCGACGCCGACCTCGATCAGGCGGTAAACGCCGCGGTAGTAGGCAAGTTCCTGCACCAGGGGCAGATCTGCATGGCGATCAACCGCATCATCGTTGAAGACGCCGTGTACGATGACTTCGTCAGCCGCTACGCCGAGCGCGTCAAGTCGCTGCCCTACGGTGACCCGAGCAAGCCGGAAACCGTGGTGGGCCCGGTCATCAATGCCAAGCAACTGGCCGGTCTGCAGGAAAAGATCGAAACCGCCAAGTCCGAAGGCGCGCGTGTCATGGTGTCCGGCGAGGCCCAGGGCAACGTGATGCCGCCCCATGTGTTCGCCGACGTGACGGCTGACATGGAAATCGCCCGGGAAGAAATCTTCGGTCCGCTGGTCGGCATTCAGCGCGCCCGCGACGAGGCACATGCCCTCGAGCTGGCCAACAGCAGCGAGTACGGCCTGTCCAGCGCCGTGTTCACTTCCAGCCTGGAGCGTGGCGTGCAGTTCGCCCGTCGCATCCGTGCGGGCATGACCCACATCAACGACATTCCGGTCAACGATGAACCCAACGCACCCTTTGGCGGTGAGAAGAACTCGGGCCTGGGCCGTTTCAACGGCGACTGGGCGATCGAGGAATTCACTACCGATCACTGGATCACCGTGCAGCACGCCCCGCGTCGCTACCCGTTCTGAGTTGACGGCTTATCTAACCGTCAACCCACTTTATAGAAATTGGAGTAAGAGATGACATTTCCCTTGAGCGGCGCAGCTGCGAAACGGATGTTCGTGACTGGAGTTGTGCTTCCCCTGGGCCTGCTGGTCGCAGCGGGTCAGGCGCAGGCCGACAGCCAGTGGGGCAGTGGCAAGAACCTGTATGACAACGTTTGTGGCCATTGCCACAAACCCGAGGTCGGCGTAGGGCCGGTGCTCGAAGGTCGCGGTCTGCCAGAGGCCTACATCAAGGCCATCGTGCGCAACGGTTTCCGCGCCATGCCGGCCTTCCCGGCGTCCTACGTCGATGACGAATCCCTTTCTCAGGTGACCGAATACCTGTCGAGCCTGCCGGCTCCGGCAGTCAAGCCTTGAGGAGCCTGGCATGACTATCAATCGTCGTTTCCTGCTCAAGGGCATGGCCCTGAGCGGTCTCGCCGGCCTGGCCATGGCGGGTCCGGTGCGCGCGCTGGCTGGCCAGAGCTCGGCGCCGAGCGCTGCCGCAGCGGCACGACCGGTGCTGGCGCTGGTCAGCGCGGGCGCGGCCGAGTCGGTGTTCCTGCGCGGCGCCCAGGCGGCGGCCGGTTCGCAGCTGCAGGTCCAGCGTTTTGATCAGGATCTGGATCGCCTGCTGAGCTTTGAGCGCCAGCTGCGCAGTGGCCAGCCGCTGCGGGTGATTGGCCTTCTGGATGACGCCACGGCCACCCTGGTACTGGACATGGCCCGCAGCGCTGGTGCCCGCGTGCAGTGGCTCGGCCAGCACAACACCGTGGCGGGCGTGACCCAGCATCGTTTGCTCAACACCGAGGTGGCTGAGGGCTGTACGCGTCAGATCAGCCGTCAGCTGCATGCCTGTGGCGCCGGCTTCCATATCGCCGAAGAGCGCCAGGGCAGTCTGGCCTCACCACGCCAGTTGAGCGCGCCGGCTCGCGGTGGCGAGCATGCCGCCGAGTGGGCGTCCGCCATCGGTTATCAGTTGGCTTCGCTGGGTGGGCGACCGGCCAAGCCGGCACCGGCTCCGGCCAGTACTGTCCTGAGCGGCAGTTTCGTTTCTTTTTCGATCGAGGCCTGAAGGAGTCTGATCAATGTCCGAACAAAAGAATGCTGTGCTGCCCAAAGGGGTTGTGCAGGAAGAATTCAACAAGGCGGTTGCCAAGTTTCGTGCCTTGCTGGGTGAAGAGAATGTCCTGATCCAATCCGATCAGTTGGTGCCCTACAACAAGATCATGATGTCGGTCGAGAATGCGGCCCACGCACCCTCGGCCGCCCTCACCGCGACCACCGTGGAGCAGGTCCAGGGTGTGGTGAAGATCTGCAACGAGCACAAGATTCCGGTGTGGACCATCTCCACCGGGCGTAACTTCGGTTACGGCTCCGCCGCGCCGGTGGAGCGCGGTCAGGTCATTCTCGACCTGAAGAAGATGAACAAGATCATCAAGATCGACCCGGAAATGTGCTACGCCCTGGTCGAGCCGGGTGTCACCTTCGGTCAGCTGTACAACCACATCCAGGAAAACAACCTGCCGGTGATGCTGTCGTTCTCGGCGCCTTCGGCGATTGCCGGCCCGCTGGGCAACACCATGGACCGTGGCGTGGGCTACACCCCCTACGGCGAGCACTTCATGATGCAGTGCGGCATGGAAGTGGTGCTGGCCAACGGTGACGTCTATCGCACCGGCATGGGCGGTGTGAAGGGCAGCAACACCTGGCAGATCTTCAAGTGGGGCTACGGCCCGACCCTGGACGGCATGTTCACCCAGGCCAACTACGGCATCTGCACCAAGATGGGCTTCTGGCTGATGCCCAAGCCGCCGGTGTTCAAGCCCTTCGAAGTGATCTTCGAGGACGAAGCGGACATCGTCGAGATCGTCGATGCGCTGCGTCCGCTGCGCATGAGCAACACCATCCCCAACTCGGTGGTGATCGCCAGCACCCTGTGGGAAGCCGGCAGTGCCCACCTGACCCGCGCCCAGTACACCACCGAGCCGGGCCACACCCCGGACAGCGTGATCAAGCAGATGCAGAAGGACACCGGCATGGGTGCCTGGAACCTCTACGCTGCGCTGTACGGCACCCAGGAGCAGGTCGACGTCAACTGGAAGATCGTCACCGACACTTTCAAGAAGCTCGGCAAGGGTCGCATCGTCACCCAGGAAGAGGCGGGCAATACCCAGCCGTTCAAGTACCGCGCCGAACTGATGTCCGGCGTGCCGAACCTGCAGGAATTTGGTCTGTACAACTGGCGTGGGGGCGGTGGCTCCATGTGGTTCGCGCCGGTGAGCGAGGCCCGTGGCAGCGAGTGCAAGAAACAGGCGGCCATGGCCAAGCGCGTTCTGCACAAGTACGGCCTGGACTATGTGGCCGAGTTCATTGTGGCGCCGCGCGACATGCACCACGTGATCGATGTGCTGTACGACCGTACCAGCGAAGAAGAAACCAAGCGCGCCGACGCCTGCTTCAACGAACTGCTGGATGAGTTCGAGAAGGAAGGCTACGCGGTATATCGCGTGAACACCCGCTTCCAGGAGCGTGTGGCGCAAAGCTATGGCCCGGTCAAGCGCAAGCTCGAACATGCCATCAAGCGTGCGGTGGACCCGAACAACATTCTCGCTCCGGGACGCTCCGGCATCGATCTCAATAACGATTTCTGATGCTGGCGGCAGTTTTCCTGCCGGTTAACGTTAAAAACGCCCAAGCCCATGGCTTGGGCGTTTTTCGAGGCGGAGAGAGGCGAACAAAACGCTATAGATAACCTATCGGTTATGGAAGGCGTGCAAGGTTTCAATTTCCCCGCGTCGGAAATTGGCCGAGACTCGGCTCCGTTCGATTCAACGAGCCTCCGTCACCACATAACAGGAGATCGACATGTCCGACGCTCAAGATCGTCGTTTTGTCATGCGTGACCGCACCTGGCACCCCAAAGCCCTGACCCCGGACTACAAGACCTCGGTCGGCCGCTCCCCGCGCCAGGCACTGGTCAGCATTCCGCAGTCCATTTCCGAGACCAGTGGTCCGGACTTCTCGCACCTGAAAATGGGCCAGCACGACAACGATCTGCTGCTCAACTTCAATACCGGTGCGCTGCCGATCGGTGAGCGCATCATCGTTCACGGTCGCGTGGTGGATCAGTTCGGCAAGCCGATCCCGCATACCCTGGTGGAAATGTGGCAAGCCAACGCCGGCGGCCGCTACCGTCACAAGAACGACCGCTACCTGGCTCCCCTCGACCCCAACTTCGGCGGTGTGGGTCGTGCGCTGACCGACAGCGAAGGTCGTTACCATTTCCGCACCATCAAGCCGGGTCCGTATCCGTGGCGTAACAACCCGAACGACTGGCGTCCGGCGCATATCCACTTCTCCATCAGTGGCCCGGCGATCTGCACCAAGTTGATCACCCAGCTGTACTTCGAAGGTGATCCGCTGATTCCGCACTGCCCGATCGTCAAGGCGGTGAACGACCCGGAAGCCGTGCAGACCATGATTGCGCGTCTGGATCTGACCGCTAACAACCCCATGGATTGCCTGGCGTACCGTTTCGACATCGTCCTGCGCGGTCAGCGCAAAACCTGGTTTGAGAACGTCTGAGGAGGCGACCATGACTGAGATCAATCTGCTCCGCGAGACCACCTCCCAGACTGCCGGTCCTTACGTGCACATCGGCCTGGCGCTGGCCGCTGCCGGTAACCCGACCCGCGAACAGGAAATCTGGAACCAGCTGGCCAAACCCGAGGCCCCCGGTGAGCACATTACCGTGATCGGCCGCGTGTTCGACGGCAACGGTCACCTGGTGCGCGACTCCTTCCTGGAAATCTGGCAAGCCAACCACGAAGGCGTGTACGACGAGGATTACAACCTCGACAAGCCGTTCAACGGGTTCGGCCGCACCGCCACCACCTTCGATGCTGGTAGCGAATGGACCATCGAAACGGTCAAGCCGGGCGTGGTCAAGGCGGCCGATGGCCGCCCGCAGGCGCCGCACATCAACGTGGCGCTGTTTGCCCGCGGGATCAACATCCAGCTGGCGACCCGCATCTACTTTGATGATGAAGCCGAGGCCAACGCGGCCGATCCGGTGCTCAACCTGATCGAACAGCCCGAGCGCCGTCAGACGCTGATCGCCACCCGCGAAGAGCAGGCTGGCAAGGTGGTATACCGCTTCGACATCCGCATCCAGGGCGAAAACGAGACAGTCTTTTTTGACTTCTGAGGCATCGCCGGGGCAGCTGCTCCGGCACGAGTACGAAACGCGTCTCGCGGCCCGGGGTTACCGGGCCGATGCGGCGCAACGGGCGGCCGTTGACCTGTTGGGTCAATGGCTGTCGGCGTTTCTGGGGCGACGCCGTTCATTGCTGCGTCGTCCCGCCGCCGGGGTTTACCTGTGGGGCGGTGTGGGACGTGGCAAGAGCTTCGTCATGGATGCGTTGTACGCCGCCGCACCGCTGGCGGAAAAACGCCGGGTGCATTTCCACGCCTTTCTGGCCGAGCTGCAAATCCTTGTTCGCGCCTACGCCGGTCAGCCCGATCCGTTGGTGCTGGCTGCGCGGGAGCTGGCAGGCAGCACCCGCCTGTTGTGCTTCGATGAGTTCCACGTGCACGACATTGGCGACGCCATGCTCCTGGGACGTCTGGTCAAGGTGCTGGTGGACGAGGGGGTTGGCGTGGTCTGCACGTCCAATTACCCACCGTCCAAGCTGTGCCCCAATCCCCTGTACCGCGAGCGATTCCTGCCCACGATCAAGCTGATCGACGCACGTTTCGAGGTATTGGAACTGGACGGTGGCCAGGATTACCGCCGCGAATCCACCCGTGACTGGGGACAGTTCTGCTGGCCCATGGCCGACGACGCAGACTGGGACTCTACCCCTTTGGCACCGCCCGCACAGGCCGAGCGTGATGTGGTTATCGAGGTCAATCGACGTCCCCTGCATCTGCACGCCCGCGATGGTCGCCGTGCCTGGCTGGACTTCGCTGGGCTGTGCCGTGGTCCGCGTTCCAGTGCGGACTACCTGTGGCTGTGCGAGCACTTTGCCGAGCTGACCGTAGGCACCGTGCCCCAGCTGGACAGCGAAGGTATCGACGTGCAACAGCGCTTTTTGAATTTCATCGACATCGCCTACGACAGCGGCGTGCGCCTGCGCCTCGGCGGTGTCGACCGGCCGGAGGTGCTGTGCCGCGCCGGTAGTCATACTGATTTTTCCCGAACCCATAGTCGCTTGCAGCAGTTGCAAGCGCTCGACGTGGCCAATGCCGCGTCGCCTTGTTCTCAGGAGGCTGAATCGTGAGTGTCAGCAACCAGCTGTTCGATGCCTATTTCACCCAGGCAGCCATGCGTGACGTGTTTTCCGACCGGGGTCGCCTGCAGGGCATGCTCGACTTCGAGGCCGCACTGGCCCGCGCCGAAGCGGCGGTGGGACTGATCCCGGCGCGTGCTGTGCCGGCCATCGAGGCGGCCTGCCAGGCGCAGCTGTACGATCCGGTGGCGCTGGCCCAGGCGATTGCCACGGCCGGCAACTCGGCGATTCCGCTGGTCAAGGCCCTGGGCCGGCAGATCGCCCAGAGCGATGCCGAAGCCGAGCGTTACGTGCATTTGGGCGCCACCAGCCAGGACGCCATGGACACCGGCCTGGTGCTGCAACTGCGCGCTGCGCTGGCGCTGATCGAAGCGGATCTGTCGGCCTTGGCCGACGCCTTGGCGGTGCAGGCGGAAAAACACGCCAGCACCGTATTGCCGGGGCGTACCTGGCTGCAGCACGCCACCCCGGTAACCCTCGGCATGAAGCTTGCCGGTACGCTCGATGCGTTGAATCGGCACCGTCAGCGGCTGAGCGAACTCAAGCCTCGCCTGCTGTGCCTGCAATTCGGCGGTGCCGCCGGCACCTTGGCCGCACTGGGTGAGCAGGCGTTGCCGGTGTCGGTCGCGCTGGCCAGCGAACTGCAACTGACCCTGCCGGAGCAGCCCTGGCATACCCAGCGGGATCGTATTGTCGAAGTCGGCAGCGTCCTGGGTCTGATCGCCGGCACGCTGGGCAAGTTTGGTCGCGACCTGTCGCTGCTGATGCAAACCGATGTGGGCGAGGCGTTCGAGCCGTCCGCACCGGGCAAGGGTGGTTCGTCCACCATGCCGCACAAGCGCAACCCGGTGAGCGCGGCGGTGCTGATCGGCGCGGCAACCCGCGTGCCGGGGCTGGTCTCCACCCTGTTCGCCGCGATGCCCCAGGAGCACGAACGCAGCCTGGGCTTGTGGCACGCCGAATGGGAAACCTTGCCGGAGATCTGCTGCCTGGTCTCGGGCGCCCTCGCGCAGGCCCTGGTGGTCGTGCCCGGGCTGGAAGTGGACGCCGAGCGCATGCGCGCCAACCTGGAGCTGACCCAGGGCCTGGTGTTGGCGGAAGCGGTGAGCATCGCCCTGGCGCAACGCATTGGCCGTGACGCGTCCCATCACCTGGTTGAACAGTGCTGCCGCCGCGCCGTGGCCGAGAAGCGTCATCTGCGCGCGGTGCTGGGCGATGACGAACAGGTCAGCGCGCAACTCACGGCAGAAGAGCTGGATCATTTGCTCGATCCGGCCCATTACCTTGGCTTGGCACAAACGTGGGTCACCCGCGTCGTGGCCGAGCATCGCCGACTCGGCGCCCTTGATTAACCCAAGCCTCTAGCCTTCACAGGAGCCAGACAATGGACGAGAAACAGCGTTACGAAGCCGGCATGCAGGTACGCCGCGCGGTACTGGGCGATGCCCACGTGGACCGCAGCCTGGAAACCCTGACGCCCTTCACCGAAGAGTTCCAGGAAATGATCACCCGCCACGCCTGGGGCGACATCTGGACCCGCCCCGGCCTGCCGCGCCATACCCGCAGCCTGATCACCATCGCCATGCTGATCGGCATGAACCGCGAAGGCGAGCTCAAGCTGCACCTCAAGGCGGCGAAGAACAACGGCGTGACCCGTGACGAGATCAAGGAAGTGCTGATGCAGTCGGCGATCTATTGCGGCATTCCGGCCGCCAACCACACCTTCCACCTGGCCCAGGAGCTGTGGGACGAGGTGGGTGTCGAGTCGCTGCAAGAGCAAAAGTAAGCCGAGCGCATACGCCCGCTTCTGCATCCACGAAAAAAACGGCCAAGGGCCGTTTTTTTCGTTTTCGGCGCTGCCACGGCCGCAGGTGAACGCGCGAGCCGACGTGGGGGTCCTAGCGGTGAAGGCCCTTGATGCGCAGGTGCTGGGGCTGGAACGGCGTGATCCGTTCTCATGGCGTGGCATAGCGAGGCTTCCTGATGAAACTCGGCATGATCGGTTTGGGGCGCATGGGCGCCAACATGGCGCAGCGTCTGCTGCGAGGCGGCCACCAGGTAGTGGGGCTGGACCCCAAGCCCGAGGCGCGCAGCGCGCTGGAGCAGCAAGGCGGCGAGAGCGCCGAATCGCTGCAGTCACTGGTGGCCAAGCTGCCAACTCCTCGGCTGCTGTGGCTGATGGTGCCGGCCGGTGACGTGACTGACAGCACTCTGACCAACCTGCTGCCACTGCTGGGCGCCGGCGACACCCTGATCGATGGCGGCAACGCCAATTACCGCGACACCCTGCGTCGCGCCGAGACGGCGGCCGAGCAGGGCATCGATTACCTCGACTGCGGCACCAGCGGCGGCATCTGGGGATTGGCCGAGGGCTACAGCCTGATGGTCGGCGGCGCGCAGGCGACGGTCGTACGCCTGCGACCGATCTTCGAAACGCTGGCGCCGAGCAAGGAGCGGGGCTGGGGACGGGTCGGGCCGGTGGGTGCCGGACATTTCTGCAAGATGGTGCATAACGGCATCGAATACGGCTTGATGCAGGCCTATGCCGAGGGTTTCTCCATCCTGCGGCATAAAGAGGCATTTGATTTCGATCTCGTGCAGGTTGCCGACATCTGGCGCGAGGGCAGCGTGGTGCGTTCCTGGCTGCTGGACCTGTGCAGCGATGCGCTGCAGAAGAATCCGCAGATGACCGGCATCGCGCCTTACGTGGCTGATTCCGGCGAAGGCCGCTGGACCGTGGCGGAAGCCATCGAGCTGAATGTGCCGGCACCGGTGATCACCCTGGCGTTGCTGCAACGGCTGCGCTCGCGGGACGCCGAATCCTATGCCGACCGGCTGCTGGCGGCGTTGCGCAATGAGTTCGGCGGGCATGCGATCAAAAAAGAGTGAGGGGCGGCCGCCGACGGCTGGGAACCTGTGCAGATGTCACCCTAGGGCCCCAGCAGCCTTTTCGCCCGCGCACAGACGTTATCCACGGTGAACCCATACTCCCGTTGCAGCACGGGCCCGGGCGCGGAGGCGCCGAAGCGTTCGACACCGAGCATGGCGCCCTGGGAGCCGGTGTAGCGCTCCCAGCCCTGGGACACGCCGAGTTCCACTGCCAGGCGCGCCTCCACCGTGGGCGGCAGCACCGCGTCGCGCTCGACCTGGGGTAGGGCCTCGAACAGCTCCCAGCTGGGCATCGACACGCAGCGCACGGCGATTCCTTCAGCCTGCAAACGCTCGGCGGCCTCGAGGATAAGCGCGACTTCCGAGCCGCTGGCGATCAGGATCAACCGGGGATTGCCCCCCGCTGGCTCGCTCAGTACATAGGCGCCGTGGCGCACGCCTTCGGCGCTGGCATAGCGGCTGCGGTCCAGGGTGGGCAGTTCCTGGCGGCTGAGGATCAGCGCCACCGGGCGGTCGCGGGTCTCCAGGGCGATGCGCCAGGCCACGGCGGTTTCGTTGGCATCGGCGGGGCGGATCACCGTGAGGTTGGGCACCGCCCGCAGGTTGGCCAGTTGCTCCACCGGCTGGTGAGTCGGGCCGTCCTCGCCGAGGGCCAGGCTGTCGTGGGTGAATACCTGTATCACCTGCACGCCCATCAGCGCCGCCAGGCGCAGCGGGGGGCACATGTAGTCGGAAAAGATCAGGAAAGTGGCGCCGAACGGAATGAACCCGCCATGGGCGGCCAGACCGTTGCCGATAGCCCCCATGGCGTGTTCGCGCACGCCGAAATGCAGGTTGCGCCCGGCATGGCTCCAGCCGCCACCGCTGGAGCCCTGTTCGTCCTGGTCTTGGGTGAGCGCTGAATTGAAATCGCCCTGGCCCTTCAAGACGGTTTTGGTGGAGGGGTTGAGGTCTGCCGAGCCGCCGAACAGTGCCGGCAAGCGAGGGGCGATGGCGTTCATGAGCCGGCCGCTGGCCTCGCGGCTGGCCAGGCCCTTGGCGTCGGCGGGAAACACCGGGATGTCCGCATCCCAGCCGGACGGCAATTCACCGTCGAGGCGCTGTTCCAGTTCTTCGGCCAGTTCCGGGAAAGCCTGGCGATAGTTGACCAGGCGCTGGTTCCAGGCCGCCTCGTCATCGGCGCCGCGTTGTCCGGCCAGGTGAAACTGCGCCTGCACCTCGGGCGGGATGAGGAACTCCGGGTCCAGCGGCCAGCCGAGTTGCTGCTTGGTCTGGCGCACATTGTCCGCTCCCAGCGGCGAGCCGTGAGCCTTATAGGAGTCCTGCAACGGCGAGCCAAAGCCGATATGGCTGCGCACCAGGATCAGCGAGGGGCGGGTGTCCTGCCCATGGGCCGCGTGCAAGGCGGCGTCGAGGGCATGCAGATCGTTACCGTCCTCCACCACCTGGGTATGCCAGCCGTAGGCGGCGAAGCGCGCGGCGCGATCCTCGGAAAAACAGATGTCGGTGCCGGCGGCCAGGGTGACTTCGTTGTCGTCGTACAGGCAGCACAGCTTGCCCAGACGCAGATGGCCGGCCAGCGAGGCGGCCTCGCTGGCCACACCTTCCATCAGGTCGCCGTCGCTGACCAGGGCATAGGTGCGGTGATCGATCAGGCTATGGCCGGGGCGGTTGTAGCGCGCCGCCAGGTGCGCCTCGCCGATGGCCATGCCCACCGCGTTGGCCAGGCCCTGGCCGAGCGGCCCGGTGGTGGTTTCCACCCCGGGCGTGTGGCCGCGCTCGGGATGTCCGGGCGCCTTGCTACCCCACTGACGAAAGCGCTTGAGTTCGTCCAGCGGCAGGTCGTAACCGGTCAGGTGCAGCAGGCTGTAGAGCAGCGCCGAGCCATGCCCGGCGGAGAGCACGAAACGGTCGCGCCCCGGCCACTGCGGGTTGGCGGGGTTGAACCTGAGCCAGCGCATCCACAGCACATAGGCCATGGGCGCGGCGCCCAGCGGCAGGCCGGGGTGGCCGCTGTTGGCGTGTTGCACCATGTCCACCGAGAGAAACCGTAGGGTATTGATGCAGCGTTGATCGAGATCGGAAGCCATGGCGGTTACTCCGCAGGTGAATGGAGCGCGGTATCGACGATCTGGTGGGCCTCGCGCAGGATGGCCTGCAGATGGGACTGATCCTTGAAGCTTTCCGCATAGATCTTGTAGATCGCCTCGGTGCCGGAGGGGCGCGCGGCGAACCAGCCGCTGGCGGCGATCACCTTGATGCCGCCGATAGGTGCCTGATTGCCGGGCGCGTGGTCGAGTACGGCGAGAATCGGCTCGCCGGCCAGCTGGCTGATGGTCACTTGCGCGGGCGAGAGCCGGCTCAGGCGCGCCTTCTGCTCGGGCGTGGCAGCGGCGTCGAGGCGATCGTTCAGGGGTTCGCCGAGTTCCGCCTCCAGATCGCGATACAGCTCGCCGGGGTCGCGGCCGCAGCGGGCGGTCATTTCCGCCGCCAGCAGCGCGGGCACCAGGCCGTCCTTGTCGGTGGTCCAGACCGTGCCATCGCGGCGCAGGCAGGTGGCGCCGGCGCTTTCCTCGCCGGCAAAACCCAGGCTGCCATCATGCAGGCCGTTGACGAACCACTTGAACCCCACCGGCACTTCGTACAGCCGCCGGCCGAGGCGCTGCGCCACGCGGTCGATGAGTGCGCTGCTGACCAGGGTCTTGCCAATGGCGGCATCGGGGCGCCACTGGGGCCGATGCCGAAACAGATAGTCGATCAGCACCGCCAGGTAATGATTCGATGGCAGCAGCCCGCTGCTGCGGGTGACGATACCGTGGCGGTCGTGGTCGGTGTCACAGGCGAAGGCGACATCAAACCCATCCTTGAGGCCGATCAGCCGCTGCATGGCATAAGGCGAGGACGGGGCCATGCGGATCTGTCCGTCCCAGTCCAGGGACATCATGGCGAAGGTCGGATCCACCGCTTCACTGACCACGTGCAGGTCGAGGCCGTAGCGTTCGGCCAGTGGCGCCCAGTAATGCACGCCGGCACCGCCGAGCGGGTCGACGCCCAGGTGCAGGCCGGCGGCGCGGATTACCGTGAAGTCCACCACCTGCTCCAGATCCTCGATATAGGCGTGCAGGAAATCGTGTTCCCGCGCGGCGTTGCGCGCCTGCGCGAGGGGCAAGCGGCGCACGCCGCGCAAGGCGTTTTCCAGCAGGGTGTTGGCGCGCGCCTCGATACGGTCGGTAATGGCTTTATCCGCCGGCCCGCCGTGGGGCGGGTTGTACTTGATGCCGCCATCGGCCGGCGGGTTGTGCGAGGGGGTGATGACGATGCCATCGGCCAGCCCGGCGTGGCGACCCCGGTTGTAGGTGAGGATCGCGTGGGAAATGGTCGGCGTCGGGGTGAATTCGCCGTCTTTGGCGATCAGCGTGCTCACGCCGTTGCCGGCCAGCACTTCCAGGGTGCTTTCCAGGGCTGGTTGCGACAGCGCGTGGGTGTCGATGCCGAGGTACAGCGGGCCGTCGATGCCTTGAGCCTGACGGTAGTCGCAGATCGCCTGGGCGATAGCCAGCAGGTGCCATTCGTTGAAGCTGCGGGTCAGCGAGCTGCCGCGATGGCCGGAGGTGCCAAAGGCCACCCGTTGCGCGGGGATGTACGGGTCGGGTCGCCAGTCGGTATAGGCGGCCAGCAAGGCGGGCACATCGACCAGCGAGGAGGACGGGGCGGGTTGACCGGCCAGCGGGTTGATGCGGTTCACGGGCGCACCCCCTTGTGCTGGCGGTAGCGGCGGATCAGCGTGTTGCTGGAACTGTCATGGCTCAACTCGCCCGGCTCAGGTTGGGCGATTTCCGTCGCGATCCGTTTGGCCAGGGCCTTGCCCAGCTCGACGCCCCATTGGTCGAAGGGATCGATCTGCCAGATCATGCCCTGTACGAACACGCTGTGTTCATACAGGGCCACCAGCGTACCCAGCGTGAAGGGGTCGAGGCGTTCGGCCAGCAGCGTGCTACTGGGACGGTTGCCTTCACAGGCGCGGTGCGGCGCCAGCGTCGGCGACGCGCCCTGGGCGCGCCATTCTTCCTCGCGCTTGCCAAAGGCCAGCGCCTCGCCCTGGGCGATCAGGTTGGCGATCAGCAGGTCATGCTGGGTGCCCAGGGGGTTGAGAGACTGACAAAAGCCGATGAAATCGCAGGCGATCAGCCGGGTGCCCTGATGGATCAGCTGATAGAACGAATGCTGGCCGTTAGTGCCCGGCTCGCCCCAGTAGATCGGTGAGGTGTCGTAATCGACCCGCGCACCGCCCAGGGTTACGTGCTTGCCGTTGCTTTCCATGGTCAGCTGCTGCAGGTAGGCGGGAAAGCGTTTCAGGTACTGCTCATAGGGCAGCACGGCAACGGCGGTGATGCCGAGGAAATTGACATTCCAGACCCCTAGCAGGCCCATCAATACCGGCAGGTTCTGCTCCAGCGAGGTATGGCGGAAATGCTCGTCCATGGCGTGCAGGCCGGCCAGCAGGGCGCGGAAGTGCTCGGCGCCGATGGCCAGCATGGTGGACAGGCCGATGGCCGAATCCATCGAGTAACGCCCGCCCACCCAGTCCCAGAAGACGAACATATGCTGCGGATCAATGCCGAAGCGGGCGACTTCCTCGGGGTGACTGGAAACCGCCACGAAATGCTGGGCAACCGCCGCCTCATCGCCGAGCGCCTGCACGCACCAGGCTCGCGCGGCATGGGCGTTGGCCAGGGTTTCCTGGGTGGTGAAGGTTTTCGAGCAAACGATGAAGGGTATTCGGGAAAGGTTGTTGATTGAGCCTCACCCGTAGGGGGCTACAAATCGTTTTTGCATACGGGAAATCTTGTTGACACACCGCCTTGGTCGGGATACCTTCCTCCCGTCGCTGTAAGTCCAGCGGCCTGGGATTGGCGTCCCGGATTCAGAGGCGGACACAACCGCCGTTTTCGAGCGGTTTTTTTGTGCCCGCGGCATGGCTGCACCCGTTATGGGCGGGCCGTGCGTGGGGGTCGAAAGACCCGCCGGCCCTCTGACCGGTACGCCAACCCGCACGGTTCCGCTCACCCAAATTGGCGTTTGGGCGCGGAGGTCAAGCCTTCAGAGGGAAACTGCCATGCAATCGCTCACCTTCAACAACACCCAATTCGACATCGTTGATCGCAACGGCAATCCGTGGGTAAGGGCAAACCAGATCGGTTTGGCCTTGGAGTACAAGAACCCAGAGCTGTCGATTGCCAAGCTCTACCGCAGCAACGCCGAAGAGTTCAGCGACAAGATGACCGCCCTGATCGAGATGCCCACCAAAGGCGGCGTCCAGCAGGTTCGCATCTTCTCCCTGCGCGGCGCGCATCTGCTGGCTATGTTCGCCCGTACCAAGGTTGCCAAAGAGTTCCGTCACTGGGTGCTCGATGTCCTGGAAGGTGTGGCTGAGGTTCCTTCCCCCGCCAAAGAGAAGCGCGCCCCCAAGGCCCTGCCCAACGGCCGCTCCATCGACCAGCAGGACGCCATCAAGGCGCTGGTGAAAGCCCGCGTCGAGGCGCTGCCGAAGGAGAAGCAGGCCAAGGCCGCAGTGACCTGCTGGAGCGCCCTCAAGTCCAAGTTCGGCTGCTCGTACAAGAAGATCGAGTCCGACCAGTTCGCAGAGGCTGTCGGCCTGGTGGCGCGCATCGAGCTGGAGGGCGAGTGGCTGCCGAAGGCGAAAGAGGACGAGTTCGTGCTCGGCTTCTACGAAGCTCAGGAGGTCTGCCACCTGGTGCATCACGCCATCTGGTGTGTCTACCGCTGGGACAGCGGTATCGCCGCCGGCGTGAAGGCGATGAACTACCCCGTCTGGCTCAGCGCCTTCGAGCACTTCCAGGAGGCGAGCCGCTCCGCGCGCAGGATCGAGCGCCTGATGCCGGAGTTGATTGGCTACTTCCGCCAGAAGAATGGCGGCCTGCTCCCGGAGCAGTGCGCAGCAAAAGGAATCGTCGCATGACTCCCCCAAACAGCCTACTGCACCCCTTGAAGGCCCAAGTCCTGGGCTTTCAAGAGGATGAGCACGACTACCACTTCCAGGTGGAGTACCCAGACCCCGACGCCTGCCACACCTGCGGTACGGTCGGCCAGCTGGTGCGCTTCGGCAAGAAGCAGGTGAAGTTCCGCGACGTGCCGATGCACGGCAAGCGCGTGTCGCTGTGGGTGATCCGGCGCCGGTTCCAGTGCAAGTCATGCAACAGCACGTTCACACCGCCCATCTACGAGATGGCGGAGGATCACCGGATGACCCGGCGATGCTACGACTACATCATCAAGCGCTCGCTGAGCGGCACCAACGCCAAGGTTGCCCAGGACATCGGGTTCGATGAGTCGGTAGTGCGGGCTGTGATCAAGTCGCACTGCGACATGAAGGCCATCGGCTACAGGCCAACCCTACCGCGCGTTCTCGGCATCGACGAGCTGTACCTGAACCGGCAGTTCCGCTGTGTGCTGACCGACATCGAGCGGGGCACCATCCTCGACATTCTGGAGTCGCGGCAGTATCCGGTGCTTTACAACTACCTGGCCAACATGCAAGGCCGGGAGAACGTCCAGATCGTCTGCCAGGACATGTGGAAGCCCTACCGCGACGTGGCCTCGCAGTTGTTCCCCAAGGCCGCCATCGTGGTGGATCGGTTCCACATCCAGCGCATGGCCAACGAGGCGATGGAGACGCTGCGCAAGGGGCTCAAGAAGGAGCTGACCCAGCACCAGCGCCGACAGCTCAAGGGCGACCGGAAGATGATGCTGATGCGGCGCCGTGACCTGAACCCGATGCAGGAGCTGATCATCCATACCTGGTTGGATCAGTTCCCCGAGCTGGGCATGGCCTACAAGCTCAAGGAGGCGTTCTTCGACATCTGGGAGGCCACAACCGAGGCTGAGGCAAGGGCGCGCTACCAGGAGTGGCTGAACGCGATTCCAGAGGGGCACAAGTCCCACTGGAAGCCGCTGATTACCTCGATGACGAACTGGGAGCGGGAGATCTTCTCGTACTTCGGCCCAGCCCAGCGCAACACCAACGCCTTCACCGAGTCGATCAACCGGCAGATGCGCGACCTGAACAGGGACGCCAGGGGCATGTCGTTCGAGATGTTCCGGGCCAAGACGCTGTTCAGCCTGGAGCACAAGGTGAGCATGCCCAAGCCGAAGCGGGAGTCACCTTTCGTTGGCTACGCACGCCCCATGGAGCGGGTCATGTACAGCATCCCGATCTACGACCACGGCGTTTCCATCGAGGCCGTTCTCAAGGCCATCCAGGGCGCCCAGTAGGGCGTCCATCAACACGACCACCCATTTCAGCTAGCGGTGTTCGGGAAGTCCTCTAACAACAGGATTTCCCGAATACCCCATTAACCGCAAGGTGAATCGCCCCTGGCTGACCCTGCTGCTGAAGGCCGGCATCATCGTGGCGACCGTCTACGGCACCGTGAAAACCGCCGACCTGGCGTGGGGCCTGGGTGACCTCGGTGTCGGCCTGATGGCCTGGCTGAACATCATCGCCATCCTGCTCATGCACAAGGTTGCCTACAAGTGCCTGAAGGACTACGAGCAGCAACAGGACGAAGGCAAGGACCCGGTCTTCCACCCGGAGAAGCTCGGTATCAAGAATGCCGATTACTGGGGCACCAGCACCTCGGAAGAGAACCTGACTATCGAGAAGGGCGAGTTGCAACAACCGCAGCGCCGATAGCCGCACAGCAGTAACGAAAAAGCCCCGGCCAAGTGCAGGGGCTTTTTCATGGGCGCTCGCCTGAGCGCATGGCTACTTCAGATCAAACCAGCATCGGCGAGCAATTGCTCCAGTGCGGCCAGGTCGGGAATACGCACGACCTCGTCACCGACACGGGCGGCGCCCAGTTCCAGCGGCGCCAGCTCGACATCGGCCGCAGGCAGGTCGCTGCCGACCTTCAGCGAGCGCGGGATACCCTGCACCAGCAGGGCAATGAACTTGACCTTGGGGCGGCCGCCCAGGGCGTTGATCACTGCAACGCGGGCACCACTGGCGACATGCGCCTGGCCACCGCTGGCGGCCTCGAAGGAGAGCAGCGGCAAGCGCAGATCACGCCAGGCGATCTGGCCGAGAAACCAGTCGGGAGTGCCTTCAGTGACCTGCGGCGCGCGATAGGGGATCAGCTCCGCCACCGCCACGTTGGGCAGCAGCAGAGTGCGGTCGGCCAGAGGCACCAGCAAACCGGTGAGACTGGCGGCGCTGTTCTGGGTGGCGACTGCTTGGCTCATTGAAACGTCCTCAACTGCAATGTTCGGCGAGGTGATTGACCAGCGCCACGGCCAGCTCACGCGGGTCGGCACTGAAGCTGCTGTAACCGCCTTCGCGCAGGCTGTCGGGCATGCTCGGGCTGGCGCAGCTGTCGGCGCGCTGGGTCCAGATCAGGCCACCCTGGCGTTTGACGTAGGCGGCGGCGGCGCTGCCATCGCTGCCCATGCCGCTGAACGCGATCACCCCACACTGGGCACCGAACTGCTGCGCCAGGTTGAGCATCATCTGATCGATGGAGGGGCTGTACGGCTCAGGCCAGCCGCGCTCGGCAAGCTGCATCGCGCCGTCTTCGGCGAAACCCAGCTCGCGGGTGATCGGCACCACCACCACCTCACCACAACGCACCGGGTCGCCATGACGTGCCGAGTTGACGTGCCACTGACTGTGCCGACCGACCGCCTGCGGCAATGCCGCCTCGAAACTGGCGCCGATGTGTTGGGCATAGATGAAACCGATGGGCAGGCCACCCGGCAGGGCATCGAGAAATGCCTTGACCGCTGCCGGACCACCCAACGAGGCAGCCAGCAGCCATACCTGACGGGCCGGTTCGCCAGCTTTCAGCGGCGTGTTGGCCAGTGCTTGCGGCAGTTCCAGACGCGCCGGACGCTGCGCTTCGTCGAGCAGAGCCTGCAGGCTCGGCCCGACCGCCTGGGTCGGATCGCCGACCAGGCGCTTGAGCTTGCCGAACAGGCTGCGCTCCCAACGCGGGTAGTTCTCCGAATGGCGCTCGGGGGCATGGCCCTCGCCGAACAACACCGGGGCGCTGACACGCTCGAGCAGGCTGTCGACCAGCGGCGAATCTTCCGACTGGGCCAGGTCCACCAACCACAGGTCGGTCTCGCAGGCTGCCAGTTGCTCCTCGTCGAGCCGCGTCGGGTCGCTGTTGAGCACCACCTGATAACCGCCACCGGCCAATGCCTGCTGCAGCACGTGGCGCTGCAGCGAGGTGTCGGCAATTACTGCGATACGCGCAGAGGTTTTGTCTGTCATGTCCGTTTGACCCGATGGCTATCCACCAACTGAGCGATGGTGTCGAGCAGCAAGGACTCCTGATAGGGCTTGCCGAGGTACTGATTGACGCCGATGGACATGGCCCGCTCGCGGTGCTTCTCGCCGGTACGCGAGGTGATCATGATGATCGGCAGATCCTTGAGGCGCTCGTCGTGACGCACCAGCGTAGCCACTTCGAAACCGTCCATGCGCGGCATCTCGATGTCCAGCAGCATGATGTCAGGCTTGTGCTCCTGCAGCTGGGCGATGGCATCGACCCCGTCCTTGGCGGTGACCACGTTCATGCCGTTACGCTCGAGCAGACGGCTGGTGACCTTGCGCACGGTGACCGAGTCGTCGACCACCATGACCAGCGGCGGCCGGTCGGCCTCGACCTCTTCATTGGTCGCAGCCTGACGCGAAGCCAGGCGCGGCATCAGCTGATTCTGCAGATGTGCATGCAACACACGAATGGTCGCCAGCAGATCGAGAATCACCACCACGCGGCCGTCACCGAGGATCGTTGCACCGGAGATCCCGTGCACCCCGGCGAACTGCGGGCCGAGGCTCTTGACCACGATCTCGCGCGAGCCGGCCAGGCTGTCCACCTGCACCGCCACGGCGTGCTCGCTGGAACGCACCAGGATCACCGGCAGCGGCAGGCTCTGGCCCACCAGCTTGGGCTGCTGACCGTTGTTCAGCAGATCGCCCAGGTACTTCAGTTCGTAGGCCTGTCCGGCGTACTCGAAACGCGGCGCGTCGGGCGCGTAGTAGGCCTCCAGCTCGTAGGGCGACACCCGCACGATACCTTCGATGGTGTTCAGCGGGATGGCATAGAGGTCCTCGCCGGAGTACACCATCAGCGCGCGGTTGACCGACACGGTGAACGGCAGGCGGATGGTGAAGCGGGTGCCCTGGCCGACGGCCGAATCGATGCTCATCGAGCCGCCGAGCTGCTTGACCTCCGAATGCACCACGTCCATGCCGACGCCGCGGCCGGAAATCTGCGTGACCTTCTCGGCGGTGGAGAAACCGGCCTCGAGGATGAACTGCAGGATCTCGTGATCGGTCAGGTCGCTGTCGGCATCCATCATGCCGCGCTCGATGGCCTTGCGCCGCACCGCGTCGAGGCGGATGCCGCCGCCGTCGTCGTCGAGGGTGAGGACGATGTCGCCGCCCTCGCGACCGAGGTTGAGGCGGATGGTGCCGGTTTCCGGCTTGCCGACGTCGCGGCGTACAGCGCTGGGCTCGATGCCGTGATCGACGGCGTTACGCAGCATATGCTCCAGAGGCGCGACGATGCGCTCGAGCACGGTGCGGTCCATTTCCCCGTCGGCGTTGCCGACGACGAATTCCACCTGCTTGCCCAGCTCGCCGGCCACCTGGCGCACGATACGGCGCAGACGCGGCACCAGACGGTCGAACGGCACCATGCGGGTGCGCATCAGACCTTCCTGCAGTTCGGTGTTGACCCGCGCCTGTTGCAGCAGCAGGGTCTCGGCGTCGCGGTTCTTCGCCGCCAGGGTTTCCTTCAGATCGAGCAAGTCCGAAGCCGACTCGAACAGCGCACGGGACAGCTGCTGCAGTTGCGAGTGGCGGTCCATCTCCAGTGGGTCGAAATCTTCATAACCGGCGCGCTCGGCTTCGGCCTGATAGCGACTGAGGATCTGCGCCTGGGTCTCGGTGTCGAGACGGCGCAGCTGGTCACGCACGCGGTCGATAGTCGCTTCCATCTCGCTCAGGGTGAAGCCGACATCGCTCACCTGCTGCTCGACACGGCCACGGAAGATCGAGGTCTCACCGGCCAGGTTGACCAGCCCCTCGAGCAGCTCGGCCGGTACCTTGACCAACTCCTGTGGCGCGCGGCGGGATGCCGCCTCCAGTGCGGCCTCCTGTGCGCGCTGCACGAACGGCAGCACCTTCGGCGCCTGCAACTGGTTCGGCACGTCACTGGCAGCAACGATCGGGTTGAGCAGATTGTTCACGGGCGCCGTCGCTGGCTCCGCTGCGACTGCCACCGGCTCATCAGCGAGGCTGGCGCTGAGGCGCTGACGCAACACGTCGAGCTCTTTCTGCAAGCCTTCGAAACCGGACTGCAGATCCAGCAGCAGACTCTCCGGCCACGGTGCGCCCTGCTGCAGCGCCTCGCTGAGGTGCTGCTCCAGGTCGTGGCTCAGATCGCCAAGGCGCTTCTGCCCAGCCAGGCGTGCGCCACCCTTGAGGGTGTGCAGGATACGCAGCATTTCGTCGATGGCGCCGCTGTCGTCGCGCTGTTCTTCCCAGCGTCCAATGGCGGCTTCCATCGCCTCGAGCAAGTCGTCGCCTTCCTCAAGGAAGATGTCGAGGATGTCGCTGTCAGCCTCTTCGGTGTCGTCGCTCTCGACCACGGCCTTGAGCTGCACTGCCGACGGCATGCTCAGTTGCTCGTCAGGGTTGGCACGAAAACGCTTGATCGTCTCGATCAGGGCATGGCCTTGCGGCACTGCGCGCTGACCACGCACGGCCTCGAGCATCTCGGCCAAACGGTCGTGGCAGGCCTGCAGCAGGGTAAACAACTCCTGACTGGCTCGCAGGCGACCGCCACCGAGCCCCTCGTAAAGGAATTCCAGCTCATGGGCCAGATCACCGATTTCACGAATCTCGGCCATGCGCGCACCACCCTTGAGGGTGTGCAGGTCACGCTGCAGGGCTTCCAGCTCCAGACTGTTGTCGACGTCGCCCATCCAGCGCTGCAGAGCGGCACCGGCACTGTCGATGATGTCGAAACCTTCCTCGAGGAAGATTTCCACCAGTTCGGGATCGCGCTCTTCATGCCAGTTGGCCAGCGTCGTGCCTTGTGGCTTTGACTCTGGCTCGACGACAGCCTCGGCCAGCGGTGGCAGTTCGTCTTCGGGCAACACCAGCTCGACTTCGTCGATCAGCGGCAACCCTGCCTCAGGCTCTGCCTGTGGCGCTTCGTCGAGCACGATGTCGTCTTCGACCAGTGCCAGAGGCGGCAGCTCGAAGCTATCGGGCTCCACCGTTTCGATCGACTCGACGAGCTCGTCGTCCAGCGCCGGTTCAACCTGAGCCACGGCGGCCGACAGACTCTGCGGCGTGCCACCCTGGCGGAACTGACGAATTGCCTGAATCAGGTCGTCACCAGAGACCAGCGGCTGGCGGGCCTGCAACTGATCGAGCATCTGCGCCAGGCGATCATGGCTTTGCTGCAACAGGCTGCCCAGCGCCGGCGAATAGTTGTAACGGCGATCGACCAAACCCTCGTAGAGCGACTCCAGTTCGTGGCCAAGATCGCCAATCGGGCGAATCGCGGCCATCCGCGCACCACCCTTGAGGGTGTGCAGGTCGCGCTGCAGCGAGGACAACGGCATGGTGTTGTCCGGCTCACTGAGCCAGCGCTCCAGCGCCTGACCGGCGCTGTCGAGAATATCCACAGCCTCCTCGAGGAAGATCTCGACCATTTCCTCATCGAGGTCGGCGTCGACAGGGCTGAAACCCAGTTCGGCCTCGGCCTGCAACTCCAGGCCAGCGTCCTCGAAGATTGCCGGTTCGGCGAGCGTCTCTTGCCACTGCGCTGGCTCAGCCTCAGCTTGCTCCAGCTCGGCAGTGGCCTGGTCCAGCTCGATGATTTCCAGCCCCTCGACGCCAGGCGCCAGCAAGGCCAGGGTATGCGGATCGATGGCTTCGCTGAGCAGCTCACGCAGCGCCTGGACGCGCTCGGGTTGCGGGCTGACCTGCAAGGCCGCAGCGACCTGATCCATCATGCCGATCAGCGCTTCGTGAGCCTTTTCCGCTTCGTCGAAGAAGCGTTCGCTAACGGCCAGGCTGCCTTCCTCGACGGCACCATAGAGATCCAGCAGGGCCTCGCAGAGCTCGTCGATCTGCGGCAGCTCGGCCATTTCGGCGCCACGACCGAGCGTGGTCAGCTCTTCCAGCAGCGCAGACAGCTCCTGGCGCTCGGACGGATGCTCGCGCCATTTACGCAGCAGGTCCTCGGCATCCAGCAAGATGTCCATGCCTTCGGCGAGGAAGATGCTGATCATCTGCGGATCGCGGCTTTCGCCGCTCTGTGCCATGCGCTCGTCTTCGGCGTTGGCGAGACGCTCTTGATGCAGCGCCTGGACCCGGGCAAGGAATGCCTCGGCGCCGGGAATAGGTGCCAGAGGCTGAGTCTCGAGATTGTCGAGCCCGATACGGAACACGCCCTCAGCGCTGCTCAACAACTCGGCGGCCGCCAGATCCACCTGAATCAGGTTGGTCTTGAACTCCTTGACCAGCTTCTCCAGCGGCGCAGCGATTTCTGCCACCGGCAGGATGCCGGCCATATAGGCACTGCCCTTGAGGGTGTGCAGCGCACGCTGCAGGTCGTCGGTGACTGGCTGCGGTAGCTCCTGGGCGCAATCGGCGAGAAAGCCCACCAGGGTATCCAGATGGGTTTCCGCCTCGTTGCGGAAGATTTCCAGCAACTGTGGGTCAAGGGGCTCACCATTGAGGGGCTCGCCGTCGAGAGACTCGCTATCGAGCGGTTGGTCGGTGACCGACTCGACCTGCTCGACGACCTCGGTAGCGTCGTCCACGCCCACGGGCTCGGCTACCTGCTGGGTGGCCGGGGCGTCAGATTTTGGGGGCGTCAGACCCTTGGCCAGGGCATGCGCGGTGGCCGCCAGTAGATCGACATCGTCACGCTGACGCTGAGCCTTGGCGGCGAACTCGTCGACCAGCGCCGGCATCAGCGCCACTACGTCGAGCACCACCTGCTGCACCGGTGCACTCGGTTCGATGCTGCGGTCCAGCACGCGGTTGAGCAGGTTCTCGATGGACCAGCCCAGCTCGCCGATGATCAGCGCGCGAACCATGCGGCCGCTGCCCTTGAGCGTGTGGAAGGCCCGACGCACTTCGATCAGCGCGTCCTTGTTATCGGTATCGGCCTGCCACTGCGGCAGGTATTCGCCGATGGTTTCCAGCACTTCGCCGACTTCTTCGATAAAGACTTCCAGCAGCTCTTCGTCCACCGGCTCTTCGTCGGCAGGCGGCGGCAGCAGGCTCGGCGGCACGTCGGCAGCAGGTGGGTTGATCGCCTGTACCGGAGCGGCCATGACATCGGCCATCGACAGCGGCTTCTCCGCCGCCGGTTCATCCGGCAGTTCCTGCACCTGCGGTGCGCTGGGTAGCTCGACTTCCGGTAGTTCCAGATCGGCCAGTTCCAGCTCATCCCACTGCGCCGGCTCGGCCAGTTGATCCAGGCTCAGCTCTTCGAGCTCAAGCTCCGGCTCGGCGTCAAGCAGCGGTGCGGCAACGGTTTCTTCGTCCTGCAGGGCGGGTAGCTCTTCAAGCTCGTCCAGCTCGAAGGTAAAGCTGTCGGCAGTCTCACGGGCGTCCGACTGCTCAGGCTCAGCGTCCAGCAGTTGCAGATCCGCAACCTCATCGCTGGACGGCTCGACTACATCGAAGATCAGCGCCTCGGTCTCGGCCAGGGGCTCTTCGAGCTGTTCGTCCTCGGCGCCCAGCAGTTCGATTTCCTGCAGCGGGTCAGCCAGCGGCGCCAGGCTTTCCTCCTGCGGTTCGACGCGGTCGAGAATCGACGGTTTTTCCTTGAGCGGATAACCCAGTGCTTCCAGGCTCTCCTCGGCGACGTCGAGAATCAGGTCACCCTGGGTGCCGTGATCCTCGGCCAGACGCTCGAGGTAGTACTCGACGCTGGTGATGGCGTCGGCCAGGGTATCCAGGCTCTGCCAGTTGGGCACGGCCTGGCGCGCCAGCAACTGTTCCTGGATGTAGCGGTTACAGGCATTGAGCAGGTCGGCGGCGCGCTGCAGCGGGATCATCGCCAGGCCGCCACGGACCTGAGTCAGCAGCTCGGGCACGCGAGCCAGGTGCTCGTGGTTCCACTGCGAAGCAATGAACTCGATGATCGCGTCCTTGGCCTGTTCCAGACCATTGCGCGCTTCCTTGATCACCAACTGATGGATCTGCGCCACGTCGGTGGTGGGCAGACGGCTCTGTTCGTTCTGGCTGGCCTCACTAGGGCCGACCATGCCGGCCAGGGTCGCTTCGACATAAAGCAGCGCACCAGCGACATCCATCAGTACGGCGTCGTTGGGCTCACGCTGTCCCAGGGACAGGCTGTGAACCACGTCGATCTGGTCGAGGATGACCTTGCGCGGCTGACCGAAGCCCAGCACCGCCAGGGTATCGGCGATCTGCTTGAGTGGCGCCAACAAGGCGTCCAGCTCGCCGGGCTGAGTGCGATCACTGCGCACGAACAGGTCGAGGCTGTCCTTGACCCGTACCAGCTCTTCACAGAGCGCAGCGACCACCGAGCGCATGGCATCGCGGTCCGGGCCGGCCAGACGGGCACGCTCTTCGTCCACCACGTCGGTGTCAGGCAGCGCCTCGTCGAGGCGGTACTGCTCTTTCAGCGCACGGATACGCGGCGACTGCGCCGGCGCCTTGGCCACGTAAAACAGCAGATTCTTGGTCAGTTCATCCGGGGCGGGCTGGTTGATGCCATCGGCGCCCTGTTCGACCAGGCGCTTGAGTTCCTTGTCGACCTGGCGCAGCAGGGTGCGCACCGACGTGCCATTGACCACGCTGCCATTGGCCAGGCCTTCGACCATACCGGATGCGATCTGCCACAGACCGCCCAGCGGAGCGTCCTGGCACAGGGTTTCCAGGCGCGCGAAGACCCGCGCCATGTAGCCCAGGTTAGTGGGCAGGTCCTGATTGCGGATCACGCCGACCAGGGCCATCTGCAGCATCTGCCGCAGCTTGCGCAGCAGCACCGGCAATTCGGCGGTACGCAGGCGCGCCATGCTGCCTTCCGGCAGCGCGGGCAGGCGTGCGGACATGTCCGGGGAGAACAGGCTGGTTTCCGACAGCAGCTTTTCGCCACGGGCGGCGCGCAGGTCGTTGAGCAGCGGCAGCACGACCATGGGCAGGTCGCGGCGAGCGGTCTGGATGCGGTCGAGGTACACCGGCAACTGCAGGATGGCCTGCATCAGTACTTCCAGGGCTTCTCCCTGATTGGCCACGCGACCTTCCATCAGCGCCTTGGCCAGCTGTTCCATTTCCTCGGCGAGCAACGCCGCGCCGTAGAACTCGACCATCTGCAAGGTGCCGTGAACCTGGTGCACATAGGTCAGGCAGAAGCGCATGCGCGTGGGGTCCTGCGGGTTCTCGACGAACGCCTCCAGAGCCTGACGCGCCTGCTTCAGGGTTTCCCCGATCTCGCCTTTGACCCACTCCAGGGCGACATAATCATGCCGATCACCCATAGCCACTCCACTCATAAACTTGGCCTTATCCCTTGCGGGTAAACGCCAGAACTCGCTCGTCGGCCACCGGCACCAGTTGCGGGTGCTGCCAACCGGCTACTTCGCCCACACCCACGACCAGCAGGCCACCCGGCGCCAGGCTCTCGGCCAGGCGATTGAGGATGTCGCGGCGACGCCAGCGGCGGAAATAGATCAGCAAGTTCTGACAGAAAATCACATCCATGCCGCACATTGGCGCATTGGCCAGTTCCAGCACATTGAGCCGGGCACAGCACACGCGCGCAGCCAGGCTCGGTACTACCTTGAAACGCCCATCGGCCTGCGCGAGAAAGTAGCGCTCGCGCAGCTCGTCACTCACCTGCTCCAGGCGCCGCGCCGAGTAACAGGCCTCACGCGCCTTGCTCAGCACGCCCTGGCTGATATCGGTGCCGGTTACCGCAAAATGCTCGGGCAACTCGCTGCCCTGTAGCGCCTCAGCCGCCATAATCGCCAGCGAATAGGGCTCTTCACCACTGGAGCAACCCACGCTCCACAATTCCCAGGGCTTGCCCAGGCCTGCCGCCAGGCGCTCCTGTAGGTACTGCGCGAGCACCTCGAAGGAAGGCCCATGCCGGAAGAAACGGGTTTCCTGTACGGTCAAACGATCCAGCAGGGTCGACCACTCCACTGCGCCGCGTGGGCCATCGGTGACCTGTTGGTAGTAGCTGGCGTAATCCGTGACGCCCAGTTCGCGCATGCGCGCACTCAGGTTGGTCTGCAGAAAAGCGCGCCGCTGCTCGCTGATCACCACACCGGTACGCGCCTCGAGCAACGTCTGCCAGTCGTGGAAATCGGCTTGCGACATATCGGCCACCGGGCGCAATGCCCACACGCCCGCTGACTGCATACCTTCGCCCTGGGTCATGGCTGTGTAGCAGAGGCTGCAGCCAGCCTCCGCACTCCTTTATCAGGCGTCTGGCAGGGTGAAACCGGATACCGACTTGCGCATCTCACTGGCCATCTTGGCCAGGTTACCAATGCTCTTGGCGGTGGCGGTGGTACCCGAGGACGTCTGCGAGGTGATCTCCTGGATCACGTTCATGGTGTTGGAAATGTGACCCGCAGACGAAGCCTGCTGACGGGCGGCGTTGGAAATGTTCTGGATGAGGGCCGCGAGGGTTTTCGATACCTTCTCGATCTCTTCCAGGGCCACCCCGGCGTCCTGCGCCAGGCGGGCACCGCGCACCACTTCGGAAGTCGTCTGCTCCATGGAGATAACGGCTTCGTTGGTGTCGGTCTGAATGGTTTTTACCAGCGCCTCGATCTGCTTGGTCGCCGCCGAGGAACGTTCTGCGAGGCGTTGTACCTCGTCCGCTACCACGGCGAAGCCGCGACCGGCATCACCGGCCATCGACGCCTGGATCGCGGCGTTCAGTGCAAGGATGTTGGTCTGGTCGGCAATGTCGTTAATCAGGCTAACGATGTCACCGATCTCCTGGGACGATTCACCGAGGCGCTTGATTCGCTTCGAGGTGTCCTGGATCTGCTCACGGATGTTATCCATGCCGGTGATGGTGTTGTGTACGACTTCGTTGCCCTTGTTGGCGATGGCTACGGAACGTTCCGCTACCGCGGAGGATTCCGAGGCGTTCGCCGATACCTGGTCAATCGACACGGCCATTTCGTTGATCGCCGCGGAGGCACCGGCAATTTCCTGCGCCTGGTGCTCGGACGCTTCCGCCAGGTGCATCGCCGTGGCCTGGGTTTCCTGGGCCGCACCGGCTACCTGAACGGCGGTCAGGTTGATGGTGGCTACCAGGTCGCGCAGCTGGTCGATGGAGTAGTTGATGGAGTCGGCGATGGCACCGGTGAAGTCTTCGGTTACTGTCGCGGCCACGGTCAGGTCACCGTCGGCGAGGTCGGCGATTTCATCGAGCAGTCGCAGAATCGCCGTCTGGTTACGCTCGTTCTTCTCGGCGGTTTCGGCCAGTCGGCGGTTGGTTTCACGCACCATCACCAGACCGATGAGAATGATCGAACCCAGCGCCAGGGCACCCAGCACGTAGCCGAACAGGGTATTGATGGCACGGCCCGAGGCCAGGTCTTCGAAACCGGCGGCCAGTTCGGAGGCCTTGTCCAGCAGGGTCTGCGAAACGGTGAAGATCGAGTTCGCCGATTCACGCACCTGGAACAGTTCCGGCGAGGTTTCTAGAATTTCGTCCACCGAGCCGGAGACGAACTCGAACAGCTCGGAGATTTCCGACAGGCGCTCAAGCGCCTCTTCGTCGGTCACCTGGGTGATCTCCATGGCGGCATTGCCTTCGAGCATGGCATTGAGCACGCGGCCGAAGAGGCTGGCATCACGACCAAACATGTCGGCGGCCTGTACCGAATCTTCGTCACCGGCCAGCACCTTGTTCACCGAACCCAGAATACGTTCAGCCAGCAGCGACTGGCGCTGAGCCACGGAAACCTGAGCCGCCGGCGCACCACTTTCCAGCAGGATGTCGACCACTTCCTCGTACTCGACCTGCAGTTGCGGAATGGTTTCCGCCAGGGTGGCGGCTACCTGGTGCAGCGACAATACGGTCTGCTCGCTGGCGAGAATGGCGTCGGTGTTCTGCCGCAGCGCATCCCAGTCCTTCTGTACGGCAGCCATTTGCGCCTGTACAGAGGCCGGCGCTGGCGGCAGACCGGTGCTGGCATCGCCATCGGTCAGATAACCCCAGCGCTGCTGGAAGTCGTTACGCGCCTCGCGCAACAGTCCGAAAGCTGGCGCCGTACCTGCGGCCGCTTCATTGGCGTCCTTGGCGATACGCTGGGACAGTACGCGCAGCTCACCGGCGTGACTGATGTACTCGGTATCGTAGCCGGACTGGGTGTTGATGTAGGCGAAGTTCGCGAACAACAGCACGATGGACACGATAAGCACCACGAACAGCGCTGCGATCAGCGAACTGCTGCGTGCCCCCGCCAACAAATTGCCTGCATTGATTTTTTTCATTTTCTGGCCCCCGCCTGGACCGACCGCACTACGGTTCCCATGTAACGCCAAAAGGCCGGCAGAACCGACCCAACCGATAAATCTTTAATAAGCCACATCGAGAAAACCCGGATCGGCAGCCAGCGCGTAGGGGCTGAATACCAACCAGGGCTGTTCTCGCTGGAAGACACCGTGGATGAACGGCGCAATGCTCGCCTCGAGAGGCGGCAGTTGTTCTGAGTAGGCATCCACGGGGAAATGCTGCATACCGAAGACTTCGTCGACCGTCAGGCCGGCGAAGATTTCCTGGTGGTCGACCACCAGCACCCGCCGCTGCTTGCGCAGCGGCGACAGTTCATTACCGAAGAACCCGCACAGATCCATGATCGGCAACAGGCGGCCACGCACGTTAGCCACCCCTTTGACCCAACTCTTCACGCCTGGCAACAAGGTATAGCGCGGCTCGTGCAAAACCTCACCCACCTCCCCCATGGGTGCAACGAACAGGCGCTCCCCCATACGAAAGCCGATGCCGCTCCAGGTCTGCACCGCCGCCTGCTGCGACGGCAGGCCAGCCGCCAGGGCACGGCAACGCTGGTCAATCTCAAGGAGAATCTGGAAAGGAGTCTGCGCAGACATGCCAGCCTTGGCCTTCTTTTTATTTAGTACACGGACAGCACGGCATCAGCCGGCCAGTACCGCATTGAGGGTCTTCAGCAAGGTATCTTCGTCGATCGGCTTGGTCAGGTAGTCCTTGGCGCCTTGGCGCTTACCCCAGACCTTGTCGGTTTCCTGATCCTTGGTGGTGACGATGATCACCGGAATGTGGCTGGTCTCGGCGTCCTTGGTCAGCTGACGCGTCGCCTGAAAGCCGTTGAGGCCGGGCATGACGATGTCCATCAGCACCGCGTCGGGCTTTTCCTGGCGAGCCAGAGCCACGCCGTCAGCGCCGTTTTCCGCCTTGAGTACCTGGTGCCCATGTTTTTCCAGCATGGCGGTCAGCTTGTACATCTCGGTCGGGGAGTCATCAACAATCAGAATTCGAGCCATGGTGTTTCCCAATACAGAAGTGGCGTACGGCGGTCAGGCCGGAACGTCAGGAGGCTTGTTCCACCGGGGTGAAGTCCGGCACATGAGCCTTGATCGCACCGAGCAGCTCTTCCTTGCTGAAAGGCTTGGTCAGGTACTGATCGGAGCCGACGATACGCCCCTTGGCCTTGTCGAACAGGCCGTCCTTGGAGGACAGCATGATCACTGGCGTGGACTTGAAAGCACTGTTGTTCTTGATCAGGGCACAGGTCTGATACCCATCGAGACGCGGCATCATGATGTCGACAAAGATGATGCTGGGGTGAGTGTCGGCAATCTTGGCCAGGGCATCGAAGCCATCGACCGCAGTGATGACATCACAGCCCACTTTTTTCAGCAGAGTTTCAGCGGTGCGACGAATCGTTTTCGAATCGTCGATCACCATCACTTTCAAACCCTCGGAATGCTGTTCCATTTTCGCCCTACCATCGCCTCGGTGAGTCGTTATATTCGCGTTATCAGTATGCCTGAGGCCCAGTTGCCGATGGGCTTTGGCCCAATCGTCGGGCCTTTGTAGCACACTCTCCAGATGCAATCTATAAGCCTGCCGGGGCTGCGCCAGCCCTTGACCAAGGCCATCGCCAACGCCACCCTGACAGCCTCACAAGGCATAGCCAGCCAGGCCTTAACCCTCTTACCTCGCGGAGATTTCCCCCATGAGCCTTCGTCTCGGGATCGTCATGGATCCGATTGCCAGCATTTCCTTCAAGAAGGACAGCTCGCTGGCCATGTTACTGGCCGCTCAAGCACGCGGCTGGTCGCTGTTCTATATGGAGCAGCAGGATCTCTACCAGGTTCGTGGCCAGGCCCGTGCCCGCATGCGCCCGCTGGAGGTATTCAACGACCCGCAACGCTGGTTTGCCCTGGATGCCGAACAGGACACGCCGCTGGCCGAACTGGACGTGATCCTGATGCGCAAGGATCCACCCTTCGACAACGAATTCGTCTACTCCACCTACCTGCTCGAGCAGGCGGAGCGTGATGGTGTCCTGGTCGTGAACCGGCCGCAGAGCCTGCGTGACTGCAACGAAAAATTCTTCGCCACCCAGTTCCCTCGGTACACACCACCTACTCTGGTCACCCGGCGCCCCGACATTGTGCGCCAGTTTGCCGATGAGCACCGTGACATCATTCTCAAACCCCTTGATGGCATGGGTGGTTCGCAAATCTTTCGTCACCGTGAAGGCGACCCGAATCTTTCCGTGATTCTGGAAGCACTGACCCTGCATGGTCGCCAACAGATCATGGTTCAGGCCTACCTGCCGGCAATCAAGGACGGTGACAAGCGCATCCTGATGATAGATGGGGAACCGGTACCCTATTGCCTGGCACGCATTCCGGCTGCCGGGGAGACCCGCGGCAACCTGGCCGCCGGCGGCCGCGGCGAGGCGCGCCCGCTGACCGAGCGCGATCGCGAAATTGCCGTAGCAGTCGGGCCTACCCTGCGCGAAAAGGGCCTGATCTTCGTCGGACTCGATGTGATTGGTGATCATCTGACAGAAATCAATGTCACCAGCCCGACCTGCATCCGCGAGATCGACGCCGCCTTCGATACCCGTATCGGCGAACGCCTGATGGACTGCATTGCCAACAAGCGCGGACTAAAAGCTTGACGCAAGTGGCAGCCTGGCGCCTGCAACTTGCAGGCGCCCACCGCTACCCGGCAGACTGCGCGACATTCGAAAGCAGACCCGATACGCGATGAACGCAGCAGCCTCCCCAACCAGCGCGCCCTCCGCCACCGTCCGACCGGCGGATCGCCTCGGGTTCACCCTCTTTCTTGCCGCCGCACTGCACGTAGCGATGATTCTTGGCGTCGGCTTCACCCTGGAGTCGCCACCGGAAATCAGCAAGACACTGGAAATCACCCTGTCCACCTTCAAGAGCGAAAAAGCACCGGACAAGGCCGATTTCCTCGCTCAGGACAACCAGCAAGGCAGCGGCACCCTGGAGCATACCGCCGCACCGAAGACTACCGAGCAGGCGCCCTTTCAGGACAGCGAGGTGCGCAAGGTCACGCCGCCCGCCACGCCGCAGCAGCCCGCCACCCGACAGGAGACGCCCAAGGCCGCCGTCGCCACCCGCGCCCCGCAGCAGCAGAAGACGCCAGTCAAACGCGAGGAAGCCAAGCCGGTTGCGACAACGCGCCCGGCGCCGGTATTCGACGCTGCCCAACTGTCCGCCGAGATAGCCAGCCTGGAAGCGGAACTGGCGCAGGAGGTGCAGGCCTATGCCAAGCGCCCGAAGATTCATCGCCTCAACGCGGCCTCGACCACGCGCGACAAGGGCGCCTGGTACAAGGACGAGTGGCGCAAGAAGGTCGAACGCATCGGCAACCTCAACTACCCCGACGACGCCCGCCGCCAGCGCATCTATGGCAGCCTGCGCCTGCTGGTGTCGATCAACCGCGACGGTTCGCTGTATGAAGTACAGGTGCTGGAATCATCCGGCCAGGCGGTACTCGACCAGGCCGCGCAACGCATCGTGCGCCTGGCCGCGCCCTATGCCCCCTTCACCGGCGACCTGGCCGATATCGACCGCCTGGAAATCATCCGCACCTGGCGCTTCGAGCGCGGCGATCGACTGTCGAGTAATTAGCCAACCCTGATCCTCGGTGCGCACGGCGCCCCCTGCGAAGTGGCGCCAGCAGCCTGGGTGAAAACCGGCAAAGCGCTGCTCACGCTTGTAGCTTGCCGCCTGTCGTTCCAAACTAGGCGTCATGAAGAAATCAGCCCCAACTTCGCTCAAGCACCACTTCCTGATCGCCATGCCGCACATGGACGATCCGAATTTCGCGCAAACCGTCACCTACCTGGTCGAACACAACGAGCAGGGCGCGATGGGCCTGGTGATCAACAAGCCCAATGGCCTCAACCTGGCCGATGTGCTGGAGCAACTACGCCCTGATGAGGAGCCCGCGGCACTGTGCCACAGCCTGCCGATCTTCGCCGGCGGCCCGGTACAGACCGACCGCGGCTTCGTCCTGCATCCAGCCGGCTCGCAGTTCCAAGCGACCCTGGAGCTGGGCGAGCTGGGCCTGTCCACCTCGCAGGACGTATTGTTCGCCATCGCCGACGGCAGCGGCCCGGATCGCTACCTGATCACCCTTGGCTACGCCGGCTGGGATGCCGGGCAACTGGAAGCCGAACTGGCCGACAACGCCTGGCTGACCTGCCCCGCCGACAGCAACATTCTTTTCGACCTGCCGTTCGACCAGCGCCTTAACGCCGCCGCCGCACGCCTGGGGGTCAACCTCAGCCTGCTGACCTCGCAGGTCGGGCACGCCTGATGAGCGACAAGCCACTGCGCCTGCTGCTGGGTTTCGACTATGGCACCAAGCAGATCGGCGTCGCCGTCGGCCAGGTGATCACCGGCCAGGCCCGGGAGCTGTGCGTGCTCAAGGCGCAGAATGGCGTGCCGGACTGGAGCCGCGTCGAAGCGCTGTTCAAGGAATGGCAGCCGGACGCCGTGGTGGTCGGCCTGCCGCTGAACATGGACGGCACGCCCAGCGAAATGAGCGCCCGCGCCGAGAAATTCGCCCGCCGCCTCAACGGCCGCTTCAACCTGCCGGCCTACACCCACGACGAACGCCTGACCACCTTCGAGGCCAAAGGCCAACGCCTGCGCGAAGGCCAGAGTGGCGGCTATCGCGAGCGCCCGGTCGATGCCATTGCTGCAGCCTTGTTGCTACAGGGCTGGCTAGAGGAAAACTGCACGGGTTGATCGAGTCGGCCCGCACCTAGGAGTTTCGCCATGCTACCCAACCCCAACGACCTGCTACCGGCCATGGCCAGTGCGCTGACCCAGCATCTGAACCAACGCCAGATCAGCGAGCCGCGCTTCATCGGCATCCGCACCGGCGGCGTCTGGGTCGCCCAGGCCCTGCTTGCCGCCCTGGGGCGCGATGACGCGCTGGGCATCCTCGATGTGTCCTTCTACCGCGACGACTTCACCCAGAACGGCCTGCACCCGCAGGTGCAACCGTCCGAACTGCCGTTCGAGATCGAAGGCCAGCACCTGGTGCTGATCGACGACGTATTGATGAGCGGGCGCACCATCCGCGCAGCGCTGAACGAACTGTTCGACTACGGCCGCCCCGCCAGCGTGACCCTGGTCAGCCTGCTCGACTTGGGCGCCCGCGAGTTGCCGATCCGCCCCGACGTGGTCGGCGCCACCCTGTCGCTGGCCACCAACGAGCGGGTAAAATTGTCCGGCCCCACGCCGCTGACCCTCGAACTCCAGACGCTCGCCAACTGAGACTCCCCGCGATGACGCCACTCGCCGCCAAGCGCCCGCTGCAGCTCAATGACCAAGGTCAGCTGCGCCACTTCCTCTCACTCGACGGCCTGCCTCGTGAGCTGTTGACCGAAATCCTCGACACTGCCGACTCCTTCCTCGAAGTCGGCGCGCGGGCAGTGAAGAAAGTCCCGCTGCTGCGCGGCAAGACCGTGTGCAACGTGTTCTTCGAGAACTCCACGCGCACCCGCACCACCTTCGAGCTGGCCGCCCAACGCCTGTCGGCGGACGTCATCAGCCTCAACGTCTCCACCAGTTCCACCAGCAAGGGCGAGACGCTGTTCGACACCCTGCGCAACCTCGAGGCGATGGCCGCCGACATCTTCGTCGTGCGCCATGCCGACTCCGGCGCCGCGCACTTCATCGCCGAGCACGTGTGCCCGAACCTGGCGATCATCAACGGCGGCGACGGCCGCCACGCGCACCCGACCCAGGGCATGCTCGACATGCTCACCATCCGCCGCCACAAGGGCGACTTCGAGAACCTGTCGGTGGCCATCGTCGGCGACATCCTGCACTCGCGGGTGGCACGCTCGAACATGTTGGCGCTGAAGACCCTGGGCTGCCCGGATATCCGCGTCATTGCGCCGAAGACCCTGCTGCCCGTCGGCCTGGAGGAAAGCTACGGTGTGCGCGTATTCAGTGATGCCAATGAAGGCCTCAAGGACGTCGACGTGGTGATCATGCTGCGCCTGCAGCGCGAGCGCATGCAGGGCGGCCTGCTGCCCAGCGAGGGCGAGTTCTATCGCCTGTTCGGCCTCACCGAGCAGCGCCTGAAACTGGCCAAGCCGGATGCCCTGGTGATGCACCCAGGCCCGATCAACCGCGGCGTGGAGATCGAGTCGGCAGTGGCTGACGGCCCGCAGTCGGTGATCCTCAACCAGGTCACCTACGGCATCGCCATCCGCATGGCCGTGCTGTCGATGGCCATGAGCGGGCAGAACGCCCAACGTCAACTCAACGCCGAGGAGGCCAACTGATGCGTACCGCAATCCTCGGCGCTCGCGTGATCGACCCGGCCAGCGGCCTGGATCAGGTCACTGACCTCTATATCGACGGCACCAAGCTGGCCGCCATCGGCCAGGCGCCTGCTGGCTTCGTCGCCGACAAGACGCTCGACGCCCAAGGACTGATCGCTGCCCCCGGCCTTGTCGACCTGTCCGTGGCCCTGCGCGAGCCAGGCTATAGCCGCAAGGGCAGCATCGCCACGGAAACCCTGGCGGCTGCGGCCGGCGGCGTCACCAGCCTGTGCTGCCCTCCGATCACCAAGCCGGTGCTGGATACCTCGGCGGTGGCCGAGCTGATTCTCGACCGCGCCCGCGAAGCCGGACACACCAAGGTCTTCCCCATTGGCGCGCTGAGCAAGGGGCTGGCTGGCGAACAACTGGCCGAGCTGGTTGCCCTGCGCGATGCCGGTTGCGTCGCCTTCGGTAACGGCCTGGACAACTTCCGCAGCAGCCGCACCCTGCGCCGCGCGCTGGAATATGCGGCCACCTTCGACTTGCAGGTGATCTTCCATTCGCAGGATGCCGACCTGGCCGAAGGCGGGCTGGCGCATGAGGGCCCGACCGCCAGCTTCCTCGGCCTGGCCGGCATCCCGGAAACCGCCGAGACCGTGGCCCTGGCCCGCGACCTGCTGCTGGTGGAACAGAGCGGCGTGCGCGCGCACTTCAGCCAGATCACCAGCGCCCGCGGCGCCGAGCTGATCGCCTCCGCCCAGGCACGTGGTCTGCCGGTGACCGCCGACGTGGCGCTGTACCAACTGATCCTCACCGATGAGGCGCTGATCGATTTTTCCAGTCTCTATCACGTACAGCCACCACTGCGCTCGCGGGCCGACCGCGACGGTCTGCGCGAAGCGGTAAAGGCCGGAGTGATCTCGGCCATCGCCAGCCACCACCAACCGCACGAACGCGACGCCAAGCTGGCGCCCTTCGCCGCCACCGAGCCGGGCATCAGCAGCGTGCAACTGCAGCTGCCGCTGGCCATGAGCCTGGTGCAGGACGGCCTGCTGGATCTGCCGACGCTGCTGGCACGTTTGACCAGTGGCCCAGCCGCCGCATTGCGCCTGCCGGCCGGCACGCTGAGCGTTGGTGGCGCTGCCGATATCGTGCTGTTCGATGCGCAGGCCTCCACCGTCGCTGGCGAGCAGTGGTACTCCAAGGGCAGCAACTGCCCGTTCATCGGCCATTGCCTGCCCGGCGCGGTGCGCTACACGCTGGTGGATGGACATATCAGCTACCAGAGCTGAGCCCTTCGAGCCCACCGCCTGGCGGGCTCGCTGTTCGAGGGTGCGCCAGGCGCACCCTCGGCCCTTGCAAAGTCCCATCCCATCCGCGACACGCGCCGCACTTGCCACGACATTGGACGAATGAGTGACTCGACGGTCATGATCCACGTCAGGTTAGGCAGCCGAAATTTTCCAAATGCCACCGCCCTATGACCCCGCCCGCGCCCAAGGCGCCGGCCTGGCGTCGCGCTGGCCTTGTTCAGGAGCTTTTGAGTTATGTCGCGCTTACCTGTGATCGTGGGTTTTGGGGGTTACAACGCAGCCGGGCGCAGCTCCTTCCACCATGGTTTTCGCCGTACCGTGCAGGAGTCGCTGGAACCCCAGGCGCGCCAGGAAACCCTGGCCGGGCTGGCGCAGATGATGAAGCTGGTACGCGTGGTCGATGGCAAGTATCAGGATCAGGACGGCCAAGCACTGAGCCTCGCCGAGATCGAAAGCCGCTACGCCAAGCAGATTCTGGCCGGCACCCTGGTGCGCCGCATCGAGAAACAGCATCTCGACCCGGACGCCGCCCACTGGCAGAAGAGCATCGACGTCGCTCCCGCCAATGGTGCCAACCTGAGCTTCATCACCCAGCGCAAGCAACTGCCCGAGCCACTGCCGGCCAACTGGTCCGTAGAAGAGCTCGACGGCAATGAAGTGCGCGTCACCCTGCACGACAGCTGCGAATTCAAGGTCGACAGCTACCGCCCACTGGCGGTGAAGTCCGCCGGCCAGTTGCCCACCGGGTTCGAGCCGAGCGAGCTGTACAACGCGCGTTTCCATCCGCGCGGCCTGGCCATGACCGTGGTCGGCGTCACTGACGCGCTGCGCTCGGTGGGCATCGACTGGCAGCGCATCGTCCAGCATGTCGCCCCGGACGAGATCGCCGTGTTTGCCAGCTGCATCATGAGCCAGCTCGACGAGAACGGCTTCGGCGGCATGATGCAGTCGCGCCTGAAAGGCGGTCGCGTTACCGCCAAGCAGCTGGCCCTGGGCCTCAATACCATGCCGGCGGACTTCATCAACGCCTACGTGCTCGGCAGCGTCGGCACCACCGGCAGCATCACCGGTGCCTGCGCCACCTTCCTCTACAACCTGCAGAAGGGCATCGAGCAGATCGCCAGCGGCAAGGCACGCGTGGTGATCGTCGGCAGCAGCGAGGCACCGATCAACCAGGAATGCATCGAGGGTTACGGCGCTATGGGTGCGTTGGCCACCGAAGAAGGCCTGCGTCAGATCGAGGGCAAGAGCGACGTGGACTTCCGCCGCGCCAGCCGCCCGTTCGGCGACAACTGCGGCTTCACCCTGGCCGAAGCCTGCCAGTTCGTGGTGCTGATGGACGACGAACTGGCCCTGGAGCTGGGCGCCGACATCCACGGCGCGGTGCCGGACGTGTTCATCAACGCCGATGGCTTCAAGAAATCCATTTCCGCCCCCGGCCCGGGCAACTACCTGACCGTGGCCAAGGCCGTGGCCAGCGCCGTGCAACTGCTCGGTCTGGACGCCGTGCGCAACCGCAGCTTCGTCCACGCCCATGGCTCCAGCACACCGGCCAACCGCGTCACCGAGTCGGAAATCCTCGACCGCGTCGCGGCGGCCTTCGGCATCGAGCAATGGCCGGTCACCGCAGTGAAGGCCTTCGTCGGCCACTCCCTGGCCACCGCCAGCGGCGACCAGGTGATCGCTGCGCTCGGCGCCTTCAGGTACGGCATCGTGCCAGGACTGAAGACCATCGACGCCGTCGCCGCTGACGTGCACCAGGATCACCTGAGCCTGTCCACCATCGATCGCAAAGTGGGTGACCAGGCGCTGGACGTGGCCTTCATCAACTCCAAGGGCTTTGGCGGCAACAATGCCAGCGCCCTGGTGCTGGCCCCACACGTTGCCGAGCGCATGCTGCGCAAGCGTCATGGCCAGGTCGCCTTCGACGCCTACCTGGCGCGCCGCGAGAGCACCCGTGCCGCCGCTGCCGCGTACGATCAGCTTGCCCTGCAGGGCAAGCTGGACATCATCTACAACTTCGGCAACGACATGATCGACGACCAGGCGATCTCCATCACCACCGAAGAAGTGAAGGTGCCGGGCTTCGACCAGCCACTGGTGTTCAGGAAGGACACGCGTTACAGCGATATGCTCGATTGAGCGAAGCAGCAACGACGCACAAACCGTAGGAGCGAGCTCTGCTCGCGAAGCTTCTGGGTCACCAGGGTTCGCGAGCAGAGCTCGCTCCTACAGGTAAAGTGTCAAGGCTACAGACTACGCGCCAGCTCGATCAGCTCGCCACGCCACTCGGCGGCGGCCGGCAAGGCCAGAAACGAGGGGTTGAGAAAGGATTCGCGCGCCTCGTAGGTCAGCACTTCGCCGGCCAGATTCAGCACTTCGCCACCCGCCCCTTCCAGCACGCCCTGTGCCGCGGCGGTGTCCCACTGCGAGGTAGGCGCCAGACGCGGGTAGCAGTCGGCATTGCCTTCGGCCAGCAGACAGAACTTCAGCGAACTGCCGATATTGGCCAGCGCCGGCTCGCCGAAACGCGCGGAAAGCCCCACCAGCAGAGTTTCCTGCGCGGCGCTGGAGTGACGTTTGCTGGCTACCAGGGTGAAACCCTGCGCAGGCGCCAGGCGCACGCTGATCGAATACTCCTTGCCCGGCACGTCGCCACACCAGGCGCCCAGACCAGCGCCGCCGTAATAGCAGCGGCCATTGGCGGGAATACCCACCACACCGAAGACCACTCGTCCCTGTTCGATCAACGCGACATTGACCGTGAACTCTTCGGAGCCGGCGATGAATTCCTTGGTGCCATCGAGCGGATCGACCAGCCACCAACGCGTCCAGGCGGCGCGCTCAGCCAGCGGAATGTCGGCGGCCTCCTCCGACAGCACCGGCACCTCCGGCGCCAGCGCCTGCAGGCCATCGAGCAGGATATGGTGCGCGGCCAGGTCGGCGGCGGTCACCGGCGAGGCATCGGCCTTCTCCGTCACCGCCACATCGCTGCGCCAGTACGGCAGGGTCGCCGCGCCGGCGGCACGAACCAGGTCGATTACCTTGGGGATGTAGGGATGGCTCATGGACGGTACTCCCCGCGCTGAGTCAGCAGGTCGCGCACCAGGTACAGCGCCGCCAGTGCGCGGCCTTCACTGAACTGTTCGTGCTTGGCCAGGCTGGACAGCTCGCGCAGGCTGATGCGGTCGACCCGCATCGGCTCGGGCTCATCACCCGGCAGGCGCTCTTCATACAGATTGCGCGCCAGCACCACCTGAATCTTCTGGCTCATGTAACCGGGCGACAGGCTCAGTGCGGTGATGTACTCCAGCTCATGCGCACCAAAGCCGGCCTCCTCCTTGAGTTCGCGATTGGCCGCGACCAGCACGTCCTCACCCGGCTCGATCAACCCCTTGGGCAGCGACAACTGATAGTCATCGGTGCCGCCGCAGTACTCCTCGATCAGCACCGCGTGCTCGGCGTCGAGCATCGCCACCACCATCACCGCACCATGGCCGGAACCCTTGCCGACCAGTCGCTCATAGGTGCGCTCAGCGCCATTGGAGAAGCGCAACTGCACTTGCTCGACACGAAACAGGCGGCTGCTGGCGACGATTTCGCGGGCGAGGACCGTGGGTTTTTGGCGCATGAGGCAACTCCTTGGCGGGACCGAGCGGGTTATCATACAGCGGCTTTTCGCATTATCCCTGAGCGAGATTGCATCAAGGCGAAACCATCGCCACAACCGAGACCCACGCATGCCCCCACTGCCCTGGCACCAGATCGACACCGTCCTGCTGGACATGGACGGCACGTTGCTCGACCTGCACTTCGACAACCACTTCTGGCTCACCCACCTGCCGCAGCGCTACGCCGAGCACCATGGCGTCAGCCTGGCGCTGGCCCAGGCCGAACTGCTACCGCTGTTTCGCGAGCATGCCGGTACGCTGAACTGGTACTGCACCGACTTCTGGAGCCGCGAGCTGCGGCTGTCGATCCGCGAGCTCAAGCGCGAGGTCGCGCACCTGATCGCCCTGCGCACCGATGCAGAACTGTTTCTGCGCGCCCTGCGCGAAGCTGGCAAGCGCGTGGTGCTGATCACCAACGCGCACCGCGACTCACTGTCACTGAAACTGGAACGCGTCGAGCTGGCACCCTGGTTCGAACGCCTGATCAGCTCCCACGACTACGGTTTCCCCAAGGAGGATCAGCAGTTCTGGTTCGCCCTGCGCCAGGATGTCGACTTCGACCCTGCGAGGGCCCTGTTCATCGACGACAGCCTGCCGATCCTGCGTAGCGCCGGACGCTTTGGCGTCGCCCATCTGCTCGCCGTGCGCCAACCAGACAGCCAGGCCGGGCCTAAAGATACCGAGGAGTTCGCCGCAGTGGGGGACTACCGGGAGTTGGTGCACGGACTGCCTGCGACGCCCTCACTGTAGGAGCCGGCTTGCCGGCGATCGTGAATGATGCCGATCGCCGCCAAGGCCAAGCCCCCGCCGCACCTGAGCGCGGGTTTAGTCAGGAATCCGCAATACCTGCCCCGGATAAATCTTGTCCGGGTGACTGAGCATCGGCTTGTTGGCCTCGAATATCTTCATGTAGGCGTTGGCATTGCCGTACTCGGCCTTGGCAATCGCACTCAGCGTGTCGCCCTTCTTGACCGTGACGAAGCGCGCTTCGGGCGCGGGCATGGTCACGCTGATCTGATCATCGACCTCACCGACACCGGCCACGTTGCCCAGCGCCAGGAGAATCTTTTCCTTCTCTTCCTGGCTGGCCACTTCGCCGCGAGCGATGACCTTGTCGCCCTCGACGCTGACCTCGATGTTGGGGTTGCCCAGGCCAACCTTGGCAACATGCTCCTTGAGCGATTCGGCGGCCTGCGCCTCCTGACCCACCAGTGACTCCCAGAGTTTGACCCCGGCGTCTTTGACAAAGGCAAACAGACTCATGGCAATTCCTCTCGTTCCTTGCGAATGACCGGGCAAAGCGCCCGGAGACCAAAGTCTAGTTCAGGAAACACCCCTGATTAGCGTTCGCGCATTAGAATCCGGGCAAACCAGGAGCCCCCATGGATATAAAGCAGCTGAAATTCCTCGTCGCCCTCGACGAGACCCGCCACTTCGGTCAGGCCGCTGCGCGCTGCCACGTGACCCAGCCGACGCTGTCCATGCGCTTGCGCCAACTGGAAGACGAGCTGGGTCTGGAGCTGGTCCGTCGCGGCCAGCGTTTCGAGGGCTTCAGCGCCGAAGGTGAGCGTATCCTGGCCTGGGCACGCAGTGTGCTGGCCGCACAGGATGGCCTGCTCGCCGAAGCTGCAGCCTGTCGTGGGCACCTGGTGGGCACCCTGCGCCTGGGCGTGGTGCCGCTGGCCAGTTTCGACCCGATGCGCCTGATCAGTCTGTTCGCCGAGCGTCACCCGGGGCTGCGCTTTCAGCTGCATGCGCTGAGCAGCGATCAGATTCTGGAGGGGCTGGTACGTAATCAGCTCGACCTTGGTCTGTCCTATCTCGACCGACTCGACCGCGAGCATTTCGCCAGCCTGGAGCTGGCCGAAGCACGCATGGGCCTGCTCTACGATCAGCGGCATTTCCACTTCGTCAGCAGCAGCCTGCGCTGGGAACAGTTGGCCAACCTGCCCCTGGGCCTGCTCTCGACCGGCATGCACTTTCGCCTGTCCATCGATCACAGCTTCCGTGCTCGCGGCCTGAGCCCGCAGGTACGCCTGGAGGCCGATGCCGTGCACCACCTGACTCAAGCGGTCAGCGCCGGGCTGTGCTGCAGCGTCATGCCATTACCGGCCGACGGTGCACCGACCGACGGTCATCTGCGCCTGCTACCCATCGAGGACGCTCATACCCTGGCACCTCAGGGCCTGATCATGCGCCGCGGCGCCCCTGCCTCACCGCTCGCGCAAGCCTGTTTCGAAGAGGCACGAGAGTGGCTGGCGAACGCTTGATAGATTTGCTCGATCAACACATCAAAGCCAACGATTAGACGCTCCCCGCCCATGGGCCTAGGCTTAGCTGTGTCAATCTGTCACAGAGCGCGCCTCGATGGCCAAGCCAGCCGCCCAGCCGCACATTGCCAGTGCCTATACCTACGCCGAACTCGGTGACGGTCGCGCGCAGCACGCTGCACTGGCCGAAGAATGTGCCCTGGCGATCAGCTACAACGACCTGAACCAGGCGGTGATGATGGTTTCGCCCCATCACCTGGAAGATTTTGCCGTCGGCTTCAGTTTTGGCAACGACCTGATCAAGTCAATCGACGACATCTATGACATCCAGTTGCGCGGCCTCGGTGACAGCCGCGAAGCCCGCTTGCAGGTCAGCAGCCGTGCCTTCTGGGCGCTCAAGCAGCAACGCCGGCAAATGGCTGGCACCAGTGGTTGTGGCCTGTGCGGTGTGGATGCACTGGAACAGGCGCTACCGGCCCTGACCGCCCTACCCGGCGCAGCATTACCGCCACTTGAACATCTCACCGGACTGCGCGAGCGCATCGGTGAGCAACAACAACTGGCACGCCACAGCGGCGCGCTGCATGCCGCCCTGTTCATCGATGCCAGCGGTGAGATTCGTCTGTGCCGTGAAGACATCGGTCGCCATAACGCCCTGGACAAGCTGATCGGCGCCATCGCCCGCGAACGTATCGACACTCACGGTGGCTTCGCCCTGGTCACCAGTCGCTGCAGCCTGGAACTGCTGCACAAGGCAGTACGTGCCGGCATCGGCACCCTGGTGAGCCTGTCCGCCCCTACCGCCCTGACCGTGGAGTGGGCGCGGCGCCACCGCCTCAACCTGATCCACCTGCCCCATCACAGCACGCCGCGGGTCTACAGCCCCGCGCCTGACGAAGAAGAACGACCATGAGCCTGCAACCCGTCAATCCTCGCTATAAGCCCTACAAAGGCCCAGCCGCTGGCTGGGGTGCACTGAACGCCGTGACCCGCTTCTGGCTGGACAGCAAGCAGCCGTTCAAGAACCTGCGCGCGCTGCTCAAGACCAACCAGAACGGCGGCTTCGACTGCCCCGGCTGCGCCTGGGGCGATTCGCCCGAGGACGGTCACATCAAGTTCTGCGAGAACGGCGCCAAGGCGGTCAACTGGGAAGCCACCAAACGCCGCGTGGACCCGGCCTTTTTTGCCCGCTACACGGTCAGCCAACTGCGCGAGCAGAGCGACTACTGGCTCGAATACCAGGGCCGCCTGACCCACCCAATGCGCTATGACGCCAGCACCGATCGCTACACGAAGACCACCTGGGCCGAAGCCTTCGCCCTGATTGCCAGGCATCTGAAGGCGCTGCCGAGTCCGGATCACGCCGAGTTCTACACCTCCGGCCGGGCCAGCAACGAGGCGGCATACCTCTACCAGTTGTTCGTGCGCGCCTATGGCACCAACAACTTCCCCGACTGCTCGAATATGTGCCACGAGGCCAGCGGCGTCGCCCTCGGCCAAAGCGTGGGCATCGGCAAGGGCAGCGTGACTTTCAACGATTTCGAGCATGCCGACGCCATTTTCGTCCTCGGCCAGAACCCCGGCACCAACCACCCGCGCATGCTCGAACCGCTGCGCGAGGCGGTCAAACGCGGCGCCCAGGTGGTCTGCTTCAACCCACTGAAGGAGCGTGGCCTGGAGCGCTTCCAGCATCCGCAACACGCGCTGGAGATGCTCACCAACGGCTCCGAGCCGCTGAACACCGCGTTCTTCCGTCCGGCCCTGGGCGGCGACATGGCCGCCATGCGCGGCATCGCCAAGTTCCTCCTGCAGTGGGAGCGCGAGGCGCAGGCCAAGGGTGAAGCAGCGGTGTTCGACCATGCCTTCATCGCCGAGCACACCGATGGTGTCGAGGCCTACCTGAAGCTGCTCGACGACTGCAGCTGGGAGGCGCTGCAGGCTCAGTCCGGCCTCAGCCTGCAGGAAATCGAACAGGCTGCGCGCATGTACCGCCGCGCCGAGCGAGTGATCATCTGCTGGGCCATGGGCATCACCCAGCACCACCACTCGGTGGCCACCATCCAGGAAATCGTCAACCTGCAACTGCTGCGCGGCAACCTCGGCCGCCCCGGCGCCGGCCTGTGCCCGGTGCGCGGTCACAGCAACGTACAGGGCGACCGCACCATGGGCATCAACGACCGTCCGCCGGTGACGCTGCTCGATGCCCTGGAAAAACGCTTCCAGTTCAAGGTGCCGCGCGAGAATGGCCACAACACGGTCGAGGCGATCAACGCCATGATCGACGGCCAGGCCAAGGTATTCATCGGCCTCGGCGGCAACTTCGCCCAGGCCACGCCGGACAGCCCGCGTACGCACAAGGCGCTGCAGAGCTGCGAGCTCACCGTGCAGATCAGCACCAAGCTCAATCGCAGTCACCTCACCGTCGGCCGCGACGCGCTGATCCTGCCGTGCCTCGGCCGTACCGATATCGACCTGCAGGCCAGCGGCCCGCAGGCGGTGACGGTGGAAGATTCGTTTAGCATGATCCACGCCTCCTACGGTCAGCTCGAACCGCTCTCCGGCAGCGAGATGCGTTCGGAGCCGGCCATCGTCGCCGGGATCGCCAAGGCCACTCTGGGCAACCACCCGGTGGACTGGGGCGCGCTGATCGCCGATTACGACCGCATCCGCGAGCTGATCGCCGACACCATCCCCGGCTTCCAGGATTTCAACCAGCGTGTCGCTCACCCCGGCGGCTTCTACCTCGGCAACTCGGCCGGCGCGCGCCAGTGGAAAACGGCATCCGGCAAGGCCAATTTCAAGGCCAATGCGCTGCTCGACGACCTGCTGCCCCCGCAGGTGCGCGAAAGCGGTGAGACGCCGGATCTGATCCTGCAGACCCTGCGCTCGCACGATCAGTACAACACCACGGTGTACGGCCTCGACGACCGTTATCGCGGCGTGCGCGGGCAGCGCGATGTGCTCTTCGCCAACGAGGCGGACATCCTGCGCCTGGGCTTCAAGCCCGGTCAGAAGGTGGACATCCGCTCGTTGTGGAACGATGGCATCGAACGCCGGGTGAGCAGTTTCACCCTGCTCGCTTTCGATATCCCGGCCGGCCAGGCCGCTGCTTACTTCCCCGAAGCCAATCCGCTGGTGCCGCTGGAAAGCGCCGGCGTCGGCAGCAGCACACCGACCAGCAAGTTCGTCGCCATCCGCCTGCAGGCTGCCAGCGGCGGCAATCTGCTGGGCAGCAGCGCAACCAGCTGACCGGCGGCCAGGAACCTCGTACAGAAATCGCTGGTCAATGGCATAACGCTCGCCATCTGGCGGTTTCTGTTATCGAGGTGTCCATGAAGTCTCTGCAACTCTTCTTTCCCTTGGCCTGACTAGCGGCGGTTTTGCCTTTGCCGGCAATACCGAGGCCGGCCTGGGCGGCGCACTAGGTGGCGCAGTGGGTGCGATGGTTGGTCAGCAGGTCGGTGGCAACACTGGCGCTGCGGTCGGTGCCGGTCTCGGTGGCGCTGCCGGCAGCATGGTCGGCGCGGATCGCCGCAGCCGTACTGAAGCCGCCATTGGCGGCGCGCTGGGCGCAGCCGGTGGCAACGTCGTCGGGCAGCAGGTTGGTGGCAACACCGGCGGCGTGGTCGGTGCGGCAGTCGGTGGCGGCGCCGGTGGCGCACTGGGCAACTACATGGGCAATGCCAGCTATGACGATGACCGTCGCGGCAAGCATCACCGCCACTACCATGGCAAGAAACACAAGAAGCACCACAAGCACTGGCGCCGTCACTGACGGATGCCTGGGGTCTGTTGGCATTTCGACGCAAGCCGTGCGCGAAACGGCAACAGACCCTAGCCCATGCGCTCGTCATCCGAACGTTGGGGTGACCTAGCAGCTTATGCGCCGTGCCGCCGACACAGTCTGAACAGCGCGACTGGCCTGGCAGCCCCTGGCTGCGCTAAGCTGTCGCCATGACCACGCCATACCTGATCCCGCTCCAGACCAGCAGCACGGACGCCGCCAGCGGCCTGCGCATCGGTGGCGACTGGACGCTGGCCCATTACAGCCGACTCGAACCTCAGGTCCTGGCCCTGCGCGAACGCCTGCACGGCCGGGAAAACATCGACCTCGACGAACTGGCCGCACTGGATACCGCCGGCGCTGCGCTGCTGGTGGAACTGCTGGGTTGTGAGCGCCTGCGCCAACTGGCGCAACAGGACAGCCTGAGCGCCGAGCGCCGCGCCTTGCTGCTGGCAGTGGCAGACACCATGGCGGGCACTCAGCAGGTACAGGAACACGCCACACCTTCGGCACTGCGCGAAGTGCTCGGACATATCGGCGAGGCGGTGGAAAGCACCTGGTGCCAAGGCCGGGAACTGCTCGGCTTCATGGGCCTGACCCTGAGCAGCATGCTGACGATCCTGCTGCGCCCGGCGCGCTGGCGCCTGACCTCGCTGACCGCCCATCTGGAACAGTGCGGCCTCAACGCCGTGCCCATCATCGCCCTGTTGACCTTTCTGGTGGGCGCCGTGGTCGCCTTTCTCGGCGCCACCATCCTCGCCGACTTCGGTGCCACCATCTACACGGTGAACCTGGTGGCGTTCTCCTTCCTGCGCGAGTTCGGCGTGCTGCTCACCGCGATTCTCATGGCTGGGCGCACCGCCAGCGCCTTCACCGCACAGATCGGCTCGATGAAGGCCAACGAGGAGATCGACGCCATCCGCACCCTCGGTCTGAGCCCCGTCGAGCTGCTGGTGCTGCCGCGGGTGTTCGCGATGCTCATCGCCCTGCCGATCCTGACCTTCATCGCCATGCTCAGCGGCATGCTCGGCGGCGCGCTGGTCTGTGCATTGAGCCTGGACATCTCGCCGACCATGTACCTGTCGATCCTGCAGGACAGCGACCTGCTGCAGCACTTCCTCGTTGGCCTGCTCAAGGCACCGATCTTCGCTTTCCTGATCGCCCTGATCGGCTGTCTGGAAGGCTTCAAGGTCAGCGGCAGCGCACAATCGGTGGGCGAGCACACCACCTCGGCGGTGGTGCAGTCGATCTTCGTGGTCATCCTACTCGACGCCCTGGCGGCGTTGTTCCTGATGGAGATGGGCTGGTGAGCCAGGAGACCATCATCGAGGTACGCGACCTGTGCAACCAGTTCGGCACACAGGTGGTGCATCAGCATCTGGACTTCGACCTATATCGCGGCGAAATACTTGGCGTGGTAGGCGGCTCGGGCACCGGCAAGTCCGTGCTGCTGCGCAGCATCGTCGGCCTGCGCCAGCCCAATGCCGGCACCGTACGGGTGTTCGGCGAGGAACTGCTGAGCCTGTCGGCCGAGCGGCGCTCGCAGCTGGAGCGGCGTTTCGGCGTGCTCTACCAGCGCGGCGCGCTGTTCTCCTCGCTGACCGTCAGCGAGAACATCGCCCTGCCGCTGATCGAACACGCCGGCCTGTCGCGCGCGGCAGCCGAACGCCTGGCCAGGGTCAAGATCGCCCTGGCCGGCCTGCCGCAGGATGCCGCCGACAAATACCCCAGTTCGCTGTCCGGCGGCATGGTCAAGCGCGCCGCCCTGGCCCGCGCCCTGGCACTGGACCCGGACATCCTGTTTCTCGACGAACCCACCGCCGGCCTCGACCCGATTGGCGCGGCGGCCTTCGACCAGTTGATCCGCACCCTCAGCGACAGCCTGGGCCTGAGTGTATTTCTGGTCACTCACGACCTGGACACGCTCTACAGCATCTGCGACCGGGTCGCGGTGCTGGCACAGAAAAAGGTGCTGGTGGCCGACCGCCTGGACGTGGTGGCTGCCACCGACGATGCCTGGATTCAGCAATATTTTCACGGCCCGCGCGGACGCGCGGCTGCGCAGGCCGCCACCGCGGCAAGGAGTCAATGAATGGAACCCAGAGCCCATCACGTGCTGATCGGCCTGTTCACCGTGCTCACGGTGGGCGCCGCGCTGCTGTTCGCCCTGTGGCTGAACAAGGCCGGTGCCGATCGCGCCTTCACCGATTACGAGGTGATCTTCAACGAAGCGGTCACTGGCCTGTCACAGGGCAGCGCGGTGCAATACAGCGGGATCAAGGTCGGCGACGTGATCAGCCTGGGGCTCGATCCCAACGATCCGCGCACCGTGCGCGCGCGTATCCGCATCGTCGGCCATACCCCGATCAAGCAGGACACCCGCGCGCGCCTGGCGATCACCGGCGTCACCGGCCTGGCGGTAATCCAGCTGCACGGCGGCAGCCCGGAAAGCCCGCCACTGGAAGGCAAGGATGGCCAGCCAGGCATCATCATCGCCGACCGTTCGCCACTGTCCCGGCTGATGGCCAATGGCGAGGACCTGGTGGTCAATATCACCCGCCTGCTCAACCGCGCCAACCGCATGCTTTCGCGCGAGAATGCCGAGCGCGTCTCGCGCACCCTGGAGAATCTGGAGCAGGCCACAGCCGGCCTGGCCGAGCAACGCGGCGAGCTAAGCGAAGCCCTGCAACAGGCCGGCGCCGCCACCCGCGAGGCGGCCGAACTGATGCGCACCGCCAACCGTCTGCTCGACGGCCAGGGCAGTCAGGCGCTGGACAATGCCGAGCGTCTGATGGCCTCGCTGGAACGCAGCAGCCGCAGCATCGAGCAGTTGCTGGAAAGCAATCGCAGTGCGCTGGACAGTGGCATGCAGGGTCTGGGCGAGCTGGGCCCGGCGATTGGCGAACTGCGCGATACCCTCGGCGCACTGCGCAGCTTCTCCCGCCGCCTGGAGCAGGACCCCACCGGCTACCTGCTGCGCAACGACAGCATCAAGGAGTTCCAACCATGAAGCGCCTGTCCCTGCTGCTGGCCGCTGGTCTGCTCAGCGCCTGCTCGATCCTGCCGCAGAGCGAACCATTGGATATCTACCTGCTGCCAGGCGCCGCGCTGCCTACACAAACCCAGCGCGTCGACTGGTCGTTGCGGGTCAACAGCCCGGTCAGCAACCAGCTGCTCGACGGCACGCGCATCGTCGTGCTGCCTGAGCCCGGTCGGGTCAACACCTACCAGGGCGTACGCTGGAGCGAACGTACGCCGCAGCTGCTGCGTGGCCGCCTGTTGGACGCCTTTCACGATGACGGTCGAGTTCAGGCCCTGAGCAACGAAGAGCAGCGCCTGCAGGCCGATCTGGAGCTGGTCAGCGACCTGCGCAGTTTCCATAGCCAGTATCGTGACGGCCGCCCCGAGGCGCTGATCCAGCTCGACGTACGCCTGGTCGATGCCCGTGATCAGCACATCCTCGCCAGCCGCCGCTTCAGCGTCAGTCAGCCGGCGAGTGATACGTCGATTGCTGCAGTAGTGAAAGCCTTCGGTCAGGCTGGCGATCGATTGTCCCGCGAGCTGGTGGACTGGACGCTGGCCGAAGGGCAACGCGCTAACCCGTAGGGTGCGCCGCGCGCACCGAATCCCAAGCACCGATGGTGCACACAAGCTGGCCAGGTAGCCAGGATGCAATCCGGGGCATAGCGACCCGTATTCCCCGGATTGCATCCGGCTATGGGACTGGCTATGGGACTTACCTTTGTAGGAGCGAGCTCTGCTCGCGAAGCCCTTTGCCGCAGCAATATTCGCGAGCAGAGCTCGCTCCTACAGGCCCGTCAACCACTCACGCACCTCGGCGTAGGGGTAATCCTCCAGCGTAGCGAAGCCAGCTAACTGACGCGCCTTGAGCTTGGTCAACAAGGGCGTGGTCACGCCACAGAGAAAGCGCGTCAGGCACTCGTGGCTCGGCGCGTGTCCAGCGTATTGCAGGTGTTTCTCGACGAAGGCTGCGCACAGCGCCTGGGCATCGCGACCATTCAATGACGGCAGCTCGGGCGGTTGCGGCAAAGTGGCTACGCGGCCCTGACACACAGAACAATGCCCGCAGCGCTCGGGCGCCTGTTCGTCACCAAAGTACAAGGCAAGGCGCCGGCTCAGGCATTCGCGGCTCTCGAACAAACCGAGCATGGCCTGAATGCGGGCGATCTCGCTGGCCTCGTGGGCGCGGAAGTGCGCGTGAAGATCGTTGGCCAGGGCTGCCACATCGAAGTCGCCATCGAGCACGGCGTAGACCTCGGTCATCTGCTTGCTTTCCAGCTCCAGCCAGCCCTTTTCCTGGAAGTAGTCCAGTGCCTTGACCACCCGCGCGCGCTCGGCGCCATGGTCGCGATACAGCAGGTCGAAATCCAGGGTGCTCCAGGTGCGGGCGCGGCGCGAACTGGCCAGAATGGCCTCGACGAACTGGCGCCGCTCGCCCTCGAACTGCGCCAGCAGCGCCTCATCCTCCAGCAGCAGCTTGAAGCGGTACTCGGCGAAATAGGCATAGCGCGGCGCGATGATGCCGCGCAGCTCCAGCTGCACCAGCAGGGTCTTGAGCGGCAGCGCGCGGATATTGCTCAGCTCCGACAACTGGCCCAGCATCAGCTCCCATTGCCCGCCCGTACCGACCGCACGCAGATCGTCGAGCACGGCACGAATCCCGTCGAGTTCCGGGGTATCGCCATAGACGAAGTTCTCCAGCACGCTGAGCCCATCGCGGCTGGCCAGCACCAGGCAGTCCGAAGCCTGACCATCACGACCGGCGCGACCGATCTCCTGGCTGTAGTTTTCCACCGACTTGGGTAGGTCGAAGTGCACCACGTTGCGGATATCGCGTTTGTCGATGCCCATGCCGAAGGCGATGGTGGCGACGATGCATTCCAGCTCGCCGGCCATGAAGCGCCGCTGGATCGACTCGCGTGCCTCATGCGCCATGCCGGCGTGGTAGGCGCTAACCGCCAGACCGTCATGCGCCAGGCGCTCGGCGACCTGCTCGGCGGTCTTCTGCTGGGTGACGTAAACGATGCTCGCCTGGCCGCGCCGCGGCGCCAGCCATTGCTGCAGGCGCTGCGCCTTGGCGCCACCGGGCACCGGCTCGACCAGCAGATTGAGGTTGGGCCGGTAGAAGCCGGTGGTGACCACGTCCGCCTCGGCAATGGCGAATTTCTCGCGCATGTCGGCAATCACCTTGGGCGTCGCCGTGGCAGTCAGCAACAACACTTGAGCGATGCCAAACTGACGCTGGTAATCGGGCAGTTTGAGGTAGTCGGGGCGGAAGTTGTGGCCCCACTCGGAAATGCAGTGTGCCTCGTCGACCACCAACAGGGAGATCGGCACCTGGGCGATGAAATTGCGAAAGCGCTCGTTCTTCAGGCGCTCCACCGAGATCATCAGGATCTTCAGCTCACCGCTGCGCGCGCGATTCATCACCTCCGCGGCCTGCTCGCGGCTCTGCGCCGAATCGATGCTGGCCGCGGCGATGCCATGGGCATGCAGGAACGCCAACTGATCCTGCATCAACGCCAGCAACGGCGAAATCACCAGGGTCAGGTGTGGCAGATGCAAGGCCGACAACTGATAGCACAACGACTTGCCCGAACCGGTGGGAAAGATCGCCGCCGCCGAGCGACCGGCAAGTACGGCGCTGATCACCGTTTCCTGGCCGGGGCGCAGCTTATCGAAACCGAAGACGCGTTTGAGGGTGGACATGCGCTGTCACTCCTTTGACCGCTTGAAGGTCAGAGCGTAAGGTCATGGCGGTTGCAGCCGCCCTACGGCTCTCCGTTGAAGAGCTACAAGCCTAGCGAAGATTGTAGGGCGGGTGAAACCCGCCACTTCTGACCACGGCGGGTTTCACCCGCCCTACGACGGCGGCTCTAACCTGTGGTCCCAAAAAAGAAACCGCCCGAAGGCGGTTTCTTTTGCTCTGCCCGGCGCTTACAGCTGCGGGCCGGCGTTCTTGATTGCTTCGCTGACGTCGAACTTCTGGAAGTTGTCGATGAACAGCTTGGCCAGGCCCTTGGCGGCTTCGTCGTAGGCGTTCTTGTCTGCCCAGGTGTTGCGCGGGTTGAGCAGGTTGGTCTCGACGCCTGGCACCGACTTCGGCACATCCAGGTTGATGATCGGCAGGTGCTCGGTCTCGGCACCGATCAGCGCACCGCTCTGGATGGCCGCGATCACGCCGCGGGTAGTCGGGATGTTGAAACGCTTACCGACACCGTAGCCACCGCCAGTCCAGCCGGTGTTGACCAGGTAGACCTTGGAGCCGAAGGCGTTGATGCGCTTGATCAGCAGCTCGGCGTAAACGCCGGCCGGACGCGGGAAGAACGGTGCGCCGAAGCAGGTGGAGAAGGTCGACTTGATGCCGCCGCCCGAACCCATTTCGGTGGAACCGACCAGCGCGGTGTAGCCGGACAGGAAGTGATAGGCCGCCTGCTCGTTGTTGAGGATCGACACCGGCGGCAGTACACCGGTCAGGTCGCAGGTCAGGAAGATCACGGCATTCGGCTCGCCGCCCAGGTTCTTCTCGCTGCGCTTCTCAACGTACTCCAGCGGGTAGGCCGCGCGGCTGTTCTGGGTCAAGCTGTCGTCGGCGTAGTCCGGCACGCGGTTTTCGTCGAGCACGACGTTTTCCAGCACGGTGCCGAACTGGATGGCTTTCCAGATCACCGGCTCGTTCTTCTCGGACAGGTCGATGCACTTGGCGTAGCAACCGCCTTCGACGTTGAACACCACGCCTTCGCCCCAACCGTGCTCGTCGTCACCGATCAGGTAACGCGACTCGTCGGCGGACAGGGTGGTCTTGCCGGTGCCGGACAGGCCGAAGAACAGGGTGACGTCGCCTTCTTCGCCAATGTTGGCGGCGCAGTGCATCGGCAGCACGTCTTTTTCCGGCAGCAGGAAGTTCTGCACGGAGAACATGGCTTTCTTCATTTCACCGGCGTAACGCATGCCGGCGATCAGCACTTTCCTGGCGGCGAAGTTGATGATCACGCAGCCATCGGAGTTGGTGCCGTCACGCTCAGGCACGCACTCGAAGTTGGCAACGTTGAGGATCTGCCACTCGGCCTTGCCAGCCTGGTTGTAGGTGGTCGGGTTGATGAACAACTGACGGCCGAACAGGTTCTGCCAGGCGGTCGCGGTGGTCATCTTCACCGGCAGGTAGTGCTCTTCGGCAGAACCTACGTGAACGTGGGAGACGAAGTGCTCCTGGGCGTTATTGAACGCCGCGACGCGATCCCACAGGGCGTCGAACTTGTCGGCCGGGAACGGACGGTTGATGGCGCCCCAGGCGATCTGCGCCTCGGTGCTCGGCTCCTGAACGATGAAACGATCAGCCGGCGAGCGGCCAGTGCGATGACCGGTACGTACGACCAGCGCGCCGTTGGCGGCCAGTTCCCCTTCACCACGGCGAATGGCTTCTTCGACCAGTTGCGCGGCGCTGATGTCGGTGTACACGGCGTTGTTGGCTTGCGTCATGAGGGTCCCCGTCGGCCGCTGGCCGAGTCTTCCGAACGTTGTGTAGTACAGGGGCAACTGCACTACACGGTAAAAAAGTCGCGGGAGTATGCCAGAAAAGCGAACTGCTTGGCAGCCTCCGATCTGATAGAGAACGGCTATCGTTTAGAAAAGCTCATCAATGCCGCGTCTGCGACGGTGCCTCGCTACCGGCACCGGCGAACAGCTGGGCAATGTCGGCGGCGTCGAAGGCGTAGCGCTCGTTGCAGAACTGACAATCGATCACCACGCTGCCACCCTGCTCGGCCAGCAGCAGTTCGGCATCGGCCTGGCCGAGGCTGACCAGGGCACTGGCCGAGCGCTCACGCGAGCAGCTGCAGCGGAATTGCAGCGGCTGCTCGTCGAACAGGCGCACGTTCTCTTCATGGTAGAGGCGATGCAGCAGGGTCGGGTTGTCCAGGCCGAGCAGCTCTTCGGCAGTCAGTGTGTCGGCCAGGGTCAGTACGTGGTTCCAGCTCTCGGCGCGTTCTTCCGCTTCGGTCTGATGGTGCGGCGGCAGTTGCTGCAGCAGCAGGCCGCGCGCGCGCTGGCCGTCGGCCTTGAGCCAGAAGCGGGTCGGCAGCTGTTCGGAGCTGGCGAAGTAGTTGGACAGGCACTCGGCCAGGTCGACGCCATCCAAATCGACGATGCCCTGGTAACGCTGGCCCCGGGTCGGGTCGATGGTAATGGCCAACACGCCATTGGGCATCAGACTCTGCAGGTCGGCATCGGCGCCGATCTGCTCGGCGTCATAGCGGGCAATGCCGCGCAGCTCACGAGCGCTGGAGCATTCGACCATCAGCAGCGACAGCGGGCCGTCGGAACGCGCCTGCAGTACCAGCAGGCCGTCGAACTTGAGGGTGCCGACCAGCAAGGCGGCGGCGGCCATCATCTCGCCGAGCAGTTGCGCCACTGGCTGCGGGTAGGCGTGCTTGGCCAGCACATGAGCGTAACTTTCGCGCAACGCGACCATTTCGCCTCGCACGTCGGTGTCGTCGAAGAGAAAGCGTTGACTGAAGTCGTTCATGGCGGCTGGCCCAGGGTCTATAAAAGGCTGGCGATTTTATGCACAAACGCCAGCACAACCAAGGCCCGAACATCATGTGCAGTCGGTCACGTCCCGCCATCGCCCCCTGAACCTTGGCTGAACGACTGTGCTGCCGCCCTTGTTTAGGCGCCAGCACTGCCTATCATCCGCGCGCCTGAGGTCAGAATGCCAGTCTCTACAGTCCACCCGCTATACGAGCACTGCCTATCATCCACGCGCCTGAGGTCAGGCCTGTCATAAAACTGCAAAGGGATTTCCCATGTCGAGCACGTTCATCAATCGTCACTGGCAACCACGCGCCATGCTGGTCTGCCATGTCGTGGCCGTCGTGCTGCTCGTCAGTTGGCTGTGGCAGCCCACGCGCGAGCTTTGGAATGTCTTCGATGTGTGGCTGTTCAAACTGCTCAACGACCCGGTCCATGCCGGCGGCCTGTGGGCCCATATCTGGGCCATCGGCAGCATGCGCCCGGTCGATGCTGGTGTCGGCGTGGTGATGCTGGCGGTCATGCTCAAGGCCGATCTGGTATTCACCGGGCCGCAGGTACGCCGGGCGCTGTTCGCTTTTCTGGTCGCCCTGATCGTGATGCTGCTGATGCGCGTGCTGTTCGCCGACCTGGTCGAATACATGGGCTGGCAGCACGCCAGCCCTTCTCTGGTAGTAGAAGGCAGCGCGCGCCTGACCGAGATGTTCCCGGCCTGGGAAGAACGCTGGGACCTGAAGGACAGCGCCCGCCGCAGCTTCCCCGGCGACCACGCCTCGGTGCTGCTGATCTGGGCTTATTTCATGAGCTTCTTTGCCCGCGGCTGGCGTCTGCTGCTGGTCTGGGCCATTACCGTGACCGGCATCCTGCCGCGCCTGGTGGCCGGTGCTCACTGGGGGGCGGATGCCTTTGTCGGCGGCGTATTCCTCAGCCTGCTGGCCCTGGCCTGGAGCTGCTACACCCCACTGGGTTATCACGCCAGCGAATGGCTGGAGAAGATTACCCTGCCGATCACCTCACGCCTGGCCAAACTGCCACTGCTGGGCCGCATGAGCATCGTCAGCGGACGTTGAACGAGAAAGTGGGAGCGAGCTCTGCTCGCGAAGCTTTACCGTCGTTCGCATTCGCGAGCAGAGCTCGCTCCAACAGGCTTGCGCCTAATCCTCATCCGCCCAGGGGTGGCGCAGACCACCTTCCTGCTGTTCGTTGAACTGATGGATCTGCCGGCGCTGCTTCTTGCTCGGCCGACCATCGGTCTGCATACCCACCGCGCCAGCCTTGCGCATCGCCGCAGCCTGCTCGCGGCGCGCGATACTTTCTTCCGTCTCGCGGTACAGCAGTTGGGCCTCGGGCGCGCCGCGACGGACGCTGGATAGCGCCAGCACGACCACGGTGCGTTCATCGAAACCGGTGCGCAGCACGTATTCGTCGCCGATCTTCGGTTCCTTGCCCGGCTTGCAGCGCTCGCCACGATGATGGACCTTGCCACCTTCTATAGCGGCCTTGCACAGGGCGCGCGTCTTGAAGAAGCGTGCCGCCCACAGCCATTTGTCCAGGCGGATCTTGTCGTCGTCTTTTTCGCTCATCTCACTCTCTGAAGGGTTCTGGTATTCGCACGCACGGCAGATGCAGTTGTCACACGACGCAACTAGAATGCGCGAAATCATAGGCTTTGTCGGCCGCAGGGGACACTCTCACCTTGAAGACTTTCGACCAGCTCAGCGTGATCGGCCTACGTGAGTGGATCAATCTGCCAGAGCTCGGCATCATCGGCCTGCGTGCCAAGATCGACACCGGCGCCAGCACCTCGAGCCTGCACGCCAGCGACATCCAGCCGTTCCAGAAGGACGGCGAGGACTGGGTGCGTTTCACCGCCTACCTCGGCACTCAGGTGCAGCGCCGCCACCGTTGCGAGGCGCCACTGGTCTCGGTCAAGCGCATCAAGAGCTCCAACGGCCAGGCACAGAGCCGCTACGTGATCCGCACGCACCTGGCCCTCGGTGATCTGCTGTGGCCGGTGGAATTCACCCTGGCCTGCCGCAAGACCATGCGTTATCGCGTACTACTTGGCTCCAAGGCGCTGATCACCGGCCAACTACTAGTCAATCCGGCACTCAGCTATGTGCAGGACAAACCCTCACTTTCCTCTGCCCTTCCAGGTGCCCAATGAAGATCGCCGTGCTGTCGCGCAACCCGCGCCTGTATTCCACCCGCCGTCTGGTGGAGGCCGGCCAGCAGCGGGGCCATGAAATGGTGGTGATCGATACCCTGCGCGCCTACATGAACATCGCCAGCCACAAACCGCAGATCCACTATCGTGGCCAGGCGCTTGAGGGCTTCGATGCCGTGATCCCGCGTATCGGGGCTTCGGTGACTTTTTATGGCTGCGCGGTGTTGCGCCAGTTCGAGATGATGGGCGTCTACCCGCTCAACGAGTCGGTGGCCATCAGCCGCTCGCGCGACAAGCTGCGCGCTTTGCAACTGTTGTCGCGCAAGGGCATCGGCCTGCCGGTGACCGGCTTCGCCCACTCCCCCGACGACATTCCCGACCTGATCCAGATGGTGGGTGGCGCGCCGCTGGTGATCAAGGTGCTGGAAGGTACCCAGGGCATGGGCGTGGTGCTGGCCGAAACGCACAAGGCGGCCGAGTCGGTGATCGAGGCCTTCCTCGGCCTCAAGCAGGACATCATGGTCCAGGAATACATCCACGAGGCCGGTGGCGCCGACATTCGCTGCTTCGTGGTCGGCGACAAGGTGATCGCAGCCATGAAGCGCCAGGCCAAGGCCGGCGAGTTCCGCTCCAACCTGCATCGCGGCGGCAGCGCCAGCCTGATTAAGATCACCCCGGAAGAGCGCATGACCGCTGTCCGTGCTGCCCGCGTGATGGGCCTGAACGTCGCCGGGGTGGACATCTTGCGCTCCAACCATGGCCCGCTGGTGATGGAAGTGAACTCCTCGCCCGGCCTGGAAGGCATCGAGACCACCACCGGCAAGGACGTCGCCGGGATGATCATCCAGTACCTGGAAAAGAACGCCGAGCACGGCCAGACCCGCACCAAGGGACGCGGATGAGCGCGCCCTGCTGCTGAAAACACTCAGCGCTGCCGCGCCTGCAGCCAGGTGAGAAACGCCCTCTCGCTCATCGACTGGCCAAACAGGTAACCCTGGCCGAGGGTGCAGTGCTGCTCGCGCAGGAACGCCAACTGGCTGTCGTGCTCGATGCCTTCGGCCACGCACTCCAGCTCCAGGTTGCGCGCGATCATCAGGATGGTCTGCACCAGCATGCGCCCGCTCGCAGCGCCATCCAGATCGGCGACGAAGCTGCGGTCGATCTTCAGACGATCCAGCGGCAGGCGCTTGAGGTAGGTCAGCGACGAGTAGCCGGCACCAAAATCGTCGATGGCGAAGCGCACGCCCTGTGCCTTGAGCTGTTGCATGTTGCCGATGGCATGCCCGCTGCGTCCGTCACGCTGGGCATTACGCAGCGCCTGCAACGCCGGCTGGGTACGCTCATCTCCGAGCAGGAAACGACAATTGCGCCCCAGCGCCTCCTCGGCGCTGTACCCGGTGATCTGGCTGAAGGCGGCGTTGCAGTAGACCAGCGGCAGATCGGCCTGGCGCGCGCCGGCAATGGTCATGCCCAGGGGGCTGGCCTCCATCGCCAGGTTGGCCCGGGCCAGTTGCTGCTGCATCTGCGCGCTGCGCGCCAGCGCCTGACGCAGATCGCCCAGCGCACGCCCGACCAGCAGAGTCGCCAGCATCAGCAGCACGACCGTGAAGTCCAACTGGTTGCGCTGCACATCCAGCTCGCCAAAGCCCGGACTGTCGCGCCACAGCGCCAGCGGCAGCGTGACGGCGCACACCAGCAGCACGCCGTACAACGCCCCGGCAAAGGCGTGGTGCAGCGCCAGAACCAACATGCTCAGGCCCAGCAGGAGCAGGACGAGCTGCGTCGGCAGACGGGCACTGAGCAGCATCAGCAGGACAAATGCGTCCGTCGCTAACAGCCAGCCGCCTGGCGAGCGACTGATGCTCAGGCTCGCGGAGCCAGCCACGCGCATGCAGCAACGGCGTACAGAGCGCCAGCCAGGGTGCCGTCAGGGCAGCATATTGGTGGTGTTGCTCAACCAGATCGCCAGACCGCCCTGCGTCCACTGCCCTGAAACCCCGTCAGGCAAAGAGTGCCCTGCAAGCCGAACGCTACCAAGGCACTCGGCAGCAACACCGCGAAGGCCAAGAACCGCAGCAGTTCAGGCCAGGATCGAAAGGCTGGCGCCGTAACAGCCACCAGCCCAGGGCAACGGCTGCGGTTTCCGGCAGGGCATAGAGCGGCGCCCGAATGCCTGACAGCATATCGCCAGCACTCGAGCGCGGTAATTGAACGTTCGGCTATACCGCGTCGCGCGGCAAGAGCAGGCCAAGCGGCAAACGCACCCGCGCCTCCAGGCCGCCACCACTGCGATTGCGCAACTCGACGCTGCCGCCATGCAGCGCCGCGATACGCTTGACGATGGCCAAACCGAGGCCGGTGCCGCGCCCACCACGCGCCCTGTCGCCGCGAATGAAGGGGTTGAAGATGCTGTCGAGCTCGGCCGGATCGATACCATTGCCGCGGTCCAGCACGCTCAACACCACATAGGGCGCGCTGTGATCACCTGCCAGGCTGGCTACCACCTCGACGGCATCGCCACCACCGTGATTGAGGGCGTTCTCCACCAGATTGGTGAGCAGCCGCTTGATCGATACCCGACGCAGCGGAAACGGTGGAATCGCTTCCAGGCACAGGCGCACACGCTCGTTGCCCTGGTTATAGGGTGCCAGGGTTTCACGCACCAGCTCGGGGAAGTCGGCTTCCTCCACCGGCTCGCCGCGACCATCACGGATGAAGGCGAGGAACTGATCGAGAATGGCGTCCATGTCCTCGATATCGCGCACCATGTCATCGGTCAGTTCGGTGTCGTTTTCCATGAACTCCAGGGCCAGACGCAGGCGCGTCAGCGGCGTGCGCAGGTCATGCGAGACGCCAGCCAGCATCAGCTCACGCTCGCGGGCAGCCTGCTCGACATCCTCGGCCATCTGGTTGAAGGCACGATAGACCTCGGTCATCTCGCTCGGCGTATCACTCACCGGCAGCCTGACGCTGCGTCCCTGGCCAAGCTGGCGGGCAGCGAATACCAGACGCTTGAGCGGCGCATTGAGCTGACGCACGAAGATCCAGGCCGCTGCGGTGGACAGCAGGCCGATGCCGAGGAACCAGCCGAGCACGCTCCAGATCCGCTGACCGCGCAGCGGGTGCGGGTACATCGGCACCCGCACCCAGCCATCGCCGAGACTCGGCGCCCGCACCCACAGCGCTGGCGGCGTGGTCGCACGCACGCGGGTTTCGGTATCGGGGCCGAGCTCGGTCTGCATCTGCCGCTGGAAGATCTCGCTGTAGGGCCAGTGCTGCTCACTGGCCGGCACCTTGTCGCGCGGGATGCGCTTGAGCCCGGCGGCCTGGGCGATGCGGTCGCGATCCTCGGGGTTGGCCGCCCAGTAGGCGCGCAAGGTCAACGCCGCACCGTGGCTGTACTGGCGGTCGACCAGCACGTCCTCGTTCATCATCAGGTACACCAGAGTCAGCGCCTTGGAGAACAGTACGACCACGAGCACCAGCCAGAGGGTGCGGGCGAAGAAGCTTTGCGGGAACCAGTAGGGGGCTTTCATCAATACACAACCGTAGGAGCGAGCACAGCTCGCGATTCGAAACAACGTTTTCGCGAGCAACGCCCGCTCCTACATGTCACTTGTTACCGTCGGGCACGAACACGTAGCCCACACCCCAGACAGTCTGGATATAGCGCGGCTTGGACGGGTCCGGCTCGATCAGGCGACGCAGGCGGCTGATCTGCACGTCGATGGAACGCTCCAGCGCATCCCACTCGCGGCCACGGGCCAGGTTCATCAGCTTGTCGCGGGTCAGCGGCTCGCGCGCGTGCTGCACCAGCGCCTTGAGCACGGCGAATTCGCCGGTGGTGAGCATGTGCACCTCATCGCCCTTCTTCAGCTCGCGGGTGGCCAGCGACAGCTCGTACTCACCGAAGGTCACACTTTCGTCTTCGGTGCCCGGCGCGCCCGGTACCACCGGTGCCTGACGGCGCAGTACGGCCTTGATCCGCGCCAGCAGTTCGCGAGGGTTGAAGGGCTTGGCCAGGTAATCGTCGGCGCCCAGCTCCAGGCCCTGGATACGACTGGACTCATCGCCCTTGGCGGTGAGCATGATAATCGGCATCTGGTTGCCGGCTTCACGCAAGCGGCGGCAAGCAGAGAGACCGTCTTCGCCCGGCAACATCAGGTCCAGCACCACCAGATTGAACAGTTCGCGCGCCAGCAGACGATCCATCTGCTCGACGTTTTCCACTGCGCGAACCCGGTAGCCCTGCTCATCGAAGAAGCGCTCGAGCAAGCGGCGCAGACGGGCGTCGTCATCGACGATGAGGATCTTCTCGCCTTCGGCGACAGGGGCAGCGGACTGGGTCATGGCGTCTCCTTGGACAGCCGTACTGAGGACGGCAAGTGGCGGCATTATCGCTCAGGCGCATGGGTGGGCGCTCTAGCCATTGTTAGCAGATTTTTCCCCAACGGTTCGCAGCGCTCGCGAATGCGGTGTTTATAATGCGCCGTTTTCGTGTCTGGCCAGCATCTTTGCGGCCGCCCTGTCGCTTCAGTGGGTAGTTTTTATATGGACAGCATCAACAACCGCATCGCCGATGAACTGGGCGTGCGCCCGCAACAGGTTGCCGCCGCCGTGGCCCTGCTCGATGAAGGCTCCACCGTGCCCTTCATCGCCCGTTACCGTAAAGAAGTGACCGGCAGTCTCGATGACACCCAGTTGCGCCACCTGGAAGAGCGCCTGCGCTACCTGCGCGAGCTGGACGAGCGCCGCGTGGCGATCCTCGCCAGCATCGAGGAACAGGGCAAGCTGACGCCCGAGCTCAAGCGCGAGATCGACCTGGCCGACACCAAGACCCGTCTCGAAGACCTGTACCTGCCGTACAAGCAGAAGCGCCGCACCAAGGGCCAGATTGCCCTGGAAGCTGGCCTCGGCGAGCTGGCCGATGCGCTGTTCAACGATCCGAGCCTGACTCCGGAGCAGGAAGCCGAGCGCTTCATCGACGCCGAGAAGGGCTTCGCCGACGTCAAGGCCGTGCTCGAAGGTGCCAAGTACATTCTCATGGAGCGCTTCGCCGAAGACGCCGCGCTGCTCGACAAGCTGCGCAGCTTCCTCAAGGACAACGCCACCCTCAGCGCCCGCCTGGTGCCGGGCAAGGAAAACGAAGGCGCCAAGTTCAGCGATTACTTCGAGCATGACGAGCTGCTCAAGGGCGTGCCGTCGCACCGTGCGCTGGCGATCTTCCGCGGGCGTAACGAAGGCATTCTCAGCGCCAGCCTGAAGGTCGGCGAAGAGCTGCCCGGCGCCATGCATCCGTGCGAGTTGATGATCGGCGAGCGCTTCGGCATCAGCGCACAAGGCCGTGCCGCCGACAAGTGGCTGGCCGAGGTGGTGCGCTGGACCTGGAAGGTCAAACTGTACAACCACCTGGAAACCGACCTGCTCGGCGAGCTGCGCGAGAAGGCCGAGGACGAGGCGATTGCCGTGTTCGCCCGCAACCTGCACGACCTGCTGCTGGCCGCCCCGGCCGGCCCGCGTGCCACCCTGGCGCTCGACCCGGGCCTGCGCACCGGCTGCAAGGTCGCCGTGGTCGATGCCACCGGCAAGGTGCTGGAAACCGCCACCGTCTACCCGCACGCGCCGCGCAACGACTGGGACGGCACCCTGGCCATCCTCGCCAAGCTCTGCGCCAAGCACGGCGTCGACCTGATCTCCATCGGCAACGGCACCGCCAGCCGCGAGACCGACAAGCTGGCCGCCGAGCTGATCAAGAAGGTGCCGGGCTTGAAGCTGACCAAGGTAATGGTCTCCGAGGCCGGCGCCTCGGTGTACTCGGCCTCGGAGCTGGCCGCCCGCGAATTCCCCGATCTCGACGTGTCCCTGCGCGGCGCCGTATCCATCGCCCGCCGCCTGCAGGACCCGCTGGCCGAGTTGGTGAAGATCGACCCGAAATCCATCGGCGTCGGCCAGTATCAGCACGACGTGTCGCAGCTCAAGCTGGCGCGCAGCCTGGACGCCGTGGTCGAGGACTGCGTGAACGCCGTCGGCGTGGACGTCAACACCGCCTCTGCCGCCCTGCTGGCACGCATCTCCGGGCTGAATGCGACCCTGGCGCAGAATATCGTCGCCCACCGCGACCAGAACGGTGCGTTCAAGACCCGCGCCGAGCTGAAGAAGGTGCCGCGCCTGGGCGAGAAGACCTTCGAACAGGCCGCCGGCTTCCTCCGCGTGATGAACGGCGACAACCCGCTGGACGCCTCCGCGGTGCACCCGGAAACCTACCCGCTGGTCGAGCGCATCGCCCAGGACACCGGCCGCGACATCCGCTCGCTGATCGGCGACTCGGGATTCCTCAAGCGCCTCGATCCGGCCAAGTTCACCGATGAGCGCTTCGGCCTGGTCACCGTCGGCGACATTCTCAAGGAGCTGGACAAGCCCGGCCGCGACCCGCGCCCGGAGTTCAAGACCGCCGAGTTCCAGGAAGGCGTGGAAACCCTCAATGACCTCAAGCTGGGCATGGTGCTCGAAGGCGTGGTGACCAACGTCACCAACTTCGGCGCCTTCGTCGATATCGGCGTGCATCAGGACGGCCTGGTGCACATCAGCGCGCTGTCGGAGAAGTTCATCAAGGACCCGCACGAGGCGGTCAAGGCCGGCGACGTGGTCAAGGTCAAGGTGATGGAAGTGGACATACCGCGTAGCCGTATCGCCCTGTCCATGCGCATGGGCGACACCCCCGGCGAGAAAGTCGAGGGCGCGCGTGGCGGCCAGTCACGCGCTGGCAACCGCGGCGGCAATGGCCCACGCAGTGAACGCCATTCCAGCCAGGACAAACCGGCACCTGCCACCGGCGGCATGGCCGCCCTGTTCGCCAACGCCAAGCAGTTGAAGAAATGAATATGACCGACAACACCGACAACGTAGGCGCCAGCAGCGCCTTTTCCCGCCTGCTCGGCCTGGAAATTCTCCAGGTCGGCGGCGGCGAGGCGCGCGTGCGCCTGACCCTCACCGACGAGCTGCGCAACCTGCACGGCAAGCTGCACGGCGGTGCGCTGTTCTCGCTGATCGACACCGCCATGGGCCAGGCCAGCCATAGCCTGGGCGATGGCGGCCCGAGCAGCGTGACCCTGGAGTGCAAGATCAACTACATCCGCCCGGTATCCGAAGGCAGCGTGCTGTGCCATGCCAAGGTGCTACACGCCGGTCGCCGTACCCAGGTGGTGGAAGCCGAAGTGCTGCAGGGCGACAAGCTGGTCGCCAAGGCGCAAGGCACCTTCGCCTGCGTGTAATCGCCTGCGCTCTGGTCTAATCTGGGAAACCGTTTGCCCCTTGCAGAGTGCAGGGACGACCCCCATATTAAGACGACTGCCCAGTTAGGAATTGCATCTTGAGCGATCTTCTCTCCCGCCGCCTGGCTCAGCTCGGCGAGCCGGCCAACCTGTCCCTGCTGGGTGAGTGTCTGCACGGCATCGAGCGCGAATGCCTGCGCGTCAATCACGACGGCCAGCTGGCCCTGACCCCGCACCCGCAGGCGCTGGGCTCGGCACTGACCCATGCGCAGATCACCACCGACTACTCCGAGTCGCTGCTGGAGTTCATCACCGGCACCGCCAATGATCCAGCCGCCACCCTCGCCGAACTGGACAGCATCCACCGCTTCGCCTACGACAAGCTCGATGGCGAACTGCTGTGGAGCCCGTCGATGCCCTGCGCCCTGCCGGACGAGGAGACCATTCCCATCGCCCGCTACGGCAGCTCCAACATTGGCCGTCTCAAGTACGTGTATCGCAAGGGTCTGGCGCTGCGTTACGGCAAGACCATGCAGTGCATCGCCGGCATTCACTACAACTTCTCCCTGCCCGAGGGGCTGTGGCAGTTGCAACAGCAAAGCGAAGGCAGCGAGCAGAGTGCGCGTGACTATCAGTCGGCGCGCTATATCGCATTGATCCGCAACTTCCGTCGCTACAGCTGGCTGCTGATGTACCTGTTCGGTGCCTCGCCGGCGCTGGACAAGGGCTTCATGCGTGGCCGTCCGCACCACCTTCAGGAACTGGACGCCAGCACCCTGTACCTGCCCTACGCCACCAGCCTGCGCATGAGCGACCTGGGTTACCAGAGCAGCGCACAGTCCGGCCTGACCCCCTGCTACAACGACCTGGCCAGCTACACCGACAGCCTGCGTCTGGCAGTCAGCACGCCCTACCCGGCCTATGTCGAGATCGGCACCAAGCGTGGCGACGAGTGGCTGCAACTCAATACCAACATCCTGCAGATCGAGAACGAGTACTACTCGAGTATCCGCCCGAAACGCGTCACTTACAGCGGCGAGCGCCCGATCCAGGCGCTGATGAGCCGTGGCGTGCAGTACGTGGAAGTGCGCTGCCTGGACATCAACCCCTTCCTGCCGCTGGGCATCGATGTGGCGCAGGCGCGCTTCATCGACGCCTTCCTGCTGTTCTGCGCACTGGAAGACAGCCCGCTACTGGAAAACGGCGAGTGCAGCAGTTGCACCAGCAACTTCCTCAAGGTGGTCAAGGAGGGGCGGCGTCCCGGCCTGCACCTGCAGAAAGGTAGCCAGCAGGTAGAACTCAAAGTCTGGGCCAGCGAACTGCTCGAACGCATCCTGCCATTGGCCGAACTGCTTGATCGCAGCCAAGGCAGCAGCGCGCATATCGAGGCGTTGGCGCAGCAGCAAGCCAAGGTCGCGGATGTGGAAATGACGCCATCGACACAGGTACTGGCGCTTCTGCGTCAGGGCAAGAGCTTTACCGAGTTCGCCCTGCAGCAGAGCCTGCGTCACGCCGAGTACTTCCGCGCTCAGCCGCTCAGCCCACAGCAGCAGAAGGCTTTCGAACAGGCCGCGCACGACTCGCTGGCCGCGCAGGCGGAGCTTGAAGCGCAGCCCGAGGGTGATTTCGATGCTTTCGTCGCGGCCTACCAGGCGAGCATTCTGGCTTTGGCCGTGTAGGGCGAAGAACCGTCGACTGCGTCACAAAGCCAACCAGCGGAGCAAAAGCCAGGATGGGCGGCCACTCCCCTGGCCGCCCGGCCAGCTAGCATTGCCGGGTAAAGGACGATAGACGAGCAGCGCCCATGGCCGATGACGCCACGCCGCAATGGAGCCTGGAAAGCCTGACCAAGGCCTACCAGCAAGGTTATATGGCCGGCCTTACTGACCAACCCAGGACCCGCCAGCCCTACCCTGACGAAATCCCCGCTGCGGCCTGGGAGGCCGGCTGGGACGACGGCTTCGAGCAGATGCGCCTGCAGCAGCACAGCGCCTGACACTCTGAACGCATTGTGGGAGAGGCTTTAGCCGCGAGCGGTGAACCCGTCGCGGCTACATGCTCGGCCTTGGCCTCCCGCATCGCTCCAGCGTAGGAGCGGCTTCAGCCGCGAAGCTCGCGGATAAATCCGCGCCTACAGCTCCGGCCTGCTCTCGCTCCGCCTACAACGCCTTTTCGAACACCTTCGAGTTGCGTTGGTAGTTGTACAGCGACGCCCGCGCGGTGGGCATGCGCTCGACGCTGCTCGGCTCGAAGCCGCGTTCGCGGAACCAGTGGGCGGTGCGGGTGGTGAGCACGAACAGGGTCTTGATCCCCTGCGCCCGCGCCCTGGCCTCGATGCGCTTGAGCAATTCGTCACCACGACCACCGTGACGGTAATCGGGATTGACCGCCAGGCAGGCCAGTTCGCCGCAGTCGGAATCGGCGATGGGATAGAGCGCCGCGCAGGCGATGATCAGCCCCTCGCGCTCGACGATGCTGAACTGCTCGATCTCGCGCTCCAGTACCTCGCGCGAACGACGCACCAGAATGCCCTGCTCTTCCAGCGGGCTGATCAGCTCGATCAGACCACCGACATCCTCGATGGTCGCCTCGCGCAGGGACTCGAACTGCTCCTGCGCCACCAGGGTGCCGTTACCGGTACGGGTGAACAGTTCGCTGAGCAGCGCACCATCGGTGGCATAACTGACGATATGGCTGCGCTTGACGCCGCCGCGACAGGCTTCGGCGGCGGCATCGAGTAGCTCGCCCTGATAGTTGCTGCCCAGGCGCGCCAGATGCGCTGGCACCTGCTGCGGACGCAGTTCGCGCACCAGCTTGCCGTTTTCATCGAGCAGGCCATCCTCGGCGCCGAACAGCAGCAGCTTGTCCGCCCCCAGGTCGATGGCCGCGCGGGTAGCGACGTCCTCGCAGGCCAGGTTGAAGATCTCCCCGGTGGGTGAATAACCCAGTGGCGACAACAGCACGATGCTGCGCTCGTCGAGCTGACGATTGATGCCCTTGCGGTCGATGCGCCGTACTTCGCCGGTGTGGTGGTAGTCGACGCCATCGACCACACCGATCGGCCGCGCGGTGACGAAGTTGCCGCTGGTCAGGCGCAGGCGTGAGCCCTGCATCGGCGAGGCAGCCATATCCATCGACAGACGCGCTTCGATGGCGATACGCAACTGGCCGACGGCGTCGATCACGCATTCCAGGGTCGGTGCGTCGGTGATGCGCAGGTCGCGATGGTAATGCGGGGTCAGGCCACGGGCAGCCAGGCGCGCCTCGATCTGCGGACGCGAGCCATGCACCAGCACCAGGCGCACGCCGAGGCTGTGCAACAGCACCAGATCGTGAACGATGTTGGCGAAGTTCGGGTGGGCAACACCCTCGCCCGGCAGCATGACCACGAAGGTGCAGTCGCGATGGGCGTTGATATAGGGCGATGCGTGGCGTAACCAGTTGACGTAGTCGTGCATGTAGAGATCCGTTAGCGTGAAAGTCGCGCAGCGACGTCCTCCTTATACCCTTCTCCTTCCGGGAGAAGGTGGCGCGAGGCGCCGGATGAGGGAGGGCATGCCCGTTAGCGTCCAGACGTAGGGCGGGTACAACCCGCCATGAGCGATAGGGCGGGCTCGGGGCTGGCTCTCATCGTCGCTGCACGTCTTCGCTCCGGGTCAGGCAATAGTGTTGGATCATTTGGCGCAGTATGGCCACGGTCGGTTCGATGCGGGACAGCTCCAGGTGCTCCCCGGGCTGGTGCGCACAATCGATATCGCCGGGGCCGAGCACCAGCGTCTCGCAGCCAAGCTGCTGAAGATAAGGCGCTTCGGTACCGAATGCCACTGCCTGGGCCGTGTGCCCGGTCAGACGCTCGGCCAGACGCACCAGTTCGGCATCGGCGCGCTGCTCGAAGGGTGGCACTTCCGGGAACAGCGGGCCGTAATCGATACGCACCTGATGCTTGAGCGCCAGCGGCTGCAACTTGCCACGAATGGCTGCGCGCAACTGCTCGGGATCCATGCCCGGTAGCGGGCGCAGGTCGAACTCCAGGGCGCATTGGCCACAGATACGATTGGGGTTGTCGCCACCGTGAATGCAGCCAAGGTTCAGTGTCGGTTGTGGCACGCTGAATTGCGGGTTGTTGAACTCACGCTGCCATTGCGCACGCAGGCCGCGCAGCTCACCCATGACATCCTGCATGGCCTCCAGCGCACTGCGGCCAAGAGCTGGATTGGAGGAATGGCCACTTTGCCCAAGAATATCGATGCGCTCCATCATCACGCCCTTGTGCAGGCGTATGGGCTTGAGGCCTGTCGGCTCGCCAATCACTGCAGCCCGGCCAAGCGGTCGGCCGGCAGCGGCCAAGGCACGGGCGCCGGCCATCGAGCTTTCTTCGTCACAGGTGGCGAGAATCAGCAGCGGCTGCTGGAAGGGCTGATCGAGCAGCGGTCGCACGGCCTCGATGGCCAGGACGAAGAAGCCCTTCATGTCGCAACTGCCGAGGCCCACCCAGCGGTCGCCCACTTCGCTCAGCTTGAGCGGATCGGTCTGCCACAGGGCCGCATCGAAGGGCACGGTATCGCTGTGCCCAGCCAGCACCAGACCACCAGGGCCGGAGCCATAACTGGCGAGCAGGTTGAACTTGCCGGGGGCGATCTGCTGGGTTTCGCAGGTAAAACCTAGATCACCGAGCCAGGCGGCAAGCAGCTCGATGACAGGCGCGTTGCTCTGGTCCCAATTGGGCTGGGTGCAGCTCACCGAGGGCGCTGCGATCAGCGCGGCGAACTGCTCTCGGAAGGACGGCAAGGGCATCGGCGCTCTCCTGGGTCGGAGCTCCATAATAGGAGCATCCAACCTCAGGGGAAACCGCCAGGGCGGAATCAGACTCCGCCGAACAGTGCGCGCAGGATGAAGAAGAAGATGATCGACAGAATCGCACCGGCCGGTAAGGTAATGATCCAGGACAGGAAGATCTTGCCGATCATGCCCAGGTTCAGTGCACCGATACCGCGCGCCAGGCCAACGCCGAGAATGGCGCCGACCAGGGTATGGGTGGTAGAAATCGGCAGCCCCAGGCCCGAGGCACTGACTACGGTGGTGGCAGCCGCCAGCTCGGCAGCGAAGCCACGGCTGGGCGTCAGCTCGGTGATTTCCTTGCCGATGGTGGCGATCACCTTGTAGCCATAGGTGGCCAGGCCGACCACGATACCCAGCGCACCCAGCAACAGGATCCAGCCCGGCACAATCGACTTCTCACCTGCCGCCAACTCACCGCCGCTCTGAATGACGCCAACGATAGCCGCCAGCGGGCCAACGGCGTTGGCCACATCGTTGGAGCCGTGAGCAAAGGCCATGGCACAGGCGGTAAAGATCATCAGCACCGCGAACACTTTCTCCACACTGGAGAAGTGGAAAGTCTTGTCTGCCTCGACATCGACGTGGATGCGACTGAGCAGGGCGATACCGATCAGCATCACCAACACACCGATACCGATGGACAGCATGAAGCCTTCGGTACTGGAGAGGTTCAAACCAACGTGTTTGAGCCCCTTGGTCATGGTCATCAGCGAGATGACGAACCCGGTAATGAACATGTACAGCGGCACGAAACGCTTGGCATTCAGGAAGGGGTTATCAGTGTCGATGATCAGCTTCTGCACACTGACGAACAGGCAGAAGGAGATGATCCCGGCCAGCATCGGCGTGACCACCCAACTGGCGACGATGGGGCCGACACCGCCCCAGTGCACCGCATCCATGGATACGCCCACAGCGGCAAAGCCGATGACTGCGCCAACGATGGTGTGCGTGGTCGATACCGGCCAGCCGCGCGTCGAGGCGACCAACAGCCAGGTTCCCGCAGCCAGCAGCGCCGACATCATGCCCAGCACCATCAGGTTGGGGCTGATCATGTTGGCATCGACGATGCCATTCTTGATGGTTTCGGTCACCTCACCACCGGCCAGGTAGGCACCGGCAAATTCGAAGACCATGGCGATGATGATCGCCTGCTTGATGGTCAATGCTCGCGAGCCAACGGATGTACCCATGGCGTTGGCTACATCGTTGGCCCCGACACCCCAGGCCATGAAAAAACCGAAAAGGCAGGCAAGCACGAGCAGAATCAGCCCGTAGTCCGCAATTAGAGACATAAGTTAGTTTCCGTAGATCCCAGAAAGGACACTGGCGCTTAGCGCGCCAGCAGTTGTTCCAGACGGTTGCCCACTCGCTGGGCACGATCGGCGACATCGCCGATCCAGTCGATGATCTGATAGAGGAACATCACATCGACCGGAGGAAGATCCTGCTCCAGCTTGAACAGGTTGCGGCGCACCTCGATCTGCAGGCGATCGGTATCGTTTTCGATCGAACCGAGCTCCTCGATCAGGGTTTCCACAAGTACAGCTTCACGGCCGGCGAAACCGGTCTCGAGCAGCTCGTCCAATTCGTTCATTGCCTTCAGCGCCTGAGCGCTGGCATCCACGCTGCGCTGCACATAGGTGCGCATCAGCGGCTGCAACGGCTGTGGAATAGCCATCTGCCGGCCGAGCATCAGGCCAGCGATGTCCTTGGCGCGGTTGGCGACTTTGTCCTGTACACTGAGCAGCTCGAGCAGGTCCGAACGCGGCACCGGCAGGAACAGGCTCTTGGGCAGGTGCAGGCGCACGCTTTTCTTCAGCTTGTCGGCCTCGTGCTCCAGCCGGGACATCTCCTGTTGTACCTGTTCCACCTTGGCCCAGTCCTCGACCATTATGGCTTCGAAGAAAGGCACCAGGTTCGCCGCGCACTCGTGAGCCTTGGCGATATGCTGTTGCATGGGGCCGATGGGTGAACGGCCGAACAGGCTGACAAAGGGATTGATAGGCATAGGGTAAGCCCCTGTTTTGAGAAGGTCGCAAGTATAGGGAGCGACTTCGTCATTCGCCAGCGCGTGTCATCGGTCTGTCACATTTTTAAAAAAGGGCGATCAAGTCTCCACCATGGTCAAAGAAACCGAAATCAAACTGCGTGCCAGTCGCGCCACCCTGGCCGCCCTGCGCGAGCACCCGCTGCTGAAGAAACGCAACAAGAGCGGCTGGCAACGCGGCGAGCTGTTCAATCAGTACTACGACACCCCGAACCGCGACCTGGCCCATGCCAAGGTCGCGCTGCGCCTGCGCCGCGACGGCGAGCAGTTCATTCAGACGCTGAAAAGTCGCGGCCAGAGCATTGCCGGCCTGTCCGAGCGCAACGAGTGGGACTGGTACCTGAGCAAGGCCAAGCTCGACCTGAAAAAGCTCGACGACAGTTGCTGGCCGGCCAGCCTGGCCGAGCTGGACAAGAAAACCCTGCAACCGCTGTTCACCACTGATTTCGTCCGCGAGAAGGCCGAGATCGCCTGGGGTCGCGGCAAGGCCAAGGTGGTCATCGAAGCCGCGCTGGACCTGGGCAAGGTAATCGCCGGCGAAGGTGAAGAAGAGATCTGCGAACTGGAGCTGGAACTGCGCCAGGGCGAACCCGCCGCGCTGCTGGAGCTGGCCTGCGAACTGGCTGCCGAACTGCCGCTGATGCCCTGCGACATCAGCAAGGCCGAACGTGGCTATCGCCTGTTCGATGCCGGCAGTTACAGCCTGAGCCTGCCGCCCCCCGAGCTGAACGCCGAGATGAGCCTGGACGACGCCTTTGCCGCCCTCGCCTGGCATCTGCTCGGCGCCAGCCAGCGCCTGGCCGAGCAATATCGCTGGAACGGCCACTGGAGTCTGTTGCAGCAATGGCTGGAGCAACTGATCGATCTGCGCGCCCTGCTTGCCAGCCTCGGCCAGGCCGCACCGCGCGCCAGCTCACGCGAACTGCGCGAAGCCCTCGACGCCCTGCTCGACGACTGGCGCCCGCGTCTGGCAGCCGGGCAGCACGACGACAACATGCGCCGTAATGCGCCGGCACTGTTCGCCGCTGAGCTGGATGGCTGCCGTTGGGGCCTGCTGTCGCTGAAGCTGTCGCACTGGTTGCTACAACGCAGCTGGACGCAAGCACGCAACAGCCGTGGCGATCGCCAGGGCAACGCGGCACTGGGTAACTGGCTGCCAACCCTGCTGGGCGAAGAAGGCACGGCCCTGCAGCTGCGCCGCTATCAGCAGCAGCCGGAGGACCTGGCCGAGCAGATGCCGCGCCTGGAGCGCCTGCTGGTCTGGCTGCGCCTGGCCCGTGGGGTGCTGGAAGTGCCCGAGGTCGACCGCCTGTATGGCGAGCTGAACAAGCTGTACGAACTGGCTCAGCAGGAGCTGGACGACGAGCAGCGCCAACTGCGTGCGACTCAGACGCAGATCGTGAGCAGCCTCAAGGCCTGGAAGGCGTTGGTGAAATAGCGGCTGGGCAGGCACAACAATCGCGGCTGAAGCCGCTCCTACAGATCGCTGCACAACGCCCCGATCAGTGACACCATGAAAAACGGGCCCCGCAGGGCTAATGCCTGTCAGTTAAGCCGTTGCACTCGATCTTTGTAGGGGCCGGCTTGCCGGCGATCCGCCATAAAAAGCATCGCCAGCAAGCTGGCTCCTACAAAAAGCGCCCCCTCTACTGCAAGTAGGAGGGGGTGGTGACGAACTTATCTGATCAGCATTACTTGCGGGGCCCGTTTTTGCTTTCAGCCAGAAGCTCAGTTGCTGCTGGTGCTGCGACGGCTGTCGACGACCTGCTGCCAGGACGGACTGGTGGTCTCGTCCATGGCCTGCTGCAAGGCCTTCTTGCGTTTTTCCTCAGCGCGATGGGCGAAGAACCAGGCCAGGAAGGTGGCGAACGACACCGCCAGCAGGATCAGGCTGGCCACCGCGTTGATCTCCGGCTTAACCCCCAGGCGCACGGCGGAGAAGATCTCCATCGGCAGGGTGGTCGAACCCGGACCGGAGACGAAGCTGGCCAGCACCAGGTCGTCCAGCGACAGGGCGAAGGACATCATCGCGCCCGCTGCCAGCGACGGTGCGATCATCGGCACGGTGATCAGGAAGAACACCTTCCACGGCCGCGCTCCCAGATCCATGGCCGCCTCTTCGATGGACATGTCCAGCTCACGCAGACGCGATGACACCACCACCGCCACATAGGCCGAGCAGAAGGTGGTGTGGGCGATCCAGATGGTGGTCATGCCGCGCTGCATCGGCCAACCGATCAGTTGTGCCATCAGCACGAACAGCAGCAGCAGCGACAGACCGGTGATCACTTCCGGCATCACCAGCGGCGCGGTAACCAGACCACCGAACAGCGTGCGTCCCTTGAAGTGGGTGATGCGGGTCAGCACGAAGGCCGCCAGGGTGCCCAGCGCCACCGCCGCGATGGCGGTGTAGCAGGCAATTTCCAGCGAGCGCATCACCGAGTTCATCAGCTGGGTGTTGTCGAGCAAACCGACGTACCACTTCACCGACCAGCCGCCCCACACCGTTACCAGCCGCGAGGCGTTGAACGAGTAGATGACCAGGATGACCATGGGCAGGTAGATGAAGATCAGGCCAGCCCAGAGCATGATGCTGGAGAAACTGAAACGCTTCATGGGCGGCCCTCCAGTTCTTTAGCCACGCGTCTGGTTAAAAAGCCGGTTGAACAGGATGACGGGCTCATTGCGATTAGATCAGTCATGGCCGGCCCTCCAGCTCTTTAGCCACGCGTCTGGTTAAAAAGCCGGTTGAACAGGATGACGGGCTCATTGCGATTAGATCAGTCATGGCCGGCCCTCCAGCTCTTTAGCTTGGTTACGGTTGAACAGGATGATGGGCACGATCAGGATCGCCAGCATCACCACCGCCAGGGCGGAAGCCACCGGCCAGTCGCGGTTGTTGAAGAACTCCTGCCACAGCACCTTGCCGATCATCAGGGTCTCCGGGCCGCCGAGCAGTTCGGGGATGACGAATTCACCAACCACCGGAATGAACACCAGCATGGAGCCGGCGATGATGCCGTTCTTCGACAGCGGCACGGTGATCTTCCAGAAGTTGTTGAAGTTGCTCGAACCCAGGTCAGAGGCGGCCTCCAGCAGGCTGAGGTCGTGCTTCACCAGGTTGGCGTAGAGCGGCAGGATCATGAACGGCAGGTACGAATAGACGATGCCAATATAGACCGCGGTGTTGGTGTTGAGGATCTGCAGCGGCGTATCGATCAGACCAATACCCATCAGCAGGCTGTTGAGCAGGCCGTTGTTGCCGAGAATGCCCATCCAGGCATAGACGCGGATCAGGATCGCAGTCCAGGTCGGCATCATGATCAGCAGCAGCAGTACCGTCTGGTGCTCTTTCGGCGCCCGCGCGATGGCATAGGCCATCGGGTAGCCGATCACCAGGCAGAGCAAGGTGCTGAAGAAGGCGATCTGCAGCGAACCCAGGTAGGCCGACAGGTACAGGGCATCTTCGCTGAGGAAGATGTAGTTGCCGAAATTCAACAGCAGCGTCAGCTTGTTGTCCGCCCACTGGTAGATTTCCGTATAGGGCGGAATCGCCACGTCGGCTTCGGCGAAGCTGATCTTCAGCACGATGATGAAGGGCAGCAGGAAGAACATGAACAGCCAGAGGAAGGGTATGCCGATAACGGCATGCCGCCCAGTGGGCAGATAGCGCGCCAGTTTGCTCGGTTTCATGATTGCAGTACCACGCCGCTGTCGTCTTCCCAGTACACCACTACCGGATCGTCCCAAGTCGGGCGCTTGCCGCGGCGCTCGGCATTGGCGATGAAGCACTGCACGATCTGCCCGGAAGTAAGCTTGACGTGGTACACCGAGTGACCGCCGAGGTAGGCGATGTCGTGCACGTGGCCACGGCTCCAGTTGTACTCGGGGTGCTCGTGGTCGGCCGGCAAGGCGGTGGCCATCAGCAGTTTTTCTGGGCGCAGGGCGTAGCTGACCTTCTTGTCCTCGGCGCGGGTGCTGACGCCGTGGCCGATGTAGATCGGCTTGTCCAGATGCGGGCAGTCGATGATCGCGTGGTCGGCCTCGTCGCTGGTGATCTGACCGTCGAACAGGTTGACGTTGCCGATGAACTCACACACCAGGCGGCTGGTCGGCGTCTCGTAGATATCGATCGGGCTACCGGTCTGGGCGATCCAGCCCAGGTGCATGATGGCGATGCGCTGGGCCATGGTCATGGCCTCTTCCTGGTCGTGGGTCACCATCACGCAGGTCACGCCGACACGCTCGATGATCTCCACCAGTTCCAGCTGCATCTGCGAACGCAGCTTCTTGTCCAGCGCGCCCATCGGTTCGTCGAGCAGCAGCAGCTTGGGGCGTTTGGCCAGGGAGCGGGCCAGGGCCACGCGCTGACGCTGACCACCGGAGAGCTGGTGTGGCTTGCGCTTGGCGTACTGGGTCATGTGTACCAGCTTGAGCATCTCGGCCACGCGCTCGTCGATCTCGGCCTTGGGCAGCTTGTCCTGCTGCAGACCGAAGGCGATGTTCTGCGCCACGGTCATGTGCGGGAACAGCGCGTAGGACTGGAACATCATGTTGATCGGCCGCTGATAGGGCGGCATGTCGGTGATATCGACACCATCGAGAATGATGCGCCCGGAGGTGGGCCGCTCGAAGCCGGCAAGCATGCGCAGCAGCGTGGATTTACCGGAGCCGGAGCCACCGAGCAGAGCAAAGATTTCGCCCTTGTTGATGGTCAACGAGACGTCGTCGACGGCCACGGTCTCGTCGAACTTCTTGGTCACCCGATCGATCTTGACCAGCACCTCTTTCGGTGTCTGATCCCCCTCGAGGGCTTTTTTGTAGGCGCTGGAGGCAACAGCCATTTAGGAAAACTCCCGGAAGATTGTGCCCGACCCCTGCGGCCGGGCAGGAACGATTACTGACCCGACTTGACCTTGGTCCAGGTGCGAGTCATCAGGCGCTGCACGCGAACCGGCAGCTCGGCGGAGATGTACAGTTTGTCCAGCACCGCTTGTGACGGGTAAACGGAGGGGTCGTTGCGCACCTCCTCATCCATGAATTCATCCGCCTTGGTATTGGGGTTGGCATAGCCGACGTAGTCGCTGACTTCGGCGATCACCTCGGGCTCGAGGAGGAAGTTGATGAAGGCATGCGCCTGCTCGGCATTGGCCGAGTCGGCAGGGATGGCCATCATGTCGAACCAGAGGTTCGCGCCTTCCTTGGGAATGCTGTAGGCGATTTCGATGCCTTTGCCGGCCTCGTCGGCACGGTCGGCAGCCTGCAGCACGTCGCCGGAGAAACCGGCAGCCACGCAGATGTTGCCGTTGGCCAGATCACCGATGTACTTGGAGCTGTGGAAGTAGGTGACGTAGGGACGCACTTCCAGCAGCTTGGCCTCGGCCTTGGCGTAATCGTCTGGGTTGGTGCTGTTGGGGTCCAGGCCAAGGTAATTGAGCATGGCCGGAATCATTTCATCACCGGAGTCGAGGAAGGCGACGCCGCACTGGCTGAGTTTCTTGATGTTCTCGGCTTCGAACAGCACGGCCCAGGAATCGATCTCCTCGACACCGAGCGCGGCCTTGACCTCCTCAACGTTGTAGCCGATGCCGTTGGTGCCCCACAGGTAGGGCACCGCATACTGGTTACCGGGGTCGTTGGTTTCCAGCTGCTTGAGCAGCGCCGGATCGAGGTTGTCCCAGTTGCTCAGCTTGCTGCGGTCGAGCGGCTGGAAGGCGCCGGCGCGAATCTGCTTGCCGAGGAAATGGTTGGACGGCACCACCAGATCGTAGCCACTGCGGCCAGCGAGCAGTTTACCTTCGAGGGTTTCATTGGAGTCGAAGACGTCATAGATCGGCTTGATGCCGGTTTTCGCCTCGAACTTGGCCAGCGTCTCTTCGCCGATGTAATCGCTCCAGTTGTAGATATGCACCTTGGGTTGGGCCAGGGCCACACCACAGACAGCGGAGGCCGCCAGGGCGATCAGAGACTTGGGCAGGGTAACTCGCACAGTATCATCCTCGTTATTGTGTGCCGCCCGAAAAGGCGCGGCACTTTATAGGAAAATCTTCCGCCGATCAGCGTCCGCTCTTGATTCTTGTCCAGTCGCGGGTCAGCCAGCGTTGCACCTCGGGCGTACGCTCCTCAGCAACGTAGAGTTTGGCCATGACCTCCTCGCTGGGATAAACGCCCGGGTTCTCGCGCACGCTCTCGTCGACCAGCTCGGTGGCCTTGAGGTTGGGGTTGGCGTAGGCCACGTAATTGCTGATCTTGGCGATCACATCGGGGCGCAGCAGGTAGTTGATGAATTCGTGGGCTTCGGCGACGTTCTTCGAGTCCTTGGGAATCGCCAGCAGGTCGGCCCACATGGCGGTGCCTTCCTTGGGAATGATGTAGATGATCTCGTCGCTGCGGCCGGCCTCTTCGGCGCGGTCGGCGGCCTGCAGCACATCGCCGGAATAACCGAAGGCAGCACAGATCTCGCCGTTGGCCAGGTCAGAGATGAATTTGGAGCTATGGAAATAGGTGATGTAAGGGCGCACCTTCATCAGCTGCTCATAGGCCTTCTCGTAGTCTTCGCGCTTGGTGGTATGCGGCGACAGGCCCAGGTAGTTGACCGTTTGCGGCAGCACTTCGTCGCCCGAGTCGAGCAATGCGATACCGCAGGAAGCGAGTTTCTCGGCGTATTGCGGGTCGAACAGCAGCGCCCAGGAATCCAACGGGACGTCATCACCGAGCACGGCACGGGCCTTGGTGGCATTCAGGCCGATACCGTTGGTGCCCCATAGGTAGGGCACCGAATATTCGTTGCCGGGGTCGCCCGCGGCCAGGTTTTCCATGATGGTCGGGTCGAGATTGACCAGATTGGGCAGCTTGGATTTATCCAGCTTCAGGTAGGTGCCGGCGCGCACCTGCTTGGCCAGATAGTGGTTGGTAGGCACCACCACGTCATAGCCGCTCTGGCCGGTGGCCAGCTTGCCATCGAGGGTTTCGTTGGAATCGAAAACGTCATACACCACCTTGATGCCGGTTTCCTTCTCGAACTCGGCGATGGTGTCCGGCGCAATATAGTCGGACCAGTTGTAGACCTTGACCACACGGTCGGCGGCCTGGGCAACAGACACACCAATGGCAACGGCGATCAGGCCGGCCAGCAGGGTAGAACGACGCATAACGTTTCCTCTTCTCGCGATTTGGGTGCCTGGCGGGCGAACCCGCCAGGCGGCGTTGCTTCGTTGCTTAGCGACCGGACTTGATCTTGGTCCAGCTGCGGGTCATGTTGCGCTGCACCGCCGGCGCCAGGTCCGGGAAGGTGTAGATCTTCTGCAGCACTTCCGGAGTCGGATAAACGCCCGGATCGGTGCGCAGCGCCTCATCGACCAGCGGCGTGGCTGCGGCGTTGCCGTTGGGGAACTGCACGTAGTTGGTGATGTTGGCCATCACCGCCGGCTCCATCAGATAATTGAGGAACACGTGTGCAGCTTCGACGTTCTTGGCGTCGGCCGGCACCGCCAGCATGTCGAAGAAGGAGCCCGCGCCTTCCTTCGGAATGTTGTAGCCGACTTCCACGCCGTTCTTCGCTTCTTCGGCGCGTGCCTTGCTCTGGTAGATATCGCCCGAGTAGCCGATGGCGACGCAGATGTTGCCGTTGGCCAGGTCGGAGATGTACTTGGAGCTGTGGAAGTAAGCCACCGAAGGACGGATGGAGAGGAACAGTTCCTCGGCCTTCTTCAGCTCGTCAGCCTTGCTGCTGTCCGGGGCGTAGCCCAGGTAGTGCAGAGCGGCCGGGAGAATTTCGGTTGGGGAATCGAGGAAGGAAACGCCGCAGGCCTTCAGCTTTTCCATGTTCTCGGGCTTGAACACCAGATCCCAGGAGTCGACCGGCGCGTCTTCGCCGAGCACGGCCTTGACCTTCTCGACGTTGTAGCCGATGCCAATGGTGCCCCACATGTAGGGGATCGAGTACTGGTTGCCCGGATCGCTCGGTTCCAGGGCCTTGAGCAGGTCCTTGTCCAGGTTCGACCAGTTCGGCAGCTTGGACTTGTCCAGTTTCTGGAACACGCCAGCCTTGATCTGCTTGGCCAGGAAGGGGTTGGACGGCACGACTACGTCGTAACCGGAGCTGCCGGCCAGCAGCTTGGCTTCCAGTACTTCGTTGCTGTCGAAGACGTCGTAGACAACCTTGATGCCGGTTTCCTTCTCGAAGTTGGCCAGGGTGTCTTCGGCGATGTAATCGCTCCAGTTGTAGACATGCAGCACCTTGCTGTCAGCCTGAGCAGCGCCTGCCACGGCCGCGGTCAGGGACAACGCGAGAAGGGTCTTGCCGAATGTTTTCATGCGTACAGCTCCTGTTGTTGTGTCGATATTCCAGAGGTCGCGCAAACCGTTCCAATCAGGACGGCTCACGCATTCTGGCGCAGTCTGGCAAGGTCATGGCACCGCTGACAACTTTCCGTGACTGCGGGCTTTCAGACCGACAGGTCACGCAGGGTCAGATCCAGGCACTTGCGTGCTTTCTCTACCAGCTCATCCACCTCCGCCTGGCTGATCACCAGTGGTGGCGCAATGATCATGGTGTCGCCCACGGCGCGCATGATCAGACCGTTATTAAAGCAGTGGCCGCGGCAGATCATGCCTACCGCCTTGTCACCCGGATAACGTGTGCGCGTCGCCTTGTCCTGCACCAACTCGATGGCACCAAGCATGCCGACGCCGCGCACTTCGCCCACCAGCGGGTGATCCGCCAGCTCACGTAGACGACGCTGCAAATATGGTGCCGATTCTGCCTTGACTCGCTCAACGATGCCCTCCTCCCTGAGAATGCGCAGATTCTCCAGGCCCACCGCAGCGGCCACCGGGTGGCCGGAATAGGTGAAGCCGTGGTTGAAGTCGCCATGCGCCTCGATCACTTCGAACACCTTGTCGCTGACAATCAGCCCGCCCATCGGCACGTAACCCGAGGTCAGGCCCTTGGCGATGGTCATCAGATCAGGCTTGAGGTCGTAGTACTGGCTGCCGAACCACTCGCCGGTGCGGCCGAAACCGCAGATCACCTCGTCGGCAACGAACAGGATGTCGTATTTGCCGAGGATTTCCTTGATCCGCGGCCAGTAGGTTTCCGGCGGGATGATCACGCCACCGGCGCCCTGGATCGGCTCGGCGATAAACGCTGCAACATTTTCTTCGCCCAGTTCGAGAATCTTCTTCTCCAACTGGTCGGCAGCCCAGATGCCGAACTCTTCCGGCGACTGCTCGCCACCCTCGCCGAACCAGTACGGCTGCGGAATATGGGCGATGCCCGGAATCGGCAGGTCGCCCTGCTCGTGCATGAACTTCATGCCGCCGAGGCTAGCCCCGGCCACGGTGGAGCCGTGGTAGCCGTTGTCGCGGCCGATGATGATTTTCTTGTTCGGCTGGCCTTTGCATGCCCAGTAGTGGCGCACCAGACGCAGCATGGTGTCGTTGCCCTCCGAGCCCGAACCAGTGAAGAACACGTGATTCATGCCGGCCGGCGCCAGCTGGGAGATGGCATGGGCCAACTCAAGCACCGGCGGGTGCGCGGTCTGGAAGAAGGTGTTGTAGAACGGCAGTTGACGCATCTGCGTAGCGGCGGCTGCGACCAGCTCCTCGCGACCATAGCCGATGGCCACGCACCACAAGCCGGCCATGCCATCGAGGATTTTGTTGCCCTCGCTGTCCCACAGGTGCACACCCTTGGCCTCGGTGATGATGCGCGGGCCCTTCTCGGCCAGCTGCTTGTAATCACTGAACGGCGCCAGGTGGTGGGCCTGGCTCAGCGCCTGCCACTGCGCAGTCTTGGGGTTGTTCGCTTGCTGGTTCATTACCACACCTTCTTCTGTGAACGCTGCCGGCCACGGACTTGTAGAGCGGGCCGGGCGGCGATCCGCTTCAGCCCACCGAGTCGGCATGCAATGGTGGGCTGAAGCCCACCCTACCCTGCTAAACCGACAGCAGCAGGAACTCGCGTTCCCAGGAGCTGATCACGCGCTTGAAGTTCTCGTGCTCGGCACGCTTGACCGCGACATAGCCACGGATGAACTTCTCGCCGAGGAATTTCTCGGCGTCCTTGCACGCTTCCATCCGCTCCAGAGCGCTCTCGATGGTCACCGGCAGGCGCAGGTTGCGACGCTCGTAACCACGGCCCTTGACCGGTGCACCGGGCCTCACCCCGCCGACCATACCCATGTAGCCGCACAGCAGAGTAGCTGCCAGCACCAGGTACGGGTTGGCGTCAGCGCCGGCCAGGCGGTTTTCCACGCGACGGTTCTGCGGAGTCGCCTCAGGCACGCGCAGGCCTACGGTGCGGTTCTCCTCGCCCCACTCCACGTTCACCGGCGCCGAGGTATCGGGCAGGAAGCGGCGGAACGAGTTGACGTTCGGCGCGAACAGCGGCAGCAGCTCGGGGATGTACTTCTGCAGCCCCCCGATGTGATGCATGAACAGCTCGCTCATGGTGCCGTCTTCGTTGGAGAAGATGTTCTTGCCGGTTTTGATGTCGACCACGCTCTGGTGAATGTGCATGGCGCTGCCAGGCTCGTCGGTGATCGGCTTGGCCATGAAAGTGGCCGCCACGTCATGCTTGAGCGCGGCCTCACGCATGGTGCGCTTGAACACCAGAATCTGGTCGGCGAGGTGCAGTGCATCGCCATGACGGAAGTTGATTTCCATCTGCGCCGGACCTTCTTCGTGGATCAGGGTGTCCAGATCCAGGCCTTGCAGTTCGCACCAGTCGTACATGTCTTCGAACAGCGGGTCGAACTCGTTGGCCGCGTCAATAGAGAAGCTCTGACGACCGGTTTCCGGGCGGCCGGAGCGGCCAACAGGTGCTACCAGCGGGAAGTCCGGATCGCTGTTGCGCTTGGTCAGGTAGAACTCCATCTCCGGCGCGACGATGGGCTTCCAGCCCTTGTCGGCGTACATCTGCAACACCTTCTTGAGGATGTTGCGCGGCGACAGCTCGATGGGGTTGCCCTGCTTGTCGAACGTATCGTGGATCACCATGGCGGTGGGCTCGATGGCCCAGGGCACGACGAAGACAGCGTTGGGATCCGGACGGCAGAACATGTCGATGTCCGCCTCGTCCAGTAGGTCGTAATAGATATCGTCCTCGACGTAGTCGCCGGTCACGGTCTGCAGCAGCACGCTCTCGGGGAGGCGCATGCCCTTCTCATCGAGGAACTTGTTGGTCGGCGAGATCTTGCCGCGGGCAATGCCGGTCAGGTCGCTGATCAGGCATTCGACTTCGGTGATTTTGCGTTCTTTCAGCCAGCTCGTGAGCTGGTCTAGCTTGGTACTCATAGAGACCTCAGGGTTGTAGAACCTACTTTTGTTATAGCGGGTTCAGCGTTGCCCCGCCCTCTCCCTGCAAGCCTCACCAAAGGCCTGGAAGAAGGCGAGATATTCGTGTGGATGCTACTAGGGGTGCGACACCTCCGGTACCCGACTTTGCACACCACAGAAAGAAAATCGCTCACCCTTGTATTCGAACATCGGGCCGTCTATCTCGCGACATAGCACGCGCCCGGCGAAACAGGCGAGTGCCTTGTGCATTGCAGGACGCGGGCCAAGGCGCGCAGCAGACAGCGTCACACGGCCGCGTACGCTATCGTGCTGGGTATGCAATGAACGAAAAACCGGATCAGGCAGGTCATGCGACGCGCCGGATGCAAAGAAAGGATGTTGCCGCATTGCAGCGGTCATGCTCATGACCACTCGGGCCCGCATGATATGCAGATTCGCCTCGCTGTTGCGGGAAGAAGAGGTAGCGTGACCGATGATCTTGGCACAAGCGCTGACGCCGATGGCCGGCAGGGAAAACATGAGACACCCGTATTATTGCTGTTATGGGTTTGAACCGAGCTTAGCCTTGTTCATTTTTTTACACAATAGTCCTGTAAAAAATTGAACACACCCCCACTGAGCAACCTGAAAGATCAACGCTTGGAGCCCGCTGAAAGGCCTTGAAATGCCCCAGAAATGGCCACCATGCCCCACTACAGGGCATCACTGGGCCCGCTTGACAGTAAAGTGCGTTTCGGATTGACTCACACCCATGCAGTCGCATGATTGATATATTTAACAAAAAGGTGTTGCATCATGTCGGTACCCCCGCGTGCCGTTCAGCTTAACGAAGCGAACGCGTTCCTCAAGGAACATCCCGAGGTCCAGTTCGTCGACCTTCTTATTGCAGATATGAATGGCGTGGTGCGCGGCAAGCGCATCGATCGAAACGCCCTGCACAAGGTGTACGAGAAAGGCATCAACCTGCCGGCCTCGCTCTTCGCCCTCGACATCAATGGCTCCACCGTCGAGAGCACCGGCCTTGGCCTGGATATCGGTGACGCCGACCGTATCTGCTTCCCTATCCCCAATACCCTGTGCAACGAGCCCTGGCAGAAGCGCCCCACCGCGCAGCTGCTGATGACCATGCACGAACTGGATGGCACCCCCTTCTTCGCCGACCCTCGCGAAGTGCTGCGCCAGGTGGTACAGAAGTTCGACGACATGGGTCTGAAGATCTGCGCCGCCTTCGAACTGGAGTTCTACCTGATCGACCAGGAGAACGTGAACGGCCGGCCGCAGCCGCCGCGCTCGCCGATCTCCGGCAAGCGCCCGCATTCGACCCAGGTGTACCTGATCGACGACCTCGACGAATACGTCGACTGCCTGCAGGACATGCTCGAAGCGGCCAAGGAGCAGGGCATCCCGGCCGACGCCATCGTCAAGGAAAGCGCCCCGGCGCAGTTCGAGGTCAACCTGCATCACGTCGAAGACGCCATCAAGGCCTGCGACTACGCCCTGCTGCTCAAGCGCCTGATCAAAAACATCGCCTACGACCATGAAATGGATTCCACCTTCATGGCCAAGCCCTACCCGGGCCAGGCGGGCAATGGCCTGCACGTGCACATCTCGCTGCTGGACAAGAAGACCGGCAAGAACATCTTCGCCGCCGACAACCCGCTGGAGAACCAGCCGCTGCGCCACGCCATCGGCGGCATCCTCGACACCATGGCCGCGAGCATGGCCTTCCTCTGCCCCAACGTGAACTCCTACCGCCGCTTCGGCGCGCAGTTCTACGTGCCCAACGCGCCGAGCTGGGCGCTGGACAACCGCACCGTGGCCGTGCGCGTGCCCACCGGTAGCGCCGACGCCGTGCGCATCGAACACCGGGTGGCCGGCGCCGATGCCAACCCCTACCTGATGCTGGCGTCGATCCTCGCCGGTATCCACCACGGTCTGACCAACCAGATCGAACCGGGCGAGCCGATCGAAGGCAACGCCTACGAGCAGCTCGAACCCAGCCTGCCGAACAACCTGCGCGATGCCCTGCGCGAGCTGGACGATAGCGAAGTGCTGAACAAGTACATCGATCCGAAATACATCGACATCTTCGTCGCGTGCAAGGAAGCCGAGCTGCAGGAATTCGAGACCACCATCTCCGACCTCGAATACAACTGGTACCTGCATACCGTGTAAGCGCAGAAGCCGCCCACACCCGCTCAAGAGTGCCGGGCGGCTCAGCCTGCTTGCCCAAGTGACCGCGCCTGACGTCCAATAGCGCCTCACAACCGAGGAGCTTGTTCATGTCGCGCACTGCCAGCCCGCGCAAACCCCGCGCCAGCAGCCAGGCGAGGATCGCCCAGATCCTCACGGCAGCGCGCGAGCTGCTGGCCGAGCAAGGCATGGCCACTCTGTCGATCTACACGGTGGCTGAACGCGCCGGCATCCCGCCCTCGTCGATCTACCATTTCTTCGCCAGCGTACCGGCCCTGCTCGAAGGGCTGACCGCCGACGTGCATGCAGCCTTTCGCGCCAGCCTGCAGCAGCCGATCGATCACACTGCCCTGCGTAGCTGGCACGACCTCTCGCGCCTGATCGAGCAGCGCATGCTGGCCATCTATGCCGAGGATGCTGCAGCGCGCCAACTGATCCTGGCACAGCACGGCCTGGCCGAAGTGACCCAGGCCGATCAGCAGCACGACCTGGAATTGGGCCGATTGATGCACGCACTGTTCGACCGTCACTTCCCCCTGCCGCAATTGCCGACGGATATCGACGTTTTCAACCTGGCGATGTCGCTGGGTGATCGTGTTTATGCGCGTTCCGTGCAGTTGCACGGCCACATCACCCCGCGCCTGGCCGAGGAAGGCATGCGCGTATTCGATGCCTACCTGGGCCTGTACCTGCCGGCCGCGCTGCCGAAAAGGCCTGCACCGCTGACGTAATCCACCGTAGGGTGCGCCGTGCGCACCGATGGCATCTGACGCCGCGACCATCGTGTTGCACAACCAAGCCCCCGCGACACCCTACGGCCCGAACCAATATAAATCCGATAAAAATCGCATTTATTTCGCTCGGGCGACCAAATGCATCTTCTAATACCGATATTTATCGGATATAAATCGAGCATCCCGCCCTGGTCGATGTTCAGCCACGGCACTCTGAATGGGCCGCCAGAGCGGCCTGCGAACGAGCCAAGAGGTGCTTCATGTCCCGTATCGTTACCGTCGCTGCGACCCAAATGGCCTGCTCCTGGGATACTCCTGCGAACATCGCCAACGCCGAGAAGCTGGTGCGCCAGGCCGCCGCCCAGGGCGCGCAGATCATCCTGATTCAGGAGCTGTTCGAGACGCCCTACTTCTGCCAGAAGCCCAACACCGACTACACCCAGCTGGCGACCACGATGGACGAGAACCCGGCCATCGCGCACTTCAGCAAGGTTGCGGCGGAACTGAAGGTGGTGCTGCCGATCAGCTTCTTCGAGCGCGCCGGGCGCGCCCGTTTCAACAGCATCGCCATCCTCGATGCCGACGGCACGAACCTCGGGATTTATCGGAAAAGCCATATCCCCGACGGCCCCGGCTATCACGAGAAGTACTACTTCAACCCGGGCGATACCGGCTTCAAGGTCTGGGATACCGCCTATGCGCGCATCGGCGTGGGTATCTGCTGGGATCAGTGGTTCCCGGAGTGCGCCCGCAGCATGGCGCTGATGGGCGCGGAAATCCTCTTCTACCCCACCGCCATCGGCAGCGAACCGCACGACGCCAGCATCAATTCACGCGAGCACTGGCAGCGCGTACAGCAGGGCCATGCCGGCGCCAACCTGATGCCACTGGTGGCCAGCAACCGCATCGGCCGCGAGGAACAGGACGGCTACGCCATCACCTTCTACGGCAGTTCGTTCATCGCCGACCAGTTCGGCGCGAAGGTCGAGGAGCTGAATCAGACCGAGGAAGGCGTGCTGGTGCACAGCTTCGATCTGACCGAGCTGGAGAAAGTGCGTACCGCCTGGGGTGTGTTCCGCGACCGCCGGCCGAACCTATACTGGCCGCTTTCCACGCTCGATGGCGAAACCCCATCCGAATGAACGCAGCTCGGATGTAATCCGGGGCTTTTTCTCACGACTCCCCGGATTGCATCCGTATATGGACTCCTCCCGTTTTGCCAGTGAAATAATCTGCCTCTGAACCTAGGTACGACTGCTTCCGTATATTCGACTTCTGATAAGGCGTTAGCCTTGAGCCATGATGAATTTCGCTCCTGTGCGCCTAACCGGGCTAGCGGCCTTGCAAAGCAGAGGGCCGATGGATGCAGCAGGTTACACACAGGTCGGTGCGACCGGTTCGTCATCAGTTCATGTCACTGTGCAATCGAGTGGATCTCTACTACGTTGCGTCTCCAGGTGTTGCGCTTTGCTGTTCAGCAAGGCTGATACTGTTCACCCTTGCTGAGGATCGCCCAGATAATCCGGGCATTCTTGTTCGCCAAGGCTACCGTGGCGATGTTCTTGTTGCGTCGGCACATTAGCTGGCTCAGC
>NZ_NIUB01000002.1 GCF_002197815.1 Pseudomonas oleovorans subsp. oleovorans
TCTGGGTTGAGGCTGGAGAGCTGTGCCATCCACCGCGAAAACTGAACCGCTTTCATGATAGATCCCTCATGCTGGGAAAGATCACGATTCAGTTTAGACCACTGCAACAGATAACTCAGACAGAGCCTTTGGAAATGCGCCACCGGGCGGCCAAAGGCCTGGCGTTCCTTGACGTACTCGATGGTGGTCTGCAGCGCCGCCTCGGCGCCGGCCACAGCGCCACAGGCATTGGTCAGGCGCTCCTGGGCGAGCATATTCATCAGGTAGAAGAAGCCGCCCTTGGCATCGCCCAAGAGGTTCTCCTTGGGCACCTTAACGTCGTTGAAGAACAGCTCGGCAGTGTCCTGGCTGTGCATGCCGAGCTTCTTCAGCTTCTTGCCGCGCTCGAAGCCGGGCATGCCCCGCTCCACCAGAAACAGCCCCATGGCGTGCTTGTTGGCCGGGTCGGTCTTGGCTGCGACGATCACTACATCAGCCAGGTAGCCGTTGGAGATGAACACCTTGGAACCGTTGAGCAACCAGTGATCGCCCTTGTCCACGGCCGTGGTGCGCATGCCGGCCAGATCGGAGCCGGCAGACGGCTCGGTCATCGCCACCGCCAGGATGGTTTCACCGCTGATGATGCCCGGCAGCAGGCGCGCCTTCTGCTCGGCATTGCCGTACTCGGCGATATAGGGGCCGCACAGCGCCGAGTGTAGCGGGATCATGAAACCCGGTTCGTTGATGCGCGCCAGCTCCTCGCACATGATCTGCTCGTAACGAAAGTCCTTGAGCCCCGCTCCGCCGTACTCCTCGTCCGCCCAGGGCAACAGAAAACCCATCTCGCCGGCTTTGCGCCACACGCTGCGATCCACCACACCAGCCTCTTCCCAGGCTTCCTGATGCGGCACCACCTCTTTATCGAGAAACGCAGCGAAGGCGTCGCGGAACAGGTTGTGCTCGGTGTCGAAATGGTTGCGTTGCATGGGGCGGGTCCTCCGCTGTTGTTATGTCCTTGAGGTTAAGGGCCGCCCCGCCGCCCCTCAATGACCCATGCGCTCAGCCTCGGTTGACCCAATCGCTCGGTTGGCTTGCCCTGGCTGGGAGCAACTGCCTACCATCGACCACCCTCGATTTCGGAAACCCAGCATGCGCGAACGCACCATTGCCAGCCACTTCGTCCGCGCCGCCCTGCGCGGTGCGGACCGCCACGGCCTGGCCTGCGACCCGATACTGCGCCAGGCTGGCATCCAGAGCGCCGTGCTGGTCGAGCCGCGCGCACGCATCGCCCCGGAGCAATTCTCCCGGCTGATGCAACTGCTGTGGGAAGCGCTGGACGACGAATACCTGGGTTTCGGCCGCCAGCCGAGCAAACGCGGCACCTTCGCCATGATGAGCCACGCCATCATCCACTGCCGCAGCCTGGAAAAAGCCCTGAGTCGTGGCGCGATGTTCTACGGCCTGTTTCCCGACGCGCCAGGCATCAGCCTGCAACGCGAAGGCGACTGGGCGCGGCTGAGCGTCGACGACAGCACGCTGTGGGATCCGGACCATTTTCTGGTCGAAAGTCTGCTGGTGATCTGGCATCGCCTGGGTAGCTGGCTGATCGGCCAGCGCATCCGCCTGGAAGAAGCCACCTTCGCCTACCCCGAACCCGCGCATGCCGCCGAGTACGAACTGCTGTTCCCCTGCAGCCGGCGCTTTGCCGCCGGACAAACCAGCCTGCTGTTCCACGCCCGCTACCTGGCCATGCCGCTGCTGCAGGACGAACGCACGCTCAAGCAATTCCTCCAACACTCCCCCGCCGATCTGCTGGCCCGTCCCGACGGCGGCGACAGCCTGATCAGCCAGATTCGTCGCCTGCTCGGCCGCGACTGCCGCACCTGGCCGGACCTGGAACAGGTCGCCCAGCACCTGCACACCAGCCCACAAACCCTGCGCCGCCACCTGCGCGAAGAAGGCACCAGCTTCCAGGAACTCAAGGACCACCTGCGCCGCGACCTCGCCATCTACCACCTGGGCCGCGACGAACTGGCGATTCAGGACATCGCCGAACAACTCGGCTTCTCCGAACCCTCGGCCTTTCATCGCGCGTTCAAGAAATGGACGGGGCTGACACCGGGGGCGTATCGGGCACAGGAGGGGTAAGGCAGCATGGCTGCCTGTGCATCGGGCTTCGTGGATGGACAGGTCAGGCGGATATGCACTAGGTTCTGACCCAAGCCTGCTGGCAATGCGCCAGAGGCGATAGGCTTGCCGTTCTTCATGTCGCTTTTCATCCTGGGTGCTGTCGCGGGCGGTTGCAGGAGCTGAGTGCAACACGCGCACTCGCGCGCCGAGCCTGCTTGCCCGCATGAATACTGTGTAATACATTGCATTCAAAAGTATGGAGGCATATCCATGAGCGTCACAACCGTCCGGCTTCAACCGGAACTCGAAGAAAATCTTGGCGCTATGGCCGAGAAGCTTCAGAGAAGTAAAAGTTGGCTTATTAATCAAGCACTTAGAGAGTTCTTTGAGCGCCAGGAGCTAGAGCAGAACCGCTGGCAAGAAACACTGCAAGCGATGGAGTCAGTGGCGCAGGGCCGAGTTGTATCCGGCGAAGCTGTAGCTGCCTGGCTGCAAAGCTGGGGCACCGACAATGAGCTATCCCCACCGAAGGCTGGTCAGTGAGACTGGCCTACTCAGAAAACGCGGTGGCAGACCTCGTTCGCCTGCGCGAATTCATAGCAGAGAACGATCCTCTTGCTGCTGCACGCATTGCAGCAGAGCTCCTTTCCCGCATCGAGAATCTTTGTCTATATCCAGAAATGGGCCGCGCTGTTGAGCTTGCTCCAAGCCCAAAAGCCATTCGAGACGCAGTTTTCGGAAAATATAGAGTCCGCTATTCAGCCCACACAGAAACTATCGTCATTCTTCGTATATGGCACCACAACGAAGACCGTACACCAAGCATCTAACAACTGACATGGACTCTCCCCACAAGTAGTGAGCAAAGCTTCGCTTTGGCACCTGTCACCAGCGCGATGACATTCGTATATCCGGCCTGTTCTGGGCCTTTGCGCCCTGGCCATTCCGTAGTTCGCGCCGCGAGGGCGAAGCGTTCAATTGATCAGGGCTCACATTTGGTATCGACCTTGTTCCGCTGCAGGACTCGCCTGGACCGGCAGCGGTTCTGTTCCGTACAAGAATCGGAAGAACGTGCCTGACAGCAAGGCTCAGTCGTACAACCGCACCCTGAAACAGGCGCCGCCCAGTTCCGAATCTTCCAGGCTTAGCTCGCCGTCGTAGCTGTCGACGATATCTTCCACCACCGCCAGGCCGATGCCCTGCCCCGGGTTCTGTGCATCCAGTCGTTCGCCGCGCTGCAGCACCCGCTCACGCTGGTGCGGGGGCACGCCGGGGCCGTCGTCTTCGATGGTCAGCAGGCAGCCGCCAGCCAGGGGTTGCAGCCTCACACGCACCTGTTGCAGGCACAAGCGGTAGGCGTTTTCCAGCAGGTTGCCGAGCAGTTCCATCAGCGCGCCACGTTCCATGGTGATCTGGCTGTGCGCGGGCACGTCCAGGGTCGCTTCGACGCGCTTATCCCGGTAGACCTTGTCCAGCGAGCGGCACAGGCTATCGAGCAGCGGCCAGACCTGTTCGCGATGACGCACCAGGCCGCTGCGACGCAGGCTGGCGCGTTGCAGTTGATAGCCGACCTGCTGGCTCATGCGTTCGATCTGCGCCTGCATCAGTTGCGCCTGTTCGCGATTGTCCGGCTGCACAGCCAGGCTTTCACCAATGCCCTGCAACACGCTGAGTGGTGTTTTCAGGCTGTGGGCGAGGTCTTCCAGCGAGTCGCGGTAGCGCTCGCGCTGACGCCGTTCGCTGTCGAGCAGGCGGTTGAGGGAGTTGGTCAGGCGCAGCAATTCGCGCGGGTGTTCGTCACTCAGGCGCTGGCGGGTACCGGCCTCCACGCCATCGAGCTCGTCGCTTAAACCTCGCAAGCTGCGAAAGCCCCAGGTCAGGCCGAACCAGAGCAGGCCCAGCAGCACCAGCAGGGCGATGCCCAGCCACAGGCGCAGTTGCCAGGCGAAACCGTTGAACAGCCCCTGGTATTCGCGGGTCGGCTGCATGGTGACGATGCTCAGCGCGGTTTGATCGCCGCGCAGCAGGTCTACTTCGATGTCATAGACAAAGTATTCCTGGCCGTTTTCGTCGCGAATGCGCACGAACTCGTGGCCGCGACCGTCATAACGCGGCAGGTAGCGCACCAGTTCGTCGATGGATGAGCGCGAGCGCCAGAGCATCTGGCCTTCACGGTCGAAGATGAAGCCCAGCAGGTGCGAGTCGAGGTTGTCGAATTCTTCGTCCGGCATCTTCTCCGGCATGTGCAACTGGCCGTCGTCGATACGCGCGGCGGATATCAGCGCTGCCGCGTCGGAGGCCAGGCGCTTTTCGATGGTCTGCTCCAGGGCCATGAGAAACACGCCCTGCAGCACCGGCATCAACAGCAGCATGAACAGCATCGCCAGCGCGGCGCTGGCCAGCATCAAACGCAGCCGCAGGGAGGCGAAACGCATACGCAGCTTGCGTAGAACGGCGCGCGCTCGACTCACTTGCAGCGCTCGTTGAACATGTAGCCCTGGCCGCGCACGGTTTCTATCGGTTTGCCGCCCAGCACTGCCTCCAGCTTGCGCCGCAGACGACCTACCAGCACTTCTATGACGTTGGGATCACGCTCGTCGTCGCCCGGATAGAGCTGTTCCATCAGGCGCTCCTTGGCCACCACCTGCTGATGGTGCAGCATGAGGTACTCGAGGATGCGGTACTCGTAGGCGGTCAGCTGCAGCGACTGTTCATCCACCGTGGCCTGCTTGCGATTGAGGTACAGCACCAGGGAGCCCGCTTCGATGGTCGACTTGGTGAACCCGGAAGAACGTCGCAGCAGCGCGTTCAGACGTGCTTCCAGCTCCTCGAACTGGAACGGTTTGACCACATAGTCGTCGGCACCGCAGGAAAGCCCTTCGACCTTGTCCTGCCAGTTACCGCGTGCGGTGAGTATCAGGATCGGAAAGTTCTTGTCCTGGCTGCGCAGCTCACGGATCAGGTCGATACCGCTCATACCAGGCAGACCGAGGTCGACCAGGGCCAGGTCATGATTGAAGGACTCAGCTCGGTACAGTGCTTCTTCGGCGGTGCGCACGGCATCCACCACATGCCCGTTTTCGCTGAGGCGAGTGAACAGATGGTGACGCAGCAGCGCCTCATCCTCCACCACCAGCAATTTCATGAGACTCCCCCTATTAAGTTGTGCGAAGGCCGGGCAAATCAGTCAGCGTGAAAACTACTGCGCTCGGCCATGCTGCGTTAAAACCCGGCTCAGAATGCTCATTTACAAGTCGTAAACTGCGCTTCTTCGCCGGCTTTTACCTTGCCTGACCTTCGCTCGCTACGTTTTCACTCGGACTGATGCCCGGCCTGGTAACGCTATGCCGCCATTAGAAGGCGAAGTTGGCGCCGAGGTAGAGCTGCGAGCTGCTGTGCAGATCCAGCGACCCGGCCTTGCCTGCACCATGCGGCGCCATTTCCGTGCTGGCATTGGTACGCAGGTAACGATAGCCGGCTTCGATCGAGGTGTTGCTGTTCAGTTCCTGCAGAATACCGGCCTGCAGGCCTGCGGCAAAACCGATGTCACTGTCACGGGAGAAGCCACGGCTCTCCTGTTCGAGCTTGACCAGGCCGGCCGTCACACCACCGAACAGCTTGGTGTTGTTGCTGCCCAGCGGTACGAACATGTCGTAGCTGCCAAGCAGATTCTGCTGACGCAGCTTGTAGCCATTGTGACTGTCCGAGACATTCTCGTAGGTCGCGTAGTAGCGGCCGTCAGCGGTCGTCTGGCCGGCCCGGATACCCCAGGTTCCTTCACCATCGATCACCTTGTCCAGCTTCGGATTGCCGAGGTTGGCATTCAGCGCGTTGGACTTCTGGATGTTGTTGTCGGTCTGGCCCCAGGTCAGGCCGACGAAATTGTCGTTGGCCTGGGCAGCGCTTGCACCCAGGGCCAGGCAGGTAGCGAAGGCGATACGGTTCAGGGTGATTTTCATGGCGTCATTCCTCTCGTTGCGGTTTTGATCAACTTGGCAACGAGTCTGCCGGAAGACGACTGAATCCCCGCTGAACCCTCCTTGAACCTGCACTGAACGAGTGGCAAACAGGCTAGATACGCCGCACCAGAGCACCCGCAACGACAAACAGCGCAGCCAGAACGCCGAGCAATGCCAGCCAGCCGGCATGCTCCCAGACGTAACCGCCGACATAGCCCACCAGGCTGGAGCCCAGATAATAGGCGCACAGGTACAGCGCCGATGCCTGCGCCTTGGCGCCCTGCGCATGGATGCCGACCTGCCCGCTGGCCACCGCATGGGCCGAGAAGAAGCCCAGGGTGAACAGCGCCAGGCCGACCACCGCCGCGCTCAGCCAGGGCGCAGCGCACAGCGCTACGCCTAGCAGCATCAGGCCGATGCCGCCATTGAGCACCTGACGCGCGCCAAAGCGTGGCACCAGGCGCCCGGCCCAGCCAGCACTGAGAATGCCGAGCAGGTACACGGTGAACAGCAGGCCGATGACCGTCGCCGACAGGTTGAATGGCGCACCCGCCAGGCGAAAGCCGACATAGTTGAACAGTGCAACGAAACCGCCCATAAGCAGAAAGCCCAGGGCGAACAGCACGCGCAAACGCGGGTTCTTCAGGTGCAGGGCGAAGTTGCCCAGCAGCCCGCGCACCGACAGCGGCTGGGCGGTAAAATGCCGCGACGGCGGCAGCAACCAGATGAACAGCCCCAGCGCCAGCAAACCCAGCCCGGCAATGCCGCCCAGGGCCCAGGGCCAACCGCCCAGGTCGCTGAGCAAACCGGCCAGCAAACGCCCGAGCAGGCCACCCAGCGCCGTGCCACCGATATACAACCCCATCGCTGCCGGTAGCGCTTCAGGGTCGAACTCCTCACCGACATAGGCCATGGCCAGCGCCGGCAAACCGCTCAGCGCCAGCCCCAGCAGCGCACGCAAAATCAGCAGGCTGCTCCACTGCTCCACCAGTGCGCAGGCGATCCCCAGTAGCGCGGCCAGGCCCAGCGCCGCGACCATCACCGGCTTGCGCCCCCAGCTCTCGGCCAGTGCACCGGATACCAGCAGGCACAGGGCCAGGCTCAGGGTAGTCAGCGAAAGCGCCAGGCTGCTGCTGGCCGCAGACACGCGAAAGTGCGCGGCCAACAACGGCAGCAGAGGTTGCACGCAGTAAAGCATGGCGAAGGTGGCGAAACCGGCGCAGAACAGCGCCAGGGTGGCACGCCGATAACCGGCGCTGCCACGGCTCAGATGAGTCACGGACATGGATGGACTGGCTCACGAAGCTGGATGCAAGCGATAGTCGGAACATGCCGCAAGACCGAACCGGGTGACGCCTGCAGGTGAATGAAACCAGACGAAATATTAGCACGCTATCGATAATCGCGAGCGCGTGCCATTAGCGCTCGTGCAATTCCTTTTCCTTGATCCAGCTCAACAGACTTTGCCCTTACTAACGTTAGGGTCTAGACTCAATTGCGAACGCAACGGAGAAGAGCGAATGGCTACCCCGCCCGAGCGCAGCGCCATGAAAGGCAAGGAAACCCGCCTATTCGTCTTTCTCGTCGTCTGCCTCTTCCCCATCCTTTCGGTCGCGCTGGTCGGCGGCTACGGATTCATCATCTGGTTCATGCAGATGCTGCTGGGCCCACCTGGCCCACCCACCTGATCCTTCCTCACCTACGGAGCCACGGAACATGGCCGCCTCTATGCATATTTCCAGTCTGCTGGTGCACGTACGGCCCGAATGGCTGGCTGCGGTGAAAGCCAACCTGCGCCAGCTGGAAGGCCTCGAACTGCATCAGGAAAGCCCGCAAGGCAAGCTGGTGGTGGTGCTGGAAACCGAACACGAGCGCCACATCCTCGCCCGCCTCGAACAGATCAACGCGTTGCCAGGCGTGCTCAATGCCGCTCTGGTTTACCACGAACTCCTCGACACAGAAGGAGACTCAGAATGAAGCTAACCCGCCGTGAATTTGCCAAGGCCAACGCTGCTGCCATTGCCGCCGCTGCCGCCGGTCTGCCGTTGGTGACGACCGCCAGCAACCTGATCACCGAAGCGGACATGACCCGCCTGGACTGGAACAAGGCGCCCTGCCGCTTCTGCGGCACCGGCTGCAGCGTGATGGTCGCCACCCGCGACAACCGCGTGGTGGCCACCCACGGCGACGTCAAGGCCGAGGTCAATCGCGGCCTGAACTGCGTCAAGGGCTACTTCCTGTCGAAAATCATGTACGGCGTCGACCGCCTCAACCAACCGCTGCTGCGCATGAAGAATGGCGTGTACGACAAGCAGGGTGAATTCCAGCCGGTGAGCTGGGAGCAGGCCTTCGACATCATGGAACAGAAGACCAAGGAGGCGCTGCGCGAGCATGGCCCCGAGGCCGTCGGCATGTTCGGTTCAGGGCAATGGACGGTGTGGGAAGGCTACGCCGCCAACAAGCTGATGAAGGCCGGTTTCCGTTCCAACAACATCGATCCCAACGCGCGCCACTGCATGGCCTCGGCGGTGATGGGCTTCATGCGCACATTCGGCATGGACGAGCCCATGGGCTGCTACGACGACATCGAGGCCGCCGACGCCTTCGTGCTGTGGGGCTCGAACATGGCCGAGATGCACCCGATTCTCTGGAGCCGGGTCACCGATCGCCGCCTCAGCCATCCGAACACCAAGGTCGCGGTGCTTTCCACCTTCGAGCACCGCAGCTTCGACCTGGCCGACATTCCGCTGGTATTCAAACCGCAGACCGATCTGCTGATCCTCAACTACATCGCCAATCACATCATCGAAAGTGGCGCGGTGAACAAGGACTTCGTCGGCAAGCACACCAAGTTCGCCCGCGGCGCCGATGACATCGGCTACGGCCTGCGCGCCGACAACCCGCTGGAGATGCAGGCCAAGAACGCGGCCAAGGCCAACACCTGGGAGGACATGTCCTTCGAGCAGTTCGCCGCCTTCGTCAAACCCTACACCCTGGAGCGCACCGCCCGGGAAAGCGGCGTGGCGGCCGAGCGCCTCAAGGCCTTGGCCGAGCTGTACGCCGACCCCAAACGCAAGGTCATGTCGTTCTGGACCATGGGCTTCAACCAGCACACCCGTGGCGTCTGGGCCAACAACCTGATCTACAACCTGCACCTGCTCACCGGCAAGATCAGCGAACCGGGCAACAGCCCCTTCTCCCTCACCGGCCAGCCATCGGCCTGCGGCACCGCGCGCGAGGTGGGCACTTTCTCCCATCGTCTGCCCGCCGACATGCTGGTGGCCAACCCCAAGCACCGTGCAACCGCCGAGAAGATCTGGAAGCTGCCGGCCGGCACCATCCAGGAAAAACCCGGCTTTCATGCCGTGGAACAGAGCCGCAAGCTCAAGGACGGCGTACTCAAGGTCTACTGGACGCAGGTCAGCAATAACATGCAGGCCGGCCCCAACATCATGCAGGAGGTCCTCCCCGGTTGGCGCAACCCGCAGGCCTTCGTCATCGTCTCCGATGTCTACCCCACCGTCTCGGCCCAGGCTGCCGATCTGATCCTGCCCAGCGCCATGTGGGTGGAGAAGGAAGGCGCCTACGGCAATGCCGAGCGCCGCACGCAGTTCTGGCACCAACTGGTCAAGGCACCGGGCGAGGCCAAGTCCGACCTGTGGCAACTGGTGGAGTTTTCCAAGCGCTTTACCACCGACGAAGTCTGGCCTGCCGAACTGCTGGCCAAGGCCCCGGAATACAAGGGCAAGACGCTGTACCAGGTGCTGTTTGCCAACGGCCAGGTCGACCAGTACCCCCGCGAACAGATCGAGGCCGGCTATGCCAACGACGAAGCCGAGGCTTTTGGCTTTTACCTGCAGAAGGGCTTGTTCGAGGAATACGCCCAGTTCGGTCGCGGCCATGCCCATGACCTGGCGCCCTTCGACAGCTATCACGCCGAGCGCGGCCTGCGCTGGCCGGTGGTCGATGGCAAGGAGACGCGCTGGCGCTATCGCGAGGGCCACGACCCCTACGTGGAAAAAGGCAGCGGCGTGCAGTTCTACGGTTACCCGGACAAGCGCGCGCTGATCTTCGCCCTGCCCTACGAACCGCCAGCCGAGGCGCCGGATGACGACTTCCCGTTCTGGCTCAGCACTGGCCGCGTGCTCGAACACTGGCACACCGGCAGCATGACCCAGCGCGTCGAGGAGCTGCACGGCGCGGTACCCGATGCCCTGGTGTACATGCACCCGGACGATGCCAGGGCACTCAAGGCGCGACGCGGCAGCGAGGTCAAAGTGATCAGCCGGCGCGGCGAGATCCGCGCGCGCATCGAAACCCGCGGGCGCAACAAGCCACCGCGCGGCCTGGTGTTCGTGCCCTTCTTCGACGCCAACAAACTGATCAACAAGGTCACCCTGGACGCCACCGACCCGATCTCCAAGCAGACCGACTACAAGAAGTGTGCGGTGAAGATCGAACTGGTCAACCTGGCCTGAGGAGAACCGTCATGAGCCTGCGTTTCCTGCCTCTGCTACTGCTCGCCGCCTTCGGCCTGGCCATCGCCGGTGAGCTCGATTACCCACTCGACGCCCCCGCGCCGGACGGCCGCCGCCCCGGCGGCACCCTCAGTCAGACCCTGCCGGCACCGGTGCTGGGCAACGAGGAGAACAAGGACCTGCGCCGCGAGCGCAACTACCCGGAACAGCCACCGACCATCCCGCACAGCATTCGCGGCTATCAGGTCGACGCCAACGGCAACAAGTGCCTGACCTGCCACAGCCGCGCCGGCAGCGCCCGCAGCCAGGCGCCGATGATCAGCATCACTCATTACATGGATCGCGACGGCCAGCCGCTGGCAGCCGTGTCGCCGCGGCGCTACTTCTGTACCCAGTGCCACGTCACCCAGCAGGAGGTCAAACCTCTGGTCGGCAACGCCTTCCGCAATATCGACCAGTTGCTCGGCGACGAAGCAGCCGGCACGGCAAAACCCTGAGGAGGCCTTTCATGAAGTCGTTAATGGCCCTGCTCAAGGAGTACTGGAGCATCCTGCGCCGCCCAAGCGTGCATTACAGCCTGGGTTTTCTCACGCTTGGCGGCTTCATCGCCGGGATCATTTTCTGGGGCGGTTTCAACACCGCGCTGGAGGCCACCAATACCGAGCAGTTCTGCATCTCCTGCCATGAGATGCGTGACAACGTGTACGTCGAGCTGCAGGACACCATTCACTACAGCAACCGCTCCGGGGTGCGCGCCACCTGCCCGGACTGCCACGTACCGCACCAGTGGACGGACAAGATCGCGCGCAAGATGCAGGCGTCCAAGGAAGTCTGGGGCAAGATCTTCGGCACCATCAGCACCCGCGAGAAGTTTCTGGAAAAGCGTCGCGAACTGGCCGAACACGAATGGGCACGGCTCAAGGCCAACGATTCGCTGGAATGCCGCAACTGCCACAACTTCGACTACATGGACTTCACCAAACAGAGCCCGCGCGCCCGCCAGATGCACTCCAGCGCCCTGGCCAGCGGCGCAGCCACCTGCATCGATTGCCACAAGGGCATCGCCCACCAGCTACCGGACATGAGTGGGGTGCCGGGTTGGTAAGACAGGCACCGCTTGTTCGCGGTGCTCCGCTCTTGCGCTGGTCTATTCGCCGCGCAGGCGTTCGAGATGTGCGAGCAGCCCGGCGGATGTCTGCTCACCGACCAGGCGCTCACGCAGTTTGCCCTCGGCATCGACAATGTAGGTGACCGGCAAGACATCGGTGCGTGGCAGTTCGAAGCGCGCCGCCGGATCCTGCGCCAGCACGGTGAAGCGGATGTCGAAACTGTCAGCCGCACGCTTGAGGTCATCGCCCTGCAAGGCGTCGAAGTTGACGCCAATCACCCGCGCCGACTGGTTTTTCAGCGTTTCTTCCAACGCGTTGAGTTCAGGAATCTCGGTGCGGCACGGCGCGCACCATTCGGCCCAATAATTGATGATCAGCCACTGGCCATCGAGGCTGTCAGCCGTTACCTTTCGTCCATGCTGGTCAGGGCCGAAATCTTCGGCGCAAGCCGTTAGCAGCAAACCGGTGCAGATAACCAAGACAGCCTTGCCGAATTTCCGGAGCCCTAAGCCCATGTACTCGATCCTCGTCCACCCGGGGTTGATATGACGCTGGATGCCCTGCGCCTGGAAGTACCGGACATCCGCGAGGACAACAGTTTATCGCCGGCGGAAATCGCCCAGCGACTCGCGGCTGCTCGCCATCTGGAGCCGGAACATGGCCTGCAACAAGTGCTGGGCCTTTTGTTTTCGCTCAATCGCAGCGCTCTGACCTTACTGGAAAGGCAGCGTGCGCTGCAAAACTTCAGTGACGAGTACCGCCATTACACCAGCCTTGCCAATCGCCAGCATCCGCCAAGCCCTCTATTCGTGCGGTTGTGCGGCGAATTGGCGATCGGTTTCAAACGCCTGCTACTGCAAATTTTGCAGGGTCGCCAGCCGTCGATGCCGCACCTTGCGTGGTGCCTGTACATGGCCCAGCACTTTCTTGCTCAGCAGTTGCTGCGCCACTACCAGCTGTACCAGGAGCCACCTGCAACGCTCTGGCGCGACAGCCACCTGCTGTACTGGATCGGCGAGCATCAGCAGTGCCTGGACGAACCAGTCGCAGCGGCCTTCGAGCCGAAACCGGCCAGCACCCTGCGCGGCCTCTACCAGCAGATGCTGCTCTTGGCCCTGAGCAACCCCTTCCATCTCGATGAAGGCGAATGCCTGACTCTGTTCAGCGCGCTGGCACCTCTGGCGGCGCTGGCCAGGCTGCAAGCCTGGGACGAGGAAGACGATGCCGAAGGCCCGGTAGTCGACCTCAGCGAATCACAGGCTTGCCTCAGTTTCGAACAGCGTATCGAAGGCGAAGCCGCCAACCTGCGCCGCTTCGAACTGGGCGCGCTGCTGATCGCCCTGCATGAGCCGGCACCACTGCAAAGCATGCAGGAACGCCAATTACTCGAACGGGTACGCCAGCACTGGCTGGGCCGCCAGCAACGTCGCCACGAGCGCGCCGAACTGGACGGCCAGTGCAGTCTGGTAGTGGGCCTGCCGGCCATTCATGCGCAGCTGCTGGATAAACTGCCGCAGCGTACCGAGGCGCAGATTCTCGACGCCAGCCCGGGCGGCGCGCGCCTGCTGTGCAACGCCAACGAGGGTGGACAACTGCAGGTCGGGCAACTGGTTCTGCTGCTGACCAATGCCACACCGACCCTGGCACTGGTGCGTTGGCGTCATCTCAATAGCGAAGGCCTGCACCTCGGGCTGCGCTATCTGAAAGGCCTGCCGCGGCCGGTCTGGCTGCGGCGTGCACCCAATGCGCAGACTCACCCTGGCGTACTGCAAAGCACCCCGGCACCGGGCAACGGTTGGCACCACGGCCTGTGGTTGCCCAACGGCCAGTTCAGCTCCGGCGAGCATCTTTGGCTGCAATTGGCCAGCGTGCATAACCAAGCGATTTTGCCGCTGCCCGACAGTAACCTGCAGACCTCATCGGTTACCCGCCACCCGCTACGCCTGGCCTGATATACAAAACTGCGACTCCAGTCACGCGGCCTGTCCGCCGAGTACACAGTTTCGCCAACAGGTGGCTGCTTATAATTCCAGGCACTCAAGTCTCACCCTGCCTGGAATTTCACCATGTCCCAAGCGCAAGACAAGCTGATTGGCTCCGTGCCCTCGCGCATCGTCGACGTCGCTCACCTGCTGGTCACTCCCTACGAGGGGCGCGTGGCCGAATACAACGTCGCCACCTGGCTGCAATTGCCGGGGCTGGCCAACCTGCCGGTATCGCTGCTGGTGAGTTATCGCGACGGGGACAAGCGCCGCGAGGTGAATGTCGACCATGGCAAGGTCAATGCCCATGGCAAGATCCTGCTCTCCGGGATCGCTCGCATGCCAGTGCGGATGAAGATCGAAGACATGCAGGTACGCCTGCGCTCAGCTGTGCCGGCGCAGAGTCTGGTGGTCGAGGAATTCTTCGTTCAAGCCGTCGAATTGGCCAACAGCGAGACCCGCCAGGCCATGGCCTGAACCAGAACGGCAACATCGAACCCCGCGCAGTGACGCGGGGTTTTGCTTTCAGCCAGAGGAGACTCCGGGGCTGGGCGCAGCCCGCGGGATTGAACCGTCAGCGTCTGGCTGCAGGTTTTCGGCAACCACGTGTTCGAGCAGCGACTCCGGCCAACGCGCGAACTCCAGCCCAGTGATTCGGTTGAGCCGCGCCAGCGCTTCCTGCGGATCGCGTCGATGAAGGTGGATTACCCTGTTTTTTACCGTCATTACTGCCTGCGTCCTCAGCGATCCCTGCCCCTGCTGGCAGTTCGATAGCAACTGCTCCTGCAGTAGCTAGAAGCGTGCCAGCCCTTGTACAACGCATTCCTTGGCGCCTACCCCTTGCGTCCAGGCCACGGCAGGACTAGACAACGCCTGAAACTGACGCTTTTTGTCACCCATTTTCGGCGCCTTCTCTCATTCACCGTCGCCCACAATGTCGCGCAAGTTTGCTCAGCCCTTGCCCGGTAACCAATCCGCCAGACTGACTCCGAACTGCTCCTCGCGCTCCGCCTGCAGGCGCTCCAGTCCCTCGCGCAATGCCGGATACCAGGGTTCGTCGAGCTGAGCGGGCAGTTGCGACAAACTCGGTAATGGCCAGGGACTGCACTCGAGCAATTGATACAGGGAGAAGTTGTGCAGATCGCGGCACAGCACCCACCCTCCGCCATTGGCCTTGCATGCCAGGTGCTCGCGCTCGAGAAAATCCATCACCTGCGTCCACTCGTCTTCGGGCAACCGCCAGCCCGCACGTTGCATGTCGCCATAATGCAGAGCCTCGCCCTTCTGCTGACGTTTGAGCAAAAGCCGCAACACCACCAGCACAATCAGCCCCTTGGGGATAGGCTCGCGGCGCCAGTGCCGCGGTTGCGACAGGCCATATACCAGCTCGGCGCCCAGCAGCACGATCAACCAGGACAGATAGATCCACACCAGAAACAGCGGCACTGTGGCGAAGGCGCCGTAGATCAGGTGATAACCGGGAAACAGCCGCACATAGAGGCCGAACAGCGCTTTGGCAACCTCGAACAGCACGGCGCTGAACAGGCCGCCCAGCAGAGCATGAGACAACGGCACCCGAGTGTTGGGGACCGCGGCATAGAGCAGGGTAAAGGCCGCGATGCTCGATAACAACGGCGTGAAAGCAAGCAGCGTCTTGGCGCCGATTACTGCATCCGGCCCGGAGATCAGTGACAGCGAGGCGATATAGGTACTGACTGCAAAACCGGCCCCCAGTAGCAGCGGCCCAAGGCTGAGAATCGCCCAGTACAGCAGGAAGCTGGACATCCCGCGGCGTGGCTGGCGCACCCGCCAGATCACGTTGAAGGTCTTCTCGATGGTCACCAGCATGAGGAAGGCGGTAACGGCCAGCAGGCCCACGCCGAACCAGGTCAGCTGCCGCGCCTGCGTGGTGAACTCACGCAGATACTCCTGCACCGTCTCGCCCGTGGAGGGTACGAAGTTGTTGAAGATGAACCCCTGGATTTCCTCGCCTACACCCTGGAACGCCGGAATTGCCGAAAGCATGGCGAAGGTCACGGTCATCATCGGCACCACGGCGAACAAGGTAGTGTAGGTCAACGCCGCTGCGTTGCCTGCGCCGCGGTTATCCACGAAACGCTGATACAGGCTGAGCCAGAACCCCATCCAGTCCTTCAAACGACGCAGCATGACCTCTCCTTAGCCCTCAAACCTAAACAGACAGACAATGCGCCGCGTAAAAAGGTCGCAGCAAAGCCGCCCCAGCGGTTTGCGTGCATCCGCGCATCAGGCGGTTAGAATAGCCGCCACTTCAAGCCGGATGCGAGCCACCATGACCGACCTGACCCTCTACCACAACCCGCGCTGCTCAAAATCCCGCGCCGCTCTGGAGCTGCTGCAAGCCCGCGGCCTGCAACCGCACGTCGTGCGCTATCTGGAAACGCCACCCAGCGCCAGCGAGCTCAAGAGCCTGCTCGGCAAGCTGGGTATCTCCGCACGCGACCTGCTGCGTAGCGGCGAGGACGAATACAAGACGCTGGGCCTGAGCGATGCCAGCTTGAGTGAGGCGCAGCTGATCGAGGCCATGGCTAAGCATCCCAAGCTGATCGAGCGCCCGATCCTCATCGCTGGCGACAAGGCCGTGATCGGCCGACCACCGGAAAAAGTACTGGAGCTGCTGGCATGAGCGCGCCCTACATCCTGGTGCTCTACTACAGCCGCCATGGCGCCACCGCGCAGATGGCCAAACAGATTGCCCGTGGCGTCGAGATGGCTGGCCTGGAGGCGCGCCTGCGCACGGTGCCTACGGTATCCAGCGAATGCGAGGCCGTTGCGCCGAGCGTGCCGGAGGACGGCGCCATGTACGCCACCCTGGATGATCTGAAGAACTGTTCGGGTCTGGCCCTGGGCAGCCCGACCCGTTTCGGCAACATGGCCGCACCACTCAAGTACTTCATCGATGGCACCAGCAACCTGTGGCTGACCGGCGAACTGGTCGGCAAGCCAGCTGGCGTGTTCACCTCCACCGCCAGCCTGCATGGCGGCCAGGAGACCACCCTGCTGTCGATGATGCTGCCTCTGTTGCACCACGGCATGCTGGTCTGCGGCCTGCCCTATAGCGAATCGGCCCTGCTCGAAACCCGCGGCGGTGGTACGCCCTACGGCCCCAGCCACCATGCGGGCGGCGACGGCAAACGCGCGCTGGACGAACATGAAATCGCCCTGTGTCGCGCCCTGGGTCGACGCCTGGCGCAAACCGCCAGCAAACTGGAGCGCTGAACGTGGCCCGAGCAAAGAAGCCCCTGCCCAGCCTTGAATGGCTGGAGCCACGGGTCAAACTCAGTCGAGCACTGAGCCTGTTCAGTTTCATCGCCCTGCTGACCCTGCTGCTGGTGTGGAACCTGGCCTTCGCCGATCTGCATGGCGCGCGGGTCGGCGTGGTGCTGGCCATTCAACTGTTGCCACTGGCGCTGCTCGCCCCCGGGATGTTGATGGGCAACGCCCGTGCCCACGCCTGGACCTGCTTCGTCGTCAACATCTACTTCATCCAGGGCGTACTGGCCGCCATCGACCCGGCGCGCGCACTGTTCGGCGCGTTGGAGGCGGTAATCAGCTTCGGCCTGTTCTGCTGCGCCCTGCTCTACACCCGCTGGCGTTTTCAGTACGACCGTAAACTCGCAGGTGAATAAATGTCCTGATGTGGGAGCGAGCTCTGCTCGCGAAGCGCTTGTGCAGCTAAAAATTCGCGAGCAGAGCTCGCTCCAACACATGAACTCCCGAAGCAGCTACCAGCCCAAGGTTTCCTTGAGAAAGGGAATGGTCAGCTTGCGCTGGGCTTGTAGCGAGGCCTGATCCAGGCGTTCCAGCAGCTCGAACAACGCGCTCATACTGCGTTCGCCACGGGTGAGGATGAAGCGGCCGACCTCATCGCTCATCTGCAGGCCACGACGCGAGGCGCGCAGCTGCAGGGCGCGCAGCTTGTCTTCATCGGACAGCTCGTGCAACTGGAAGACCAGCGAAAGGGTCAATCGCGACTTCAGATCGGGCAGTTGAATGGGCAGCTCACGCGGCGACATGGTACCAGCGAGCAAAAGACGCCGGCCGCTGTCACGCAGACGGTTGAACAGGTGGAACAAACCCTCTTCCCAGTCGCTGCGGCCAGCCACTGCATCGAGATCATCGAGGCAGACCAGCTCGCACAGCTCAAGGTTGTCGAGCAACTCCGGGCCGTGCTGCACCACTTCGCTGAGCGGCAGATACACCACCGCTTCGCCACGCTGCTCAAAACGCAGGCAGGCCGCCTGCAGCAGGTGGCTGCGCCCGACGCCTTCGGCGCCCCACAGGTAGATCAGGCTTTCCGTCCAGCCGGCGTCGGCCTCGCACAAGCGCTCGACATAGCCCAGGGCCGCGGCATTGGCGCCGGGGTAGTAGTTGGCGAAGGTGGCGTCATCACGCAGACGCACCCCCAAGGGAAGCTGGATGGGTTTCATGTGGGGGGCTCGTGGGAACCGCTGCTCTCTCCGTAAAGGCCGGAAAGTTTATACAAATCATGGGCATGGCGCAGCAGAACCATGATCACCGCTGCTACCGGCAAGGCCAACAGCACGCCGGTAAAGCCAAACAGCTGGCCGCCAGCGAGGATGGCGAAGATCACCGCGACCGGGTGCAGACCGATGCGATCGCCCACCAACATGGGCGTCAGCACCATGCCCTCGAGCATCTGGCCGATCATGAACACCACAGCGATGCCGATCAGGGGATAGGGTTCGAGGCCGAACTGGAACAGCGCGGCGGTCAACGCCGCACCGATGCCGACGATAAAGCCCATATAGGGCACGATGCTCGCCAACCCCGCCAGCACGCCAATCAGCAATCCCAGCTCCAGCCCCACCAGCATCAGGCCCGAGGCATAAATGATGCTCAGCGCCAGCATCACCAGTAGCTGGCCACGCAGGAAGGCGCCGAGCACCTCATGGCATTCGCCTGCCAGCTTGACCACCAACCCCTCGCGTTGACGCGGCAGCAGGCGCCGCACCTGCTCGACCAGCACATCCCAGTCGCGCATCAGGTAGAAGCTCACCACCGGAATCAGCAGCAGATTACCCAGCCAGGCCAGCAGTGCCAACCCCGAGGATGTCGCCTGGGCCAGCACCGCCTTGAGCACATCGGTGGTCTTGCCAATGTTGTCGGTAAAGACCTGCTTGAGTTGATCGACCTGCAGCAGGTCATCCTGCAACCCCAGATGCGACTGCGACCACGGCAAGGCCGTGCCTTGCAACCAATCGAGCATTTCCGGCGCCAGCTGATATAGACGCACCAGCTGTCGTCCCAGCATGGGCACCAACACCAGCAGCAGGATCAGCAATACCAGAGCGAACAGCGCGAATACCACCACCACGCCCCCCGTGCGCGACAGCCGATGCCGCTCGAGACGATCGACCAGCGGATCGCCCAGGTAGGCCAACAGGATGCCGATCAGGAAGGGGGAAAGAATCGGGTGCAGCAGGTAAAGCAACCAGCCGAGCAGAAACAGCCCAGCCATCCATAGCCAGCGGGTGGAATCGGTCATGCTCGCGTCCTCGATGCGCAACGGCGCCAGGAAGGCGCCGCGTAACTGGGCTGTGATCCAGCCGGCGCCAATTCTACCAGCGAAAGCGCAACTGATCGGTGCGCGGTTTCACCTGCGGAGCCTCGGTTGCGCCCGTTTCAGGAGCCTCTACCGGCGCTGCGGCGTCGAGCGGCTCGCTGACTTCCTGCAACTGCCCCAGTGCCAGCTGCGCGCGCAGCTGCTCCGGGCTGGCGCTGACCTGATAGACCAGACGCTGACCGTCGATCTCCTGCAAACGCGCGGCGAAGGGTTCGAGCAAGCGCTCCAGCGCCGCGAAACGCCCCAGGTCAGCACCTTCGATAACCAGCGTCAGGCTGTGCGCCGCGCCAGGCTTGACGACGAACCGCGGCGCCAGGCGCTCGGCCACGGCCAGCAGCACTGCATCGGCCAGCGCAGCCTGATCGGCGCCCTCAGCCTTGCCCTGTTCACGCTCGTCGCCCAGCCACAGGCGCCAGGTCGCCTGCCAACTGCCGCCGCTTTCGGTCGCCTGCACGGCCAGCAAGGCATCGGCGCCATAACGCTCGGAGGCCTCACGTAGCGCCTGTGGATCGTTGGCCAGCAGCACATCGGCATTGCCCAGTGCCTGCTCGCTCAAATCAGCCAGAGGCAAACGCAGCAGCAGGCCGCGGTGCTGAGCCGCCTCGCGCAGCAGCGCCGACGCACTCTGACTCTCGCCGACCAGCTGGCTGCCTTCTGGCGCTTCGTTGAGCCACCAGGTCAGGATCACCGGTCGATTGGCGCCCCACAGGGCCAGGCCAGCCTGACGCAATTGCTGATCGGTGCTGGCCGGATCGAACTCGACCAACAGCGCGTCGCCTTCATAACCGTACTGGCTGACGATCTGTTGCGGATCCTTGCGCAGGCCTTCCAAGCCAGCGCTCTGCAGCGCCTTGGCATCACCGGTCAAGCGCAGCACCAGGGTCTGCAGGGCCTTCTGCATGGCCGCGTCGCGGCTTTCCGGCTGTTGATCCGCCACAGGTTCACGCACCTGATAAAGACCGGCAACCGGCGCGGCCAGTGCTGGCAGGCTCAGGAGCGACAGACAGAAGAACAGCAGGCGGATGGGCAAACGCATTGGCGTGGACTCTCGCAAGGGATGGCCGTACGGCGGGCGGGCACAAAGGCCTATACCTTAAACAGCCGCTCAAGCCCCGGCAACCAGAGCCAGCGCCTGCGACGAAGCGCATGCACGCGAGTGGCCGCTACCGGGCAAGCCTGATAAAATCGCGCGCCTTCGCCAGCCGGTACGCGCGCCAGGTTCCCTGAATGAGCCTGCGCCACGTCGGCGCCTACACGAACTCCCCATCCAAAGGCCCGGATCTATGAGCAAGCAACCCTCCATCAGCTACAAGGACGCAGGCGTCGACATCGATGCCGGTGAAGCCCTGGTCGAACGCATCAAAGGCGTCGCCAAGCGCACTGCGCGTCCGGAAGTCATGGGTGGCCTGGGCGGCTTCGGCGCCCTGTGCGAGATCCCGGCCGGCTACAAGCAACCCGTACTGGTGTCCGGCACCGACGGCGTCGGCACCAAACTGCGCCTGGCACTGAACCTGAACAAGCACGACAGCATCGGCCAGGACCTGGTCGCCATGTGCGTCAACGACCTGGTGGTGTGCGGCGCCGAGCCGCTGTTCTTCCTCGACTACTACGCTACCGGCAAGCTCAACGTCGACGTCGCCGCCACCGTGGTCACCGGCATTGGCGCCGGTTGCGAGTTGGCTGGCTGCTCCCTGGTCGGTGGTGAAACCGCGGAAATGCCGGGCATGTACGAAGGCGAAGACTACGACCTGGCCGGCTTCTGCGTTGGCGTGGTGGAAAAGAGCGAAATCATCGACGGCTCCAAGGTCATCACTGGCGACGCGCTGATCGCACTGCCCTCCTCCGGCCCGCACTCCAACGGCTACTCGCTGATCCGCAAGATCATCGAAGTCTCCGGCGCCGACATCAAGCAGGTGCAACTGGATGGCAAGGCCCTGGCCGACCTGCTGATGGCGCCGACCCGTATCTACGTCAAGCCGCTGCTCAAGCTGATCAAGGACACCGGTGCGGTCAAGGCCATGGCCCACATCACCGGCGGCGGCCTGCTGGACAACATCCCGCGTGTGCTGCCGCAAGGCGCCCAGGCGGTGATCGACGTGGCCAGCTGGAATCGTCCGGCGGTGTTCGACTGGCTGCAGGAACAAGGCAACGTCGACGAACATGAAATGCACCGCGTGCTGAACTGCGGCGTCGGCATGGTCATCTGCGTCGCTCAGGATCAGGTCGAAACCGCCCTGGCCAGCCTGCGCTCCAGCGGCGAGCAACCCTGGGTCATCGGCCAGATCACCGAAGCAGCCGAAGGCGCAGCCCAGGTGCAGCTGAACAACCTGAAAGCCCACTGATGCCCTGCAATGTCGTCGTCCTGATCTCCGGGTCAGGCAGCAATCTGCAAGCGCTGATCGACAGCGTCGCCCACGACGGCAATCCGGCCCGCATCGCCGCGGTTATCTGCAACCGCGCCGGTGCCCACGGCCTGGAGCGGGCGAAACAGGCCGGGATCGCCACCGAACTGCTTGATCACAAGCAGTTCGACGGCCGCGAAGCCTTCGATGCCGCCCTGATCCAGGCCATCGATGCCCACCAGCCTGACCTGGTGGTACTGGCCGGTTTCATGCGCATCCTCACGCCTGGCTTCGTTCAGCACTATTCAGGCCGCCTGCTCAATATCCACCCGTCACTGCTGCCCAAGCACAAAGGCCTGCACACTCATCAACGAGCTATCGAAGCCGGCGACAGCGAACACGGCTGCAGCGTGCACTTCGTGACAGAGGAACTCGATGGTGGCCCCCTGGTCGTACAAGCAGTGCTGCCCGTAATGGCCGATGACACGGCCGAAAGCCTGGCCAGCCGCGTACACCAGCAGGAGCACCTGATTTATCCACTGGCGGTGCGCTGGTTTGCCGAAGGCCGCTTGCGTCTTGGCGCCCAAGGCGCAATGCTGGATGACCAGCCGCTGCCTGCCAGCGGCCACCTGATTCGAACCTAGGAGACCCTATGCGTCGCGCCCTGCTGTTCGCCCTGACCCTGTTCGCCCTGCCAGCCCTTGCCGAGGATCTGCAGCCTTTCTCCGCCAGCTACACGGCGGACTGGAAGCAACTGCCGGTCAGCGGCAGCGCCGAACGCAGCCTCAAGCGTGAGGACGACGGCCGCTGGACCCTCAACTTCGAAGCCTCGATGCTGGTTGCCAGCCTTACCGAAGAAAGCACCTTCCGCGTCGACAACGGCGCCCTGCTGCCCTTGACCTACCGCCTCAACCGCAGCGGCCTGGGTAAAGGCAAGAAGGTCGAGCAGGACTTCGACTGGGAGCAGAAACAAGTCATCGGCAATGACCGTGGCGATGCCGTACGCCTCCCGCTCAATCGCGGCCTGCTGGACAAGTCGACCTACCAGGTCGCCCTGCAGCAGGACGTCGCGGCGGGCAAAAAGAGCGTGAGTTACCAGGTGGTCGACGGTGACGAAATCGAAACCTATGACTTCCGTGTACTGGGCGAAGAAGTGGTACGCACCAAGGCTGGCCTGATCGATGCGATCAAGGTCGAGCGCGTGCGTGACCCCACACAAAGCACCCGCAAGACCGTGCTGTGGTTCGCCAAGGACTGGGGCCACCTGCTGGTACGCCTGCATCAGGTGGAAACCGACGGCAAGGAATACCAGATCATGCTCAAGGACGGCACCGTCGCCGGCAAGCCGGTGGAAGGTCGTCGCGACTGATCTGCAACCAAATAAAAAACCGGGCCATTGCCAAGGTGTTGGCTTAATCTGTTGATGCAGATCGCTAACGCCATGATCTGAAAGACAAAAAACAAAAATCCCCAGCAGAAAATATCTCCGCTGGTTTTTTGCTTCTAGGGCCCGTAACCACTAGAGGCTGTTGCCGTTTTTCTCTAACCAGTTGATATATAAGAGAAAACTCGCATCGTTGAAGCTCTAGTCCAACATCGATACGAGTTTACAATGCCCCGATTATTGCTCAGTGATGAGCATTGGTCGAAGCTGCGGGAAATTCTGCTGCGCAAGGCCATCTACCACAAGCGTGATCTACGAATGACCGTGGAGGGCATGCTGTAGCATGTGCACGGGATGCCCCTGGAGAGATCTACCCGAAGCGTTCGGGAACTGGAATAAGGTCTATAAACGCTTCAATGCGTGGTTCGCAACTGGAAAAACGATGAGGCCATAGGAAAAAGTCGAGCTGACAATACCAGCAAGATTCACCTGGCAGTTGATGCTCATGGACTACCCATCGAGTTTGAAATTACGGGGGGCAAATCAATGATTGCACCCAGGCTCCCGCATTGATTGCCAAGCTCCCGGAGGCAGAAACCATTGTCGCGGACAAGGGCTATGACAGCGAGAGAGTTCGGCAGCAGGTTGAGCAACAAGGGGCCAAGGCCGTGATCCCGAGAAAGCGTAACTCCGTGAAAGGCAATGCGGATCTGGACAGAGGTCTTTACCGCAACCGGCACTTGGTGGAGAACGCCTTCGCCCGGCTAAAGCACTACCGGGCAGTGGCATCTCGGCTCGACAAACTCAAGAGAAATTACGAAAGCAACGGTCGCGGTAGGGACGGCAGTTACCTGCCGCCCCCCGCACAGATCCGTACGTGCGGAACTACCGCATACGGCTCCTGCCTCAGGTTCGTGACGCGAAGCGTTCCTCCGGATAGGGATGTGCAGTTCTGGGCTTCGGTATGTAGATGTCTGCGAGACGACCAAAGCGTGACCACTGGAGCCGGTTACGCTGGCTGCGCCGCTTGAGAGCTTGCCGCCAGAGGCGGCAGACCGCCGAACGAAAACCACCAAGACGTATCAGGTTTCCCGGCACCGCGTGGTAATTGAGTAACCGCTCCATAAACCCCGTCCTGGCGGACGGTTTTTTCAGGAAGCAGAGGCAGAAGCTGGCGAGCAGTTCCACGGCAGCAGCGCTTCGTAATCCTCGACGCGGCTCGCCGCTGACAGGCGTTCAAGGATGTGGCGCAACCAGGCGTAAGGCTCTTGCCCGTTGGCTTTGGCAGTTTCGATCAGGCTGTAGATCTGCGCGCTGGCGGTAGCGCCTTTCGGCGTGTCGCTGAACAGCCAGTTCTTGCGGCCGATGACGAAGGGACGGATGGCGTTCTCGGCGCGGTTGTTGTCGATCGGTAGATGCCCGCCTTCGATGTAGCGCACCAGCCTGCTCCAGTTTCTGGCCAAGTAGTTTACCGCCTTGCCCAGGGCCGTCTGCCCAGCGACCTGCGGCTGGGTTTTGTCCAGCCAAGCCTTGAGTTGGTCGATCAGGGGCTGGCTGCGTTGCTGGCGGACGTCGAGGCGTTCGCTATGGTCAGCGTCCTTCAGGTACGCCACAGGTCGATACCGTCGAGCAGCCAGTTCAGCTCGTCGACCGTCAGCTCGATGGCTTCGTCACCGGCATCGGGTTTGGTCTTGAAACGCTCGGCTTCCAGACGCTTGAGCCACAGGCAGAAGCCATTGCGCTCCCAGTAGAGAATCTTGACCTGGCTGCGCGTGCGATTGAGGAACACGAACAGCACCGGGTTGAACACCTCCACCTTGATGTCCAGCTCGACCAGCGCGGCCAGTCCATTGATGGATTTGCGGAAGTCGACGGGCTTTGGGTAGAGATAGACCTTCTGCACTTTGGCGTCGGGACGCATCATGACGGAACTCCACGGGAAAATAGGGAGCCCAGGATCCGGGATACGGAGAGGTCAGTTAAAGATGGGGTCTATGGAGCGCATACCAAGTATCGGGCTTTGGCGATTATGGCCACCTCACCCCGCTGCGCCGCCTCATCCGCTTCCTGTTCGTCAGGCCAGCATTTTGCCTCGGGCTTCCTTCAGGTTCGCAGTCACCCGCGACACCCTTGCCTCTGGCTAACGCTTCCCCTTGCCGGGTGTGTAGAGGACTTTCACCTCCAAGTCGCCAGGCTCACCACCACAGTGAACCCGACAGCGCCAGTCACGGCGCTACGCGCCATGCCTGGCGCACCATAAAAACCCGGCCGGAGCCGGGTTCATAATCGAAGCGAAACCTCACTGGAACAAGGCGTCGCTGGACAAGCCGTTCTTCTCCAGGATTTCCCGCAGACGCTTGAGCGCCTCAACCTGAATCTGCCGCACCCGCTCGCGGGTCAGACCGATCTCCTGCCCCACTTCTTCAAGGGTACAGCTTTCATGGCCGCGCAGACCGAAGCGACGCACAACGACTTCCCGCTGTTTGTCGGTCAGGTCGGAGAGCCACTGATCGATGCTCTGCGACAGATCATCGTCCTGCAACAGCTCGCAGGGATCGGTCGGACGATCATCGGTCAGGGTGTCGAGCAGCGTCTTGTCCGAATCCGGACCGAGCGAGACGTCCACCGAGGACACTCGTTCGTTGAGGCCGAGCATGCGCTTGACCTCGCCCACCGGTTTTTCCAGCAGGTTGGCAATTTCTTCCGCAGAAGGCTCATGGTCAAGCTTCTGGGTCAGTTCACGAGCTGCACGCAGGTATACGTTGAGCTCCTTGACCACATGAATCGGCAAACGGATGGTTCGCGTCTGGTTCATGATGGCGCGTTCGATGGTCTGGCGGATCCACCAGGTTGCATAGGTCGAGAAACGGAACCCCCGCTCCGGATCGAATTTTTCCACGGCGCGAATCAAGCCGAGGTTGCCCTCCTCGATCAGATCGAGCAGAGAGAGACCACGGTTGACGTAACGCCGAGCGATCTTCACGACCAGGCGCAGGTTGCTCTCGATCATGCGTTTGCGCCCGGCAGGATCACCCTTCTGCGCCAGACGCGCGAAGTGCACTTCCTCTTCGGGAGTAAGCAAGGGAGAGAAACCGATTTCGTTGAGGTAAAGCTGAGTGGCGTCTAGCGCCCGGGTGTAGTCGATGTATTTGTGCTGCTTGGAGGGGGTGGCGTTCTTGGCCTTGGTACGTGCGACCGGTGCTTCCACCTCATCGCCCTGAACCTCGCCGAAAACGATGCCTGGCTCCATGAGGAGCAGTTCATCGTCGACGTCAAACTCCGGCGCTTCTTTTTTGATGAGAGCCATTGTTGTTGTCCCTAGCTGAGTTCGACAACAGACTCTGGCGGAACCGTCCTGGCCACACCTGAGCCCGTCCCTCCTACGTGATGGAACGGGTCAGCGACGGATCAACGACGTGGCAGATATTGCAGCGGATCGACAGGTTTACCTTGGCGGCGAATCTCGAAGTGCAGCTTCACCCGGTCGGCTCCTGTGGACCCCATTTCGGCAATACTTTGCCCGGCTTTGACCTGCTGCCCCTCCCGTACCAACAACCTGCGGTTATGACCGTAAGCACTTACGTAGGTATCGCTGTGTTTGATAATGATCAACTCGCCGTAGCCCCGCAAACCACTCCCGGCGTACACCACTGATCCATCAGACGCAGCTAAAACAGGCTGGCCTAATTGCCCTGCGATATCAATGCCTTTATTCAAACTACCGTTTGAGGAAAAACGACTGATTACTGTGCCCTCGGTTGGCCAGGACCAACCACTGGCCGAGCGACTCACTGGTGTTACTGGCGTAGTCGCTGGCGTGTTGGCTACCGGCGGGCGGGCGGGCTGAGTTGCAGGCGGTGCAGTCACGGCAACCGGCGGACGACTGGGCACTGGCTGAGTGACAACGGGCGAGGTGGCCGCAGGCGGTGCCGAAACGACCTGCTGACTGCTGCCCACCGGGCGGTTGTCGAAACGGATCGTCTGACCCACGCGGATCAGATAGGGATCGCGCAAACCGTTATGAGCAGCGAGTGCCTTCCAATCCCAGCCGAAACGAAAGGCGATCGAATAGAGGGTATCGCCACGCTGCACCACATAGTGGCCATCACGTACGGGCTGACGCTGAACCACCGGGGCACGCCCCTGGTTCTGGCCACGGTCGACCACCTGTACGCCACCCGGTGGCGAACTGACGCAACCGGCCAACGCGGAGGCGGCAAGCATGGCGAGCGGCAGGCGAAACGCTGCAACTGCGCGGACTAGCACGTGAAGGACGGTGAAACTCACCCAACTGCTCCCTGAATGATTCCGAGTACGGCGCCCATTGTGCCGTATTTATTCGGTGCGACCAGTATCGAGCACCTGACGACCAGCCAGCCACTCCAGGCCAAGCACCAAGGCGATACCGCCGATTGCCAATACCACGGCAAGCAAGAGCTGTGGGTCCTGGCCACTGATTTCTGCAAAATGCCCCGGTAGCAGATTGCTCTGCAGCAGCGGCACCTGCTCACCTTTACTGTCGATACGCCAGCTCAGGGTCTCCTTCCAGGGCCAGACCTTGTTCAGCGAACCCAGCATCAGGCCGACCAGAAACGCCAGACTGAGGTCACGCCAACGTGACAGCAGCCAACTGAGCAGACGCGCGAAACTGAGAATGCCAACCAGGCAGCCGCTGGCGAACACCGCCATAACCAGCAGATCGAGGTCCTTGACCGCCCCCAGCACCACCGAGTAAAGCCCGAGTAGAAGCAGGATGAAGCTGCCCGAGATACCCGGCAGAATCATCGCGCAGATGGCGATGGCACCGGCCAGGAACAGGGTTGGCAGATCACTGCCCCACTGCATCGGAGCGGCAACGGTGATCCAGTAGGCGAAAGCCAGGCCAAGCAGAAAACTCACCGCCCGGCTCCAGTTCCAGCGAATGATCTCTCGCCCGACCATATAGGTAGACACCAGAATCAGGCCGAAGAAGAACGACCATACCGGAATCGGATGGTACTCAAGCAGATAGGTGATCAGCCGCGCGAGTGTGAGAATGCTGGTCAGGATGCCGCACAGCAGCACCAGCAGGAACGTCGCGTTGGCCATCTGCCAGGCATCCTTGATGCGGCCCCGCAGCAGCAGCAGGAACGCTTCGGGAATACTGGCGATGGAGCGCAGCAGCTCGTCATAGATGCCACTGATAAAAGCGATGGTGCCGCCGGAAACGCCGGGCACGACATCTGCAGCGCCCATCGCCAAGCCCTTGGCATAGAGCAGAAAATATTTCTTCATGGATCCTTCCGCTGCGAAAAAGCGATCAAACCAGCGGCCCGTTGAGTAGCGGCACGAAGCGCACCGCATCGAGCACGTGACGGGAAAAACCACCCTCTTCACGCACGATCAGCAGCAGTTGCTGCACATCGCCACTGCCGACCGGGATGACCAGGCGCCCGCCAGGCGCCAGTTGATCGAGCAAGGCCTGCGGTACCTGCGCGGCGGCGGCGGTGACGATAACGCCGTGGTAAGGGCCGAGCGCATTCCAGCCCTCCCAGCCATCACCCCAGCGAAAGACCACGTTGCGCAGCTTTAGTTCGGCCAAACGCTCCTTGGCACGCTCCTGCAGCACTTGAATGCGCTCGACCGAAAACACTCGCTCGACCAATTGCGCCAGCACGGCGGTCTGGTAACCAGAACCGGTACCGATTTCCAGCACCTTGTCCAGCGGGCCCGCGGCCAACAACAGCTCGGTCATGCGCCCAACCATATAAGGCTGGGAAATGGTCTGGTTATGGCCGATGGGCAGCGCGGTGTCTTCATAGGCGCGGTGCGCCAGGGCTTCGTCGACGAACAGATGGCGCGGCGTACGGCGGATCACTTCCAGTACCCGCGCGTTGGACAGCCCTTCCTCATAGAGACGCTGGATCAATCGTTCGCGGGTGCGCTGCGAGGTCATGCCGATCCCGCTGCGCTGCATCTCGTCCTGTCCGCGCATCAGAAGATGCCCTCCAGCCAGCCATCCATAGTTTCAAGGGCCTCATTGAACGTGCGGTCGAGCCGTAGCGGCGTGATCGATACATAACCTTGCATCACGGCATGAAAATCGGTGCCCTGACTGCCATCCTCGACATCACCGGCGGCGGCAATCCAGTAACCTTCCTTGCCACGCGGGTTGACCACCTTGACCGGCGCCGCCGCACGCGCGCGATGACCGAGTCGGGTCAGCTGCACACCACGGATATGTTCCAGCGGCAGGTTCGGCACGTTGACGTTGAGTACGGTACGCGGCGGCAGTTCAAGGCGCTCATGCGCCTCCACCAGCTTGCGGGCGAAGTAGGCCGCAGTCGGCAGATTGTCGGGCAGGCGCGACAACAGCGAAAAGGCGAACGCCGGCTTGCTCAGGAAACGTCCTTCGAGCGCGGCGGCGACGGTACCGGAATAGAGCACGTCATCGCCCAGGTTGGCGCCCAGGTTGATGCCGGAGACGACCATATCCGGCGTCTGCTCGAGCAGACCATTGAGCCCCAGGTGCACGCAATCGGTCGGCGTGCCATTGAGGCTGATGTAGCCATTGGCCAGGGCCATGGGATGTAGCGGACGGTCGAGCGTCAGCGCACTGCTGGCACCGCTCCTGTCTTCGCCAGGGGCGATCACCACGCACTCGGCATAGTCGGCCAGCGCTTGGTGCAACGCAGCGATACCGGGCGCGTTCACCCCGTCGTCGTTGGAAATCAGAATTCGCATGGAGTATCCGTCTGCCCTGCTGGCACCAGATCGAGCAATTCGCGCACCACCACGGTGGCGAAACACCCGGCCGGCAGGACGAATGCAAGTTGCAGAATATCGGGTTCGGGATAATGCCATGACAGGCCGCCGATGGGGAGGCGCAGAATTCGCCGTTCGTGCGCCATGTCCGCCTTGATCAGCCATTGCACCAGTTGCGCAGCCTCATCGGCTACTTCCTGCTCCAGCTGCCGGGTCACACCAGCGCTCGGCAAAGGCCCGTCGCCCCACAGCGGCCCGGTCGGATGCAGGTCAAGAATGGCCAGGCGCGGGTCAATGCACTCAGTCTCGCCAGCCATGAAGAAACTGCGACTGGCAGTGAAGGCCAGCAAGTCACCGATCTGTGCCTGGTTCCAGGTGCCTGCCGCCACGCGCTTGGCCAGCACCTGATTGAACAAATAGCTGCGCGCCGAAGAGAGCAGGCGCGAGCGCAGGTTGCGCTGCACCGGCAACTCCAGGCGCGCGGCAAAATCGCACGCCTGCAGCACGTTACCGCCATCGAAGCCGAAACGCTGCAAGCCGAAGTAATTGGGCACGCCTTGCTCGGCGATACGCTGCAGGCGCTGCTCCAGCGCATCGCGATCAGCTTCGAGGGCTGTCAGGCGCAAGGTGAAACCATTGGCGGTATGGGCGCCACGCTGCAATTTGCGGTTATGCCGCTGACTGCGCAGGATGACCAGATCATCACCCTGCGCGGTCGCCAGATCGGGATCGGCCTTGCCCGGCAGGTGCAGGCTGAACCACTGGCGAGTCAGCGCCTGACGATCCTTGAGTCCAGCGTAACTGACCGCCTTGAGCGGCAGGCCGGCAGCGCGGGCGATACGCCGAGCGGCCTCCTCGGTATTCAGGCCGCGTTTTTCAACCCATAGCCAGAGGTGCTCACCCTGCCCAGTGAGCGGGATGTCGAGCACCTCGTCGACCTGGAAGTCCTCGGCCGTGGCCTTGAGCACCGCGCGCCCACAGGCCTCGCCGTGGGCACGCGGCCCGAGCAGTTGCAACTCGTTCATGCCTTGACCAGCAGGGCCACGGCGTGCACCGCGATACCTTCCTCACGTCCGGTGAAACCCAGCTTCTCGGTGGTGGTGGCCTTGACGTTGACCTGATCCAGCTCGATGCCCAGATCCTCGGCAATGCGCTCGCGCATGCTCTGAATGTGCGGAGCCATCTTCGGCGCCTGGGCGATGATGGTGGCGTCGACGTTACCCACCGCGTAACCCTTGCCCCGCACCAGGCCCATCACATGGCGCAGCAGGGCGCGACTGTCGGCACCCTTGAAGGTCGGATCGGTATCGGGGAAGTGCTTGCCGATGTCGCCAAGCGCCACGGCGCCAAGCAGCGCATCACTCAGCGCGTGCAGCAGCACGTCACCGTCGGAGTGAGCGACAAGACCGAATTTATGGGGAATCCGTACGCCGCCGAGGGTGATGAAATCGCCTTCGCCGAAGCGGTGTACGTCATAGCCATGGCCGATACGCATAAAGAACAACGCCCTGAAAAAGTCAGGGCATGATTCTAACCGCATTGCCACGTAGCCTGGATGAAATCAGAGGAGCGAATTTCGCGGCTGCCATCCGGGCTACGACTACCGCAAAGCGGCAGCGTGATGACGCAGGTGATCGTCGATGAAGCTGGCGATGAAGTAGTAGCTGTGGTCATAGCCAGGCTGCATGCGCAGCGTCAGCGGATGAGCGGCCGCCTTGGCCGCAGCCTGCAACACCTGCGGCTTGAGCTGGCCTTCGAGAAAATCGTCACGATCGCCCTGATCGACCAGGATCGGCAACTTCTCCTCGGCCTCGGCGATCAGCACGCTGGCATCCCACTCACGCCAGCGCGAACGCTCCTCGCCGAGGTACAGCGAGAACGCCTTCTCCCCCCATGGACAGTTCATCGGATTACTGATCGGTGAAAAGGCCGATACCGACTGATAACGTCCCGGGTTCTTCAGCGCGCAGATCAGCGCACCGTGGCCGCCCATGGAATGCCCGGCGATGCCACGCTTATCCGAGACGGGGAAATTGGCCTCGATCAGCGCCGGCAACTCCTGCACCACGTAGTCGTACATGCGGTAGTGCGACGCGAAGGGCTCCTGGGTGGCATTGACATAGAAGCCTGCACCAAGACCGAAGTCATAGGCGCCATTGGCGTCATCGGCCACCCCCTCGCCACGCGGGCTGGTGTCCGGCGCGATGATGATCAACCCCAGTTCGGCTGCCATCCGCTGAGCGCCAGCCTTCTGCATGAAGTTCTCGTCGGTGCAGGTCAACCCGCTCAGCCAGTACAGCACCGGCAGCTTGGCGCCCTGCTCGGCCTGCGGCGGCAGATAGACGGCGAACACCATGTCGCAGTTGAGGCTGCTGGAGCGATGGCGGTAGCGCTTGTGCCAGCCGCCGAAGCTCTTGTTGCTTGAAACGATTTCGAGGGTCATGAGCCGCTCCGTAGGGTGCGCCATGCGCACCAGGGATTAGCGGTGCGCGCAGCCTAGGAGGCCCCACGCACCCTACGAAAGAATCCGCACGACCATCAGCCGTGCGGCACGCCATCAGAAATGGATGACAGTACGAATGCTCTTGCCCTCGTGCATCAGCTCGAACGCTTCGTTGATCTGATCCAGCCCCATGTTGTGCGTGATGAAGGTATCCAGCGGGATTTCGCCTTTCTGCGATTTCTCGACATAGCTCGGCAGCTCGGTACGGCCCTTGACGCCACCGAAGGCACTACCGCGCCAGACGCGGCCGGTGACCAGTTGGAACGGACGAGTGCTGATCTCAGCACCGGCCGGCGCCACGCCGATGATGGTCGACTCGCCCCAGCCCTTGTGGCAGCACTCCAGTGCGGCACGCATCAGTTGCACGTTGCCGATGCACTCGAAGCTGTAGTCGACGCCGCCATCGGTCATTTCGACGATGACTTCCTGGATCGGCTTGCTGTGCTCTTTCGGATTGACGAAATCGGTCACGCCCAGCTCGCGGGCAACCGCTTCCTTGGCCGGATTGATATCGATTCCGATGATGCGCGAAGCTTTGGCCATCTTGGCGCCGATGATCGCCGCCAGACCAATGCCACCCAAACCGAAGATGGCCACGGTGGAGCCCTCGGTCACCTTAGCGGTGTTGAGCACGGCGCCAATTCCGGTGGTCACGCCACAGCCAAGCAGGCAGACCTTCTCCAGCGGCGCCTCCTTGGGGATCTTGGCCAGGGAGACTTCCGGCAGCACGGTGTACTCGGAGAAGGTCGAGCAGCCCATGTAGTGATAGATCGGCTCGCCGTTGTAGGAGAAGCGGCTGGTACCGTCAGGCATCACACCCCTGCCCTGGGTGGCGCGCACCGAGCTGCACAGGTTGGTCTTGTTGGATTTGCAGAATTTGCACTCGCCGCACTCGGCGGTGTACAGCGGGATCACGTGGTCGCCGACCGCCAGCGAAGTGACGCCCTCGCCCACCGCCTCGACGATGCCACCACCTTCGTGACCGAGAATGCAGGGGAACACGCCCTCGCTGTCCTGGCCGGACAGGGTGTAGGCGTCGGTGTGACAGACGCCGGTCGCGACGATGCGCACCAGCACCTCGCCGGCCTTGGGCGGCGCCACATCGACTTCGACGATTTTCAGGGGTTCATTCGGGGCGAAGGCGACGGCGGCACGAGACTTGATCATGACAGTTCTCTCAGGGGGGGAATGGACAGTGGCCGGCAGTCTAGTTCATGTCCAATACGAGATAATCAGCAGAAGAGCAAAACATTATTGCTGTACAGGGATAATATTCGGCCTCCTTACATCGCCCGCAAGCGGGCTCCTACAGGGGCAGCCGGATGCAATCGGCAGCACAGGAGAAGAAGCATCGATGAATCGCTGGGAAGGACTCGACGAATTCGTTGCCGTCGCCGAATGCGGGCAATTCAGTGCCGCCGCCGAGCGCCTGGGATTGTCCACCTCGCAGGTCAGTCGCCAGGTCGCACGCCTGGAAGAGCGCCTGCAGAGCCGTCTGTTCTACCGCAGCACCAGGCGGGTAGCCCTGACCGAGGCCGGCCAGTTGTTTCTGCAACACTGCCAGCGCCTGCAGGATGCTCGCGAAGAAGCGTTGCGTGCAGTCGGCGATCTTGGCGCCGAACCCAAAGGACTGCTACGCATGACCTGCGCCGTGGCTTACGGCGAGCGCTTCATCGTGCCACTGGTCAACGACTTCATGGCGCGGCATCCGCAGTTGCGTGTGGAGATCGAGCTGTCCAATCGCCCGCTCGACATGCTGCACGAAGGTCTGGATCTGGCCATCCGCCTGGGGCGCCTGCAGGACTCGCGCCTGATGGCCGCACGCCTGGCACCTCGAGAAATGTACCTGTGCGCAGCCCCCGAGTATCTGCAGCGCTACGGGCGTCCGCACTCGTTATCAGAGCTAGCCCGACACAACTGCCTGGTTGGTAGCAGCGACCACTGGAACTTTGCCCAGAACGACCGTGAAACCCAGGTGCGCATACAGGGTAACTGGCGTTGCAATAGCGGCCAGGCCGTGCTCGACGCAGCGCTGCGCGGATTTGGACTGTGTCAGTTGCCGGACTATTACGTATTGGAACACCTGCGCAGCGGACGGCTGATCTCTCTGCTGGAGCAGCATCGCCCACCCAATACCGCAGTTTGGGCGCTTTACCCGCAGCAACGTCACCTTTCGCCCAAGGTACGCCAGTTGATCGACTCGCTGCGCCAGGGACTTGGCCAACGCGCCGAATACCTCGATCACTCCTGAGACTCTGTAACAACCTTGTCACCCAGCTGAACGGTCATGGAATGTCACAAGCCGGGCGAAACTTGAGCGAGACGACCGCGTCACAACCCATGCACCCCGCCCAAGCGGGCTCTCACGAACTCAGCTACATGAGGACATGGTTATGCAGGTTCTGGTCAACAGTGGTAAGCACGTCTCCTCCTCGATGGACTTCAAGGACGACATTCGCAGTCGCATCCGGGACAAGCTCCAGCGCTACGAGGACCACCTCACCCGGATTGAAATTCATCTCTCCGACGAGAACGCGCTCAAGAGTGGCCCACAGGACAAGCGCTGCAAGATCGAGGCGCGGATAAAGGGACGCGATCCGCTGACGGTCTCCCACGATGCCAGCGAACTGCACCAAGCCCTCGATGGCGCCATGAACAAGCTGACCAACGCGCTGGATCGCAACCTGGGCAAAGATGCCAAACGCTGGACACACTGATGCGACTGTTCTAGTTCAACGGCCTTGCGGCCATATGGACTGTAGATAATGCAGATCTTCCGGGCGGGTGACCTTGAGGTTGTCCGCCCGGCCTTCGATGAGCCGGGGCGACTGCCCTGCCCACTCCATGGCCGAGGCCTCATCGGTCACTGCCACACCTTCTTCCAGCGCTTGCGCCAGTGCCTCGCGTAACGCCCCCAGGCGGAACATCTGCGGTGTGTAGGCCTGCCAGATCACGCTACGATCCACGGTCTCCAACACTCGGCCATCGCTGCCGATACGCTTGAGCGTATCGCGCACCGGCACCGCCAGCAGGCCGCCGACCGGATCATCGGTCAGACTCTCCAGCAGACGAGCCAGGTCCGCCGGGGTGAGGTTAGGACGCGCGGCGTCGTGCACCAGCACCCAGTCATCGCTATCGGCACCACCGACCAGTAACGAGTCCAGCCCGGCCAGCACCGAGTCGGCGCGCTCACGCCCGCCAGGCGCACGGCGGATGCGCGGATCACGCGCCAGTGACAGCTGCGGCCAGAACGGGTCATCCACGGCAAGGCATACCACCGCGGCCAACAGGCCGGGATGATCGAGAAAACAATGCAGGGTATGTTCGAGAATGCAGCGGCCGGCGATCTGCAGGTACTGCTTGGGGCGGTCGGCGGCCATCCGCGCGCCGACGCCGGCGGCCGGGATCACCAGCCAGAATTTCGTGGTCATTCGGTCAACAGATAGAGGGTTTCACCCTCTTTGAGCATGCCCAACTCGTGACGCGCGCGTTCTTCCACGGTTTCCATGCCGCGCTTGAGCTCCATCACTTCGGCCTCGAGGATACGATTGCGCTCCAGCAAACGCTCGTTCTCGCCCTGCTGTTCGGCGATCTGCTGTTGCAGACGGCTGGCAGCAGCCAGGCTGCCGTCGCCGACCCACAATCGATATTGCAGACCGCCCAGCAACAGAACCAGCACGATAAACAGCCAATACGGACTACGCATGGAGCGGCTCGCAGATTGAGTCATCGGCATGGTAGGGGCTACGTTCATGCTTGAAAAGAAGCCGTCTGATGAGTGACATGGGGTTTCGGTACCTGCATCCGTGCATTGGTTCCCAGAGATCGACGAAGCGTCCACGAAAAAGGCCATGCCCGCAATGACGCAGCCTTTGTAGGAGCGGCTTCAGCCGCGAAAAATCGCGGATAAATCCGCTCCTACAGCATGCAGCGCAAACGCTGGAATAACCACGAAAAAGGGCGACTTGCGTCGCCCATTTTCAGGCTAGAACGATCTCGCGAGCTAGAGACCTGCAAGGCACAACGACCAACGGGAGTAATAGCCGAAGGCTGGCCCGAAGGGTGAGCGCCAGCGAATCAAACAGGCAAGGAACGGTCGGGGTCGCGCTCGACTTTACTGAAGTAAATGAGCATTACTCATCTGTTTTTAACGCAGTAGGGCCGACGCGCAGCAGATCGTGATCAGCCGCGGAACTCGGCACGGCCCTTGTAGGGGGCTTTGCCGCCCAACTGCTCTTCGATACGCAGCAGCTGGTTGTACTTGGAAACGCGGTCGGAACGGCACAGCGAACCAGTCTTGATCTGACCGGCGGCAGTACCCACGGCCAGGTCGGCGATGGTGCTGTCCTCGGTTTCGCCACTGCGGTGCGAGATCACGGCGGTGAAGCCTGCAGCCTTGGCCATCTGGATGGCTTCCAGGGTCTCGGTCAGCGAGCCGATCTGGTTGAACTTGATCAGGATCGAGTTACCGATCTTCTCGTCGATGCCACGCTTGAGAATTTTGGTATTCGTTACAAACAAGTCGTCGCCGACCAACTGAACTTTTTGACCAATTTTGTCGGTCAGGACTTTCCAGCCAGCCCAGTCGGACTCGTCCATGCCGTCTTCGATGGAGATGATCGGGTAACGCTCGGTCAGGCCAGCCAGGTAGTCGGCGAAACCTTCGGCGCTGAATACCTTGCCTTCGCCAGACAGATCGTACTGACCGTCCTTGAAGAACTCGGAGGAAGCGCAGTCCAAGGCCAGGGTCACGTCATCGCCCAGCTTGTAACCGGCGTTGGCAACGGCTTCGGCGATGGCGGCCAGAGCGTCTTCATTGGAGGCCAGGTTCGGCGCGAAGCCGCCTTCGTCACCCACAGCGGTGTTCAGGCCACGAGCCTTCAGTACGGCCTTGAGGTGATGGAAGATCTCGGCGCCCATGCGCAGGGCATCGGCAAAGTTCTTGGCGCCAACCGGCTGCACCATGAACTCCTGGATGTCGACGTTGTTATCGGCGTGCTCGCCGCCGTTGATGATGTTCATCATCGGTACCGGCATGGAGTAGACGCCCGGAGTACCGTTCAGATCGGCGATGTGCGCGTACAGCGGCACGCCCTTGGCCTGGGCAGCAGCCTTGGCGGCAGCCAGGGACACGGCGAGGATGGCGTTGGCGCCCAGCTTGGCCTTGTTCTCGGTACCGTCGAGTTCGATCATCGCGCGGTCCAGGGCCTGTTGATCGGTCGCGTCCTTGCCCAGCAGCAGGTCACGGATAGGGCCGTTGATGTTGGCCACGGCTTTCAGCACGCCCTTGCCCAAGTAACGGCTCTTGTCGCCGTCACGCAGTTCCAGCGCTTCGCGCGAGCCGGTGGAGGCGCCGGACGGAGCACACGCGCTGCCGACGATACCGCCTTCCAGAATTACATCCGCTTCCACGGTGGGGTTGCCGCGGGAGTCGAGAACCTCACGACCCTTGATGTCGACGATCTTTGCCATTCTTGTTAACACTCCAAAGGTTGACGATAAGACGGCAGCAGCAGGCTGCGCGAGACCGCCGCTGCCCGTTGGGCAGCCCGGCGGCACACTCTGACTCACGGGTCAGGGGGGAATTTCTGGGGCGGCACTTTACCGGATTACGACCGGATCAGGCAGTCTCGATTGGCGGAAAACTCTTGATCAGGTCATCCAGCTGCTTGAGCTGAGTGAGGAACGGTTCCAGCTTGTTCAGGCGCAAGGCGCATGGCCCGTCGCACTTGGCGTTTTCCGGATCCGGATGGGCTTCGAGGAACAGACCTGCCAGGCCCTGGCTCATGCCGGCCTTGGCCAGGTCGGTGACCTGGGCGCGGCGGCCACCGGCCGAATCGGCACGACCACCCGGCATCTGCAGGGCGTGGGTCACGTCGAAAAACACCGGGTACTCAAACTGCTTCATGATGCCGAAGCCGAGCATGTCCACCACCAGATTGTTGTAACCGAAGGAGCTGCCGCGCTCGCAAAGGATCAACTGATCGTTACCGGCCTCTTCGCACTTGGTCAGGATGTGCTTCATTTCCTGCGGGGCGAGGAACTGCGCTTTCTTGATGTTGATCACCGCTCCAGTCTTGGCCATGGCCACCACCAGATCGGTTTGCCGCGAAAGGAAGGCCGGCAGTTGGATGATGTCGCACACTTCGGCCACGGCAGCGGCCTGGTGCGGCTCGTGAACGTCGGTGATCACCGGCACGCCGAAGGTCTTCTTCACTTCCTCGAAGATCTTCATGCCCTCTTCCAGGCCAGGGCCGCGGAAGGAGGTGATGGAAGAGCGATTAGCCTTGTCGAAGCTGGCCTTGAACACGTAAGGGATGCCGAGCTTCTCGGTCACCCGCACGTATTCCTCGCAAGCCTGCATGGCCAGGTCGCGCGACTCAAGCACGTTGATGCCACCGAACAGCACGAACGGCTTGTCGTTGGCGATCTCAATGCCGCGAACCTTGATGATCTTCTGTGCCATTCGTTAAGCCTTCTTCGCTTTCTGCGCCAGAGCAGCGTTGACGAAACCGCTGAACAGCGGGTGACCGTCACGCGGCGTGGAGGTGAATTCCGGGTGGAACTGGCAAGCGACGAACCACGGATGATCCGGCGCCTCGACCACTTCGACCAGCGCGCCGTCGCCGGAACGACCGGTGACCTTGAGGCCAGCCTCGGTCAGTTTCGGCAGCAGGTTGTTGTTCACTTCGTAACGGTGACGATGACGCTCGACGATCACGTCCTTGCCATAGCAGTCGTGAACCTTGGAGCCGGCCTGCAGTTGGCAATCCTGGGCGCCCAGGCGCATGGTGCCGCCCAGGTCGGAGGTTTCGCTGCGCTGTTCGGTGGCCCCGGTCGCATCCTGCCACTCGGTGATCAGGCCGACTACCGGATGCTGGCTGGCCATGTCGAACTCGGTGGAGTTGGCGTCGGTCCAGCCCACCACATTGCGGGCGTACTCGATCACCGCGACCTGCATGCCGAGGCAGATACCCAGGTAAGGAATCTTGTTCTCGCGAGCGTACTGCACGGTCTTGATCTTGCCTTCCACGCCACGCAGACCGAAACCGCCCGGCACCAGGATGGCGTCGACACCTTCGAGCAGCGAGGTGCCCTGGTTCTCGATGTCTTCGGAGTCGATATAACGCAGGTTGACCTTGGTACGGTTCTGGATGCCGGCGTGACTCATCGCCTCGATCAGCGACTTGTATGCATCGAGCAACTCCATGTACTTGCCGACCATAGCGATGGTGACTTCTTTTTCCGGATTGAGCTTGGCATCGACCACGCGATCCCACTCGGACAGATCGGCGCCGCCACACTCCAGGCCGAAACGCTCGACGACGAAGTCGTCCAGACCCTGGGCATGCAGCACGCCCGGAATCTTGTAGATGGTGTCGACGTCTTCCAGGCTGATCACCGCACGCTCTTCGACGTTGGTGAACAGGGCGATCTTGCGGCGCGAGGAGACATCGATCGGATGGTCGGAGCGGCACACCAGCACGTCAGGCTGCAAGCCGATGGAGCGCAGCTCCTTGACCGAGTGCTGAGTCGGCTTGGTCTTGGTCTCACCAGCGGTGGCGATGTACGGCACCAGGGTCAGGTGCATCAGCATGGCGCGCTTGGCGCCCACTTCCACACGCAACTGGCGAATGGCTTCGAGGAACGGCTGCGACTCGATGTCACCGACGGTGCCGCCGATTTCCACCAGGGCCACGTCGGCATCGCCGGCGCCCTTGATGATGCGACGCTTGATCTCGTCGGTGATGTGCGGGATGACCTGGATGGTGGCACCCAGGTAGTCACCACGGCGCTCCTTGCGCAGTACGTCTTCGTACACGCGACCGGTGGTGAAGTTGTTGCTCTTGCTCATCGTGGTGCGGATGAAGCGCTCGTAGTGACCCAGGTCGAGGTCGGTCTCGGCGCCGTCGTGGGTGACGAACACCTCACCGTGCTGGAACGGGCTCATGGTGCCCGGATCGACGTTGATGTAAGGGTCCAGCTTGAGCATGGTGACCTTCAGGCCCCGCGCCTCCAGGATGGCCGCCAGTGAAGCCGAGGCGATGCCTTTCCCCAATGAAGAAACAACACCACCCGTGACGAAGATGTAGCGCGTCATGAAAAACCCTAGAAGTCTGCGTTTAAGCGGTCAGTGCCGCCGGGGAAAGCAAAGGATCGCCATCAGTACGAACAATGGCATGCCCGCCAAGCTCCCTGAGGGAGTCGGCAAAAGCTGTATTAAGACGGGAGCGTAGTCTACCCGAAAGGCCTTACCAGCTCAAACCTTGCGCGCCGATAGGCGGCGACCAGTGCAGAGTCGCCCCGCCAGCCTGGATTTCTGACGATTGCGACAGGTTCGCCACCGCCATCAGTTCATCGCCATCGAACAGCAGCGGCAGACGTGGACGCACGAATCCCGGCACGCGCAGTTCGTTGAGCAGACGCTTGAGATCACGCCTGCCGCGCCCCGGCAGCTGCAGCGACTCACCACCCTGGCGGTAACGCAAATACCAGCGACCTAGCGGCAACTCGCCCTGTAGATGCACATGACCATTGCCGGGAAGTTCAACCGATTCGGAAAACGAGTCGCAGGCTAGATCGAGGGGATCGAGCGACCGCAGCCACTCACCACTGAGCCACCAAAGCCGACCATCGGCACGGTGCAACTCGCCATCGGTCAGTTTCCAGATCGGCGCCGCATCCGTGGCGGCATCACGCAGGTCACACCAGCCGGCCCAGTGATCGCTATCGGGCAGGCGCGTCAGTGGCGCCAACCAATGGCGCAGCAGATTTCGCTGACGAGCATCGCTCAGCGCGCTCACTGCCGACAGGTCCAGAGACGGTAGAGTCAACCATGGGCATGCCGAAACGCCATGAACAGTCGCCAGGTCCATCGCGGCCAACTCATCCAGCAATTGCTGAGCCTCGCCCACGTGCCTGGCGCTACGCGCGATATTTGCCGTGACCTGCGGCCAGCGCTCGGCCAGCAGCGGCATCACCTGTCTGCGCAGGAAATTGCGGCTGAAACGCTCGTCGGCATTGCTCGGGTCCTCGATCCAGACCATGCCATGAGTCTGCGCATAGGCCTGCAATTTCGCACGGGAACAGTCGAGTAGCGGTCGCACCAGGCTGCCCCGCCCCAACGGCCGACTGGCCGGCATCGCCGCCAGCCCGCGCACGCCGGCACCGCGCAACAGACGAAACAGCAGCGTTTCGGCTTGATCGTCGCGATGCTGGGCACTTAGCAACACTTCGCCCGTTTTCAGCCGCTCGCAGAAAGCCTGGTAACGCACGTTTCGTGCAGCCTGTTCAAGGCTGGCACCTGGCGTGACCTGAACCCTGACGACTTCGAGAGCAATGCCCAACTGCTCACAGATACGTGCGCAATGCGCAGGCCAGGCATCGCCGGCCGGCTGCAGCCCATGATGGACATGAATGGCGGACAGCGGCGGCAGCTCCTCGTGCCGCGCCCAGTCGGCTAGCAGATGCAGCAACACGCTGGAATCCAGGCCACCGGAGAAGGCAATACGCCAGGCAGGGGCCGTACGCCAGGGCTGCAGAGCCTGGCGCAGGCGAAGTTCGAGAGCAGTCATCATTCAAGCTTAAACAACAACGAGCCCGAAGGCCCGTTGATATATGCGCAGAAAAGACTCAGGCGATGCCGTAGCTCATCAGACGGTCATAACGACGCTTGAGCAGCGTTTCGGTGTCATACTTCTGCAGGCTGGCCAGTTGCTTGGTCAGCTCCTGGCGGATCGACTCGGAAGCCGCAGCCGGATCGCGGTGTGCGCCGCCCAGTGGCTCGGCGATGACCTGATCGACGATACCCAGATCCTTCAGGCGCTCGGCGGTGATGCCCATGGCTTCAGCGGCATCCGGCGCCTTCTCGGCGGTACGCCACAGGATCGAGGCGCAGCCTTCCGGCGAGATCACCGAATAGGTGGAGTACTGCAACATGTTGAGCTGGTCGCAAACACCGATGGCCAGTGCACCACCGGAACCACCCTCACCGATAACGGTGGCGATGATCGGGGTTTTCAGGCGCGCCATCACCCGCAGGTTCCAGGCGATGGCCTCGCTCTGGCCGCGCTCCTCGGCATCGATACCCGGGTAGGCACCGGGGGTGTCGATGAAGGTGAGAATCGGCATCTTGAAGCGTTCGGCCATTTCCATCAGGCGGCAGGCTTTGCGATAGCCTTCCGGGCGCGGCATGCCAAAATTACGGCGCACCTTCTCGCGCACCTCACGGCCTTTCTGGTGGCCGATGATCATCACCGGCTGATCACCCAGACGGGCAATGCCACCGACGATGGCGGCATCGTCGGAGAAGTGCCGGTCGCCGTGCAGTTCATCGAACTCGGTGAAGATGTGCTGGATGTAATCCAGGGTATACGGGCGGCGCGGATGGCGTGCCAACTGGGCGATCTGCCAACTGGTCAGGTTGCCGAAGATGCTTTCGGTCAGTGCGCTGCTCTTGTCCTGCAGGCGGGCAATCTCGTCGCCGATGTTCAGCGAATTGTCATTACCAACCAGGCGTAGCTCTTCGATCTTGGCTTGCAGGTCGGCGATCGGCTGTTCGAAATCGAGGAAATTCGGGTTCATAGTCATCCGTCTTGCGTCGACGGCCAAGTGGCCGGGGAGCTGTATCCATTAGGCGCCATACCTTAAGGGATAGGGCGCAGCGGGTCGACACCCTCGGGTGCCTTTGCTGTCACGAAGAGGAAATTCCCTCTCGTATATCAGCGGTAGTGCAAAAAGACGTTGTCGCGCCCGAACTGGTCACGCAATGCCTGAATCAAAGTGTCGGCCGGATCGATTCGCCAGGCGTCGCCAAATTGAAGCAAGGCGCGCGCCTGCTCGCCACTGTAGTCGACGGTCACCGGGCAGGCACCCTTGTGCTTGCTGCACAGTTCGGCCAGCCATCGCAGACGATCCCCCTTCAATGCCTCACCGGCGACTTTCAGCCGCAGGCTGTCGGCCAGGCCGGTACGTGCTTCTTCCAGACTCATCACGCGCTTGGCACGCAGACGCAGGCCACCGGAGAAGTCGTCATTACTGACTTCGCCCTCGACTACCACCAGCGCATCATTCTGCAGCAGCGCCTGGTTGCTGGCGAAGGCATCGGCGAAGAGCGAAGCCTCGATGCGCCCGGAGCGGTCGTCGAGGGTGATGAAGCCCATCTTGTCGCCCTTCTTGTTCTTCATCACCCGCAGGTTGACGATCATCCCGGCGATGGTCTGAGTATCGCGCGCCGCCTTCAGTTCGACGATGCGCTGGCGGGCGAAACGGCGAATCTCGCCTTCGTACTCGTCGATGGGGTGGCCGGACAGGTAAATGCCCAGGGTGTCCTTCTCACCTTTCAGGCGCTCCTTGATCGGCAGTTCGCGGGCCTTGCGGTGATTGGCGTAGACGTCGGCCTCGGGCTCGGCGAACAGACCGCCGAACAGGTCCATATGGCCGCTCTCGGCGCTGCGCGCGGTCTGCTCGGCGGACTGCACGGCCTCTTCCATGGACGCCAGTAGCACGGCGCGGTTCTTGTCCACGCTGGCCTGGTAGGCCTTGAGCTCGTCCTGATAGTACGGGCCAAGGCGATCCAGCGCGCCGCTGCGGATCAAGGCTTCGAGGGTGCGCTTGTTGATGCGCTTGAGGTCGACGCGATTGCAAAAGTCGAACAGATCCTTGAACGGCCCGCCCTCGGCGCGACATTCGACGATGGCCTCGACCGGCCCCTCGCCCACGCCCTTGACCGCACCGAGACCGTAGACGATACGACCGTCGTCGTTGACGGTGAACTTGAACTCGGAGACGTTCACGTCCGGCGGATCGATGCGCAACTTCATGTTGCGACACTCTTCCACCAGGATCACCACCTTGTCGGTGTTGTGCATATCCGCCGAGAGCACGGCCGCCATGAACGGCGCAGGGTAATGCGCTTTCAGCCAGGCAGTCTGATAAGACACCAGGCCGTAAGCTGCAGAGTGCGACTTGTTGAAGCCGTAACCGGCGAACTTTTCCACCAGATCGAAGATGTTACCCGCCAGGTTGGCGTCGATTCCGTTGCTGGCACAACCCTCGATGAAGCCACCGCGCTGCTTGGCCATCTCCTCGGGCTTCTTCTTACCCATGGCGCGACGCAGCATGTCCGCCTGACCAAGGGTATAACCGCCCATCACCTGGGCGATCTGCATCACCTGCTCCTGATACAGGATGATGCCGTAGGTCGGCTTGAGCACCGGTTCCAGACCGGCGTACTGGTAATCCGGGTGCGGGTAGGACAGCTCGGCACGACCGTGCTTGCGGTTGATGAAGTCATCCACCATGCCGGACTGCAGCGGGCCCGGACGGAACAGCGCCACCAGTGCGATCATGTCTTCCAGGCAGTCGGGCTTGAGCTTCTTGATCAGCTCCTTCATACCGCGCGATTCGAGCTGGAAGACCGCGGTGGTCTCGGCCTTCTGCAGCATGTCGTAGGTTTTCTTGTCATCCAGCGGGATGAAATCGATGTTGACCAGGTCCTCGTCCGAGGCACCATCACGCTTCTGGATGCGGTGGATGGTCTCCATCGCCCATTTGATGATGGTCAGCGTACGCAGACCGAGGAAGTCGAATTTGACCAGGCCGGCCTGCTCGACGTCGTCCTTGTCGAACTGGGTCACCAGGCCACCGCCCTCCTCGTCACAGGCGATCGGCGAGAAATCGGTGAGCTTGGTCGGCGCGATCACCACACCACCAGCGTGCTTACCAGTGCCGCGCACCACACCTTCGAGCTTGAGCGACATGTCCCAGATTTCCTGGGCTTCCTCGTCGTTCTTGAGGAACTCGCGCAGCGGCTCCTCCATCTCGTAGGCCTTCTCCAGGGTCATGCCCACTTCAAAGGGGATCATCTTCGACAGACGGTCGGCCAGGCCGTAGGACTTACCCTGCGCCCGGGCCACGTCGCGCACCACCGCCTTGGCCGCCATCGAGCCGAAGGTGATGATCTGGCTCACCGCGTTGCGCCCGTATTTCTCAGCTACGTAGTCGATCACCCGGTCGCGACCATCCATGCAGAAGTCGACGTCGAAGTCGGGCATGGAAACCCGCTCGGGGTTGAGGAAGCGTTCGAACAGCAGGTCATAGGCCAGCGGATCGAGGTCGGTGATCTTCAGCACATAGGCGACCAGCGAACCGGCACCCGAGCCCCGGCCAGGGCCGACCGGTACGCCGTTGTTCTTGGCCCACTGGATGAAGTCCATCACAATCAGGAAGTATCCGGGGAAACCCATCTGAATGATGATGTCGAGTTCGAAGTTAAGGCGGTCGATATAGACCTGCCTCTTGGCCTCGTAATCCGGCGTATCCTTGGGCAGCAATACCTGGAGACGCTCTTCCAGCCCCTCGAAGGAGGCGTGGCGCAGGTAGTCGTCGATGCCCATGCCATTGGGCGTGGGGAAGTCCGGCAGAAAGTATTTGCCGAGTTGCACGTCGATATTGCAGCGTTTGGCGATCTCCACGGTGTTTTCCAGCGCTTCCGGCAGATCGGAGAACAGCTCCCACATTTCCTCGGCGCTTTTCAGGTACTGCTGATCGGAGTAATTGCGCGGCCGGCGCGGATCGTCCAGGGTGCGGCCTTCACCGATGCAGACGCGGGTTTCGTGGGCCTCGAAATCACCCTGCTTGATGAAGCGCACGTCGTTGGTCGCCACCAGCGGCGCCTCGACGCGGTCGGCCAGGGCCACGGCGGCGTGCAGGTACTCTTCGTCACCGACACGACTGGTGCGCTGCACTTCCAGATAGAAACGGTCCGGAAACACCGCCATCCACTCGCGCAAGCGCGTTTCGGCCAGCGCCTCATCACCGGCCAGCAGCGCCTGGCCGACTTCGCCTTCACGCGCGCCGGACAAGGCAATCAGGCCTTCGGCGGCCTCCTTGACCCAGTCACGCTGAATGATCACCAGGTCGTTGCTCTGCCCTTCGGCCCAGCCGCGGGAAATCAGCTCGGTGAGATTGCGGTAGCCCTTGGCGTTCATCGCCAGCAGGGTCAGGCGCGTCAGCGGGCCGTCCTCCTCGGCGCTGGCCAGCCAGATGTCGGCGCCGCAGATCGGCTTGATCCCGGCGCCCATGGCCGCCTTGTAGAACTTCACCAGCGAGCACATGTTGCTCATATCGGTGACGGCCACCGCCGGCATGCCGGCCCCGGCCACGGCCTTGATCAGCGGTTTGACCCGCACCAGACCATCGACCAGGGAGTATTCGGTGTGCAGACGCAGGTGGACGAAAGCTTGGGTCATGGGCGGCCTTGCAGGTGAAAACGACAAAGCGCGGATTGTAGCCTAAGAGGGTCTGGCTTAGGGCCAGAGGTTCAGATCGGGGCTGCGATGCAATCGACAGCTACAGGCTCGAGCAACGCACGCACCGGTGCGAAGGAACGCCGATGAATAGGCGTCGGCCCCAGGCGCTGCAGGGCTTCTAGGTGAACGGGCGTGGGATAGCCCTTGTGGCCAGCGATGCCGTAACCGGGATAGAGGCGATCCATCTCCACCATCTCGCGGTCGCGACTGACCTTGGCCAGAATAGATGCCGCAGCGATGGCCGGCACCCGACTGTCGCCCTTGACCACCGGGGCACTGGGCACCGCCAGTTTCGGACAACGGTTGCCGTCGATCAGCGCCAACTTGGGCGTCACGCTCAAGCCTTCGACGGCACGCTGCATCGCCAGCATGGTGGCATGCAGGATATTCAGCTGGTCGATCTCCTCCACCTCGGCGCGGGCGATGCACCAGGCCAGGGCCTTCTCGCGAATCTCATCGAACAACACCGCGCGACGCGCCTCGGAAAGCTTCTTCGAGTCATTCAGGCCAAGAATCGGCCGCGCCGGGTCGAGGATCACCGCCGCCGTGACCACCGCACCGCAGAGCGGGCCACGACCGACCTCGTCAACCCCCGCGACCAGTTCCTCAACCAGCGTGAAGTCGAGCCCCAGCTGCATCAGTCGCGCTCGGCCAGCTTGAGCACCGCGTCAGCCGCCGATACCGAGGCATCACGGCGCAGCGCGCGATGGATCAGATCAAAGCCCTCGGTCTGCACCTGACCACCGTCGATCAACGGCGCAACGGCCTGGGCCAAAGCCTCGGGAGTCGCCGCATCCTGAATCAGCTCAGGTACCAGCAGGCGCTCGGCCAGCAGATTGGGCAGCGAGATATAGGGGCTCTTCACCAGGCGTTTGAGGACGCGATAGGTCAGTGGCGCTACGCGGTACGCCACCACCATCGGCCGCTTGTACAGCAGCGCTTCCAGGGTCGCGGTACCCGAAGCGATCAACACCGCATCGCAGGCAGCCAGCGCTTCATGGGAGCGGCCATTGAGCAGCGTCAGCGGCAAATCACGCCCGGCCAGCATCTGTTCCAACTGCTCGCGGCGCTCGGGCGTGGCGCAAGGCAGCAGGAAATGAATCCCCGGACGCAGTGCGCGCAGACGAATCGCCGCATCGAGAAACAGCTCACCGAGACGCGCGACTTCACCACCACGACTGCCGGGCATCAGGGCCACTACCGGCTCGTCCTGTGGTAGATCCAGCGCCTCGCGCGCAGCAGCACGATCAGCTTGCTGCGGAATCGCATCGGCCAGCGGATGACCAACGAAGCGCACCGGCACCTGATGCTCGTCGTAAAACTGCGCCTCGAACGGGAACAGGGTCAGCATCAGGTCGCAGGCTTCGCGAATCTTCAGCACGCGCTTCTGCCGCCAGGCCCAGACCGAGGGGCTGACGTAGTGCACGGTCTTGATTCCGGCACGGCGCAGCTTGAGCTCCAGGCCCAGGTTGAAATCGGGTGCATCGATGCCGATGAACACGTCCGGTTTGGCAGCAATCAGCTCGCGAGCCAGTTGACGACGGCGGCGGAGCAACTCGAACAGACGGCCAAGCACCTCGACCAAGCCCATCACGGCCAGGCGCTCCATCGGGAAAAAGGATTTAAGGCCTTCGGCCTCCATGCGCGCGCCGCCAACACCAATGAACTCGGCATCCGGATGGCGCTGTTTGATGGCCTGCATCAGGCCGCAGCCGAGGATGTCACCGGACGCCTCACCGGCGACCAGTGCGACGCGAATAGGTCTGCTCATAGGTATCAGCGCGTGATACCGCGCGTGGAAGCCTGAATCGAATCACGGAAAATCGCCACTTCCGGGAACTGCGCAGCGGACTCGGCCAGCTCGGCCAGTGCCTGCTCGACGGTCAGCCCCTGGCGATAGACCAGCTTGTAGCCCTTGCGCAGGGCAGCGATGGCCTCGGCGGAGAAACCACGCCGGCGCATGCCCTCGAAGTTCATGCTGCGCGCCTCGGCCGGGTTACCGAACACGGTGACAAAGGCCGGCACATCCTTGCCAATGGCGGTGCCCATACCGGAAAAGCTGTGCGCACCGATGCGGCAGAACTGGTGAACCAGGGTGTAACCGGACAAGATCGCCCAGTCATCGACCCAGACATGGCCAGCCAGGGCGGTGTTGTTGACCAGAATGCAATGGTTACCGATCACACTGTCATGGCCGATATGGGCATAAGCCATGATCAGGTTATGGTCGCCAATGGTGGTTTCACTGCGATCCTGTACGGTCCCGCGGTGAATGGTGACGCCTTCGCGAATGGTGTTGTGATCGCCGATCACCAGGCGAGTGAGCTCACCTTTGTACTTCAGGTCCGGCGTATCTTCACCGATCGAAGAAAACTGGTAGATGCGGTTGTGCTTGCCAATCACGGTCGGTCCCTTGAGCACGACGTGCGGACCGATGACTGTACCCTCGCCAATTTCCACATCGGCACCAACAATGCTCCAAGGGCCAACGACAACGTCGTCAGCCAATCTGGCACTGGGGTCGATGATCGCGCGTGGGTCAATCAAACTCATAGCTTGCGTTCCGCACAGATGATTTCAGCGGAGCAGACTTCCTTGCCATCGACAGTGGCGCGGCACTCGAATTTCCAGATGCTGCGACGGTCGCTCAGATACTTGGCTTCCAGCGTAAGCTGATCACCCGGCAGCACCGGCGAACGGAAGCGCAGCTTGTCGGAACCGACGAAGTAATACAGGGTGCCATCGGCCGGCTTCACGCCCATCATCTTGAAACCGAGGATACCGGCAGCCTGGGCCATGGCCTCGATGATCAGCACGCCCGGCATGATCGGGTGCTCGGGGAAGTGACCGTTGAAGAATGGCTCGTTGATGCTGACATTCTTATAGGCGCGAATCTGCTTGCCTTCGACGTCCAGGTCCACCACACGATCCACCAGCAGGAACGGATAGCGGTGCGGCAAATATTCACGAATTTCGTTGATGTCCATCATGTCCGGTTAAGCCTGAAAGAAAAGAAAAGAGCACGGCCACGCCGTGCTCAGGCATCAGATGAGACGTTTGCCGTCTGGGTCACGGCGGCCAGCTGTTTTTCCAGCTCACGCAGTCGCTTGGCCATATCGTCCAACTGACGAATACGGGCTGCACTCTTCTTCCACTCGCCCGCCGGTTGCATGGCAGTGCCTGAAGAATAGGCGCCCGGCTCGGTGATCGAGCGAGTCACCATGGTCATACCGGTGACGAAGACGTTGTCGCACACCTCGATATGGCCAACCATGCCCACACCGCCGGCGATCATGCAGTTCTTGCCGATCTTGGTGCTGCCGGAAATACCGCAGCAGCCGGCCATGGCGGTGTTGTCACCGATCTGCACGTTGTGCGCGATCATGATCTGGTTATCCAGCTTCACGCCATTACCGATCAGGGTATCGGACAGCGCACCGCGATCCACCGTGGTGTTGGCGCCGATCTCGACATCATCACCGATGGTCACCCCACCGATCTGTGCGATCTTCTGCCAGACGCCCTTTTCGTTGGCGAAACCGAAGCCTTCGCCACCGATCACCGCGCCGGACTGGATTACTACACGCTTGCCGATTTTCACGTCGTGATACAGCGTCACACGTGGTGCCAGCCACCCGCCCTCACCGATCTCGCTACGCGCACCGACCACGCAATGGGCGCCGATACTGACATCGGCAGCAATACGGGCACCGCTCTCGATCACGGCATAAGGGCCGATGCTGGCACTCGGATCGACCTGAGCATCAGCGGCGACCTGAGCAGTCGCATGGATGCCGGCAGCAGCCCTGGGTTTGGGATCGAACAGGTGCGAAAGCTGGGCGTAAGCCAGATAGGGATTGGCCACGATCAGGGCATCACCGGCGTAGCCTTCGGCATCTTCGGCAGTCAGCAACACGGCACCGGCCTGAGTCTGCGCCAGGTACTTGCGGTACTGGGCATTGGCCAGAAAGCTCAACTGTTCGGGCCTGGCCTCCTGCAAGGTGGCCAGGCCCGTGATGACCTTGCCTTCGGCGCCACGCAGGGTAGCGCCCAGGCGCTCGGCCAGCTGGCCGAGGGTAAATGTCGCAGTCATGCTCAGCGCATCTGATTCATGCGTTCGATGACCTGGCGAGTGATGTCGAACTGAGGTTTGACATCAATCACCGCACCGCGCTCGAGCACCAGGTCGAAGTTACCGTTCTTGATCACTTCTTCGACGGCCTTGTCCAGGTTCGGCTTGAGCTTGGCGAGCATCTCACGATCAGCGATGGCCTTGGCTTCGTTCAGCTCCTTGGACTGGAACTGGAAGTCACGAGCCTTCTGCTTGAACTCGAGCTCAAGACGCTCGCGTTCGGCCTGCTGCATCTTCTCGCCGTCCTTGACCATGCGATCCTGAATGCGCTTGGCATCGCTTTCCAGGGTCTTGAGCTTGTTCAGCTGCGGGCCGAACTTCTTCTCGGCATCGACGGCGTAGCGCTTGGCTGCATCCGACTCGAGCAGCGCCATCTGATAGTTCAGCACCGCGATCTTCATCTCGGCGAACGCCGGAGTGGCGATCAGGGCGGCGGTGAACAGAACCAGTTGAGTCAACTTACGCACAATGCACTCCTGCAACAAAACTGTTGGCTTTCGGTGAATGACTTTTAGAAGGTCTGGCCCAGGGAGAACTGGAATACCTGGGTATCGGCATCATCCGGTTTCTTGATCGGCATGGCCAGGCTGAAACTCAGCGGACCGAGCGCAGTGATCCAGGTCAGACCAACACCCACGGAGCTTGCCAGGTTGCTGAAATCGATGTCGCAGCTGTCGCTGAGCTTCTTCTGGCTGGACGAGCAGTTGGTGTCGAAGACGTTACCCACATCCCAGAACAATGCGGTACGCAACGAGCGTTGATCCTTGACGAACGGCAGCGGGAAGAGCATCTCGACGCCCCCCTGCACCAGAACGTTACCACCGAACGGCAACGGATCTTGATCCGGGTCGCGCAGGGTACCTGGTTTGTTGCCGCTGCTCGGCGTGCTGCGTGGACCGAGGCTGCTGTCCTTGAAGCCACGAACCGAGTTGAAACCACCGGCGTAGTAGTGCTCGTAGAACGGCAGTTCGGCCGTAGAGCCATAACTGTCGCCATAACCTAGCTGGGTATGGAAGCGCAGCGTATAGTTGTCACTGAGCGGAGTGAACACCTGACCACGGTAGTCGAGCTTGTAGAACGACAGGTCGCTACCCGGGATGGTGGTTTCCAGCACCAGGCTCTGCGAGTGACCACGGTTGGCCAGCACACCACGGTTCAGGGTCGATTCGGACCAGCCGATGGAGCCCTTGAAGTTCAGGTAGCTGTCGCCTTCGGCTTCGATGAAGTCGAAGATTTCGTCGACGGTGTAACGACCGGTGTCGATGCTGTCCTGCTGAACGGTCAGGCCATAGGTCAGGCGCGAAGTCTCGCTGATCGGATAGCCGATATTGACGCCTGCACCCAGGCTGTCTACCGAGTAGCTGGAAACGTCGACATCGAGTTCATCGTAGTCGGTGGTGCGGTAGAAGGCGTTGTAACCCAGGCTGACGCCGTCGACGGTCCAGTAGGGGTCAACAAAGCCGAAACTGTAGCGGGTCTGGTATTCACTGCGGGTCAGACCGATGCTGACGCGGTTACCGGTACCCAGGAAGTTGTTCTGGCTGATCGAACCACCGAGGATCAGACCGGCGTTCTGGGCGAAACCGACGCTGGCAGTGATGGAGCCTGACGGCTGCTCTTCGACGCTATAGTTGACGTCGATCTGGTCATCGGTGCCCGGCACCTGCGGGGTTTCGACATTGACTTCCTTGAAGAAGCCCAGACGCTCGAGGCGGGTCTTGGACTGATCGATCAGGTAGGTCGAGGCCCAGCCGCCTTCCATCTGGCGCATTTCGCGGCGCAGCACTTCGTCTTCGGATTTGGTATTGCCACGGAAGTTGATGCGGTTGACGTAGGCACGCTTGCCCGGATCGACGAAGAAGGTGATGGAAACGGTGTTGTCCTCGTCGTGCGCTTCCGGCACGCCGTTGACGTTGGCGAAGGTGTAACCCTCATTACCCAGACGACGGGTGATCAGCTCGCTGGTGGTGGTCATGATCTTGCGCGAGAACACCTGACCTTCCTGAACCAGCAGCAGTGCACGCACGTCTTCTTCCGGCACCTTAAGGTCACCGGAAAGCTTCACGTCACGGACACTGTACTTCTCGCCCTCTTCGACGTTGACGGTGATGTAGACGTGCTTCTTGTCCGGGGTAATGGATACCTGGGTGGAGCTGATATCCATGTTGATGTAGCCGCGATCCAGGTAGTAGGAACGCAGACGTTCGAGGTCACCGGACAGCTTTTCGCGGGCGTACTTGTCGTCGTTGCGGAAGAAGGACAGCCAGTTGGTGGTCTTCAACTCGAACAGATCGGAGAGTTCTTCATCCGTGAAAACCGTGTTGCCGACCACGTTGATGTGGGAAATGGCAGCAACGGTGCCTTCGTTGATGGTGATTTTCAACGCCACGCGGTTACGCGGCTGCGGAATCACTTCGGCTTCGATCTCGGCCGAATAGCGACCCTGAGCGACATACTGGCGCTGCAGCTCGTTACGCACACCTTCGAGGGTGGCGCGCTGGAAGATTTCACCCTCGGCCAGACCGGACTGATTCAGACCCTTGAGCAGATCTTCGGTAGTGATGGCCTTGTTGCCTTCGATCTCGATGCCGGAGATGGAGGGACGCTCGACCACGGTAACCACCAGCACGTCGCCATCGCGGCCGAGCTGAATGTCCTGGAAGAAGCCGGTGCGGAACAGCGAGCGAGTAGCGTCGACCAACTGGCGATCATCGACCTGTTCGCCCACATTGAGCGGCAATGCGCCGAACACACTGCCCGCGGACACCCGCTGCAATCCGTTGACGCGTATATCGGAGATGGTGAAGGACTCGGCGTGAACTTCGGCGATCATCAATGCGGACAGTACCGCAGGTAGCAGCAGACGTTTCATGAAGTCCTTTCTTATTCCAACTGACGATAAAAACTGCCGCTTAAGCGACACTTCTTTTAAATCTTAAGAACGTATTCAGCAATGCTCACAGGCGGCTGAGGTCGTTGACCAGGGCGAGCAGCATGACCCCGATGACCAGACTGATGCCGATCTGCATCCCCCAACCCTGAACCCGCTCAGACAAGGGGCGACCACGCACCCACTCAACCAGATAAAACAGCAGATGCCCACCATCCAGTACAGGAATGGGCAACAGATTGAGAACCCCCAGGCTAATACTCAGATATGCAAGGAATTTTAGGAAATCCCCCAGCCCTGACTCAGCTGAAGCGCCCGCCACTTTAGCAATGGTTATCGGCCCACTCAAGTTTTTTACCGAGAGCTCACCGAACAGCATTTTCTTCAGCGAATCGAGGGTCAGCACGCTCATGGACCAGGTTTGACGCACGCCTTCGACTACGCCATCGAGCGGACCGTAGCGCACCTCGCGGAGCATCTCCGGCGGCCATTCGACGCCCTGAACGCCCGCGCCCAGGTAGCCGCTGCGAGCCTCACCCTCGCCACGCGACGCCAGGGTCAGCCTTACATCCTGCGCCTGCCCGTCGCGCTCGACACGCAGCGTGATCGTCTCGCCCGGCAACGCACGCACACGATCGACCAGGTCTTGCCAGTCGGCCAGGGGCTCGCCATCGAGCGCCAGCAATCTGTCCCCTGCCTGCAGCCCTGCGGCGTGGGCAGGCCCCTTGGAGTCGACTTCAGCCAGAACCGGCTCCAGCACCGGACGCCATGGACGAATGCCCAGCGAACCAATCGGGTCCGGCTCGTCGACGCCGCGCAGCCAGTTGTCCAACTGCACCTGTTTTGGCATTTCGACGGTGGAGCCCGGCTCCAGCACGCGCAGATCGAGCGTGCCGCTCTCGCCCAGACGCCTGACCAGTTGCAGATTGACCGCCGCCCAACCACTGGTGGCTTCACCATTGACCGCGACGATCTCCTGCCCGGCACGCAAGCCGGCCATCTCGGCCAGGCTGTCCGTCTGCACCGCACCAATGACGGGGCGCACCTGCTGACTGCCGAGCATGGCAACGAACCAGAAGAACAGCAGCGCCAACAGGAAATTGGCCAGCGGGCCGGCAGCGACGATAGCGATGCGCTGGCGCACGCTCTTGCGATTGAACGATTGCTCGGCGAGCTCGGCCGGCACATCGCCCTCGCGCTCATCGAGCATCTTCACGTAGCCGCCCAGAGGAATGGCCGCTATGACGAACTCGGTACCCTGGCGGTCATGCCAACGCACCAGTGGCGTACCGAAGCCAACGGAGAAACGCAGCACCTTGACGCCGCAGCGGCGGGCTACCCAGAAGTGCCCGTACTCGTGAAAGGTCACCAGGACACCCAAGGCGATCAGGGTGCCAACCAGCATGTATAACCCACTCATTTCACTTCTCCAGATGCTCAGGCACCGATACGCAACGGCCCTGCATAGCCGCGATCAACGGCGCGCGAGCCACTGCTCGGCCAACTCACGCGCACGCCGGTCAGCGTCGAAAACAGCGTCGAGCGCTTCGACAGCCTGGACAGGCTGCGCGTTCAGTACGGACTCGATCATACCCGCGATATCGCTGAAACGGATGCGCCGTTGCAGGAACGCCTCGACTGCCACCTCATTGGCCGCATTGAGCATCGCCGGTGCACTGCCGCCAGCCTGCGCCGCCTCGCGCGCCAGGCGCAGGCAGGGGAAGCGCTGCTCGTCGGGACGCTCGAAATCCAGGCGACCGACGGTGAACAGATCCAGCGGCGATACGCCTGAGTCGATACGCTCCGGCCAGGCCAAGGCGTGGGCAATCGGCGTGCGCATATCCGGATTGCCCAGTTGGGCCAGCACCGAACCGTCGATGTAATCGACCAGCGAGTGAATCACGCTCTGTCGGTGAATGACCACCTCGATCTGCTCGGGGCGGGCATCGAACAGCCAGCAGGCCTCGATCATCTCCAGCCCCTTGTTCATCATGCTGGCCGAATCGACCGAAATCTTGCGCCCCATCGACCAGTTGGGATGTGCACAGGCCTGTTCCGGCGTGACATGCTCCAGCTCAGCCAGAGGCGTCTCGCGGAATGGCCCGCCGGAAGCCGTCAACAGCACACGGCGCACGCCGACTGCCTGCAAACCGCGTGCATAGTCGCCGGGCAGACACTGGAAAATGGCGTTGTGCTCGCTGTCGATGGGCAGCAGCACCGCCCCGCTCTGCCTGACGGCCTGCATAAACAGGGCGCCAGACATCACCAACGCCTCCTTGTTGGCCAGCAGCACTTTCTTGCCGGCCTGCACCGCAGCCAGCGTCGGCCTGAGCCCGGCAGCACCAACAATGGCAGCCATCACGCAGTCGACGGCCGCATCCGCCGCAACCGCGCACAACCCCTCTTCGCCGACCAGCACCTCGGTCGCCAGCCCGGCGGCGCGCAGCCTGCCCTGCAGATCGAGCGCTGAACGGTCATCGTGCACTACCGCGTAGCGCGGACGATGCTGAACACATAACACCTGCAGCTCTGCCAGGCGGGAAAAACCGGTCAGGGCGAATACCTGATAGCGCTCAGGATGGCGCGCAATCACATCCAGCGTACTGAGGCCGATGGACCCCGTCGCCCCCAGCACGGTTACCTGCTGCACCGCGCTCACAGCGCGCCCCAGCCGGCGAGCCACAGCAATGTGGCAAACACGGGAATGGCCGCGGTAAGGCTGTCGATACGGTCCAGTACGCCACCATGACCCGGCAGCAGGTTACTGCTGTCCTTGATCCCGGATTGGCGCTTGAACATGCTCTCGGTCAGATCGCCAACCACGGAAATCAGTACGACCACAGCCGCACCCGCCATAGCCAGCAACAATTCCGTGACGGACCACTCCTGCTGCAGACCAACCAGAAAAGTGATCAGCAGACTGGCAGCAAGGCCGCCATACAGCCCTTCCCAGCTCTTGCCCGGGCTGACCTTGGGCGCCAGCTTGCGCTTGCCAAAGGTCTTGCCGGAAAAATAGGCGCCGATATCCGCCCCCCAGACCAGCACCATCACCGCGATGATCAGCGCATTGGCCTGCGGCCACTGCTTGAGCAGGATCAGCCCTTGCCAGGCCGGTAGCAGAATCAGCAAACCAATCAGCAAACGTCCCGGCACACCGCCCCAGAGACGACTGCTATCGGGATAGGTCATTACCAGAAAGGTCGCGACCAACCACCACAGCACAGCCACCACCAGCAGCAGCGGGGCAACGACCGGCACCATGTACAGCAAGCCGAGCAACACGGCCACTGCAGCTGCATAGGCCACACGCAGCGACTGCGCCTCGAAACCTGCCAGACGGGCCCATTCCCAGCCCCCCAGCGTGACCACCGCACCGATGAACAGGGCAAAGGCACCGCCATCGAGCAGAAAAAAACCGCCCAGGGCGATGGGCAACAGCACCAGCGCCGTGATGATTCGTTGTTTGAGCATTAGGAGCGCGCCTTAGCTTCCACCTGCTCGCTGGTCTTGCCGAAGCGACGCTGGCGGGTAGCGAAATCGGCCAGCGCCTTGCGCATGGCCTCGTGCTTGAAGTCCGGCCAATAGAGGTCGGAGAAGTACAGTTCGCTATAAGCCAACTGCCACAGAAGGAAGTTACTGATGCGGCGCTCGCCACCCGTACGGATGCACAGGTCGGGCAAAGGCAGGTCACCGGTAGCCAGACAACCCTGAAGCAATTGCGGGGTAATGTCTTCGGGCTGCAAATGACCTGCTTGCACCTCACGCGCCAGACGCTGAGCGGCCTGGGCGATATCCCACTGACCACCGTAGTTGGCTGCGATCTGCAAGGTGAAACGCCGGTTGCCGGCAGTCAGTTGCTCGGCTTCGCGCATGGCTGCCTGCAACTCGGGATGAAAGCGCGAGCGGTCCCCGATGATGCGCAGGCTAATGTCATTATCCAGCAGACGCTTGGCCTCACGACGCAGCGCACCGAGGAACAACTCCATCAGCGCGCCGACCTCTTCGGCCGGGCGCTGCCAGTTTTCACTAGAAAAGGCGAACAGGGTTAGCACCTCGACACCCGACTCGGCACAGACTTCGATTACCGCGCGAACCGCATCGACCCCGGCCTTGTGCCCTGCCACACCAGGCAACAGGCGCTTCTTCGCCCAGCGGTTGTTGCCATCCATAATGATGGCGACATGCCGCGGCACCGCCCCCTGCTTGTTCTTGTCCATGTATGGGCGCCGAGCCGTCAAACGGCCATCAGGTCCGCTTCTTTGACCTCGAGCGCCTTGTCTATGTCACCGATGAACTTGTCGGTGATTTTCTGCAGCTCGTCAGCGGCACGACGCTCTTCGTCCTCGCTGATTTCCTTGGCCTTGGACAGTTTCTTCAGCTCGGCCAGGGCATCACGACGCACATTGCGCACCGCGACCTTGGCATCTTCAGCAACCCCACGCGCCTGCTTGGTGTAGCCCTTGCGGGTTTCCTCGGTCAGGGCTGGCATCGGTACGCGAATGGTAGTGCCGGCGCTGCTCGGGTTCAGGCCCAGGTCGGAAGTCAGAATGGCCTTCTCGATGGCGGCACTGAGGTTCTTGTCGTGAGCGACGATCTTTAGGGTGCGCGCATCTTCGACGGTGATCGCGGCTACCTGATTGAGCGGCATGTCGCTGCCCCAGGCCGGGACCTTGATGCTATCGAGAATGCTCGGATGGGCACGACCGGTACGAATGGAAGCAAGGTTGCGACCCAGCGCCTCCAGGGACTTGCTCATGCGTTCCTGAGCGTCTTTCTTGATATCGTTGATCATTGTGCATCCTCCTCGATCAGAGTTCCTTCGGCGCCACCCACTACAACGTTCAGCAGGGCGCCGGGCTTGTTCATGTTGAAGACCCGCAGCGGCATGTTGTGATCGCGGCACAGGCAGATGGCGGTCAGATCCATCACCCCCAGCTTGCGATCGAGCACTTCGTCATAGGTCAGGCGCTCGAACTTTTCGGCATGCGGGTCTTTGAACGGGTCGGCAGTGTACACGCCATCGACCTTGGTCGCCTTCAGTACCACGTCCGCATCGATCTCGATGGCACGCAGACAGGCGGCCGAATCGGTGGTGAAGAAGGGGTTGCCGGTACCCGCTGCGAAGATCACCACCTCACCGGTTTTCAGGTGGCGCATGGCCTTGCGGCGATCGTAATGATCGGTCACGCCGACCATGGAAATCGCCGACATAACGATGGCCGGGATGTTCGAGCGTTCCAGCGCATCACGCATGGCCAGCGCGTTCATCACGGTCGCCAGCATGCCCATGTGGTCACCGGTAACGCGATCCATGCCGGCAGCGGACAGTGCTGCGCCGCGGAACAGGTTGCCACCACCGATCACCAGTCCGACCTGCACGCCGATGCCGACCAGTTGACCGACTTCCAGCGCCATGCGATCGAGCACCTTGGGATCGATGCCGAAATCTTCCGAGCCCATCAGGGCTTCGCCGCTAAGTTTGAGCAGAATGCGTTTGTAGCGAGGTTGGCGACCAGTCGTCTGCTGAGCCATTGCAAGTCTCTCCTGCGGCGATATGAAATTCTTCTGTAACACGCTTGCGCGCTGCAATTATCCGGCACTTCGAACGTGCCGACGACCGTAGGTTGCACGGCCGCTTGTATATTTGTCGCCCCTTATTCGGCAAAGAGGCCGCACGCGCAAGCGGGCAGCCTCTCTGGGACAACTGGCCGAACCGCCGATTACTGCTTGCTGGCAGCAACCTGAGCGGCAACTTCGGCAGCGAAGTCGGTCTCGGCCTTCTCGATACCCTCGCCCACTTCGTAACGAACGAAGGAAACGACTTCGGCACCGGCCTTCTTCACCAGGTCACCGACCTTGACTTCCGGATCCATGATGAAGGCTTGCTCGACCAGACTGGCTTCGGCCAGGAACTTGGCGATACGGCCTTTGACCATGTTCTCTACGATGTTTTCCGGCTTGCCGGCGATCTTCTCGGCGTTCAGCTGCAGGAAGATTTCCTTTTCCTTGGCAACCAGCTCTTCGGAAACCTGGTCCGGCGACACGACAGCCGGGTTGGAGGCAGCGATGTGCATGGCAACGTGCTTGGCCAGTTCGTCGTTGCCGCCTTTCAGGACAACCAGAACACCGATGCGGTGGCCGTGCAGGTAGGCACCAACGGTTTCGCCGGAAACAGCGGTCAGGCGACGGATGTTGACGTTCTCGCCGCACTTGGCAACCAGAGCTTCACGAGCCGATTCGCGGGAAGCGATCAGCGGAGCAGCGTCGGTCAGGTTCTTCTCGAAGGCTTCGTCGATGCTCTCTTTGACGAAAGCCTTGAAGTCGTCCTGCAGGGCCAGGAAGTCGGTCTGCGAGTTGACTTCGATGATCACACCACGACCACCTTCAACGCGAACGGCGATGGAGCCTTCAGCGGCGATGTTGCCGGCCTTCTTGGCAGCCTTGATGGCACCGGAAGCGCGCATGTCATCAATGGCTTTCTCGATGTCACCACCAGCAGCAACCAGGGCCTTCTTGCATTCCATCATGCCTTGGCCGGTACGCTCGCGCAGTTCTTTAACCAGGGCTGCAGTAATCTCTGCCATCTTGAAAATCCTCTCGGTAGGTCTTCAACCAAATCAAATCTTTGAGTGGCAAAAAGGGGGCCTAGCACTAATGCCAGTCAGTTAAGCCGTTGCACTCGATCTTTGTAGGAGCCGGCTTGCCGGCGATCCGCCATAAAAAGCATCGCCAGCAAGCTGGCTCCTACGAAAAGCGCCCCCTCTACTGCAAGTAGGAGGGAGTGGTGACGAACTTATCTGATCAGCATTAGGCCTAGCCCCCTTCTTGCACAGCGCATAACGCTAAATGCTTGGCGTTAACGCTTAGCCTTCGGCGCTCTCGGCAGCAGCTTCTTCGACGAACTCTTCAGTCGCGCCGCCAGCGTTGCTGCGACCACGGATCACAGCGTCGGCCATGGCACCCATGTACAGCTGGATGGCGCGGATGGCGTCGTCGTTACCCGGGATGATGTAGTCAACGCCTTCCGGGCTGCTGTTGGTATCGACAACGCCGATAACCGGGATGCCCAGCTTGTTGGCTTCGGTGATAGCAATGCGCTCGTGGTCAACGTCGATCACGAACAGAGCGTCCGGCAGACCGCCCATGTCCTTGATACCACCCAGGCTGCGATCCAGCTTTTCCAGATCCCGGGTACGCATCAGGGCTTCTTTCTTGGTCAGCTTGGCGAAGGTGCCGTCCTGGGACTGGGCTTCCAGCTCGCGCAGGCGCTTGATCGAAGCACGGATGGTCTTGTAGTTGGTCAGCATGCCGCCCAACCAGCGGTGGTCGACGAACGGCGAGCCGCAACGAGTGGCTTCTTCGCGAACGATTTTGCCTGCGGAACGCTTGGTGCCAACGAACAGAATCTTGTTCTTGCCAGCAGCCAGCTTCTCAACGAACGACAGGGCGTCGTTGAACATCGGCAGGGTTTTCTCGAGGTTGATGATGTGAATCTTATTGCGCGCGCCGAAAATGTACTTGCCCATTTTCGGGTTCCAGTAACGGGTCTGGTGGCCGAAGTGCACACCGGCCTTCAGCATATCGCGCATAGTGACTTGGGACATGATAGTTCCTTGATAAGTCGGGTTAGGCCTCCACGCATCCCAGTTTCCAACCCTCGAACTTGTCGAAGGCACCCAGGAAACCGTGTCGATACGTGTGTGGGTTTAGGCTTTCGGGCGCAGTGCCCGTAAAGCGGCGCGTTTTATACCACAGAAAGCAGCGACAAGCTACAAGGCAAACGCCGTAAACAGGGGCGAAGCCTAGGGTCTGTTGCCGTTTCGCGCACGGCCGCGACGGAGCCAGTTTTTGCGTGGGACCAGGCGCGAGACGCGAAGTTTGGTCGCCCAAATGAGCCGTCGAGTAACGACGTACCACGCAAAAACTGGCCCGTCCCTTCGGGTTGCGTGGCGCAATTTGGCGCAGCAACGCGGCTCGCGTCGAAACGGCAACAGACCCTAATGCCGATCAGATAAGGTTTTTTGCTCTTGCAGGGTGGGCTTCAGCCCACCAACGGCGGCCGGCGTGGGCTGAAACGGAGCGCCGCCCGACCCACCCTACAAATCGAACCGACTGGCAACAGTTAAATTCCTTCCTATACGATTGCAGCGCCCGTAAACCAAGTGTCTAGGCGCTTAACTGACTGACATTAGGGCAAAGCCCGCTCATTAACACATGCGACTCGATGCTTGCAGCTGCCTTTGGGGCTTGCACCACGTAGCTGCTAATATATGCCCCTTTTCTGCGTACACTCGAGAGCCCGATATGACCGTCACCATCAAATCCGCCGAAGAAATCGAGAAAATGCGCGTGGCTGGCCGCCTGGCCGCCGAAGTGCTGGAGATGATCGGCGAGCACGTCAAGCCGGGCGTCACCACCGAAGAGCTGGATCGCATCTGCCATGACTACATCGTCAACGTGCAGCAGGCCATCCCCGCCCCGCTCAACTACAAGGGCTTTCCCAAGTCGATCTGCACCTCGGTCAACCATGTGGTGTGCCACGGCATCCCCAGCGACAAGCCACTGAAAGACGGCGACGTGCTGAACATCGACGTCACCGTGATCAAGGACGGTTACCACGGCGATACCAGCAAGATGTTCATGGTCGGCAAGGTTGCCGAATGGGCTGAGCGCCTGGCCAAGGTCACCCAGGAGTGCATGTATAAAGGCATCGAACTGGTCAAGCCGGGCACCCGCCTGGGCGACATCGGCGAAGTGATCCAGAAGCATGCGGAGAAGAACGGCTTCTCCGTGGTTCGCGAGTACTGTGGGCACGGCATCGGCGCCGTGTTCCATGAAGAGCCGCAGGTGCTGCACTACGGCAAGGCCGGCACCGGCATGGAGCTCAAGGAAGGCATGACCTTCACCATCGAGCCGATGATCAACCAGGGCCGCCCGGAAACCCGCCTGCTCGGCGACGGCTGGACCGCCATCACCAAGGACCGCAAGCTTTCCGCGCAATGGGAGCACACTGTGCTGGTCACCGCAGACGGCTATGAGATCCTGACCCTGCGCAGCGACGACACCCTGCCGCGCACCTCGGCCTGACCGCGATCCGTAGGGTGCGCCGTGCGCACCATTGAAGCTTGTGGTGCGCATAGCGCGCCCCACCTTATATAAGGAAGGCAACTGCATGCCGCAGATGGACCCCGAACTGTTTGACCGCGGTCAGTTCCAGGCCGAGCTGGCCCTGAAATCCAGCCCCATCGCCGCATTCAAGAAGGCCATCCGCGGCGCGCATGAAGTGCTCGATGCGCGCTTTCGTGCCGGCCGTGACATTCGCCGCCTGGTCGAGGATCGCGCCTGGTTCGTCGATCAGATCCTGCAGGAAGCCTGGAAGCGCTTCACCTGGAGCGAGGATGCCGACATCGCCCTGCTCGCCGTTGGCGGCTACGGCCGTGGCGAGCTGCACCCTTACTCGGACATCGACCTGCTGATCCTGCTGGGCAGCAATGATCACGAAATCTTCCGCGAGCCGATCGAAGGCTTTCTCACCCTGCTCTGGGACATCGGCCTGGAAGTCGGCCAGAGCGTGCGCTCGGTCGACGAATGCGCCGAAGAGGCGCGCGCCGACCTGACGGTGATCACCAACCTGATGGAAAGCCGCACCATCGCCGGCCCCGAACACCTGCGCCAGCGCATGCAGCAGGTGACCAGCACCGATCAGATGTGGCCGAGCAAGCACTTCTACCTGGCCAAGCGCGACGAACGCAGAGCGCGTCATGCCAAGTACAACGACACCGAGTACAACCTCGAACCCAACATCAAGGGCTCGCCCGGCGGCCTGCGCGACATCCAGACCGTGCTCTGGGTGGCGCGCCGCCAGTTCGGCACGCTGAACCTGCAAGCCCTGGTCGGCCACGGCTTCCTGCTGGAAAGCGAATACACCCTGCTGTCCTCCAGCCAGGAATTTTTGTGGAAGGTGCGCTACGCCCTGCACATGCTCGCCGGGCGCGCCGAAGACCGCCTGCTGTTCGATCACCAGGCCAAGATCGCCGCCCTGTTCGGCTATCAGGACGGCGACGGCAAGCGCAGCATCGAACACTTCATGCAGAAGTACTACCGCGTAGTGATGGGGATTTCCGAGCTGTCGGACCTGATCAACCAGCACTTCGAGGAAGTGATCCTGCGCGCCGGCGAAAGCGGCCCGGCCACGCCCCTGAACAGCCGGTTCCAGGTGCGCGACGGCTATATCGAAGTCACCCACCCGAACGTGTTCAAGCGCACGCCCTTCGCCATCATCGAAATCTTTGTGCTGATGGCGCAGCACCCGGAAATCAAGGGTGTACGTGCCGACAGCATCCGCCTGCTGCGTGACAGCCGCCACCTGATCGACGACGAGTTCCGCAAGGACATCCGCAACACCAGCCTGTTCATCGAGCTGTTCAAGTGCAAGGAAGGCATCCATCGCAACCTGCGGCGGATGAACCGCTACGGCATTCTCGGCCGTTATTTGCCGGAGTTCGGCCATATCATCGGGCAGATGCAGCACGACCTGTTCCACATCTATACGGTCGATGCGCACACGCTCAACCTGATCAAGCACCTGCGCAAGTTTCGCTGGCCGGAGCTGGCGGAGAAATTCCCTCTGGCCAGCAAGCTCATCGACAAGCTGCCCAAGCCGGAGCTGATCTACCTCGCCGGCCTGTATCACGATATCGGCAAGGGCCGTGGCGGTGATCATTCGGAGCTGGGCGCGGTGGACGCCGAAGCCTTCGCCCGCCGCCACCACCTGCCGGCCTGGGACAGCGCGCTGATCGTCTGGCTGGTGCAGCACCACCTGGTGATGTCCACCACCGCGCAGCGCAAGGACCTTTCCGACCCGCAGGTGATTCACGATTTCGCCCAGTTCGTCGGCGACCAGACGCACCTGGATTATCTCTACGTGCTGACCGTGGCCGACATCAACGCCACCAACCCCAGCCTGTGGAATTCCTGGCGTGCCAGCCTGCTGCGCCAGCTCTATACCGAGACCAAGCGCGCCCTGCGCCGCGGCCTGGAAAACCCGCTGGATCGCGAAGAGCAGATTCGCCAGACCCAGAGCGCCGCCCTCGACATCCTGGTGCGCGGCGGCACCGACCCGGACGATGCCGAACAACTGTGGAGCCAGCTGGGCGACGACTACTTCCTGCGCCACACGGCCAACGACGTGGCCTGGCACACCGATGCCATTCTCCAGCATCCCAACGATGGCGGTCCGCTGGTGCTGATGAAGGAAACCACCCAGCGCGAGTTCGAGGGCGGCACGCAGATCTTCATCTATGCGCCGGACCAGCATGACTTCTTCGCCGTGACCGTAGCCGCGATGAGCCAGCTCAACCTGAACATTCACGACGCACGGATCATCACCTCCACCAGCCAGTTCACCCTCGATACCTACGTGGTGCTGGATGCCGACGGCGGCTCGATCGGCAACAACCCGGCACGCATCCAGCAGATTCGCGAAGGCCTGATCGAAGCACTGAAGAACCCGGACGACTACCCGACCATCATCCAGCGCCGCGTACCGCGCCAGCTCAAGCACTTCGCCTTCGCGCCGCAGGTAACCATTCACAATGATGCGCAGCGCCCGGTGACCATCCTCGAACTGACCGCACCGGACCGCCCCGGCCTGTTGGCGCGGATCGGGCGAATCTTCCTCGAATACGACCTATCGTTGCAGAACGCCAAGATCGCCACCCTCGGCGAACGGGTCGAGGACGTATTCTTCATTACCGACGACAAGGGCCAGCCGCTGTCCGATCCCGAACTCTGCGCACGCCTGCAGGAAACCATCGTCCGTCGTCTGTCCGAGCCCAGTATCCAGCCGGCCCAATTTTCCATCTGATTTGCGGAAGTATCGATGAACCCAGCTCTCGACCAGCTCCAGCCCTACCCCTTCGAGAAACTGCGCGCCCTGCTCGGCAGCGTGCAGCCACCTGCCGACAAGCGTGCCATCGCCCTGTCCATCGGCGAACCCAAGCATCGCTCGCCTGACTTCGTCGGCCAGGCGCTGACCGCCAATCTCGACAAGCTCGCCGTCTACCCGACCACGCTCGGCTTGCCGGAGCTGCGCCAGAGCATTGCCAACTGGTGCGAACGTCGCTTCGGCGTGCCGACTGGCTGGCTGGATGCCGCACGCCACGTGTTGCCGGTCAATGGTACCCGCGAAGCGCTGTTCGCCTTCACCCAGGCAGTGGTCGACCGCAACGCCAAGGGCCTGGTGGTCAGCCCCAACCCCTTCTATCAGATCTATGAAGGTGCTGCGTTCCTTGCCGGCGCCGAACCACACTACCTGCCGTGCCTGGAAGCCCACGGCTTCAACCCGGACTTCGATGCCGTGCCGACAGAGATCTGGCAGCGCTGCCAGATTCTCTTCCTCTGCTCGCCAGGCAACCCCACCGGCGCCCTGATCCCGGTCGAGACGCTGAAGAAACTGATCGTCCTGGCCGACGTGCACGACTTCGTCATCGCCGCCGACGAGTGCTACAGCGAGCTGTATTTCGATGAGGACGCACCACCGCCCGGCCTGCTCAGCGCCTGCGCCGAACTGGGCCGCAGCGACTTCAAACGCTGCGTGGTGTTCCACAGCCTGTCCAAGCGCTCCAACCTGCCGGGTCTGCGCTCGGGCTTCGTCGCTGGCGACGCCGACATCCTCAAGCACTTCCTGCTCTATCGCACCTACCACGGCTGCGCCATGCCGGTACAAACCCAGCTGGCCAGCGTTGCCGCCTGGAATGACGAAGCACATGTACGCGCCAACCGTGACCTGTACCGCGAGAAGTTCGCTGCCGTGCTGGACATCCTCGCCCCGGTGATGGACGTACAGCGCCCCGATGGCGGCTTCTACCTGTGGGCACGTACTCCGGGTGACGACACCCTGTTCACCCATGACCTGTTCGCCACCGAGCACGTCACCGTGGTGCCCGGCTCGTACCTGTCGCGCGAAGTGAACGGCGTCAACCCGGGTGCCGGCCGCGTGCGCATGGCACTGGTAGCACCACTGGCCGAGTGCATCGAGGCCGCCGAGCGTATTGCCCGTTTCATTCGCGGCGCCTGAGCCTCTGCAGGGCCTGTGGGCGGGGCTTTAGCCGCTAGTCTCCGACTCCGTAACACATCGCAGCGACAGCCGCCGCCACGTCTGGACGCGACGTGGCATAATGGCCCGCCGTATTTCCCGGACCTTCCGGCACGCCACTCATCAGAGGAAGATCAATGAGTTACGTCCTGTATGGCATCAAGGCCTGCGACACGATGAAAAAGGCCAGAACCTGGCTCGATGAACACCAGGTCGACTATGCCTTTCACGACTACAAGAGCGTCGGAATCGACCGTGCAAACCTGGAAAAGTGGTGCAACGAGCATGGCTGGCAGACCATCCTGAACCGTGCCGGCACCACCTTCCGCAAGCTGGACGACGCGCAGAAAGCCGATCTCGACCAGGCCAAGGCCATCGAACTGATGCTGGCCCAACCCTCGATGATCAAGCGCCCGATACTCGACCTGGGCGACAAGACCCTGGTCGGCTTCAAGCCGGATAACTACCAAGCCGCGCTGGCCTGATCAACCTCACCCGATTTCGTTGCAAGGAACCCCATCTAATGAGCACCTCCCTTTACAGCATCGCCTTTGGTGTTGGCACCCAGAACCGCCAGGGCAACTGGCTGGAAGTCTTCTACGCCCTGCCGCTGCTCAATCCGGCCAGCGAGCTGGTAGCCAAGGCCGCCGAGAAGCTCGGCTACCAGGGCGGCAACCAGGCCATCGCCTTCACCACCACACAGGCCGCTGACCTGGCCGAAGCCCTGAAAGGCGTGGACGCCGCTCAAGCGGCGCTGCTGACCCGTCTGGCCGAAAGCCACAACCCGCTGGTCGCCACCTTCCTGGCTGAAGATGCCGCGCTGACCAGCACCCCGGAGGCCTACCTCAAGCTGCACCTGCTGTCGCATCGTCTGGTCAAGCCGCACGGCCTGAGCCTGGCCGGCATTTTCCCGCTGCTGCCCAATGTGGCCTGGACCAGCCAGGGCGCCGTTGATCTCAGCGAGCTGGCCGAGCGCCAGCTGGAAGCACGCCTGAAGGGCAAGCTGCTGGAAGTCTTCTCGGTGGACAAGTTCCCGAAAATGACCGACTACGTGGTGCCGGCCGGTGTGCGTATCGCCGACAGCGCCCGTGTGCGCCTGGGCGCCTATATCGGCGAAGGCACCACCGTGATGCACGAAGGCTTCGTCAACTTCAACGGCGGCACCGAAGGCCCGGGCATGATCGAAGGCCGCGTTTCCGCTGGCGTCTTCGTCGGCAAGGGTTCCGACCTGGGCGGCGGCTGCTCGACCATGGGCACCCTGTCCGGCGGCGGCAACATCATCATCAGCGTCGGCGAAGGCTGCCTGATCGGTGCCAACGCCGGCATCGGCATCCCGCTGGGCGACCGCAACACCGTCGAAGCCGGCCTATACATCACCGCAGGCACCAAGGTGAACCTGCTCGACGAGGGCAACGCCCTGGTCAAGGTGGTCAAGGCACGCGACCTGGCTGGCCAGCCGGATCTGCTGTTCCGTCGCAACTCGCTGACCGGCGCCGTGGAGTGCAAGACCCACAAGTCGGCCGTCGAGCTGAACGAAGCCCTGCACGCCCACAATTGATCGTCATACCTCCCCTCTCCCTCCGGGAGAGGGGCCGGGGGTGAGGGCAAAACCACGCGGATCTGACAAACCATGTCACTGACCTCCCCCTGGCGTGCCGACTTCCCCGGCATTCTCGCCCTCGAAGCCGAAGGCCAGACCTATCTGGACAGCGCCGCCACTGCACAGAAACCACAGGCGGTGCTGGACACCCTGCTCGGCTACCTGGGCAGCGGCGTGGCCAACGTGCATCGTGCCCAGCACCTGCCAGGTGAACGTGCCACCCGCGCCTTCGAGGCCACACGCAGCAAGGCTGCACAATGGCTGAATGCGGCCGGCAGCGATGAGATCATCTTTACCCGCGGCAGCACCGAATCACTCAACCTACTGGCCTATGGTCTGGAGCATCTGCTGCAGCCTGGCGAGCAAATCGTCATCAGCGCGCTGGAGCACCACGCCAATCTGCTGCCCTGGCAGCAACTGGCCAAGCGCCGCAATCTCGAGTTGGTGGTATTGCCGCTGGATCACACCGGCAGCATCGATCTGCAGCAAGCGGCTCGGCTGATCGGCCCGCGCACCCGCCTGCTGGCGGTCTCGCAGCTGTCCAACGTACTTGGCCGCTGGCAACCGCTTGCCGAGCTGCTGGCCCTGGCACGCGCGCAAGGCGCATTCAGCGTGGTCGACGGCGCGCAGGGTGCGGTGCATGGTCGCCACGATCTGCAGGCGCTGGGCTGTGATTTCTACGTGTGCTCGTCACATAAGCTCTACGGCCCGGATGGCGTCGGCCTGCTGTATGGCCGCCGCGAAGCGTTGGGCAAATTGCAGCACTGGCAATTCGGCGGTGAAATGGTGCTCGATGCCGACTACCAGAGCGCGCGCTTTCGCCCTGCTCCATTGGGTTTCGAGGCCGGTACACCAGCGGTTTCAGCGGTCATAGCCCTGGGCGCAGCACTGGACTGGCTAAACGGGCTGGATCACACCGCCGTGGCACGTCATGAAGCGGCCCTGCATGCCGAACTGCTGGCCGGCCTGCAAAGCCGCAACGGCGTGCGTCTGCTCGGCGAGCCGCAACTGGCGCTGGCCAGTTTCTGCGTCGACGGCGTACATAACGCCGACCTGGCTCACCTGCTCAGCGAACAGGGCATCGCCGTGCGCGCCGGGCATCACTGCGCCATGCCGCTGATGAAAAGCCTGGGGCTGAGTGGTGCGATTCGCGTCTCGCTGGGTCTGTACAACGACAGCGAGGACCTGCAGCGATTTTTCAGCGCTCTGGATAACGCCCTGGAGTTGCTGCGTTGAAGCGCGGCCAATGGTTCGTCGTAGGAGCGGCGTCAGCCGCGAATATTGGCACCCGGAGCATCGCAGCTGAAACGGAATGCCGCCCAGCCGCTCCTACATGCTACGGGAGTCTCTCGCCATGAGCCTGTCAGTCGCCGCTCAGGAAGCACTGGAAGCCTTTGCCGCCTGCCACGGCTGGGAACAGCGCGCGCGCCTGCTGATGCAATGGGGCGAACGTCTGGAGCCATTGAGCGAAACCGAACGCCTCGACGAGCACCGCGTGCATGGCTGCGAGAGCCCGGTCTGGCTGATCGCCGAACAACGCGACGAGCACCTGCACTTTCGCGCCAGCAGCGACGCCCGCCTGCTGCGTGGCTTGCTGGCGGTGCTGCTGGCGCGTGTCGAAGGTCTGCCTCGCGCCGAGCTGGCCAGTGTCGATCTGGTCGACTGGTTCAACCAGTTGGGGCTGCAGCGGCAGCTATCGCCCTCGCGCAGCAATGGTCTCAACGCGGTGCTGCAGCGTATGCGCGAGTTGGCGGGGCGCTCCGCCTAAAAACCATTCGTCGCGGGGCGCTTGCCGCCACTCCATCGCGTAGGAGCCCCGCCCCGGGGCGAAGCTTTCAGTCGCTCTTGCCCCGCTCGCGCAACGTCAGCCCCCGCAGAAAATTGCGCAGGATCTGATCGCCGCACTCGCGAAAGTGCTTGTGACCCGGCGCGCGAAACAGGGCGCCAAGCTCGGCCTTGGTCATCGGCAGGTCGACCGCTTGCAAAAGCGCCTGGATATCGTCGTCGCGCAGCTCGAAGGCCACGCGCAGCTTCTTCAGGATCAGGTTGTTACTCAGGCGTTTTTCCACCGGCAGGCGCGGCCGGCTAACGTCCTTGCCACGCTTGTAAAACACCAGGCCTTCAAGCACGTGCGCCAGCAGCACATCGCTGCAGGAACGATACCCAGGCTCGTCCTCACGCAGCAGACAGGCCGAGATCAGGCCCGGTTCGACGGGATAATCCGCCAACCGGCATAGCTCTTCCAGCTTGCCATCGCTGACATCCAGCAAATAGCGCAAGCTGCGCAGTACATCGTTATTGAGCATGCAGAAAACTCTTGGAGGAAGGGGGTAGGCAGGTGCGCTTCAGTCCCGCACGGCCTGGGCCGAGGTGCTGGGTTTCCAGTCATCGGCGTTACCGGAATTAAGCGCCTGCTGTAGACGCTGCAGGTCACCACGCTGGGCAAAGTCACGCAGCCTGGCATTGAACACGCGCAACAGCTTGACACTCTCAGGATCGTCCTTGCGAAACAGCAAGCGCAGCGGCTCGGTATTCAACTGCCGCGGATGATGCACGATTTTACCGCCATCTTCCGGAAACAAACGATTCAACATGGCATAGCCGACAGCGCGGTCCTGTGGATGCAGGTCGATACGCCCCAACTCCAGAAGACGAAAGCTGGTGTCCTCCTTGCCATTCTGCTCGACGCTCAGGCGGCCAGCCTGCAGCGCATCGTCGAACGCCGGGCCGTAGGAGTAACCCAGCGTCGTGCCGATGTGATACTTCAACAAGTCCTCGACCGAGGTCCAGTCGAACGCCTGATCGCGACGATGGAACAGAACGATCTCCCCGCGCACCAGCGGGTCGCTACAAATGCCGTAATTGAGCCGACTGGGGCTGCAGCTATAGGGCATGATCGCGTGCAACTGCCCCTGCTGCAGCATCAGTACGTTGCGGTCCCAGGGATGGAAGATGAATTCGACCTGGTAACCCGCTTCAGCGAACACTGCGCTGATCAGTCGCGCCAGAGCGCCACCATCACTGCGCTCCTGGTCGACATAGGGCGCCCAGTCGCCGGTGCCGATACGCAGCTTCTGCGGCTCGGCCTGAACGGGCCCAAGGGCTACCAGCAAAACAGGTAGCGTCAGGGAGGCGAGCATCCGTGCCCAGCGTCTTCTCAGCGAGACGCTACAAAACAGGTACGACACAAATCACCTCTGATACGGATCATGTTCGACGTCTCCCTGTCGGCTACTGCAACCTCTCCCTTCGCCCAGCATAGTCAAACGCAGCGCGCACGGAAGTTTCTCAGGTTTTCGATTGGCGCTCTGCCGGACGACGGGCGCCAGCCACCAGTTTGTCTACCAGCTTGGCCGCAGCGGCCATGCCGAAGCTGGCGGTGACCATCATCACCGCGCCGAAACCGCCCGCGCAGTCGAGCTTCACCCCTTCACCGACGAAGCCCTTGGCCTGACAGACCGTGCCATCCGGCTTGGGGTAACGCAGTTGCTCGGTGGAGAACACGCAAGGGACGCTGTAGGTGCGGCCCGGCGTACGCGAGAAGCCATAGTCGCGGCGCAACAGGCTGCGTACCTTGGCCGCCAGCGGGTCGTTGAAGGTCTTGTTCAGGTCGGTGACCTGAATCTGCGTCGGGTCGACCTGCCCGCCCGCGCCGCCGGTGGTGACGATCTGGATCTTGCGCCGCTTGCACCAGGCGATCAGCGCCGCCTTGGCCGGCACGCTGTCGATGCAGTCGATCACACCGTCGAGCTGTTCGGTGATGTACTCGGCCATGGTCTCGCGGGTAACGAAATCCGCCACCGCGTGCACCACGCAAGCCGGGTTGATGGCGCGGATGCGCGCGGCCATCTCGTCGACCTTGGCCTTGCCCACCGCGCCTTCGACGGCGTGCACCTGGCGATTGGTGTTGGTGATGCAGACATCGTCCAGGTCGAACAGGGAAATCTCGCCGACGCCCGAACGCGCCAGCGCCTCGGCCGCCCAGGAACCGACGCCGCCGATGCCGACTACCGCCACGTGCGCCGCTGCCAGTCGTTGATAGCCCTCCTGGCCGTAAAGCCGGGCTATGCCGCCGAATCGCTGATCGTCAGTACCCATCACACCCCCTGCAGGAAGGCGCGCATTATAGAGATAGCACCCTGCCCACCCAAGCCTGTCGAACAGGTCAGCCGTCGGCCTAATGCCAGTCAGTTAAGCGTCGACGTTGCCAATGCGTAGGAGCGGCGCCCCGCCGCGAACCAGGGCGATGCGCAATTGAAAAGCTTCGCCCCGGGGCGGAGCTCCTACGAAAGGCCGCTTTGGCAGCCTTATCTGATCGGCATTAGCCGTCGTCAAGCAGTACGCCGCATCCGGCGCTTCGCGCCACCTTCTCCCAGAGGGAGAAGGGCATCAAGGATGGCGTCGCTGCGCGACTTTCACGGTAATATGGCCAGCTTTCACGCCAGCCGCTGTACCGGAGCCGCCATGACCGCCCCCCTCACCCCGACCCTGGAACTCGCTTTCGACCTGATTCGCCGCCCGTCCGTGACCCCGGTCGACGAAGGTTGCCAGGAACTGATGATGCGTCGCCTGGCTGCCTGCGGCTTCGAGATCGAACGCATGCGCATCGAAGAGGTGGAGAACTTCTGGGCCAAACGCGGTGGCGACGGCCCCGTGCTGTGCTTCGCCGGCCACACCGACGTGGTGCCCACCGGCCCGTTGGACGCCTGGCAATACCAGCCATTCGACGTGCGCGTCGATGAAGATGGCATGCTCTGCGGCCGTGGCGCAGCGGACATGAAGGGCAGCCTGGCGAGCATGATCATCGCCGTGGAGCGCTTCGTCGCCGATTACCCGCAGCACAAGGGCGCCATCAGCTTCCTCATCACCAGCGATGAAGAAGGCCCGGCCCAGCACGGCACCAAGGCAGTGGTCGAGCGCCTGCGCGAGCGCAACGAGCGCCTGGACTGGTGCATCGTCGGCGAACCGTCGAGCACCACCCTGCTCGGCGACGTAGTCAAGAACGGCCGTCGTGGCTCCCTCGGCTGCACCCTGACCGTGTACGGCAAGCAGGGCCACGTCGCCTACCCGCACCTGGCGAAGAACCCGATTCATCTCGCGGCCCCGGCGCTGGCCGAGCTGGCCGCCGAGCATTGGGATCACGGCAACGACTACTTCCCGCCGACCAGCTTCCAGGTCTCCAACCTCAACTCCGGCACTGGCGCGACCAACGTCATCCCCGGCGAACTGAAGGCGGTGTTCAACTTCCGCTTCTCCACCGAATCCACCGTCGAGGAGCTGCAGCAGCGCGTCACCACCATTCTCGACAAACACGGTCTGGACTACCACCTGGAGTGGGCGCTGTCCGGTCTGCCGTTCCTCACTCAGCCGGGCGAATTGCTCGACGCCGTGGCCGCCAGCATCAAGAACGTCACCGGTCGCGAGACCACGCCGTCCACCAGCGGCGGCACCTCCGACGGTCGCTTCATCGCCACCCTGGGCACTCAGGTGGTCGAGCTCGGCCCGGTCAACGCCACCATCCACCAGATCAACGAGCGCGTACTGGCCAGCGACCTCGATCTGCTCACCGAGATTTACTATCAGACGCTGGTAAAACTCCTCGCATGAGCCTGATCTGCCCCATCTGCCAGACGCCGCTGGAGCCGAGCGCCAGCGGCCTGGCCTGTGCAAACCGCCACAGCTTCGATCGCGCCCGGCAGGGTTACTACAACCTCCTGCCGGTGCAACACAAAAACAGCCGCGCCCCCGGCGACAACGCCGCCATGGTCGAGGCCCGCCGGCGTTTTCTCGAGGGTGGCCACTACGCACCGCTGGCCGCACGCCTGGCCACACTGGCTGCCGACTACAAGCCGGCGCGCTGGCTGGATATCGGTTGTGGCGAGGGTTACTACACCGAACAGATCGCCCGTGGCCTGCCCGCCGCCGACGGTTATGCCCTGGATATCTCCCGCGAGGCGGTGAAACGCGCATGCAAACGTGCTGCGCAGCTGAGCTGGCTGGTGGCGAGCATGGCCCGTGTGCCATTGGCCGATGCCAGTTGCGACCTACTGGCCAGCGTCTTCAGCCCGCTCGACTGGGCCGAAGCCAAACGCCTGCTCGCACCCGGCGGCGGCCTGCTGCGCATGGGCCCAACCCGCGTGCACCTGATGGAACTGCGCCAGAAGCTGTACGACGAAGTACGCGACTACGACGACGAAAAGCACCTGGCGCTGATCCCTGCGGGTATGCACCTGGCCCACAGTGAGACGCTGCTGTTCCCGCTGCACCTGGCCGACACCCAGGCCCGCGCCGACCTGCTGGCCATGACGCCACACGGCTGGCGCGCCAGTGCCGAACGCCGTGAAGCAGTGATCGCCGAGCCCTTCGAAGTTACCGTCGCCATCCGCTACGATTGGATCGTCAAAACTCAGGAATGAACCTAATGCGCCAACCGGACATCGAGATCTACCTCAAAGACGCCGAACGTGATGCCGTGGCGCAATGGCTGGGTGAAGCACTTGGCCCATGCAGCGACTGGCAGCAGAAAGGCCAGACCTTCAAGTGCAAGGCCGGTGACGTGCCGGTGACCTGGTTGCCGAAAGCCGTGGGCAAATGGCACAGCCTGTACCTGGAAAGCGACGCCACGCCCTGGGCCGACGACCTGGCTTGCGCCCGCGCCGCCCATGCCGCGCTCGGCGTACAGATTCGCTGCGCACCCGGCACCTGGGTCGAGGATGAAAGCGACGAGCAAGCCGACCGCTGGATCAAGGTCGACGCCGATGGTGAAACCGAAATCGTCTGGCGTACTGAATAAAAGCGGCCGCTTGGCGGCCATCTGATGACCCTCTCCCGCTTGCGGGAGAGGGTGCCCGAAGGGCGGGAGAGGGTCAGGGGTCTCACGCTACGAGATTTTTGAATCGACAGCGAATCAGGACGACAAAGCTTCGCCCCGGGGCGGGGCTCCTACGCAAAGCTGCGTGGGGTGATTAGCTTCGCCCGTAGCCCAATGAAATCCGGGGATCAGCGCATTTTCCGGATTTCATCCGTACAGTGTTCTTCACCTTCGCGGCCCAAACAGACCACAAAGAACAAGGCCGATCATCGACGGTAATGCTGTTCACTTAAGCGACGGTCGGACGCGTTCAGTGCCCTCGCCCCTCTGGGGAGAGGGTTAGGGCGGGCCGCGTTCGGAGAGGTTGGAGCCAGCAGGCAGTTTCGCGGTGTTCTCGGCCCTCTCCCCCAGCCCCTCTCCCATGAATGGGAGAGGGGAGCTACCCGCGAAACCCGCCCTACGAATACAGCGCCCACAAACAACAAGGCCCGTCATCGACGGGCCTTGTTGTATTTCGAGCTGGAGCTCAGACCGCGGAGACGTCTTCCGCCTGCAGGCCTTTCTGACCCTGGGTCACACCGAACTCGACCTTCTGGCCTTCGACCAGGGTGCGATGGCCGTCGCCACGAATGGCGCGGTAGTGAACGAATACGTCCGGGCCGCTTTCGCGCTGAATAAACCCGTAACCCTTGGAATCATTGAACCATTTGACGGTTCCCGTCTCACGATCTGCCATTACCAACTTCTCCAAACTCGCTATGTTTTTATTGTCCCGAAGGCGCTTTGACGGCTCGGTAAAAACGCTCTTCTCAGCGTTCGCCACCCCCGGCAATCGAGCATGGAGCAGGTCAAGCGATTCGCGTTCTTGCTGCAGTCGAAGGCCGAGTATAAAGCATGGATTGTGACTGAAAAGCACTTTTTCAAAACCGCCACGAACCCAGAAGATATGCGGGTTACAGCTCGTTTTATGGGCTTTTGACTAACAGATCGCGCAACTTCTTCGCCAGCCGCTGCACCTGATCAGGCTCCAGTCGATATGCCCAGTCACTGCGCGCACTCACCTCTGCGGCGTTGAAACCTTCACGCTCGCCAAGCACCAACCAATACTGCTCACCCTGCTTGTACAACGCTCCTTCGAGCTTTTCCTCGGCAAAACCACTGAGGCTGAACTGCAGCACCGGCGCCTGCTTGAAACCTATCTGCGAAAGCGGCGCAGCATCAGCGAACTGCAGGTTGGAGAAGACCAGTGCGACACCATTGGCCGCACCCTCGAAGCTGAGTTTCTGCTCCTTGCGCAGCTCTGCGACAGCGAAGTTGTACTGCTGGGCATCGGCACGCGTCAGGGTAAGTTTCTCGCCATCGGCGTAACGCAGCTCAAGGCGCGCGATGCGCGTGAAGGGAATGTCGGTGACACGTCGATCCAGCCAGTCCAGCTCACGCGTCGGCACCTGCAACTGCTGATCGATCAGCCAGACCTGATTCTCGCCGGCACGACGCACCAGTTGCCCACTGCCTTGCTGAGACGGATTACCCAAGCGCAGCCCCAGGTCGGGATGGCCGTCGAAGTGCAGCTTCAGACGCAGCGCCTGCTCATCAGCCGCCCCCTCCTCGGCCAGTCCCAAACGAGCATGCCACTGCGGGTTGGCAGTCTTGGCCTCCTGCGTGCGCGCCTCACGCAATGCCCGCAGCAGTTCGGCCAGCGCTTGCGGCGCCGCCGGATAGTCGGCCTTCGCCGGCACCACCCAACCATCTTCACGCCGCTCGATGCGTACCGAGGGCTGCCCCGGCGCCTCGATCTCCAGCGCCTGCAGCGTATTCAGATAGCCCTGTTCGGCTGCCAGCCAGGGCGCCGACTCGACTTGCGCCGTGCTCTGCTGCTGGCCGCGCTGCACGGCCAGGTAACCCAGCACGCAAAGCAGCACGATGATGATCAATGCGATCAGACCTTTACGTCCCATGATCTCCTCACAAGTGAATGACTATGCGCGTGGATATCGCGTTTTACATCCACCGCAGCGGTGGATCGGTAAAGCGTGATCCACCCTACGCTCGGTTCGTGGGAGGGGCTTTAGCCGCGACTGTCGCCGCTGAAGCGCCTCCCACAGGTGCTAACCCTCACGTGCGACGACGGCGCCGCCACAACCACAGTGCCAACACGCCCAGGGTCAGCAGCGCCGGCACCAGAGCGATGTTGATGATCTTCAGCGTGCGGCCCAGCGCCTCGATATCGGCATTGAGCTGGTAGCGCACCTCACGCAGCTCCTTGCGAATCTCCAGCTTCTGCTGGATGAAGCGCTGCAACGCGCCCTGCTGCTCAGGCGTGAGCTCCAGGTTTGGATCGTCGCTTTGCTGTAGCGCCGCCAGTTGCTGCTCGGTTTCGGCCAGGCGTGCCTGCAGTGCCTGCTCCTTGTCACGGAAACGCTGTTCGGCGGCGCGCTGCAGCTCCTCGACCACCACGAACGGACGGCTGAAGCGACCACGCGAACGTACGCTGATCAGCGCCTCAGAGCCGGTCAGGTTGTCCAGCGCGTTGATGGTGAAGCTGCCGTTATCCGCCCAGGGTTGCGGCATGCGCTGGCCGAAGAAGTCCTGCACCTGCACCCACATGCGATCACTGAGGATGTCGGTATCGGCCACGGCGATGACGTTGATGTTATCTGCCTGCCTGAGACCGTCCTTGCGCCCCTCGATGCCATCGGGGAAGGCGCTCTGCGCCGGACCGTCGATACGCGCAGCGATGGTGTAGCGCTCGCCGGTCGGCTCCAGTTCGCGGATCAGCTCCTCGGGGTTGCTGAGCATGGCGAAGCGCTGGGCGTCGAAGGGCATGGCGTATTCGGAGCTTTGCATCAGCGGGGTAAAGCGCGTCTTCGCCCCTTCCAGCGGCTCGAGAATGCCGGCGGTGGCGACGGTGACGTTCTCCAGCCCAGCCGTGGCGATATCGGTCTGATCCAGCGCCTTGCGCGGCAGGCTCAGCCAGGCAGCGTGACGAACCGGACGCTGGCCCTGACCACGGTTGACCGACATGGCGTAGGAGCCGTCACCGAGCACCTTGTCCGGCACCATGCGCAAGCCCCAGGCCTTGAACAGCGACTCGATATTCGACGCCCGGTCCACCGCCACTTCACCCGGCATATCACCGGTGTCAGCCTCGGCATAGGGGTCAACGAACACCATCAGCTTGCCGCCGCGCAGCACGAACTGGTCGATAGCGTACAGGGTCTGCTCGGGCAGATTCTTCGGATGCACCAGCCACAGCACCGAGACGCTCTCGGGAATCTGGTCGACATCGCTCTGGAGCTGCTCGATCTGGAACAACTGGCGCACCTGCTCCAGCACCATCCACGGCGGCGTCGGCTGCCGCGCCATCATGTCGAAGCCACCGGTCATCGGCAGCCCGGAGAGCACGCCAACCACCGGCAGCTCCGGCTTGGCCAGGGTCTGCACCAGGCGGCTCAGCTCGTACTCCAGATGCTCCTCCTGATCCAGGGCGAAGAACGGGATCACCTGGATGTTGTCCAGGCCGTTGGTGCCAGCCAGGCCGAAGTAGATCGAGTCACCGCCCTGCTGCAGCGGGATGCCCTGCAGACCGAACTGCGCGGCCTTGTCCTCGTCCTCGGAGAACGGCTCGGGGTCGATGATATGCAGGCGGATCTTGCCGCCGGCCTGGGCCTGGTAGGCCTTGAGCATCTCCTCCACGCGCTGGGCGTAGGTACGCAGCGCCGGCAGGTTCTTGGCCACCTTGTCCGAATAGAAGAAGTACAGGTTGATCGGCTCGTCCAGCTCGGCAAGGATCTGCTTGGTGCCGTCGGAGATGGTGTAGAGCTTCTGCTCGGTCAGGTCCAGGCGCGCACCGCCCAGGCCCAGGCCGGCCAGCAGGTTGAAGGCGAGAAAGGCCACCGCGATCAGCAGCAACCCGGCGCCGGAATAGATCAGCTTTTTCATGGGCGCGTTCCTTCAGTCGGCTTTCTTCAGGTCGATGACCACAGCGGTGGCAGTCAGCCAGGCGGCGATCAGCGAGAGGAAATACAGCAGGTCGCGCAGATCGATCACGCCCTTGCTGATGGCGTCGAAGCGCACCAGAAAGCTCAGCGAGGCGATGGCATCCACCAGCCACTGCGGCGCCCAGGCGAAGGCGTCGAGCACCATGGGGAAACCGCTGACGATGAACAGAAAGCAGGCGCTGACCGCAAGGATGAAGGCGATCACCTGATTCTTGCTCAGCGCCGACATGCACGAGCCGATGGCCAGATAGGCGCCGGCCAGCAGCCAGCTGCCGATATAGCCGGTGACGATGGCGCCGTTGTCCGGCTCGCCCAGGTAGTTGACCGTGATGATCATCGGGAAGGTCAGCAGCAACGCAATGCCGGCGAACACCCAGGCCGCCAGGAACTTGCCGGTGACCGCCTCGAAGCGGGTGATCGGCAGGGTCATCAGCAGCTCGATGGAGCCGGACTTGCGCTCCTCCGCCCACAGGCGCATGGCAATCGCCGGCACCAGGAACAGATAGAGCCAGGGGTGGAAATTGAAGAAGGCCGAGAGATTGGCCTGGCCGCCTTCGAAGAAACCGCCCAGATAAAAGGTGAACACCCCGGACAGTACCAGGAAGATGACGATGAACACATAAGCCAGCGGCGTGGCGAAGTAGCTCGCCAGCTCACGCTTGAAGATCACGGGCAACTGGGTCATGGCTGCTCTCCCCGGGTCAGCGTGCGGAACACTTCATCCAGGCGGCCGCGTTCCACGTTGAGTTCCTTAACCTTCCAGCCGCGTTCGGCAATCAGCGCATTGACCTGCGGGAAGATCACCTCACCCGGCTGCGCGAGCACGCTCAGGCTGTGCTCGCGGGCGTTCTCCTCGACACCGGCGACGCCCGGCAGCGCCGCGAGGGCAGCCTGATCCAGCGCTTCATCGGCCACCAGCGTCACCGCCTGGTGATAGCGCGAGCGGCTTTCCAGCTCCAGCGGCGTACCATCGGCCAGCAAGCGGCCCTGAGCAATCACCACTGCGCGGGTACACAGCGCCGTGACTTCTTCGAGAATATGGGTGGAAATGATCACGATCTTGTCGCGGGCCAGCCCCTGAATGAGCTGGCGCACCTGATGCTTCTGGTTGGGGTCGAGGCCGTCGGTGGGCTCGTCGAGAATCAGCACGCGCGGATCATGCAGAATCGCCTGGGCCAGGCCGACGCGGCGCTTGAAGCCCTTGGACAGCGTCTCGATGCTCTGCTCCAGCACCTTTTCCAGCTCCACCTGCTCTACCGCGCGCTGCACGCGTTGCTTCTTCTCGGCGCCGCGAAAACCGCGCACCTCGGCGATAAATTCAAGAAAGCCACGCACCGTCATATCGCCATAGCAAGGCGCGCCTTCCGGCAGATAACCGATCTGCCGCTGGGCCTTGAGGGTCTGGGTTTGGATATCGCAACCGAGGATGCTCGCCGTACCGGAGGTCGGCGCGAGAAAGCCGGTGAGCATCTTCATGGTGGTGGATTTGCCGGCCCCATTGGGGCCGAGAAAGCCCAGCACTTCCCCTGGCTGGACCTGGAACGACAAGTCATCGACTGCCGTGTGCTGCGCAAAACGCTTGGTCAGGTTTCTTATATCGATCATGGCCTCTCACCGTCGCGAATGGCATTGCGCTCAGCGAAACCACCGCAAAAGCGCAGGCCGCAAGAACGCCGGGCGCGAAAAACCACCGGCCCGGACGTGGGCAAGACCGTAGCAAAACTGAAAAGTTCAGTCAGCAGGCCGAAACAAGTAGTAAATGGAATATGTGCTCAGCGATCCAGAGGGCTCAACACCGCCAGGCCACCTCGGTTGAGCACATGGGTGTAGATCATGGTGGTTTTCACGTCCGAGTGGCCGAGCAACTCCTGCACGGTGCGAATGTCCTGGCCTGCCTCCAGAAGATGCGTGGCAAAGGAATGACGTAACGTGGCGTCGCATGCTTGATCAAGCCAGCACGCCGCGCCGCCTCACGCACCGCCCTCTGGATGGTTTTCTCATGCAGGTGATGGCGATAAATGCCGTGCCCGCGTGGCTCCTGAGAGCGATTGCCCGACGGGAAGACAAACTGCCATCCCCACTCCTTCGCCGCATTCGGATACTTGCGCGCCAGCGCGAACGGCAAATTAGCCTCGCCAAAGCCTTCGGCCAGATCGCCCTGATGAACGTGCTGCACCTTGTTCAAATGCTGCCGTAACGGCTCGACGACACGCATTGGCAACATGGTTACTGGTGCTGTGCCCGAAGTGCCTGCGTGATAACTGGACCCTCTACAAGGCAAATGACCGGCGCAACGTACTGGCGTCAGACCGTTTCAACTACGACGTTCTCAATCACACCGACCTTTGCCCGTCAGGTGGAGCTAAACCTGCAACTGAAGCAGCTACAGCAAGCGCTCAGCGAAGCCCAAGCCAGACTGTAGGGCGATGGTTTCAGCAAGCAGCAAAACCTGGCCAACAAGCATTAAAAGGCTGTCGAAATGGAATACCATGCCAGCCAGCATTACACCGCGCCTGCAAATACATACGTGCAGGTAGATCGTGAAGGAAATAGCGAATGACCATGCAAAAAATCGACGCACAGTCGCCGGAAGCGCACAGCGCCGACCTCAAGGCCGAGAACATCGACAAACTCAAAGCCTTGTTCCCTGAGCTGATCACCGAAGGCCCTAATGGCGTGGCCATCAACCAGGATGTGCTCAAACAGCTAGTCGGCGACACCACTGTAACCGACGCCGACGAAAAGTACGGCCTGAACTGGCACGGCAAGCGCGCAGCACGCCAACTGGCGCTCACGCCCAGCACCGGCACGCTATTGCCCTGCCCTGATGAAAGTGTGGATTGGGACACTACACAGAACCTGATGATCGAGGGCGACAACCTCGAAGTCCTCAAGTTACTGCAAAAGAGCTATGCGGGTAAGGTCAAACTGATCTATATCGATCCTCCGTACAACACTGGCAAAGACTTCGTATATCCGGACAACTTCCAAGACAGTATCCGGAATTACCTGGAAATTACCGGACAGGTCGAAGGCGGACAAAAAGTCAGCAGCAATACCGAAGCTAGCGGCCGATTCCATACCGATTGGCTGAACATGATGTACCCGAGACTAAAACTAGCTAGGAACCTACTCCGCGATGATGGATTCATTTTCGTCAGCATCGATGATAACGAAGTAACCAATCTGCGCGCAGTGCTCAATGATGTTTTCGGGCCAGAAAACTTTGTAGCGAGTGTAATCTGGCAAAAAAAATACAGCACAAAGGCAGACTCCAAAGACTTCTCCGAATCACATGACTTCTTGATTTGTTACAGAAGAAGTGACACAGCAGCGATTCGTGGCTTGTCTCGAAGCGATGCCCAAGAGGCGACCTATAAGAACCCGGATAATGATCCACGAGGTGCCTGGGCATCCGATAACCTTCTCAGAACCGAGGTGCGCGATTACGCAATTTATCCAGTCCAGAGTCCAAATGGCCAGGAGCATTGGCCTCCCGAAGGAAGTAGTTGGCGTTTTAATAAAGAGCGCATGACCGAGCTGATTGCTGATGACCGCATATGGTTCGGAGAAAGTGGAAATAGCAAACCACGCCTTAAGCGATTTCGCTCCGAAGTCAGAGACTCGATCCCCCCGCAGACGATCTGGACTTTTGATCAAGTAGGTCACACAGATGAAGGGACCAAACAGCTGGCAGAACTGTTTGGTGGAACTCGCTCACCCTTCCCTAATCCAAAGCCAACTCGGCTGCTCCAGCGTGTTGTGCAGATAGGTTCTTCAGACAATGACATTGTGCTTGATTTCTTCGCTGGCAGTGGCTCGACTGGACACGCCGTCATGGAACAGAACGCCATCGACAATTCAAGTCGAAGATTTATCGTAGTACAACTTCCAGAGCCGTTAAGTGAGGATAACAAGGAGGATCAAGCAGCCATACACTTTTGCGACCAACTCTCGAAACCTCGGACAATCGCAGAGCTGACCAAAGAACGCTTGCGTCGTGCGGGTGAAAAAGTGAAAGCCAATAATCCACTTTACTCGAGAGACAACGGCTTCCGCATGCTCAAGCTCGACATATCCAACATTCGCGCTTGGAACATTGGCCCCAAAGATTTAGAGCGCAGCCTGTTAGATCATCAGGAAAACATTCTGCCCGGTCGCAGCGAAGCAGACATCCTGACTGAACTTCTGCTCAAACTGGGACTGGACCTGTGCGTCCCCATCGAGCAGCAGCAGATCGCCGGTAAAACCGTGCACAGCATCGGCGGTGGCGTCCTGCTAGCCTGCCTGACCGAGCAGATAACCCGCGATCAAGTAGAAGACCTGGCGCAGGGGATTGTTGCCTGGCACAAGGCACAAGCCCCAGCCAGCGATAGCACCTGCGTGTTCCGTGACAGTGCATTTGCCGACGACATTGCCAAAACCAACCTAGCCGCCATTCTCAACCAGGCCGGCATCAAAAACGTGCGGAGCCTGTAAAATGGCCGTGCCAGCGCAACCCAAGATTTACCATATCTGCCATGTGGACCGTTTGCCGTCCATCATCGCCAGCGCTGGCTTGCTCTCCGATGCGGTACTGTTGAATCAGGCGTTGCCAGGCACTGTCATTGGCATGAACCATATCAAGCAGCGCCGCCTGCAACTGGAACTGGATAGCCATCCGGGCCTGCATGTCGGTGAATGTGTGCCGTTCTACTTCTGCCCGCGCTCGGTGATGCTGTTCCTGATCAGCCGGGGCCATCAAGACCTCGCCTACAACGGCGGCCAAGGGCCTATCGTACATTTGCAGGCTGACCTGCATGCGACCGTACAGTGGGCTAATGCCCAAGCCAGGCGCTGGGCATTCACATTGTCCAATGCAGGTTCGAACTACTTCGAGGATCGTGCAGATCTGGCGCAACTGAACGAGATCGATTGGGATGCCGTCGCAGCGCGGATCTGGCACCCGTGCAAAGAGCCTAAGCAAGCAGAGTTCCTGCTTGAACAGAGCTTCCCATGGCACTTGGTCGAGCGCATCGGCGTACAGTCGCGACAAATTTATACGCAGGTAGCGAATGCACTGCCTGCACAAGGGCACAGACCAACGGTCGAGCTACGCCCAGAGTGGTATTACTGAGTGAAGAGCCAGTCATGATCGAATTTACCAGCGGCGACATCCTGCGGGATGACTCCGAAGCCATCATCAACACCGTGAACTGTGTCGGTGTAATGGGCCGTGGCATTGCCTTGCAATTCAAGAATATGTGGCCGGAGAACTTCAAGGCTTACGAGGCGGCCTGCAAGCGTGAAGAGGTGCAGCCTGGTCGAATGTTCGTGTTCGACACAAACCAGCTCACGTCGCCACGTTACATCATCAACTTCCCGACCAAACGCCACTGGCGCGGCAAGAGTCGCTTGCAGGACATAGACGCAGGGCTCAGCGCCCTGGTGGCCGAGATTCACCGCCGTGGTATCCGCTCCATCGCCATTCCACCGTTGGGCAGCGGTTTGGGTGGGCTTGATTGGGCAGAGGTGCGCCCGCGTATCGAAGCAGCCATGGCCGATCTGCCGGACGTGCGCGTGCGCGTCTACGAACCCAAGGGTGCCCCCGCTGCAGACACCATGCACCACAGTCGCGAAGTGCCGAACATGACCGCTGGGCGCGCCGCTCTGGTGGAGCTGATGAACCGCTATGTTCGCGGCCTGCTTGACCCAACGATTAGCCTGCTGGAAGTACACAAGCTGATGTACTTCATGCAGGCAGCGGGCGAGCCGCTGCGCCTCAAGTACGTCCAAGCCGCCTACGGCCCGTACGCCGAGAATCTTCGGCACGTATTGCGCGCGATTGAAGGTCACCTTGTAGCGGGCTATGCCGATGGCGGTGATGCACCCGACAAACCCCTAACTCTGGTGCCTGGGGCGGTCGATGAGGCTAATGCTTTCTTGGCTGCCAATGCCGAGACACGGGCCCGTTTCGACCGGGTCGGCGAGCTGGTAGAGGGCTTCGAGACGCCCTTCGGTCTGGAGTTGCTGGCGACCGTGCATTGGATCGTCAAAGAGGGTGATCCGGTTACCAGCGTCGATGAGGTAGTCGCCCGCACCTACGCCTGGAATGCTCGCAAGAAGCAATTCACGCCACGCCAGATCGGTATCGCCGTAGATGTACTGGCAAGCAAAGGCTGGATCGAGCCCATAGCCCTGAGCGCCTGAAAAGACACCCTGAATCTGACTCCCCCTGCCGCCTTGCGGTATGGGGGAGGCGAGCAGCTAACTGACAGAATTTCTCGCCCTTGCCTGAAGGCGAGCTTGAAAATGGATTGAACATGAAACTGCACTTCGAGCCGGATCTCGACTATCAACTACAGGCTATCGAAGCGGTATGCGATCTGTTCCGTGGCCAGGAGGCGTGCCGTACCGAGTTCACGGTCACCATGAAGGCCCCCGCCCCGGCAGAAAGCGACCCGAGCGACGCGCCACAGCAGTTTGCCCTGGGCATTGCCGAATCCGACCTGGGTGTTGGTAACCGCCTGACCCTGCTCGATGATGAACTGCACAAGAACCTCAGCGACATCCAACTGCGCGGCGGACTCTCGCCTTCCGGCTTGCTCACGTCAGGCGACTTTACCGTCGAGATGGAGACCGGAACTGGCAAAACCTACGTGTACCTGCGCACCATCTTTGAACTGAATAAACGCTACGGCTTTACCAAGTTCGTCATCGTGGTGCCGTCGGTTGCGATCAAGGAAGGTGTCTACAAGTCCCTGCAGATCACCGAGGAGCACTTCAAAAGCCTTTATGCCGGCGTGCCCTACGACTACTTCCTGTACGACTCGAACAAGCTCGGCGAAGTACGCAACTTTGCGACCAGCTCAACCATCCAGATCATGGTGGTGACCGTAGGTGCGATCAACAAGAAGGACGTCAACAACCTCTACAAGGACAGCGAAAAAACGGGCGGCGAGAAGCCCATCGACCTGATCAAGGCAACCCGCCCGATCCTGATTGTTGACGAGCCGCAGAGCGTTGATGGCGGCCTTAAAGGGGCCGGCAAGACCGCATTGGATGCCATGAATCCGCTGTGCACCCTGCGCTATTCCGCGACCCACGTAGACAAGCACCACATGGTCTACCGGCTGGACGCGGTTGACGCCTACGAGCGCCGCCTGGTCAAACAAATCGAGGTGGCCTCGGCAACGATTGAGGATGCCCACAACAAACCGTTTGTGCGGCTGGTGGCGGTCAGCAACAAGCGCGGCACGATTTCAGCCAAGGTCGAGTTGGATGTTGGCACAGCCACAGGTGGCGTATCCACCCAAGAGGTCACGGTTTACGACGGCGACGATCTGGAGCAGGCAACCAAGCGCGCTGTCTATAAAGACCTTCGCATTGGCGAAATCAACACCGCCAAAGGCGAGGAGTTCGTCGAGCTGCGCTACCCAGGTGGCGAGAAGTACCTGCGCATTGGTGAGGTCCATGGCGGCGTGGAACCGTTGGCGATTCAGCGCGAAATGATCCGCCGCACCATCAAGGAGCACCTGGACAAGGAAAAGCGTTTCCGCCCGATGGGCATCAAGGTGCTGTCGCTATTTTTCATCGATACAGTCGAGCGTTATCGCCAGTACGACGCTGACGGCAATCCAGTGAAAGGCGTGTACGCGACCATCTTCGAAGAAGAATACAAACGTTTCGCCAAGCACCCGGACTACCAAAGCCTGTTCAGCGAGGTCGACTTCAACCACAGCGCTGAAGAGGTGCACAACGGCTACTTCTCCATCGACAAAAAGGGCGGCTGGTCTGACACCGCTGAGAATAACGCCGGCAACCGAGAAAACGCTGAGCGCGCCTACAACCTGATCATGAAGGACAAGGAAAAGCTGCTCAGCTTCAGCACACCGCTGAAGTTCATCTTTTCCCACTCTGCACTCAAGGAAGGCTGGGACAACCCCAACGTATTCCAGATCTGCACGCTGCGCGATATTCAATCCGAGCGTGAGCGCCGGCAGACCATTGGCCGTGGCCTGCGTCTGTGCGTTAACCAAAGTGGCGATAGGGTGCGCGGCTTCGAGGTGAACACCCTGACCGTGATTGCCACTGAGAGCTATGAAGCCTTCGCTGAAAATCTGCAGAAAGAGATTGAAGAAGACACGGGTATTCGATTCGGCATCGTCGAGGAGCATCAGTTCGCGGCTGTTGCCATCACCTGCGCAGATGGCGAGTCCAAACCGCTTGGCTTTGAGCAGTCGAAAGTACTCTGGGATTTCTTGAAAGCTCAGCAGTACGTGGACGCCAAGGGCAAGGTGCAGGACTCGCTGAAGCAGGCACTCAAAGATGGCGTGCTGCAACTCCCCCCCGAGTTCGAGGCGCAGCGCTCACAAATAGTTGAGTTATTGAAGAAAGTCTCTGGACGCCTGGAGATCAAAAACGCTGATGAGCGCCGTGCCGTCCCAACTCGCCAAGCCGTGTTGCAAAGCGAAGAGTTCAAAGCCCTTTGGGACCGTATCAAGCACCAGACCACCTATCGAGTTGACTTCAACAACGAACAACTGATCGCCGACTGCATCAATAATCTGCAGAAAGCGCCGGCAGTGTTCCGCCCTCGCCTGCAATGGCGCAAAGCGGATCTAGCCATCGGCAAGTCGGGCGTAGAAGCCAATGAGAAAAAAGGTGCCTACACCGTCACCCTGGACGAGAGCGATATCGAACTGCCGGATATTCTGACCGACCTGCAGGATCGCACGCAGCTCACTCGCCGCACCCTTGTGCGAATCCTCACTGAAAGCAAGCGCCTGGATGACTTCAAGCGTAACCCCCAGCAGTTCATTGAACTGGCGGGCGAAATCATCAACCGCTGCAAGCGCCTGGCGTTGGTCGACGGCATCAAGTACGTGAAACTGGGCGACGACAGTTTCTATGCCCAGGAGCTGTTCGAGCAGCAAGAGCTAACCGGCTACCTGAAGAACATGCTGCTTAATACGGAAAAGTCGGTCTATGAGCACGTGGTCTATGACTCCGCAATTGAGCATGACTTCGCCCAAGCGCTCGAACACAACGATGCCGTAAAGGTTTATGCAAAGCTGCCTGGCTGGTTCCGCATCCCTACCCCACTCGGCAATTACAACCCCGACTGGGCAATACTGGTTGAGCAAGACGGCGCCGAACGCCTCTACTTTGTAGTGGAAACCAAAAGCAGCCTGTTCAATGATGACCTTCGCCCTATTGAGCAAGCGAAGATCGACTGCGGCACCGCTCATTTCAAACTGCTTGCAACCGATGAGGCCAGCTTGCGCTTCGGTCGAGCCAGTAGTGTGGATGATGTGATTGCTGGTGTGCTGAACTAGGCCAGCAGGATCAATTAAAACAACATGGTTCGAGCAAAGAGGTAGTGGAGAAGCGCTAATCAGCAACACCAAGTTGGCCTCGGCCAGGCCTTGTACAAAACCGCTGCGCGACCACTCAAAACTTTAAACTACAACTAAACCAGAAGGCGTTATAGGGCGTGCCCGGTGCAGCAGCACCAGCACGCTGGCCTGCAACTCGGACAGGCTGGCCAATGTGTGTTCCAGGCACTCGCGCAGTTCGTCTTCGGTGAGCAGCGCTTCGGGGCTGTCCTGATGCCAGGCATGGGGCGCCAGCAGCCAGTGGCCGCCATCGGCGAAACGCTCGTCACCCACCGTGCCATGGGGCGCGGCCAGGTCGTCGAGCAGCACCTCGCGACGGTTGTGCTTGAGACGGGTCTTGGCAGTATTGGCGGTGATGGTCAGCAGCCAGGTCTTAAGACTGGAGCGCCCTTGAAAGCCTGCCAGGCTGCGCACCACGGCGAGCCAGGCATCCTGCACCACCTCATCGGCGTGGCGGCTGCCGACGATGGCGTAAGCCACCGCTCGCATCGCCCCCTGATAGCGAGCTACCAGCTCGCGATAGGCCGTCTGCTCACCGGCGAGCAGACGATCCAACAGTTCGGTATCGGACATAGAACTCCCATGGGTAGGGCCTTGCGCGCACGATCAGACTCTGCGTACGCGCCAGGCATTCCTACAGAGAGTTCAACGCTTGCGCAAAATTACACTGCCGATCGAATAACCGGCACCAAAGGAGCTTAGAACACCCAGGCTACCCGCCGGCAGGTCGTCCTGATGCTTGTGCAGGGCGATCACCGAGCCGGCCGAGCTGGTGTTGGCGTAGGTGTCGAGGATCACCGGCGCCTCGTGCGGCTCGGCGTCGCGGCCGAGCAGCTTGCGCGCAATCAGCAGGTTCATGTTGAGGTTGGCCTGGTGCAGCCAGAAGCGCTTGACGTCGCTGACGTTGAGCTGGTTTTCCGCCAGGTGTGCGGCGATCAGCTCGGCGACCATCGGGCAGACGTCCTTGAACACCTTGCGGCCTTCCTGCACGAACAGCTTGTCCCTGGCACCGATACCCTCTTCCGCCGCGCGGTTGAGGAAGCCGAAGTTGTTGCGGATGTTGTTGGAGAACTGGGTAAGCAGCTTGGTGCTGACCACGTCGAACTGGTGCAGGGAGGTGGCCAGGTCGGCACGCTCAATGATCACCGCAGTGGCGGCATCACCGAAGATGAAGTGGCTGTCGCGGTCACGGAAGTTGAGGTGACCGGTGCAGATTTCCGGGTTGACCATGAGGATGGCGCGGGCCTGACCGGTCTGGATCGCGGTGGTTGCGGCCTGGATGCCGAAGGTGGCCGAAGAGCAGGCTACGTTCATATCGTAGCCCCAGCCCTGGATGCCCAGCGCAGCCTGCACTTCGATGGCTACCGCCGGGTAAGCGCGCTGCAAGTTCGAGCAGGCGACGATCACCCCATCGATATCGGCGACGGTCTTGCCGGCGCGCTGCAGCGCTTCCTTGGCGGCGATCACGGCCATTTCGCAGAGGATGCCCCACTCTTCGTTGGAACGCTCAGGGATACGCGGCACCATGCGCAGCGGATCGAGAATGCCTTCCTTGTCGATGACGAAACGGCTCTTGATGCCCGAGGCTTTTTCGATGAAGCCGCTGCTGGACTCGCTCAGCGCCTCCACCTCACCGCGGGCGATGGCCTCGGCATTATCGGCGTTGAACTGCTGCACATAAGCATTGAAGGATGCCACCAGCTCGTCGTTGGAAATGCTGTTGGCCGGGGTATAGAGGCCGGTACCACTGATGACGACGTTATGCACGCTCATTCCTCTTCTCGGCCGCTGGCGGCCTCAGGCAGTAGGCCGGCGACAATGGCGCAGGCCGAAAATCGGGAGACTTGGGCCAAGCTCTTGCGACGGTTGGCTCCGGGCCACTGAGTGTGCCACAGGGCGAGGGGGTTCGTCCTCAGCCCTTGAGAGTGTCTAGGTGGACAGAACATGACCTAATATAGCCGTTTGGTCTAAAGTCTTATCTCGATCCGCGCACCTGGAGCTTGCATGAACCTCTCCCTGCTCAGCCGCTACGCATTCTTCGCCTTCTGCGTGCTGTTCACCCTGGCCAGCGTGCCTTTCCTTGGCCATGAATGGCTGTGGCCGTTCACCCTGCTTAGCGGCGTGCTCAGCCTGATCGGCATCGGCGATCTGCTACAGACGCGCCATGCAGTGCGGCGCAACTACCCGATCCTCGGCAACATTCGTTATCTGGTCGAAGGCATTCGCCCGGAGATTCGCCAATACCTGCTCGAAGGTGACGCTGAGCAACTGCCCTTCTCCCGCGCCCAGCGCTCGCTGGTGTATTCCCGCGCCAAGAACGAAGGCGCTGACAAACCCTTCGGCACCTTGAGTGATGTGTACCAGAACGGTTTCGAGTTCATCAGCCACTCGATGCGCCCGGCGCCGCTGAGCGATCCACGCAGCTTTCGCGTGGAGATCGGCGGGCCGCAATGCAGCCAGCCGTACTCGGCCTCCCTGTTCAACATCTCGGCGATGAGTTTCGGCTCGCTCAGCGCCAATGCCATTCGCGCCCTCAACGAAGGAGCGAAACTCGGCGAGTTCTACCATGACACCGGCGAGGGCAGCATCAGCCCCTACCACCGCGAGCACGGCGGCGATCTGGTCTGGGAACTGGGCAGCGGCTACTTCGGCTGCCGCGCCTCGGACGGCCGTTTCAACCCCGAGCGATTCGCCACTCAGGCCGCCAGCCCGCAGGTGAAGATGATCGAGATCAAGCTCAGCCAGGGCGCCAAGCCGGGCCATGGCGGCATCCTGCCCAAGCACAAGATCACCGAAGAGATCGCCAACACCCGCGGCATTTCCATGGGCGAGGATTGCGTTTCGCCGTCGCGCCACAGCGCCTTTTCCACGCCGGTCGAGCTGCTGCAGTTCATCGCGCAATTGCGTGAGCTGTCGGGCGGCAAGCCGGTGGGGTTCAAGTTCTGCCTGGGTCACCCCTGGGAGTTCATGGGTATCGTCAAGGCCATGCTGGAGACTGGCATCCTGCCCGACTTCATCGTCGTCGACGGCAAGGAAGGCGGCACCGGCGCGGCGCCGCTGGAGTTCACCGATCACCTCGGTGTGCCGCTGCGCGAAGGGCTGCTGTTCGTGCACAACACCCTGGTCGGCAGCAACCTGCGCGACAAGATCAAGCTTGGCGCCAGCGGCAAGATCGTCAGTGCCTTCGACATCGCCCGCGTGCTGGCTATCGGCGCCGACTGGGCCAACTCGGCGCGCGGCTTCATGTTCGCCATCGGCTGCATTCAGAGCCAAAGCTGCCACACCAACAAGTGCCCCACTGGCGTGGCGACCCAGGACCCGCTGCGCCAGCGCGCTCTGGTGGTCGAAGACAAGGCCCAGCGCGTCTACAACTTCCACCGCAACACGCTCAAGGCGCTGGCCGAAATGCTCGCCGCCGCCGGCCTCGACCACCCGGCGCAGATTGATGCCAAGCACCTGGTGCAGCGCATGTCGGCTACCGAGATCAAGCTGTTCGCTCAACAGCACGTGTTTCTCGCGCCGGGCGAGTTGCTCAGCGGCCAGATCGCAGGGGAGTTCTACGAGCGCATGTGGCGCATGGCGCGCGCCGACAGTTTCGAGCCGGCACCGGCCTGAGCGGCCGTCGCCCAGTCCGCTACGGCCAAGCTCGGGGCGGCATCGCTTAACGTCTTGAACCGGTAAGCGCATGCGCCTTTCGCTTTCCGCTCTGCTTCTGCTGTGCCTCGCAGCCTCGGCCGAGGAGCAGCGCCCACTGCGCTTCTCGGTGACCGAGAGCTGGGCCATGCCGATGATAAAGATCGTCGATGGCCAGGCTACGGGCGGGATTCTCTACGTTCTGCAAATGTGCCTGGTGCAGAAGGTCGGCCGCCGTGCAGAGATGCTGGTGCTACGCGCCTGCGCGTTCAACGCTGGCTGGTCAGCGGCGGAATCGACGTGCGCTGCTACGTCAATCCAGACTGGCGCCTCGAATCCCATCATCAGTACATCTGGAGCCTGCCTTTCAGCGCCCGGTTGAACTCGCGACTGTTGTCATTCTTGGCGTACAGCGTGGCGCGCAGCTCGGCCGGCGGATAGGTGCCGGGGGCGGCGAGAAGCGCCGGATCGACGAAGGCATCTGCCGCCGGTACCGTATTGGCGTAGTAGATGCTGTTGCTGATGGCGCCGATCACCTCGGGCGTCATCAGGTGGTTCATCAACGCCAGCCCGGCCTCCGGGTGCGGCGCGTCACGCGGGATGACCATGGCATCGAACCACAGCAAAGCCCCTTCACGCGGGATGCGGTAGCTCAGCTGGAAGTCCTTGTTGGCCTGCTCGGCCTGTGCCGCGACGATGGCGACGTTGCCATTCCAGGCAATGGCCAGGCAGGTGTTGCCGTTGGCCAGGTCGCTGAGGTTGCGGTCATTGTCGAAGTAGCGAATGAACGGTCGCACCTTGGCCAGATGGGCCTCGGCCTGTTTCAAGTCATCGAGATTCTGCCGGTTGATATCCAGCCCCAGGTAGCGGAACGCAGCGGCGAACACCTCGTTGGGATCATTGAGCAAACTCACCCCGCAGTCGGCGAAACGCGCCACCACCTGCGGGTCCATCGGCATCGCCCAGCTATCGGTCGGGGCATCGGCCATGCGCTGGGTAATAGCCTGCTCCTGGTAGCCGAAACCGGTGGTGCCCCAGACGTAGAGTCCGGCGTAGCGATTGCTCGGGTCGAACTTGGCCATGTGCTGGGTGAACTCGTCATCGAGCCCGGCGAAGTGCGGCAGCTGCGTCTTGTCCAGTTCACGCAACGCACCGCTGGCGATGGCCCGACTCAGGTGCTGGCCGGCAGTCAGCACCAGGTCGTAACCACTGCCGCCGGTGAGCAGTTTGGTTTCCACGGTTTCCAGCGAATCGAAGTGATCGACCACCACGTGGATACCGGTCTTCTCTTCGAACGAAGCCAGGGTGTCCGGGGCCAGGTATTCGCTCCAGATATACAGGTTGACCTGCTGCGGCGCCGCACCGGCCTGCGCGTGCGCGCAGGCGGCAAGGGCCACGGCCAACAGACTGGCGGGCAGTTTCATCCGGGCCTCCTAGGCGCACTGGGGCGCGGCGTGGCGAGCCCCGCGGTACCCGCCCCGACGATGGCTATCGGCAGTCCATTCACGTTCATGCTCCCTGTTGTGATGCAGGGAATACTAACCGCCTAGGGTCTGTTGCCGTTTCGCGCACGGCCGCGACGAAACGGCAACAGACCCTAGCAGGCCGTTGAAAAACGTAGGCGAGGCAGCCAGTGCAATACCGATGGCGGCCCCGCAAAAACAGCCGAAAAACGACCGGGGTCGCGTCCGACTTTACGTGTTGTAAATGAGCATTTTGACTGGGCTCGCACGCGAGGCTGTTTTTAACGCAGCAATGGCAACGTAGTTAGTTTTTCAACGGCCTGCTCTAGCGTCACGCTCGACATGAACGCTCGTACAGCGGCAACGTGATCAAGGCTTGTCCGGGCGGATATCGAAGCCCCCCTTGTTCTGGCTGACGATACGCAGGTGCTGGATCTCCCCACTTTTCACCGGCACAGCCACCTCCCGCAGCAGGCGGCCCATGCCGCACAGGGTGTCGTCCATACGATCCGGGGTGATGCCGACCACGCGCGTGCCGGGCGGCACCTGGAAGGTCGCGACCTCGCCGACGCCGATGCGTGCAGCGACCTTGCGATCCACCTCGATGGCCACGAAGCAGCCGCCTCCCATCACCCCGAAGTCGCGATTGACCACGATCTGCGCACTGTTCGCCTGCACCTCCTGAAAGGCCAGCAGGCGATCTTCCGGTACCGGTTTGATGTGCTCGGGGTCGCCCCGAAACGATGAACAACCAGCCAGCAGCAACAGCGGTAGAGCGACGAGGATCGAGCGCATGAAGCCCTCCATGGGCAGATGAATGCCGCCTGAGTATTGGGCTTGGCGCGTCTGTGAGCAAGGTATCGATGGCAGCGATTTTCGCTAGCAGAAGCATCGATTTCTGCAATGAAGGGCGCAATGTTTTCATCTCTCTCGAACCCAGCGCCACCTAAGTCGGCGCAACTAATCGGAGACTACCCAGATGAAATTCGCAGCCCTCAACGCCACCCTCCTCGCCGCTTTCGCCCCCATGGCCTTCGCCAGTGAGAAAGCACCCGTCAACACCAAAGTGGAAGTGCAGGAATACCAGTACGGCATGCAGCTGGACATCGACCAGGTTCTGCAGCGCACCGACAACAGCCGCAAGAGCGGTGTAGTGCCCAGCGTTCTGGTCTACCGCGACAGCCAGGGTCAAGTGCACGCCGTGCGGTTCATGGAGTGGGGCGGGCTGAGCAGCCAGAACGGCTAAGCATCCGTTGAACGCCTGCTGCTCGTCGGCACTGCCGGGCGTGCTTCGCTTCAGCCCACCGACACGAACTACAGCAGTGCCCCGGTCGTATCACGCAACCGGGGCACTGTCGCTTCAGCCTTGCAGGCGTTTGACCAGACGTGCCTGCAGCGCTTCCAGCTCGGCCGAGTCGGCCTTGGTGGCCGCGTGAATACCCAGCCCCTCGCCCTCGAAGCGCGGGATCACGTGCACATGGATATGGAACACCGTCTGCCCGGCAGGCGCACCGTTGAACTGTGCCACCTGCACACCAGCGGGTTGCAGTTCGTCGACGACAGCCTGGGTGACCTTCTTCACCACGGCCATGACCTTGGCCAGGCTGGCGTCGTCGATGTCCAGAATATTGCGCGCAGCAGCGCGCTTGGGGATCACCAGGCTGTGGCCCTTGGATTGCGGGAATAGATCGAGGAAGGCCAGTACATCGTCATCCTCGTAGAGTTTGTAGCAGGGCAAGTCGCCACGAATGATCAGGGCGAAGATGTTCTGGGGATCGTAAGTACCGTGCAGGCTCATACCGATGGGTTCCGTGCCAGGTGGATGAAAAACCCACCATACCGCCTCGCTCGCACGCAGGAAACAGGCAGGATCGCTCGAATCGATGACTACTAGCAGCTGGATCGATTTCCTGCGCCCCAACCACTCGTGTTCTGATCGCCTCTTTCGTAGAGGCTGTTCAGGATCTCGCGAGCTAGAGCGATACAAGGCCGATGGCGGCCCCGCAAAAACAAGCGAGGAAGCAGAGTGTACTTTTGTACATGAGCATTCCGACCGGGCTGGCGATCCAGCTTATTTTTAACGCAGTAGCGCCGATGCGCATCTGATCGTGAACAGGCTCTTAGGCCCATTCGACATGGAACTCCACATGACCGACCTCAGCACCTTCCACATCACCCGCAAATGGCCAGCCCAGCATCCCGAGCGCCTGCAGCTGTACTCGCTGCCCACGCCCAACGGGGTCAAGGCCTCGATCATGCTGGAAGAAATCGGCCTGCCCTACGAACCGCACCTGGTCAGCTTCGACAGCAACGACCAGTTCAGCCCCGAGTTTCTCTCGCTGGCGCCGAACAACAAGATTCCCGCCATCCTCGATCCCGATGGCCCCAATGGCCATCCGCTGGCGCTGTTCGAGTCCGGGGCGATTCTGATCTACCTCGCGGAAAAGACCGGCAAGCTGCTGCCACAGGACGCCGCTGCCCGCTACGAGACGATTCAATGGCTGATGTGGCAGATGGGCGGCCTGGGACCGATGTTCGGCCAGCTCGGTTTCTTCCACAAATTTGCTGGTGCAGAGTACGAAGACAAACGCCCGCGTGACCGCTACGTCGCCGAATCCGTTCGCCTGCTGGGTGTGCTCGACCAGCATCTGCAAGGCCGTGACTGGATTACCGGCGAGTACAGCATCGCCGACATTGCCGTATTCCCCTGGATTCGCAACCTGGTGGGCTTCTACGAGGCCGGTGATCTGGTGCAGTTCGAACGCTTCGCCAACGTGCGCCGCGTGCTCGATGCCTTCCTCACCCGCCCGGCGGTGCAGCGCGGGCTGAACATTCCCGCGCGCGGTTGATGATGTTGCGGGAGTCGGCCGCCGACTCCCGCATCGTTTCCCTTGCACTTGGCTTAGGTAGCCGCCGACACCTTTTGCTCGGCACCACGCTGATCGGCCTGCCCGACCAGGTACCAACCGAGCAATCCCCACAGCGCCGCACAGGCAGCGCCCACCAATGCCACCAGCCAGGCACCCTGAGCGATTGCGTACGCCGCCTGGAAAAGGAACTGGGCGTGCGCCTGCTCAACCGCACCACCCGCGGCCTGACGCCGACGGAAATCGGCGCGCGCCTGCTGGAGCGCCTGCGCCCCGCGCTGGACGAGATCAACACCGCGCTCAACGACCTGCAGGAAGATCCACAGAACCCGGCCGGCTCACTACGCCTGCATGTGCCCGGCGTGATCGCGCGGCACATCCTGCCGCAGCTGCTGGACGATTTTCTCGCTCGCTACCCTGCGTCTCGCCCCCGAGGGTCGCCTGGTCAGCTCGTCGCAGGATCTGCTGATCGCTGCAGCCTGCGCCGGTCACGGCATTCTCTACACCTTCGAGGAGTACATCGCGGCGCACCTCGCCAGCGGCCAGTTGCAACCCTTCATGCAGGACTGGTGGCAACACTTCGACGGGCCGTACCTGTACTACCACAGCAGGCGTCACGTACCGGCGCCGCTGCGAGCCTTCGTCGACTACGTGAAGGCCCTGAACGACGCCGGCCATCCATCTCCAAGCCCGAAATAGAGCGGCGGCCAATACCCAAGCAAAGCGCTGGGAGATTATAATTGCGCGCTTGCGTCTCGCCCTTCCAGGTCTCTCATGAACAACTCTGCATCCGACGCCGCGACGAGTCTGTCGCCGGGCGCGATCCTTCTCATTCAACTCGCCCTGGCCCTCGGCGGCTTCGCCATCGGCACCGGCGAGTTCGCCATTATGGGCCTGATGCCCAACGTCGCCGCCGATCTTGGCGTCAGCGAGCCGCAGGTCGGCCATGTGATCAGCGCCTACGCCCTCGGCGTGGTGGTCGGCGCACCGGTGCTGGCCCTGCTCGGCGCCCGCCTGCCAAGGCGCATCCTGCTTCTGCTGCTGATGGGCTGCTTCGCCCTCGGCAACTTCGCCAGCGCCCTGGCGCCGAGCTACGAGCCGCTGCTGATCTTCCGCTTTATCGCCGGCCTGCCACACGGCGCCTACTTCGGCATTGCCATGCTGGTGGCCGCCTCCATGGCGCCCCCGCACAAGCGCGCCAAGGCGGTGAGCCGGGTGCTGGCCGGCCTGACCGTGGCCATCCTGATCGGCAACCCGCTGGCCACCTGGCTCGGCCAGTTCATGAGCTGGCGCTACGCCTTTGCCCTGGTCGGCATCATCGCCATCACCACCATCGCCATGGTGGCGATCTTCCTCCCGGCCGACCCGCACGAGCAGCGCAGCAGCCCCTTGGGCGAGCTGCGCGCCTTCAACCGCGCGCCGATCTGGCTGGCCCTGGGCATCGGCTCCATCGGTTTCGCCGGGATGTTCTGCGTGTTCAGCTACATGGCGCCGACCCTGCTCCACGTCACCCAGGTCGGCCCCGGCTGGATTCCCCTGGCCATGGGCGTGTTCGGCGCCGGCTGCATCGTCGGCAACAGTGCCGGCGGCTGGCTGTTCGACCGCCTGCGCCTGCGCGCGGTGGCCTGGATTCTGGCCTGGAGCACGCTGGTGCTGCTGGCCTTTCCGTTCGCCGCGCACAGCCTGTGGACGATCCTGCCGGCGATCTTCGCCCTGGGCACCATGATCGCCCTTGGCCCGGCCCTGCAGACCCACCTGATGGACGTCGCCACGGGCGCGCAGACACTCGCCGCCGCATCCAACCATGCCGCGTTCAACGTCGCCAACGCCCTCGGCCCCTGGCTCGGCGGTCTGGCCATCAGCGCCGGCATGGGCTGGACGGTCACCGGCTACATCGGCGCAGCCACCGCCATCGGCGGCCTGCTGCTGTTCGCCTGGGCCTGGAAGGTGCAGCACAAAAACGGGGCGATCTGACAGATGCGAGATGCTGCGCCGGCAGGTATTGTCTACCTCCCGAGCCACTATCGCGTAACCCGCCCAATGATTGCCCAGCGTTTACGATTCGCCCTGGTCGCTACCAGCCTGCTCACCGCGCTGACCGCCCACGCACAGGTGGAAGTCGAAGCTAACGCCGGCCTGCTGGCGGTGAAGATTTCCGAAGAGATCGTTCCGGGCGATTACGAGAAGCTGCTGGCTGGCTTGCGCGCCAACCCGGGCAAGCACAAGCGCAAGATCGTCCTGCTCGACAGCATCGGCGGCAGCGCCCCGGAGGCCATCCGCATGGGTCGCCTGCTGCGCGAAACCGGCTTCGAGGCGCTGGTGCCTTCAGGCGGCATGTGCCAGGGCAGTTGCATCTATTTGCTGGCGGCTGGCAGCAAACGCACGGTCAACGGCCACGTTGCCCTGCGCCGACCACCCTTCTCCGCAGGTGACTCGGCGCTGGCACAGGCCGCCCACGGCAGCCAGCCATTCAGCCCAGCCAGGTACTTTCGTGACATGGGTGTCGACGTAAGCCTGGCGGAAGACATCTACCAGGTCGCGCCAGGACGCTTGCGTCTGCTGAGCCAGGATGAGCTGGTGCGCTATCGGTTGAAATAGCGAGACGGACTTGCGGGGATAATGCCCCTGCATCACTCGATGCCGGTTTTTTCAGGTTCTTCGCATCCTCGCGGGGAGGATACGCTTGATACCGGACTGGCAATTACGTGTTAGCTGTCCATGGCTTGACACTATTCGTTAGCGTGTCGTCTGATCTGATGGGTTTCGCCCGCAAGGGGCGCAACCCAAACGCTCAGCGCACGCGGTAACGGATAGTGCTAAGTCAGTAAACGGTACGCGCACAAACTTGCCAATCCGGTACTTACTAGCACTTTCCCCAAACTATGCGAAGAACCTTTTTTCATCAGAACAGGAAGGTCAGCGCCAGGTTGAACAGCATCGCGGCGACGAAGCCGATGGGCGCGGCGCGTATGCCCGTGAACTGTCCCTCGGGGTGTTGATGGCCAACCACAGCAGTCCTTCCGGCGCTGGGTCTGCGCAGGACGCCGCGCGTTCTGGGCGCCCGGTGGGCGACAGGTGGTAAGCGCGGTCGGCACGGGTGACTGCCTGGTGATCGCGCGCCGTCGCCAGGGCATCTGGCAAGGTCAGATGCAGGAGTTATCTCTGGACAACTGATCAGGTCGCTTTGAACGCCTTCACTCGCTCCAGCCAAGCCAGGTCGAGCCGCGTCTGCTCGATATCCAGCCCCTGCTGCTCCATCGCCTCGCGATGGCTATCGATCTCGCGCACCATCTGGCTCAGCTCGCTGGAGTTGCCGTCGAGCTGATGCATCTGGGTCACCCCCAGGTGGTAGAAGCGCAGCAGCTTCATCGCGCTGTCATCGCCCTGCGCCACGCCCGCCTTGACGTGATGCATGACGTTGGTGACACGCATCAGGCTGCGCTTGAGTCGCCAGCCGTAAACGGCCGGCGCCATGAACGGCCGCGACCAGAGTCGCTGGCGCACCAGGGCAATGGTCAGGCCGAGCCCCGCCAGCACACCGAGCAGGTTCCATTTGAAGTTGTCGCCACCGGGCGTGCCGAACAGCTGCGTGCTCAGCGTGGCGCAGAGCATGGCCAGCGCCACGAAGATGACCGCGATCACCATGGTGCTGCGGCGGGTCTGCTGGCGGTAGTAGGCGGGGTCGATGGGCTGGATTTCGAACATGAAACGCACTCTCGGAGCTGACAACATGGGGCGCCACCATGCACCATCGCGCCACTTCGGTCGAGCCCGGTGACAACCACAATTGCGACAGGATTCAACCCTCAACCGCCCTGCTTCAACCACTCGCTGGGACTCGCCCCCACCTTGCGGCGAAATGCGCGGGCCAGGGCCGAGGGGCAACGGCAGAGCGCGCTGGTGGTGGAATATGCGAGCAAGGCGTCGGCAGCACTGGAGCAGATCAACAGCCATATCGGCCGGATCAGCGCCCAGAACATCCAGGTCGCCACTGCCACCGAGGAGCAGTCCAGCGTGGTCGAGGACATCAACCGCAATATCGTCGACATCAACGAGCTGACCGTCGGCACCAGCCATATCGCCGATCAGCTCAACCAGGCCAGCAGCGATTTGCAGGCACTGTCGAGCCAACTCGATGGCCTGGTCGGGCGTTTCCGGTTGTAACCCCTCAAACCACTCGGTGCGCACGGTGCCCCCTAGGGTCGGACGCCGTACGCACCGAGCCACCTACAGGTCTTCGTCGATGCGCTCGCGCAAATAGGTGTAGAAGGGGTTGGACGTCATACGCTGCAAACTATCGAGCCCCACCACCAGCACGCCGTGCTCACCGCGCGGTGCCAGCGTGCCAAGGGCTACGCCGTAGAACTCCTCGGAGGTCGGTTCGCTGCCATACAGCGGATCGTCCGTGGGGAACGGCAGTGCAACGTGTGACAGCGAGAACAGCTGGCTCGGGTATTCGACGTTCAATGGCGTCACCCGCGCCTCACGCTCGCCGGCTGCGATTCGTCGCGCCTCGACCTGACGACCACCGCTCTGCGCAACACCCACCACCGTCAGGTCGTAGTCACGCTGGGCCGGTGGCAGCAAGGTTTCGAGCAAGCCGCTCATGTCCGCCCGCAGCAGCGAGCTGGCCGCCTGCGAGCGGTTGATGTCGAAGATCACCAGTTCGCTGCCATTGTCCGGCAGACGCTCGAACAAATGGCGCACCACGGCCGGTGTACTCACGGTACTGTCGGCCAGCGACTGAAAGGCCAGCACCGGTGGCAATCGTGACAGACGGCCATCGGTTTCGGCTGCATCGAATGCGGCCTGCACCTCGCTGGTCAGCTCATAGGTCTGCCGCGCCGCGTGCACCGGGAAGGAGTTGTACTTGAACGGGTTGAACTCCGGCAGCACGTTCATCCAGGCCGACTTGGCGAAGGCCGGCAGCAACGCCGGCAGGGCCGCCAGCCCGGCGTAACGGGCGTAGCTGGTGACGCCGATCATCGGCGAGATCAGCACCAGGCGTTGCGGCATGGCCAGTTGCCCGTCCCCCAGCGCCGCCAGGCTGTAGCGCAGCGCCAATGCACCGCCATTGGAATAGCCGACGAGATACAGCGGCCCGTCCGGTACTTGGCGCCGCGCCTCGCGCACGGCCAGGCGGGTAGCCGCCAGCCATTGCTCCCAGTGCGCAGCAGTGAGCGCCGCCGGTACCGTGCCATGGCCGGGCATGCGCGGCACCACCGCTAGCAGCCCCTGTTCGCTCAGGTGCTGGGCGATATGGCGCAGGCTGTACGGCGAGTCGGTCAGGCCATGTAACAACACCACCACGCCCCGCGCCGGACCTGGCGGCTGCAGAATGAAGGAACGATTCCAGTCGCGCGGCAGATTGCCGGGGTAGACCGGGCTGTCGCTGGCGTAGCGGCTGTATGGCGCCGTGCCGGAGGCCGTGACCGGCTCGATCAGTTCGCGCTGCAGGCGTTCGAACAGGGTCGCCTCGGCGGCCAGATAGGCTTGCCAGTCGGCAGCGTCCAGCTCGCTGACCTCCATCTCCTGCGGCACCAGGCGATGCCAGGACTCCAACTCGGGCAACGACGATAGCCCGGCGATGCGTATGCCGAGCAAGGCCACCACGATCAACAACAGCACTACCAGCGTCCAGGCCATCGCAATGCGCGGTAAACGCATCAAGCGCCTCCCTCAAAATCTCTGGCCGGGAAAATCCGTCCCGGCGACCGGCTTGGGGACTTTAGTGCAAAGCGACGCCCGACCACCACTGGGTTGGCCTTTAAGGTCTGTATCGGTGCCATGCGACTCAGTAGGCTGCGTGGTCTGGAAGCAAGCCAGAAGCGCTGGATGAACTGAGCAGGCAAGCAACTGGCAGTGCTGATAGGCTGCGCACATGAATCTCGCCGCGCTACTCCAGACACTCATTGCCAAGGACCCACAGCGCCTGCGCATCCTGCAGCAGGTACGCGAGCTCGACCTGCCCGATTGCTGGGTGGCCGCCGGTTTCGTACGCAGTGCGGTCTGGGATCACCTACACCAACGCACGCCCTCCCCGCTGCCAGAAGATATCGACGTGATCTGGTTCGACCGCAGCCAAACCTCCCCCACTCGCGACGCTGAACTGGAGACGGTACTGCGCCACAGGGACGAATCGCTGCAGTGGTCGGTGAAGAATCAGGCACGCATGCATCTGCGCAATGGCGATGCGCCTTACGCCTCGGCTACCGAAGCGATACGGCATTGGCCGGAAACCGCGACGGCGGTGGCCATAAGGCTCGATGAACAAGACAGGCTGGAAGTCGCCGCGCCGCTCGGCCTGGAGGATCTGTTCGGCCTTATCGTGCGCCCAGCCGGGCGCTTTCAGAACGCGAAGAGTCAGATCTACCAACAGCGCCTACATGACAAGAACTGGCTGGCCACCTGGCCGAAGTTGAAGGTGATTGCGTAGGGTAGATCGGGCTTCAATAGCGACAGGCTGGCAGGTGCCAGCAAAGCTTCGCCCCGAGGCGGGGCTCCTACACAGAGCGCTCTCCAAAACGATCAAGCATCCGGGGAAGCGAGGCACCTGCGGGCATATCAGCCTGCGCCCCTACTTCCAGGCGCAATAACACCCCACCGCCAAACCACTGGCCAGGGAAACCTGGCGCCCCTGCGTCAGCGCATCGAGCACCGGTTCGACGAAGCTGTTGCTGGAATTACATACCAACCCCTCGCTGTAAGGGCCGGCATAGGCCAGGTTGCCGTCGCGATCCCAGATCGCCAGGCCGGGCTGGCTGGCAGCGATTGCATGCCCTCGATACCCGGCAAGGGCTTGATCCGCCCGCGCAGGAACGGCGCGATCTCACCCTTGCTGCCCGGCTTCTGCACGCTGTAGAACGCCACATCGGCATTGCGATGCAGGCCGATCAGATAGCGCAGGTGCGCGTCGGTCTCCGCGTTGCAGGGGCAATCCCAACGCGAATGAGACCAGGGCCAGCGAGCTCAGGCGGCAGCTTCAGCCCGCCCTGACCGAAGATCACCGTCTGCTCGGCATAGGGCCGCAAATACGCCGCGCCGCTAAGCCACCAGATCAGTACCACGATGCCCAGCGCCAATACGCAGAAGCCCACCACCAGGTGCTTGAAGCTCAGGCGTTGCAGCAGGTTCATGGCTGATGGCCAAACTTGCGCAGGAACTGCTTCTCCATTTCCTGACAACTTTCCTCGGTGAAGCTACGTTCGGTGGCCTGCGCACTTTTCCAGCAGGCTTCGATGGCCTGGCGCTCGGCCGCCTCGATCTCGCCATCCTGGGGGGGTCATGATGTAGATGAGGCCGGCGATATCAGCACCACGAACGCCAAGCCAGCCAGAAACAGGCCCAGGCAGCCACGGCGCCCCAGCCCGACGTTTTCATCATTCACACTCATCGTTTTTCAGTTTCCGCATTCATCAGTGGATAGCTCGCCCCACCGCCGGGGCGAGCGCCGATCATCAACTTTCAACCAGCGTCCACTGCTTGCTCAGGCGCTTGTCCGACACCGCCATCTTGGTGCCCAGTTGCTGGGCGAACAGCGACACGCGGTATTCCTCCAGCATCCAGCGGTACAGCGTCAGCTCCGGATCACGCTTGCCCTCCTGAGCATGCTTGGCAGCGCGGACCTTGTACTGCTCCCAGTAGCCGGCCAGTTCGCCCGTCCACACGCGGTCGCGTTGCACCTGCGCGCCGACCTTGTCCAGGCGCTGCTCGATGGCCTTCAGATAACGCGGAATTTCCTTGAGCCATTCGCCCGGCGTTTCGCGCACGAAGCCGGCATACACCAAGTTCGCCAGTTGCTGCTTGATATCGTTGAGCGCCATCGCCTGGGCCAGATCGATCTTGCCCTTGAAGCGCTTCTGCAGGCCATGGTGCAGCTTGAGGATCTCCAGCACCAGGCGGGCGATGCGTTCGGCGTGGGCCGTCCAGTCACCGCGCTTGCGCTCGGCCAGTTGCGCCAGGGCCGCACCGTCGCGCGGCAGCGTGGCTTCGCCTTCGAGGATGCAGGCGTCCAGGCTGGCCAGCAGGATGTCCTCGACCAGCGCCTCGACGCGGCCGATATCGCGATACAGCAAACCCAGTTCGGTCAGCCCCGGCAGCTTGCTACGCAGGAACTTGGCCTGCTCGGCCAGCTGTTGCAGCAGCAGACGTTGCAGCGCACGGCGGTGCTGGAAGTCGGCCTCGGCCTGGGTCGGGAAGCGCCCTTCCTTGACCACGCCCGCTTCTTCCACCAACGCCGGATAGACCGTCATCGACAGCCCGGCGATCTTCTGCTGAGTCTTCTCCGCCACCTGGGCGAAGGCCTTGGCCTCCACCGTTTTCGGCGTCTTGTCCTGCTGCGGAATGGCCAGCGCAGCCTGGCTGGCTTCGGCGAAGCGCGCGGTCAGCTCAGCCAGGTCGCGGCCCTCGCCGAGGAACTTGCCCTGGGCATCGACCACCTCGATGTTCATCTTCAGGTGGTTTTCCAACCCGGCGGCGGATTCCTGCCAGGCCTCGTCGGGCACTCGCGCACCGGTCATGCGCAGCAACTCATGCCCCAGCGCCTGCGGCAGCGAACCCTGGCCAAACACCAACTTGTCCAGCGCCGCACCGACGAAGTCCGGCACCGGCACGAAGTTCTTGCGCAGCGCCTTGGGCAGGCCGCGCACCAGCGCCACGCACTTGGCTTCCAGTAGGCCCGGCACCAGCCACTCCAGACGCTCGGGCGGCAGTTGCGGCAACAGCGGCGCCGGCACACGCAGGGTCACGCCATCACGCGGGTGGTTGGGTTCGAAGTGATAGCTCAGCGGCAGTTGCAGTTCGCCGATACGCAAGGTGTCCGGGTACTGCGCGGCGGTGACTTCCTTGGCATCACGGGCCAGGGCGTCCTCCTCACGCATGATCAACAGCTGCGGGTCGGCGGCGCTGCCTTTCTTGTACCAACTCTCGAAACTCGCGGCCTGATAGATGTCCTGCGGGATACGCGCATCGTAGTAGCCGAACAGGGTTTCCTCGTCAGCTAGGATGTCGCGGCGGCGCGACTTGGCCTCCAGCTCGTCGAGGCGTTCGAGCAACTGGCGGTTGGCGGTCAGGCAGCGCACGCGACTGTTGATCTCGCCACGCACCAGGCCCTCGCGAATGAACATCTCACGGGAAACCTGCGGGTCGATGGGGCCGTAATGCACCGGGCGGCGGCCGACGATGATCATGCCGTACAGGGTGACCTGCTCGTATGCCACCACCTGGCCGCGCTTCTTCTCCCAGTGCGGTTCCAGATGGTTCTTCTTCACCAGATGCGCCGCCAGCGGCTCGATCCAGTCCGGCTCGATCTTCGCTACCATACGGGCGAACAGCTTGGTGGTTTCCACCAGTTCGGCGGCCATCACCCAGTTAGGCTTCTTACGCCCGATCACGCTGGACGGATGAATCCAGAAACGTCGCTGACGCGCGCCGAGGTAGTCGCCCTCCTCGGTCTTCTGGCCGATCTGGCTGAGCAGGCCGGCGAGAATCGCCTTGTGCACGGCGGCGTAATTCTTCGCCCGCACCACCGCCTCACTGGCCTCGGCCTGCTGACGGGCAATGGCGTTGACGCGGGTATCCTTGGTCGGCGCGACGGGTTCGTTGTAGGAGCCGGCTTGCCGGCGATCAGACGGATCGCCCGCAAGCGGGCTCCTACCCGATCCACGCCCGCCTTCGAGCTTCAGCTCGCGGGCGATCAGCACCAGTTGCCGGTGCGCATCGCGCCATTCGCGCAGACGCATGTAATTGAGGAAGTTCTTCTTGCACCAGGTACGCAGCGGGTTGCTGCCCAGCTCCTGGCGTTTTTCCTCGAAGCCGCGCCACAGGTTGATCAGCGCGGCGAAGTCGGAATCCACATCCTTCCACTGCGCGTGCGCCTGATCGGCGGCCTGCTGGCGATCCATCGGTCGCTCACGCGGGTCTTGCACCGACAGCGCGGCGGCGACGATAAGGATTTCCTCCAGGCTGCCCTGCTTGGCGCCTTCCAGCACCATGCGTCCCAGGCGCGGGTCGATGGGCAGGCGCGCCAGTTGCCGGCCGATGGGCGTGAGTTGGCTTTCGCGATTGACCGCCGACAGCTCCTGCAACAGGTTGAAGCCGTCGCTGATGGCCTTGCCGTCTGGCGGCTCGATAAAGGGGAAGTCCTCGATACTGCCCAGACGCAGGTGCAGCATCTGCAAAATCACCGCCGCGAGGTTGGTGCGCAGTATCTCCGGGTCGGTAAATTCCGGGCGCCCAAGGAAATCCTCCTCGCTGTACAGGCGAATGCAGATACCCGGCTCGACCCGCCCGCAGCGGCCCTTGCGCTGGTTGGCGCTGGCCTGCGACACCGGCTCAATGGGCAGGCGCTGCACCTTGGCGCGGTAGCTGTAGCGGCTGATGCGCGCCGTGCCGCTGTCGATCACATAGCGGATGCCCGGCACGGTCAGCGAGGTTTCCGCGACGTTGGTGGCCAGCACGATCTTGCGCCCGGCCATGGGTGCGAAAATCTTCTGCTGCTCGGCCGGCGTCAGCCGCGCATACAGCGGCAGCACCTCGGTAAAACGCAGGTTGGCCTTGCGCAGCACCTCCGCCGCCTCGCGAATCTCGCGTTCGCCAGGCAGGAACACCAGCACATCGCCGGGGCGCTTGCCCACGTTGCGCTCGTGCTCGGTGATCTCGTCCAGCGCGGCGAGAATGCCCTGATCGATGGACAGGTCATCGAGCAGGCGCTCGCCCTCCTCGTCCACCTCGGCCGCCAGCGGGCGATACCAGGTTTCCACCGGGTAGGTACGACCGGACACCTCGATGATCGGCGCATCGTTGAAGTGTTTGCTGAATCGCTCCAGATCGATGGTCGCCGACGTGATGATCAGTTTCAGATCCGGGCGACGCGGCAGCAGGGTCTTCAGGTAGCCGAGCAGGAAGTCGATATTGAGGCTGCGTTCGTGGGCCTCGTCGACGATGATGGTGTCGTACTTTTCCAGAAAGCGGTCGTGCTGGGTTTCGGCGAGCAGGATGCCATCGGTCATCAGCTTGATCAGCGTGCCGTCCTTGCTCTGATCCTCGAAACGCACCTGATAACCGACCAGCTCACCCAGCGGCGTACCGATTTCCTCCGCTACCCGAGTCGCCACACTACGCGCGGCGAGACGGCGCGGCTGGGTATGACCGATCAGCCCATGCACACCCCGGCCAATCTCCAGACAGATCTTCGGCAACTGCGTGGTCTTGCCCGATCCGGTCTCACCGGCGATCACCACCACCTGGCTCTTCTCCAGCGCGGCCTTGATCTCGTCGCGCTTGGCCGCAATCGGCAGCGCATCGTCGTAACGCATCGCCGGAATGCTGCTACGCCGCGCCGCCACCTTGTCGCTGGACGCCTGGAAACGCTCCAGCCACTGCGCCAGCTTGGCCTCATCGGGATGCTTCTGCAGCTCATGCAACTGCCGGCGCAAGCGATGGCGCTCGGCAATCATGACGTGGTCGAGGTTCTTCTGCAGCGTGGCGAGGTCAGTCATCTGGATCGAGGCAATCAGGGCAAAGGCGCGATTGTCGCAGATTACGGCTTATGGCGGGCAGGCCATACCGCTGCGAAAGGGCGTGAGATTAAGGCGTAAGAGAGCGGTACCTTTCGACCAAAAGGTCGCGGTAGGGGCGGCAGGTAACTGCCGTCCCTACCGCGACCGACCAAAAGTAGTCAAATCACTCCAGTGCCACTAAAGCCCAGCGCGTAGGGCGGACTCAGGAGCAAAGCGAACAGTCCACCAGGCCACTCGGCGCAACCCACAGGTAAGGTGACGCAATGAAAAACGCCACCCGAAGGCTAGCCGTTGGGGAAATCTGTTGAAAGATTCCCCGATGGCCTGCGGTTACGGGCCCTATAAGCAAAAATCCCCAGCCGAGATATTTTCTGCTGGGGACTTCTGCTTTTTGGCTTTCAGATCATGACGTTAGCGATCTGCATCAACAGATTAAGCCAACGCCTTGCCCCGAAGGTGGCGTTTTCATCAGCAGGGACGAATCACTTCTTGCCCATCTTCTTCAGCTCTTCGTCGCGCAATTCGCGACGCAGGATCTTGCCGACGTTGGTGGTCGGCAGCATGTCGCGGAACTCGACGGCCTTGGGTACCTTGTAGCCGGTGAGGTTGGCGCGCATGTGCTCCATCACCTGCTCCTTGGTCACGCTCTCGCCTGGTTTGACCACCACGAACACCTTGATCGCTTCACCGGATTTCTCGTCAGGGATACCGATGGCGGCGCACTGCAGTACGCCCGGTAGAGTTGCCAGCACATCTTCCAGTTCGTTCGGGTAGACGTTGAAGCCGGACACCAGAATCATGTCCTTCTTGCGGTCGACGATACGCAGGTAGCCGTCTTCCTGGATCAGGCCGATATCACCGGTCTTCAACCAGCCTTCGGCGTCGAGGATTTCATCAGTGGCTTCCTGGCGCTGCCAGTAGCCCTTCATCACCTGCGGGCCTTTCACGCACAGCTCGCCGATTTCGCCGATGGCCAATTCCTGGCCGTCGTCGTTGACGATCTTGCACAGGGTCGAGGGCACCGGAATGCCGATGGTACCGAGCTGGATGGCGCTGAACGGGTTGACCGTGACCACCGGGCTGGTCTCGGTCATCCCGAAGCCTTCGCAGATGGCGCAGCCAGTGACTTCCTTCCAGCGCTCGGCGGTGGCCAGTTGCAGGGCCATGCCGCCGGAGACGGTGAGCTTCAGGCTGGAGAAGTCCAGCTTGCGGAAGTCCTCGTTGTTGCACAGGGCAACGAATAGGGTATTGAGGCCAACGAAACCGGTGAAGCGGTACTTGGCCAGGTCCTTGACCACCGCCGGCAGGTCGCGCGGATTGGTCAGCAGGATGTTGTGGCCACCGATCAGCATCATCGCCATGCAGTGAAAGGTGAAGGCGTAGATGTGATAAAGCGGCAGCGGCGCGATCAGCACCTCGCAACCTTCATTGAGGTTGGCGCCCATCAGCTCTTTGACCTGCAGCATGTTGGCCACCAGGTTGCGATGGGTCAGCATCGCGCCCTTGGCTACACCAGTAGTGCCACCGGTGTACTGCAGCACGGCGATGTCATCGTTGCTCGGGTTGGCTTCGGTGAAGGACTGGCCACGACCCTTGGCAAGGGCATCGTTGAACTTGACCGCCTTGGGCAGGTTGTAGGCCGGCACCATCTTCTTCACGTGCTTGATCACGGCATTGACCAGCAGACGCTTGAAGGTCGGCAGCATGTCGCCGACTTCGGTGACGATCACGGTCTTGACGCCGGTCTTGGGCACGACCTGTTCGGCCAGATGGGCCATGTTGGCCAGGCAGATCAGCGCCTTGGCGCCGGAGTCGTTGAACTGGTGCTCCATTTCCCGCGCGGTGTACAGCGGGTTGGTGTTGACCACCACCAGGCCGGCGCGCATGGCACCGAAGACCACGACGGGGTACTGCAGGACGTTGGGCAGTTGCACGGCGATGCGGTCGCCGGGCTTGAGATCGGTGTGTTTCTGCAGGTAGGCGGCGAAGTCACCGGAGAGCTTGTAGATCTCGCCGTAGGTGAGCGTCTTGCCCAGGTTGCTGAAAGCAGGCTTGTCGGCGAAGCGTTGGCAGGACTCTTTCAATACCGCGAGGATATTCGGGTACTGATTGGGATTGATTTCGGCAGCAACCCCAACGGGATACTTGTCCTTCCAGAAGTTTTCGGTCATGGAAGCCCACTCCTAAGCAACAGCTGATCTTAACCGCGCAACGGCGGTTGTTTGTTGTGTATTTAGCTCGCTTTCCCGCTGGCCCAAGGCCCGGAAGCGCGCCGAGAGTAGCAGCTTTGCCAGAGGCCCACCAGCACCAAGAACGGCCTACGCAGTCGTAAAAGTGACCGAAAAGGACCAACAAGTCACAACGCGAGTTTTCTGCCGATGATCGACGAAAAGCCTCTAGCCCGCATATTGCAGCGCTTGGAGCCTAGCGCGTAAGTGTGTCCGCTGCAGTGCGGTAGCGCATGCAACAGGCAGTGGCGGTTACGAAATCACAACAATTGGACTGCCGACGGCAGCAGGAGGCGGGAAGCCCCTTCCCTGCAGCGGGAAGGGGCTCTGGGGTCAGGCGATATCGCGCAGCTCGCGGCGCAGGATCTTGCCGACCGGGGTCATGGGCAGGGCGTCCTTGAACACGATGTGCTTGGGCACCTTGTAGCCGGTGAAGTTTTCCTTGCAGTAGGCCTTGAGTTCTTCCGCGGTGACACCGCCGTCACGCGGCACCACGAACAGCTTGACCACCTCCCCGGATTTCTCGTCCGGCACACCGATAGCGGCGCAACTGGCGACCTTCGGGTGGGCCATGACCACATCCTCGATCTCGTTGGGATACACGTTGAAGCCGGAGACGATGATCATGTCCTTCTTGCGGTCGACAATACGCACGAAGCCGTCCGGGTCGATCACCGCGATGTCGCCAGTCTTGAACCAGCCCTCGGCGTCGAGCACTTCGGCGGTCGCTTCCTCACGCTGCCAGTAGCCCTTCATCACCTGCGGGCCCTTGATGCACAGCTCACCGCGTTCGCCCAGCGGCAGCTCGTTGCCGTCGTCGTCGATCACCTTGAACGCCGTGCCCGGCACCGGAATACCGACCGTACCCAGGCGCGCCCTATCGCCATAAGGGTTGGTGCTGGCCACCGGCGAGGTTTCGGTCAGGCCGTAACCTTCGACCACAGTGCAGCCGGTTATCTGCTGCCAGCGTTCGGCGGTGGCCTTGACCAGCGCGGTACCACCGGAGTTGGTGACCTTGAGGCTGGAGAAATCGAGGTTCTTGAACTCCGGGTGATCCATCAGCGCAACGAACAGGGTGTTGAGACCCAGCAGCGCAGAAAACTTCCACTTGCCCAGCTCCTTGACGAAGCCGGGGATGTCGCGCGGATTGGTGATCAACACATTCTGGTTGCCGTTGAGCATCATGCACATGCAGTTCGCGGTGAAGGCATAGATGTGGTACAGCGGCAGCGGCGCGATCATGATCTCCTGCCCCTGTTTCATCAGCGGCGTGCCGTCATCACCGAGCTGCGCCAGGCAGGCGTCCACCTGCAGCATGTTGGCCACCAGGTTGCCGTGGGTGAGCATGGCGCCCTTGGCCACACCGGTGGTGCCGCCGGTGTATTGCAGCACGGCGATGTCGTCGTGGCTGGCTTTGACCGGCGTCAGCGTCTGGCCGTGACCCTGCTTGAGCACCTGCTTGAAGGCAATGGCCTGGGGCAGATGGTAGTCGGGCACCATCTTCTTGACCTTCTTCACCACGGTGTTGACCAACCAGCCCTTGAGGCTTGGCAGCAGGTCACCCATCCTGGCTTCGATCAGGTACTCGATCTCGGTATCCGGCAGCACTTCCTGCACCAACTTGCCGAACATGTTCAGGTACACCAGCGCACGCACCCCGGCATCCTTGAACTGGTGGCGCATCTCACGAGCGGTGTACAGCGGGTTGGTGTTGACCACGATCAGCCCGGCGCGCATGGCGCCGAACACGGCGATCGGATACTGCAACACGTTGGGCATCTGCACCGCGATACGATCGCCCGGCTTGAGGTCGGTGTGCTTCTGCAGGTAGGCGGCGAAGGTCGCGGAGAGACGATCCAGCTCGGCATAGGTCAGCGTCACGCCGAGATTGCTGAAGGCCGGACGGTCGGCAAAGCGCTTGCATGAGCGCTCGAATACTTCGATCACCGACTTGTAGCTGGACAGGTCGATATCGTTAGGCACGCCGGGAGCGCGCTTGTCGTTCCAGAAATCAGGTTGCATTGTTCTTGTCCTCTTCCCCTGAAGTGATCTGGCCCGCAGTGCGGGACTGCCCGGAAAGTAGCAGTTCAGAGCGGCGCCGCAAATAGCTCGAAGGCGTCATTGATGGGCTGAATTTCGCTATAAATGCAGTGATTCGTAACCGATCTTTACGACTCACGGGAAATTCGCCCACGCTTTGCCTGACACCCGTCAGGGTGCACAATGCCGCCAATCTCCGGCACAAGGATTAGCCATGCGCCACAACACCTTTCCCCTGGCCACCCAGGACGGTCTGCACCTGCACGTCAACCACTGGCACGCGGATCAACCGCCACGCGCGGCGGTCATGCTGGCCCATGGCATGGCCGAGCACAGCCTGCGCTACGCACGCCTGGCTGAAGCCCTGGTCGCGGCAGGCTTCGCGCTCTACGCGCTGGATCAGCGCGGCCATGGCGCTACCGCCGAACGCGGTACCCTTGGCCACTATGCTGATGAAGACGGCTGGAGCAAGGTGGTCGGCGACCTGTCCACCCTCAACCACCACATTCGCCAGCAGCACCCGCATACGCCAATCTTCCTGTTCGGCCACAGCATGGGCAGCTACATCGGCATGGCCTATCTGCTGGGCCATAGCTGCAGCCTGCAGGGCGCCGTGCTCTGCGGCTCCAATTACCAGCCCGTGGCGCTGTACAAGGCCGCCAGACTGATCGCCGGCTTCGAGCGCTGGCGCCTGGGCCCCAAAGGGCGCAGCAAGGTCATCGATTTTCTCTCCTTCGGCTCGTTCAACAAAGCCTTCAAGCCCAACCGCACGGCCTTCGACTGGCTCAGCCGCGACCCGGCGGAAGTGGACAAATACGTGACCGATCCGCTGTGCGGTTTCGTCTGCACCACGCAGTTGTGGTGCGACCTGCTCGATGGCCTGCAGCACATCACCCCGCCCAGCAACCTGGCGCAGATCGATGCCGACCTGCCGCTGCTGGTGATCGGCGGCTCGCGCGACCCAGTCAGCGACGGCAAGCGCCTGGGTGATCTGGCTGGCGCCCTGCGCGAGGCCGGCGTGCGCGACGTGCAACTGAAGATTTATCCCGAGGCCCGTCATGAGCTGCTCAACGAGAGCAATCGCGACGAGGTCACCGCCCACCTGATCGACTGGCTGCAGCAGGCGCTGAGCCATGGTCGAAGCCCAATCAAGGAGTGTCCATGACTCAGGTCACCAATATCCCTTACGAAGCCCTCAGCGTCGGCCAGCAAGCCAGCTTCGAAAAGCAGGTGCAAGAGCGCGACGTGCAGCTGTTCGCGGCAGTATCGGGCGATAACAACCCGGTGCATCTGGACGCCGCCTTCGCCGCCGAGACGATGTTCAAGGAACGCATAGCCCACGGCATGTTCACCGGCGCGCTGATCAGCGCTGCCATTGCCTGCAACCTGCCCGGCCCGGGCACCATCTACCTTGGACAGCAGCTCAAGTTCACCCGCCCGGTGAAACTCGGCGACACCCTCACCGTGAAACTGGAAGTGCTGGAAAAGCTGCCAAAGAACCGCGTGCGCATCGCCACCCGCGTGTTCAACCAGGACGGCAAGCAAGTGGTCGACGGCGAAGCCGAAGTGCTCGCCCCGAGCGCCGAGCAGACCGTGACCATGCCACCGATGCCGCAGGTGACCGTCAACTGATGCACTGGACGCGGGTGTGCGGCCTCAAGGTCGCGCGCCAGCCAGGATCGAAGCGCTGACCGGCTGCTCGCCATAAGAGTCGCACGAACGCAGGCACACACGCATCGCGTCGTCGCCTGCCTGAGAGGAGATCCGATGATCATCCACAATGCCCGCCTGCGCGGCCGCGACGGCCTGCACCGCATCACCCTGGACGGCGAGCGCATCGCCGCCGTCGAGGCCCAGCACGCCCTGCATCCCATCGCCGAGGGCGACCTGGACGCAGCCGGCAATCTCGTGGTGCCGCCCTTCGTCGAGCCACACATCCACCTCGACGCCACCCTCACCGCCGGTGAGCCGGCCTGGAACATGAGCGGCACGCTGTTCGAGGGCATTGAGCGCTGGGCCGAGCGCAAGGCGCTGGTCACCCATGAGGACACCAAGACCCGCGCCAAGAAGACCATCGACATGCTGGTCGACCACGGCATCCAGCACGTACGCACCCACGTCGACGTCACCGACCCGACCCTGGCAGCGCTCAAGGCCATGCTCGAAGTGCGCGAGGAAACCCGCCACCTGATCGACCTGCAGATCGTCGCCTTCCCGCAGGAGGGCATCGAGTCCTACGCCAACGGGCGCGCACTGATGGAGCAAGCCGTGGAACTGGGCGCCGATGTGGTCGGTGGCATCCCGCACTTCGAGAACACCCGTGACCAGGGCGTGTCGTCGATCAAGTTCCTGATGGAGCTGGCCGAACGCACCGGCTGCCTGGTGGACGTGCACTGCGACGAGACCGACGACCCGCAGTCACGCTTTCTCGAGGTGCTGGCCGAGGAGGCCCGCGTGCGCGGCATGGGCGCGCGGGTCACCGCCAGTCACACCACGGCCATGGGCTCCTACGACAACGCTTACTGTTCCAAGCTGTTCCGCCTGTTGAAGATGAGCGGCATCAGCTTCATCTCCTGCCCCACCGAGAGCATCCACCTGCAGGGCCGCTTCGACACCTACCCGAAACGACGCGGCCTGACCCGCGTGGCCGAGATCGACCGCGCCGGGATGAACATCTGCTTCGGCCAGGACTCCATCGTCGACCCCTGGTATCCGCTGGGTAACGGCAACATCCTGCGCATCCTCGAAGCCGGCCTGCACATCTGCCACATGCTTGGCTACGAAGACCTCAAGCGCAGCCTGGATCTGATCACCGACAACTCGGCGCGCGCCCTGGCGCTGGGTGATCGTTACGGGCTGGAGGCCGGTCGCCCGGCCAACCTGCTGATCCTATCGGCGCCGGACGATTACGAGATGGTGCGCAGCCAGGGCCACGCACTGGTGTCGGTACGTCACGGCAAGGTGCTGATGCGCCGCACGCCGGCACAGATCGAGCGCGCCTGATCACGTTCAATTGGTCGCAGGGTGGATGACGCTTCTTTCATCCACCATTGCGTCAGTCCAAGCGGTGGACAAGCTTCGCGTTGCCCATCCTTCGGACTGTAGGAGCCCCGCCCCGGGGCGAATAGTGGGTTCAACTCATTATCGACGTTGCCTGAACCATTCGCCGCGAGGCGCGGCTCCTACCAGTCAGAACCGCGCTACTCCACCCTTACGCTGGCGGTCATGCCGGCGCTCAGCACCATGCTCTCGGGTACCTGATCGAGCTTGATGCGCACCGGAATGCGCTGCGCCAGGCGCACCCAGTTGAAGGTCGGCTCGACATTGGCCAGCAGTTGCCCATCCGGGCTGGCGTTGCGGTCGGTGATGCCACGACTGATGCTTTCGACCTCGCCACGAATCTGCTCATCACCGCCCATCAGCCACACCTCGACCGGCGCGCCAACCTGTATGCGCGGCAACTTGGTTTCCTCGAAGTACGCCTGCACGTAGAACGATTCGGTATCGACCAGCGCCATCACTGCCTGCCCGGCATTGATGTAGTTACCCTGCGCCAGCACCAGATTGGTGATCTGCCCATCGCGCGGGGCATACACTTCGCTGCGTGCCAGATTCAGCTCGGCTACACGCAGATCAGCCTGCGCTTCGCGGTATTCGCTGCGCGCCATCTCGGCGTTGATCTGCGCGTTTTCCAGCAGCTCGGCACTGATCGCCTGGGCGCCCAGACGGGAACGGCGCGATGCCTCGTGTTCTCGCAGACTCAATTGCTGGCGGCGAATATCCACCACCGCCTTGGCTTTCTCCACCGCCGCCTGATAGCGATCGCGGTCGATGCTCATCAGCAGATCACCCGCCTTGACCTGCTGGTTGTCGCGCACCTTGAGCTCGACCACCCAGCCGGACACGTCCGGGGCGATGGTCACCACGTCGGCGCGCACCCGAGCGTCGCGCGTCCAGGGCGAGTACATGTAGTGCTGCCAGATCCAGGAGCCGGCGAAAATCGCCGCCGTCACCATGGCCAGGGTGATGCCGACTCGAATGGTCGAACGCATGCTTTTCTCCTTACCGCCCCAGCACGGCAATCACCGCAGCCAGGACACAGACATACAAGGCACAATCGAACAGGGCTTCGTGCCAGATCCAGCGCGACAGCCCGATGCGCTGCAACCCCAGGCGCAACACGCCGGTCAGCAACAGCGCCAATACCGCGTAGGCCGCCATCGGGCTCAGCAATACGCCGCCCAGCGACCATTCATGCAAACCCATGCGCTCCTCCCTCCAGAACCAGTGTACGACCTGCTGCGCGTCGGCCCTGCTGCGTTAAAAACAGGCTCAGACTGCTCATTTACCGCTTGTAAACTCCGCGTCTTCGCCTGTTTTTGCCTTGCACGGCTCTAGCTCGCTAGGCCCTACACAGGTTCTGAGTTGGCACCAGTGGCGCCAGCCGTTCTGCAGCTGCAACAGCGCCGCCTCGGCCAGACGTTTGTCGATGCTCGGCGTGCAGGCGCGCAGCGCCTCTTGCAGTTCGACCACCGCTGCGTTCAGGTCATCTTCACCGCCTGGTGCAGGACCACGCTCCAACGCGTCGTCGAGGCGCTCCAGGAAACGCCGCTGCGACCGCGCCAGGCCAGCATCGGCATTGGCCAGGCACTTACGCAGGTGCAGCAACTCGTCGCCCAGATCAAGCCCGGCCACGCCATCGTCCCAGCGGCTGCGCGCCTGATCCGGCCGCGCCGGATAATGCCGCGCCAGCTGCAACAGACGATCAGCCATGCGCCCGCCGAACCAGTTTTCGGCGCGGCCCAGATCGCGCCGGGTCAGCCGCCCGAGATCGACCAGGATCGCCTGCATCAGGCGACGGCCATGCCAGACCGGATTGCGCAGCACCACCAGCTTGAAGGCCATCACCGCACAACCCACGCCCATCAGCATGCCGGGCGCTTCGTTGAGGAAGAACTCGACGTTGTAGCCGACACCCGGCGCCGGCAGACAGAGCACGATGAAGTGCAGGCAAAACGAGGTCGAAGTCGCAGCCGTCGCCGGCTTGGCCATGCCAAGCACACCAAAGAACAACGGCACACCCAGCACCATGCAGAGCATCACGAAGCCGTCGATCTGCGGCATCAGAATCTGCCCGACGAAGAACGCCACTGGCAGTGCGTAGAAGATGCCGCGCAGAAACATCATGCCGATCTGCGGCGCCGCTTCGAGCCGGGCGAACAGGCTGCACACCACGCAGGCCAGCAGCAGCGCACCGGTGGCGTGGGTCCAGCCAGTGGCCAGCCAGAATGCAGCCAGAACCAGGAAGGTCAGCGCACTGCGCGAGCCATACACCAGCGCAGTCTGCCAGTCGTAGTGCCAGGACAAGGCGCGCGGCGCATCGGCCGGCGCTCTGCCCTCCTCGACTGCGAGCAAGGCACGACTGGCGTCCTCGACACGCAACAGCAGCACCATCAACCGCTCCAGGAACAGCTGCTGGCCACTGCTCAGTTCTTCGTCCTGCGCCGCCTGGCGCAGTTGCTCGACCAGCTCCAGCAGGCCCGCTGGCTGCTCCTGCTGCAGGCGCTCATCCACCATTTGCAGCCAGGGCGCAACGCTCTGCGCTTCGGCGCTGCTCAACTGTCGCCACTGCCGCGCCACGCCACGGGCCAGACGCAACATGCCGAGCAGATCGCGGCTCAGTACCCTCAGCGCCACGGCGCGCTGACGGCCACGCGCGCCCTCGAACCAGGCGTGCTCCCGCTGAGCATCCACGGCGACGATGCGCGCCAGCACTTCCAGCAAGCCTTGCCGCGAGTCGGCTTCACCCGCCAGCGCCTGGCGCGACGCCGCGACGCCGGCCTGCCAGGCGTTGCGCGCCTGCTGCGCCAGTTGCCGTTCGACGCGCTGCGGCCAGAGCAAGGCGCTGCTTAGGGTCGCGCAGATGATGCCCAGACAGATTGCCGTGCAGCGGGCGATGGCTTCATCGAACACCACATGCGGCTTGCCAATGGCCGGCAAGGCGATGATCGCCACGGTGTAGCCGGCCAGCACGAAGGCGTAGGACCAGGCGCTGCGCAGCATGGTCGAGGATGCCGTGCACAGCGCCAACCACAAGGCGAATGCCAGCACGAACAGCAGCGGCGCCTGGGCGAACAGCCCCATCATCACCACGGCCATGAAAGTACCGACCAGCGTGCCGAGCAGCCGCGCCAGGCCCTTCTGCACCACCATGCCGGACAGCGGCTGGGCGACGATGAACGCGGTCATCAGCGCCCATTGCGGCTGTTCCAGACCGAAACGCAGCGCGCACCACAACGCCAGACCACCGCCGAGTAGGGTCTTGATGGCGAATTGAACGGCTTGTGAGCTTGGCGCGAGAAACGCCAGCAAGGAATCACGCACGGTGGCTACCTGAAGAAATCTCAGCTCTGAACATAGCTGTAGCTATTGAGTTGCGCTTCCGTGCGAAATTCAATTATTAGCTAGCTAAGCATTTATGTCCAGAAGGTGCCGCGATCTCAGGCTGGCAGCGCGCAAATAAAAAAAGGGCGACCGAAGTCGCCCGAATTGCCTTGCGTGCCCAGTGAACTGGAAGGATCAGCTCTGCTTGCGCTTGTGCGCATCCTTCCAGATGAAGTAACCAACCCCCCCGAAGAACGCGACCATCAGAAGTACGGTGCCGACTCCGGCGAGAACCACTGTATCGACGAACATGGGCTGCCTCCTGTTGTGCCTGTCTGTCTGGGATGGCTTCACGTTATCAGCACGAGCGGCGGGAAAATTGACCTGGATCAATGGCTGGAGAGCAGGCGTGACCAGGCCTTGGGGAATACTGACCCAGGTCAAGAAATCGGGGGGGGGGTACGGGGCGCGAAGCACAGCCTGGCAGCTGTGCCTGACACGCAAACGGCGGGAGTTTCAGCGCTTCTTGGGTTTGCTCTTGGACTTCTTCCTGCCCTTGCCCAGCGGCAATACCTGCTCGAACACCTGGCGCATCTCGTTGAGGCGCTTGTCGTTAAGATCGTGGATACGCTTGTCGCGCTCGGCGGCGAAGTCGATCAGCTTGTCGTCATTGCTCATAGCGGAAACCGGATCAGGCGAAAGGTCAGGTTCAGGCGTGGCGCGCAGCGTTGGCGCGTCTTCGCCACTTGATGTTGCCAATGATGCTGGGTTGGCCCGCGCATGACCAGTAGCGAAGCATGCTCCAGCGTCAGCGAATGCTCGATGCGCATGCTGCCAAGCCGACGCAGATCGAAGCGCCGGCTGCCGCCCAGATTGAGCGAGGCGATCAACGGATTGCGCCCCAGCTCAGGCTCGGCATCGCTGTGCCAGCCCATGGAGTCCTGGCCGTCGCGGTAATGATTGAGCAGCACGGCATTGAGCGATTGCTCGACTTCTTTCTCGACCCGTTGGCGAATCTCGTCCAGCAGCGGCGTCCAGGGCAAGGGCTCGTGGATCTTCCCGGAATAGCGGTAACGCGCCTCGGGCTCGCCATACCAGGCGGTCAGCCGTGGCGTGCGGTGATAGCGACCATGGATGAACAACTCGGGTTGCTGCCAGGGCGTTTGCTCGACCAGTGCTTGCAGCCAGCTATCGGCCAGGGCAGCGTCGACCCAGCCGGGCAGATAATCCAGCTCGGCATCGGCAAGTGCGGGCAAGGGGTCGGCGAACAGCATCGTGAGGTCTATGAAGAAGAGGATGAAATCAGTGTCTCAGACTTCAACGTCTACCCACAGCCCCTGCCTGGGCAGATCACCTAGCGCTTGCTCCAGCTCTTCCGGCTCGGCCTCAGCCAGTTGCTCGGGGGTGTAGCCGCGCCGCTGACGACGACGCTGCTCTTCACGCAGCAGCTCCTCGGTTTCCTGCGGGTGCCGCTTGTCCAAGCTCAGCGCACTTTCCTTGGCGCTCTCCGAAGCCGGGGTCACCGGAGGAATCTCGGGCCTGGGCTTGATCACGTCTTGCGTAGCAGTGACCGGCACCAGACTGTGGGGGATCGGCGGTAGCACGTTGCAGCACCTCCTTTGGTCAGGCTGTCGGCCCCGTGAGCCGCGACTTTAGCCGGTGCTCGCTACACTTTTGACTAAGCCGCACGGCAATAGTGTCATGACTGCTTTGGCCGTGGCGCTGCATCCGTTACCATAGCCGGCTTTTCACGCGGGAGACAGACAGGCATGGCGCAATATCAACCGGGGCAACGCTGGATCAGTGACAGCGAAGCGGAATTGGGTCTGGGAACCATCCTCGCCGAGGATGGCCGCCTGCTCACCGTGCTTTACCCGGCCACCGGCGAAACCCGCCAGTACGCTACGCGCAATGCTCCGTTGACCCGTGTACGCTTCGCCCCGGGTGACGAGATCACCCATTTCGAGGGTTGGAAGCTCACCGTGCAGGAAGTCGAGGACGTCGACGGCCTGCTGGTCTACCACGGCCTCGATGCCCAGCATCAGCCGGTCACCATGCCGGAAACTCAGTTGTCGAACTTCATCCAGTTCCGCCTGGCCAGCGACCGCCTGTTCGCCGGCCAGATCGACCCGCTGGCCTGGTTCGCCCTGCGCTACCACAGCCTCGAACACAACAGCCGCCTGCTGCAGTCGTCACTCTGGGGCCTGGGCGGCGCCCGCGCTCAACCGATCGCCCACCAGTTGCACATCGCCCGTGAAGTGGCCGACCGCATCGCCCCGCGCGTCCTGCTGGCCGACGAAGTGGGCCTGGGCAAGACCATCGAAGCCGGCCTGGTGATTCATCGCCAGCTGCTCTCCGGCCGCGCCAGCCGCGTGCTGATCCTGGTGCCGGAAAACCTGCAGCACCAGTGGCTGGTGGAAATGCGCCGGCGTTTCAACCTCGACGTCGCCCTGTTCGACGCCGAGCGTTTCATGGAAAGCGACGCCAGCAACCCCTTCGAGGACTGCCAACTGGCGCTGGTCGCCCTAGAGTGGCTGAAGGAAGACGAGAAGGCTCAGGACGCCCTGTTCGCCGCCGGCTGGGATCTGCTGGTAGTCGACGAGGCCCACCACCTGGTCTGGCACCCGGAACAGGCCAGCGCCGAGTATTCGCTGGTCGAGCAGCTTGCCGAGGTCATCCCCGGCGTGCTGCTGCTCACCGCCACCCCGGAGCAGCTCGGCCAGGACAGCCACTTCGCCCGCCTGCGCCTGCTCGACCCGGCCCGCTTCCATGACCTGGAAGCCTTCCGCGCCGAAAGTAGCCAGTACCGCCCGGTGGCCGAAGCGGTACAGGAACTGCTCGACCAGGGCAGGCTCAGCGCCCAGGCGCGCGACGCCATCGGCGGCTTCCTCGGCGACGAAGGTCGCGAACTACTCGATGCCATCGACGGCGGCGACGAACAGGCGCGCGCGCGCCTGGTGCGCGAGCTGCTGGATCGCCACGGCACCGGCCGCCTGCTGTTCCGCAACACCCGCGCCGCCGTGCAAGGCTTCCCCGAGCGCGAACTGCACCCCTACCCGCTGCCGAGTCCGGACGAATACCTGGAGCTGCCGATCGGCGAGCATGCCGAGCTGTACCCGGAAGTCAGCTACCAGGCGCAGGACGAAGTGGACGAGGAGCAGCGCTGGTGGCGCTTCGACCCGCGCGTCGAGTGGCTGATCGACACCCTGAAGATGCTCAAGAAGTTCAAGGTGCTGGTGATCTGTGCCCACGCCGAAACCGCGCTGGATCTGGAAGACGCCCTGCGCGTGCGCTCCGGCATCCCGGCGACGGTGTTCCACGAAGGTATGAGCATCCTCGAGCGCGACCGCGCCGCCGCCTACTTCGCCGACGAAGAATTCGGCGCGCAGGTGCTGATCTGCTCGGAAATCGGCTCCGAAGGCCGCAACTTCCAGTTCGCCCATCATCTGGTGCTGTTCGACCTGCCGGCTCACCCGGACCTGCTCGAACAGCGCATCGGCCGTCTCGACCGCATCGGCCAGAAGCACCGCATCCAGTTGCACGTGCCTTACCTGGAGAACAGCCCGCAGGAACGCCTGTTCCAGTGGTACCACCAGGCGCTGAACGCCTTCCTCGCCACCTGCCCCACCGGCAACGCCCTGCAGCACCAGTTCGGCCCACGCCTGCTGCCGCTGCTGGAAAACGGCGACGATGGCCAGTGGCAACAACTGGTGGAAGAAGCCACCGCCGAGCGCATCCGTCTGGAGGGCGAGCTGCACAGCGGCCGCGACCGCCTGCTGGAGCTGAACTCCGGCGGCGCCGGTGAAGGCGAAGCACTGGTCGAGGCGATCCTCGAGCAGGACGACCAGTTCACCCTGCCGATCTACATGGAAGAGCTGTTCAACGCCTTCGGCATCGACAGCGAAGACCACTCCGACAACGCCCTGATCCTGCGCCCCAGCGAGAAGATGCTCGATGCCAGCTTCCCCCTGGGTGACGACGAAGCAGTGACCATCACCTACGACCGCGAGCAGGCCCTGGCCCGCGAGGACATGCAGTTCCTCACCTGGGAACACCCCATGGTGCAAGGCGGCATGGACCTGGTGCTGTCCGGCTCGATGGGCAACACCGCCGTCGCGCTGATCAAGAACAAGGCGCTCAAGCCTGGCACCGTGCTGCTGGAACTGCTCTACGTCAGCGAAGTGGTCGGCCCGCGCAAACTGCAATTGGGGCGCTTCCTGCCGCCAGCGGCGCTGCGCTGCCTGTTCGACGCCAATGGCAACGACCTGGCCGCCAAGGTTGGTTTCGAGACGCTCAACGACCAGCTGGAAAGCGTACCGCGTGCCAGCGCCAACAAGTTCGTCCAGGCCCAGCGCGACGTACTGGCCAAGCAGATCAACGACGCCGAAGCCAAGGTCATGCCGCGCCATGTCGAGCGCGTGAGTGAGGCCAAGCGCCGCCTGATCGCCGAACTGGACGAAGAACTGGCGCGCCTGGTCGCCCTGCAGGCGGTCAACCCAAGCGTGCGCGACAGCGAGATCAACGCCCTGCGCGAGCAGCGCGAACAGAGCCTGGCAATGTTCGACAAGGCTGCCCTGCGCCTGGAAGCCATCCGCGTACTGGTTGCAGGCTGACGCTGAACGCAGTGGGTGCAGGTATCGCCCTCACCCACCGTACAGCGGCACGATCTGCCACTCGCTTTGGCACCTCTCGCATTGGCAAGCGTCCAGCCACTGGCCATAGTTGCGCATCCGATAACACAGGGAGTCTTGTCATGCGCTGGTTGCTGCTCGGTCTGGTGGGTGCTGCGGTCTTTATCTACGGCCGGATCAGCGGTGATGTGCAACTCAGCCTGCTGAGCAAAGGCATCCCGGTGATCGCCCTGCTGCTCTGGCTACGCCAGGCACCCGCCGGCACCTACCGGCGCTGGATCGGCATTGGCCTGCTGTGTTCTCTGCTCGGCGACATTCTGCTCGACTGGCCGCAAGACCTCTTCGTATTCGGCCTCGGCGCCTTCCTGCTGGCTCATCTGGCCTACCTGTACGCCTACTGTTCCGACAGCCGCCGACTTGCCTTGCCCGCCCTGCTGCTAGCACTGCTGGCAGGCGCAACGATGTTCGCCGTACTGGCGAGCGGCGGCTTGGGCAGCCTGCTGATTCCGGTGGCCTGCTATGCCATGGCAATCTGTCTGATGCTCTGGCGGGCCCTGGCGCGTCTCGGTCAGCCTGGCCTGCAAACACGTTCGGCCTGGCTGGCCGTCGGCGGCGCGACGCTGTTCATGCTCTCCGATAGCCTGATCGGCATCGATCGCTTCGTCGTCAGCTTCGACGCCGCGCCCTATGCCATCATCCTCACCTACTGGCTCGGCCAGTGGGGTATTGCCGCTTCGGCCTTCGAACGCACCAAGACCTAGCAGGCGATTGATACCCCTGCCAGGCAGCGGGAAAGCCCTGACGGCAGGCGCGCACTTGGCTAAAATGCCGGCCTTTCCCGCTACCCGTTGCGATTGCCGTGAGCCAAGAACCTGATCGTCTGTTCGCCCAACCTCTGCCCGAGGTGCCCGACTTCGTCTTCAACGAGGACGTGGTGCGGGTCTTCCCCGACATGATCAAGCGCTCGGTGCCCGGCTACCCGACCATCGTCGAGAACATCGGCGTACTCGCCGGCCAGTTCGCCGAGGCGCACACTACACTGTATGACCTCGGCGCCTCGCTCGGCGCGGTGACCCAGGCACTGCGCCGCCATGTAAAAGCGGACGGCTGCCAGGTGATCGCGGTGGACAACTCGCCAGCCATGGTCGAACGCTGCCGCGAATACCTGCACGCCCAGGACGCCATGTTCCAGGAGCTGCTGCCGGTGCAGGTGATCGAAGCCGACATCCTGGCCCTCGACCTGCACCCCACCTCGCTGGTCACGCTCAACTTCACCCTGCAGTTCATCCCCCCGGAGCGCCGCCTGGAATTGCTCACGCGCATTCGCCAGGCGCTGCTGCCCGGTGGCGCGCTGATTCTCTCGGAAAAGCTGCGCTTCGAGGATGCCGCCGAGCATGAGCTGCTCACAGAGCTGCATGTAGCCTTCAAACGTGCCAACGGCTACAGCGAGCTGGAAATCGCGCAGAAACGCAGCGCCATCGAGAAGGTGATGCTACCCGACAGCCTCCAGCAGCACCGCGAACGCCTGCTGGCTGCCGGTTTCAGCAAGGTGGTGCCCTGGTTCCAGTGCCTTAACTTCGCCTCGCTGGTGGCCCTGCCATGATGCGCGACCTGGATCTCGACGCGCTGCAGGCGCAACTGGCCGGCACCCCGCTGCTGGACTGGGCTTGTGAGCTGCCCGGCCAGCTCGATGCCAAGCTGGCCATCGGTCACGGCGACCTGGCGCGCTGGTACGGCGCCGTGCAGGCACTGCCTGAGTTACCGGTGAGTGAGGTGGAGCTGCTGCAGCGCTTCGCCTTCGGCGGCGCCTGCGATGACGCCACCCGCGCGCAATTGAAAACCGCTCTGCAGGGCCTGATTCCCTGGCGCAAGGGGCCGTTCGAGCTGTTCGGCGTACACATCGACACCGAATGGCGCTCGGACTGGAAATGGCAGCGCGTCGCCCCGCACCTGGATCTGCGCGGAAAACGCATCCTCGATGTCGGTTGCGGCAACGGCTACTACATGTGGCGCATGCTCGGTGCAGGCGCAAACAGCGTGGTCGGCATCGACCCCAACTGGTTGTTCCTCTGCCAGTTCCTGGCGATGAAGCGCTACCTGCCGGATCAACCAGTGTGGCACCTGCCACTGGCCTTCGAGGAGCTGCCAGCCAAGCTGCAAGGCTTCGACACGGTGTTCTCCATGGGTGTGCTGTACCACCGTCGCTCGCCCATCGACCATCTGCTCGACCTGAAGGATGCCCTGGTCAAGGGCGGCGAGCTGGTGCTGGAAACCCTGGTGGTCGAAGGCGATGCCGAGCAGGTGCTGGTGCCCGAAGACCGCTACGCGCAGATGCGCAATGTCTGGTTCCTGCCCTCGGTGCCGGCCCTGGAGCGCTGGCTGCGCCGCGCCGGCTTCGAGGATGTGCGCTGCGTCGACGTCAGCACGACTTCGGTGGAAGAACAACGCGCCACCGAGTGGATGCGCTTCCAGTCGCTGCCCGAGTTCCTCGACCCGGCCGACCACAGCCGCACCGTCGAAGGCCTGCCGGCACCGACCCGCGCCGTGCTTGTCGCGCGCAAGCCCTAGGCACAGCGAGTCTCGTAGGGCGGGTGCAACCCGCCAGACTGCAATTGGCGGGTTGCACCCGCCCTACGGTCGCAGCCAACGCGCACGCCGCTGGGCAATCAAAAGCAGCGGCTCACCGGCGCCCTGCTCCACCACACCACGGGCGCTACCCAGACGAATAGCCCCCTCGGTGTCCTGCGCCAATAGACGACGCATGCGCCGACGCCAGAACCAGGCACCAATCCAGTCGACGATTGCGTTCTGCAGATCCAGCGGCCACATGGCCGGCATGTAGAACTCGGGCATGGCCGGGCGCGACTTGTCGTACTTGCTCGAACTGTTCATGGCATTTCCTCCGTTTCGCTGCCGGCCTGTGCCGGGCTTACGATCAGAATGAAACGCGCCTATCGTTCAAAAAAACGACAAATACCAAAGACCTAATTAAGTAATGTTTAACGATCATGAACATGACAGCCACGACCGCCCTGCCGCTTCTGGAAAGCGATGTGTTGCGCACCTTCGTCGCCATCGCCGACAGCGGCAGCTTTACCCGCACCGCCGCCCAGGTGTTTCGTAGCACGGCAGCCGTCAGCCTGCAGATCAAGCGTCTGGAGGAAACACTGGGCCAGCGCCTGTTCTCCCGCGAGGCCAGGCGCGTGCAACTGACAGCCGAAGGCGAGCTGCTGCTGGGCTACGCCAGACGTCTGCTCAAGCTCAACGAAGAAGCGGTGGCACGCTTTCTCACCCCGACGCTGACCGGCCGCGTGCGCTTCGGTACGCCGAACGATATCGGCGACCGCGTACTACCGAGTGTTTTGACTCTGTTCGCCTGCAGCCATCCGGCCGTGGAGGTCGAGGTCAATGTCGGGCGCAGTGTGGATCTGGTGGCGAAGCTGGATGCCGGCGAGCTGGACCTGACCCTGATCAACGCCGGCAACGACGGCCTGGATGATGCGCGCGGCGAAGTGATCTATTCGGAGGAGCTGGTCTGGGCCGTGCGTGACGGTGGCCTGGCCATGCAGCGCTCGCCCTTGCCGCTGGCACTGGCCAACCCCGGCTGCGCCTGGCGCCGCACCGCGCTCGATGCACTGGATCGGCAGGGGCTTGCCTATCGCATCGCCTATTCCTGCGAGCAGTGCGCTGGCCAGGAAGCGGCGATGACCGCCGACCTGGCCATCGCGCCTTTCCCCCGCAGCCTGGTCAAGCCGCCGCTACGCCGACTCGGCGCAGAACAAGGCTTGCCCGCCCTTGGCGAGTACCACATCAAGCTGATTCTCGGCCATCAACACAACGACACCGTCGAGGCGCTCGCCAGGCAGATGGTTCAGGCTTTCAGCCAGGATTGAACGAACGAAGTGGGAGGCGCTTCAGCGGCGATAGACCATCGAAAGTCGCGGCTGAAGCCCCTCCCACAAAGTACGCTAGCCGCGGTAGGCAGCCGCGACGATCAGCGCTTTCATCTCGGCGACCGCCTGCTTGAAGCCGACGAACAGCGCATGGGCGACGATGGCGTGGCCGATGTTCAGTTCGTTGATGCCGGGAATCGCGGCCACGGCCTCGGCGTTGTGGTAGTGCAGCCCATGACCGGCATTGACGATCAGCCCGTGGTTGAGGCCGCAAATGACGCCATCACGGATACGCGACAGCTCATGCGCAGCTTCTTCTGCCGTATGGGCATCGGCGTAACGACCGGTGTGCAGTTCGATAACCGGCGCGCCGACGCGCATGGCCGCTTCGATCTGCCGCTCTTCAGCATCGATGAACAACGACACCTCGCAACCCGCCAGCGTCAGACGCTCGACCGCTGCGGCGATACGCGCTTCCTGCCCGGCCACGTCCAGACCGCCTTCGGTGGTCAGTTCCTGGCGAGTTTCCGGCACCAGGCACACGTGCGCCGGACGGATCTGCTCGGCGAAGCCGAGCATGAAATCGGTGACGCCCATTTCGAAGTTCATCCGCGTCTGCAGCACGTCGGCCAGCACGCGCACATCACGATCCTGGATATGTCGGCGATCTTCGCGCAAGTGCACGGTGATGCCATCGGCACCGGCTTCTTCGGCGTCCAGCGCAGCCTTGACCGGGTCCGGGTAACGCGTACCGCGAGCCTGGCGCAGGGTGGCGACGTGGTCGATGTTCACGCCGAGCAGAATACGATTGGCCTCAGTCACGCTTGGACTCCTTGAGCGTCATGAAAAGTTCGCGGCTGACCAGGGGCCTGCCGCCAAGATGGGGTGCCAGCGCCTGGCGCATCAGGCGCTTGGCGGCGGCCAGCGCGCCCGGCGTGTGCCAGTCGGCTTCGGCCATGGCCAGCAGCTCGCGGCCCTGAAACACACCGGGTTGCAGTTGTACCACCGGCACCAGGCCGATGTCCTGCTGCCAACGGTAAAGTGCCGTTGGATCGATGGGTTGGTCGTGCAGGTCACGATCCAGGGCGAAACCGTAGCCCAGCTCGTCAAGCAGGCGCCATTCGAACGCGCGCAGCAGCGGCTCCAGCGCCCGGCCGGCAGCCAGTGCCTGCAGCGTCAGACCGTAGTGTTCGAGCATCACGGGGTGCGGGTCTTCGGCCGGCAACAGGCGGATCAGCAGTTCGTTGAGATAGAGACCGGAAAACAGCGCCTCGCCCGTCAACAGCAGCGGAATACCGGCGCTTTCCAGGCGGCCGACGGTCTTCAGCTCACCGCGCCCACGCAGCTCCAGTTCCAGCGGGGCGAAAGGCCGGGCAATGCTGCCGACCTTGCCGCGCGCGGCGCGCAGCACCGCGCGAATACGGCCCTGGGCAGTGAAGAAATCCACCAGGGCGCTGCTTTCCTTGTAGGGACGGCTATGCAAGACATAAGCGGCAAGCTGCACGTTGCAAGCCTCAGGCAAAAGCCGCGCAGCACTGAACTGGCGGCAGATGACTCAATCCAGGTACCCCAATGAACGCAGGGCGCGTTCGTCGTCGGACCAGCCACCCTTGACCTTGACCCAGAGGTTGAGCATCACCTTGGAGTCGAACATGGTTTCCATGTCCTTACGTGCTTCCTGGCCGATGCGCTTGATGCGCTCGCCCTTGTCGCCGATGATGATCTTCTTCTGTCCGTCGCGTTCCACCAAGATCAGACCGTGGATATGCAGGATACGGCCCTCCTGCTTGAACTCCTCGATCTCCACGGTGATCTGGTACGGCAGCTCGGCGCCGAGCTGGCGCATGATCTTCTCGCGAATCAGCTCGGCCGCCAGGAAGCGGCTGGAACGATCGGTGATCTGGTCTTCCGGGTAGAAATGCTCGGACTCCGGCAGGCGCTCGCCCACCAGCTTCTCCAGGGTGTCGAGGTTCTGCCCCTGCAGCGCGGAGATCGGTACGATCTCGGCCTGCGGCAATTGCTCGGCCAGCCAGCCCAGGTGCGGCAGCAGTTCGCTCTTGTCTTCCAGGCGGTCGGATTTGTTCACCGCCAGCAGGATCGGGCATTTGACGTACTGCACCTTCTCCAGCACCAGTTGGTCTTCGTCGGTCCAGCGCATGCGGTCGACCACGAACACCACGACGTCAACGTCCTTCAGCGCTGTGCTGGCGCTGCGATTCATGTAGCGGTTGAGTGCCTTCTCGTTGTTCTTGTGCAGCCCCGGGGTATCGACGTAGACGGCCTGAATCTCGCCCTCGGTCTTGATTCCGAGCATGTTATGGCGGGTGGTCTGCGGTTTGCGCGAGGTGATCGCCAGCTTCTGTCCGAGAATGTGGTTGAGCAGCGTCGACTTGCCCACGTTGGGCCGGCCGACGATGGCGACGTAGCCGCAGCGGGTCACAGGTGCATCAGTCATTGCCATTCTCCACCCCGAGGGCGATCAGCGCCGCAGCCGCAGCGACCTGCTCGGCGATACGCCGGCTGCCGCCCTGGCCCAGGGTCTTTTCATTAAGCAGGGAAACCTGGCACTCGACCATGAAGGTACGGCAGTGCGGCTCACCTTGAATGTCCACCACCTCGTAACGAGGCAGTTCACAGGCACGTGACTGCAGAAACTCCTGCAGCCGCGTTTTCGGATCCTTGTTGGTGTCGACCAGGGTCAGGCCATCGAGCTCGCCGGTCAGCCAGTCCAGCACGCGCTCACGCGCGGCGTCCATGCCGGCATCCAGGTAGATGGCACCGATCAGCGCTTCGAGCGCATCGGCGAGGATCGACTCACGACGAAAACCACCGCTCTTCAGCTCACCGGAGCCCAGGCGCAGGTATTCGCCAAGTTCAAAACCACGGGCCAGCACGGCCAGCGTCTCGCCCTTGACCAGGCGCGCACGCAGGCGCGACAACTGGCCCTCACGGGCTTGCGGGAAACGCTCGAACAGCGCTTCACCGGCGACGAAATTGAGGATGGCATCACCGAGAAATTCCAGCCGCTCATTGTTGCGGCCGGCGAAACTGCGATGGGTCAGGGCCAGAACCATCAGGTCCTGGTCCTTGAAGCGATAGCCGAGCTTGCGCTCGAGGCGGGAAAGGTCAGGGTTCACGGCATTCGTACACGAAATTCTTTATCGAAATTGACCACCAGATCGAGGTTCTCGATCAGCGGCTCACGTTTTTCATATTTGAGGTGAGCGCGGAATTCATTGTTCTCCTGCGTCACCTTGAGCACATCACGCAGGTTCAGATCACGGATATTGTTGACCTGCATCCCCTTGCTGACGTGGTTGTAAAACTCGCCGACGGTACGAACATCTGCAGCCTTGTCGGTTTCGACCGAGGTGATGATCTTCTCCAGCGACATGTAATCCATATAGTGCGGCAACATCTTGAACGCGGTGCTGGCAAAAAATGCCACCACGGCCAGAACCACCAGCCAACCCAGAATGGAAAGCCCCTGCTGCGAGCGCGCGAAAGTCATGTGTATCCCCAATGAACGGTCTTGTCGGAAAGCCTGACGGCTACGCTATTTATAGCCTGTGGCGCTGTATTGAACAGCGCGCCAGTGCTCAATGAATCAGGCCGACCCGCGAGAAATTGGGCAGATTGCTGGTCTTGGGCTCCGGCCAGCTCATCCAGATGGCGAAGGCCTTGCCGACGATATGGTCGTCCGGAACCATGCCCCACAGCTCCTGAGGGATATGACGATCACGCCAGTAACGGCTGTCGTTGGAGTTGTCACGGTTGTCGCCCATCATGAAGTAGTGCCCTTTCGGCACCACCCATTGGCCACCGGGCTCGCGGCGCATGCGGGTCATTTCCTTGCGGATGGTGTGCTCGGCCTGGCCCAGGCGCTCCTGGTAGAGCATCGCACCACCCAGGCTACCCGGTTCTTCACTGATCAGCGTCTCGGCCACCGGCTCGCCATTGATCAGCAGACGCTTGCCCTGGGTGTACTCGATGCGATCCCCCGGCAACCCCACCACACGCTTGATGTAGTTGATACGGGGATCGCTGGGGTAGCGGAATACCATCACATCGCCGCGCTGCGGGTTGTCCACCTCGATGATCTTCTCGTCGATCACCGGCAGACGAATGCCATAAGCGAACTTGTTGACCAGGATGAAATCACCCACTTCCAGGGTCGGCTTCATCGACCCGGAAGGAATCTGGAATGGCTCGACCAGAAACGAGCGCAGCACCAGCACGATAGCCAGCACCGGGAAGAAGGATTTGCCGTACTCGACGAGCAACGGCTCCTTGTTCAGGCGCTCCAGCACCCTGTCGTCGGGATCGTCGACCCGCCCCTGGTACGCCGCAATCGCCGCACGGCGGCGCGGAGCCAGCAGGATCAGATCGATCAGGGCCAGGAAGCCGCAAACGGCAACCGCGATAACCAACAGAAGCGGGAAATTGATCGACATAGAGCCTTAGCTATCCAACCTGAGCACGGCAAGGAAGGCTTCTTGCGGAATTTCCACGTTGCCGACCTGCTTCATGCGTTTCTTACCGGCCTTCTGCTTCTCCAGCAGCTTCTTCTTACGGCTCACGTCGCCACCGTAACACTTGGCCAGTACGTTCTTTCTGAGCGCCTTGACAGTGGTCCGCGCGATGATCTGGCCGCCAATGGCTGCCTGGATCGCCACGTCGAACATCTGCCGAGGAATCAGTTCCTTCATCTTCTCGGTCAATGCACGGCCTTTGTAGGCGGCGTTATCGCGATGCACGATCAATGCCAGGGCATCGACCTTGTCGCCGTTGATCAGTACATCCAGCTTGACCAGATTGGCGGACTGGTAGCGATCGAAATGATAGTCCAGCGAGGCATAACCCCGGCTGGTCGACTTCAGACGGTCGAAGAAGTCCAGCACCACTTCGTTCATCGGCAGGTCGTAACGCACCTGAACCTGGGAACCGAGGAACTGCATATCACGCTGCACACCACGCTTCTCGATGCACAGGGTAATCACATTACCCAGGTGCTCCTGGGGCACCAGGATGGTGGCGGTGACGATCGGCTCGCGGAAGTCAGCGACAGCCGAGACGTCCGGCAGCTTGGACGGGTTGTCAACGGTGATGGTTTCACCGGTCTTTAGCTCGATCTCGTAGATCACGCTCGGCGCAGTGGTGATCAGATCCAGGTCGTACTCGCGCTCCAGGCGCTCCTGGATGATTTCCATGTGCAGCATGCCGAGGAAACCGCAGCGGAAGCCAAAGCCCAGCGCATCGGAGCTTTCCGGCGCGTATTGCAGCGACGAATCGTTGAGGGTCAGCTTCTGCAGGGCATCGCGGAAGTCCTCGAAATCGTCTGAGCTGACCGGGAACAGGCCGGCGTAGACCTGCGGCTGGATCTTCTTGAACCCCGGCAGCACTTCGACATCGGGGGTTGAGGACAGGGTCAGGGTGTCACCGACCGGCGCACCGTGAATGTCCTTGATGCTGGCGATGATGAAGCCTACTTCACCGGCTTTCAGATCAGCAGTAGCGGTGTGTTTCGGCGTGAAGACACCGACGCTGTCGACCAGGTGCACCTTGCCGGTGGACTTGACCAGAATCTTGTCGCCCTTCTTCACGCGGCCATGGCGCACACGCACCAGCGAGACCACGCCCAGGTAGTTGTCGAACCAGGAGTCGATGATCAGCGCCTGCAGCGGTGCATCGATCTCGCCGGTCGGCGCCGGGATGGTCTGCACCAGGCGTTCGAGCACCTCGTCCACGCCCATGCCACTCTTGGCACTGCAGGCCACCGCGTCGGTGGCGTCGATGCCGATGATCTTCTCGATCTCGTCCTTGACGCGATCCGGGTCGGCCTGCGGCAGGTCCATCTTGTTCAGCACCGGCATGACCTCAAGGCCCTGTTCGATGGCGGTGTAGCAGTTGGCAACCGATTGCGCCTCGACGCCCTGACCGGCATCGACTACCAGCAGCGCACCTTCGCACGCCGCCAGCGAACGCGAGACTTCGTAGGTGAAGTCGACGTGACCGGGGGTATCGATGAAGTTCAGCTGATAGGTTTTACCGTCCTGCGCCTTGTAATGCAGCGTGACGCTGTGAGCCTTGATGGTAATGCCGCGTTCACGCTCCAGATCCATGGAGTCCAGAACCTGAGCCTCCATTTCACGCGCGGTGAGCCCGCCGCACATCTGGATGAAACGGTCAGCCAGGGTGGACTTGCCGTGGTCAATGTGGGCAATGATGGAAAAATTGCGGATATGACTCAGGTCACTCACAGATCAACACTCAAAGAAGGCACGGGCAAGACGCTTGCCGAAAATAGCCGCGGATTGTACCTGATCCCTCGCGACGGCGTCACGTCTGCACAGCGCTGGTGCAGATACGAAGAAGGGCGCCCGAAAGCGCCCTCTTCAACGTACCTGGGTTACTCAGCCAGCTTGAAGGTGATGAAGCTGGCTCGCCCCTGACGCAGCACACGCATGGATACCGAACGGTTCTTCGGCAGATCCTGCGCCACCTGAGTGAAGGTGCGAGTGGAATCGATGGCCTGATTGTTCAGATGAGTGATCACGTCACCAGGACGCAGGCCAATCATAGCCGCAGGACCACCGAGCACTTCCTTGACCACAACACCGCCCTTGAGGTCGAGACCTTTCTTCTGCTCGGCCGTCAGTTCGACCACTGTCACACCCAGGCGATTGCTGCTGCGCTCACCACCCTGCGCCGGCCCCGACGCGGCCAGCTCTTGCCCCTCTTCCGGCAGCGTGCCGATCGTCACATCGAGTTTCCTGCGGGAGCCGTCGCGCACCACGTTCAGCTCGGCCTTCTCACCGGGTTTCAAGCCACCGACCAGATGCGGCAGGTCAGCCGACATGATGATCGGTTTGCCGTTGAGGCTGAGGATCACATCACCGACCTGCAGACCGCCCTTGTCTGCCGGGCCGCCTTCCAGCACCTGCGCGACCAGCGCGCCAGCCGGCTTGTCGAGACCGAAGGACTCGGCCAGATCCTTGTTCACTTCCTGAATCACCACACCGAGCCAGCCGCGCGTGACCTTGCCGTCTGCTTTGAGCTGATCAGCGACCTGCATGGCCACTTCCATCGGAATAGCGAAGGAGAGCCCCATGAAACCGCCGGAGCGAGTGAAGATCTGCGAGTTGATACCCACGACCTCGCCTTGCAGGTTGAACAGCGGGCCGCCGGAATTACCCGGGTTGATCGCCACATCGGTCTGGATGAACGGCACGTAGCTGTCGCTCGGCAGGTTACGCCCCTTGGCACTGACGATACCGGCCGTCACCGAATGGTCGAAACCGAACGGCGAACCGATGGCCAGCACCCACTCGCCAACCTTGAGGTCGTCGGCCTTGCCCAGACGCACCACGGGCAAATTCTTACCCTCGACCTTGAGCAGCGCGACGTCACTGCGCGGGTCTGCACCAATGAGCTTGGCTTCCAGCTCGCTACGGTCGGACAGGCGCACGATGATCTCATCGGCATCGGCGACCACATGATTGTTGGTCATGATGTAGCCGTCCGGCGAGATGATGAAACCGGAACCCAGCGACTGCGCTTCGCGCTGGCGACCGCCCGGATTATGCGGCATCTGCGGAATGCTGCGCTCGAAGAACTCGCGGAACATCGGCGGCAGGCCTTCCAGATCAGGCAGCGCCGGATGGCCGGCAACGGCGCGCTCGGGCATCTTCTGCCGGGTACTGATATTGACCACCGCAGGCGAGGCCTCTTCTACCAGATCGGTGAAATCAGGCAGGCTGGCCTGAGCCAGCAGACTTTGCCCCCAGAGCAAGGCAACCGCCAACAACGGCGCAATGGACTTGAGTTTTCTCATCGAATTACCACTCCCCATGTAAATCAACCGACCGCTGGCGCAGTGGCCAGCAACGTACGTAGGACAACGGGCTGCAATAAGGGGTTCTCGGCAACGCGAGCGGCGCGCCAGCGAACCATCAGCCAACTGGCGAACAGGCCACTCAGGCCTGCCAGGATCACCAGAGGTTCGGAAAGACCCAGACCGTTCGCCAGCAGCGCAGCGGCAAACAGACCCAGAAGCGGAAGCAGATAAACCAGCAGAGAACTGCGCACCAAGAGATCTTCACGCACACCGATGATCACACTATCGCCAACCGCCAGCTGCATTTGACTGAGCGCGCGCACATAACCGCGCTGCCGCCCTACACCAAGACGATCCATCAGGCCCTGACCACAGGCGGCATTGGCCGAACAACTGGAGCAGGTGCTCTTGCGCAGCGTCTCGACCCAGACAGCGCCGGGCTCGAGCGCCACTACACGCCCCTGCTCCTCGATCATTGGCTAGCCTGTTCGGGCACTCCGGCGCGCATTGACAGTGCGATGCGTTCGGCGGTCCCCAAAGGAATCTCACCCACCACGGTCACCATCACGTCACCAGAGTCGGTACTCATCCGCCGCGAAACCGCGACGGTTGGGCCCAGCTGACTGCGCGCATCGTCGACAACGCTGCCGTTGAGGGGCTCGATGAAAACGGAGAAACGTGCGAGACCGTCGCCATACATCAGGTAGGCGACAGTTTCATCGGAAGCAGGATCCCGACGCATCTGCGCCGCAATAAGGGTAAAGCCCGGCGGCAACCAGTCGGATCGCCAGGTACCTTCGGCCATGCTGTCGGCAGCACGAAAACGCACCGGCCTGCAGCTCGAACTCGGTTGCATGGCGTTTTCAACAGGGGTAGAAGTGTCCAACTGGGCGAACTGAAAGCGCTCCAGAAGCTGGCCGCGCTCGTTCAATAGGAGGGATTTCAACGGCAGACCGGTCTCCCGATCCAGGTGCAATTCGAAGCCGTAGCGATGCTGGTCCTTGGGTTCAAGCACCAGTACATCAGCTGCGCGGTTGGCAATGCGCGACTGGCCAGCAACACGCATGTTGTACCAATTGCTCAACTGCTCCGCATCCAGCTGACGGGCAGGCCAGGCCTGCCCTTCACTGACCTGGTCGGCCAGCGCGCCCGTGACGCACTGAGTCTGGCCATCGACTTTCAGCACCTCTTGGGCAGGCCCATCGAGCTGCAGAAGACGCTCGCGAATCTGCCCCCCCTCTTCCACTCGGTGCCATACGGCATGAGTGGAGAAACTTCCATTGCGCTCATATATGAACGTGCCCTGGAAGCTTTGCTGGCGTTCTGCCGCAGCGAGGCGCCCGAGTAAGTCTTGCACCCCGGAGGCCTGAACCGGCAATGCCAGCAGACCTCCAAGCAGGCAGAGGGGAATCGCGCGCATGTGACTCCTTAGCGCTTAGCGGTTTTCCAGGCTCGCAGCACGAGCATAAGGCAGAGCGGTTTCACCGGCACCCATCACGGCTTCCTGCGCATGCTGGCGCAGATAGTTCGGCAGACGCTGCTCATGCCAGCTGGCAGTGCCAGCCTCGGCAGACTCGCCGACTTCCTCGCTGCTGTTGTAACCGGCCAGCAGTGCAGAACCCTGCACCTGCGGTACCGAGAGTACCGGAGAAGCATCCTGTTGAGCCAACTGAGCGCCGCTCAGATCATCCTGATTGTAGAAACGCACACCCGCCAGCACAGCAACGGTCACCGATGCCGCCACGGCTACACGCCCGACGCTGCGCCAGATCGACGTCTTGCGCGCCGGAATGGCCTCGTCGGCCAATGCCGCGGAAACCGCTGATGCGATGTCCAGCTGCGGCACCACCAGCTCTCGGTGCATGGCTGCACGGGCGATCTGGTAACGCGACCAAGTGCCACGCAGCTCGCCATCCTCGCTGGCTGCGAGCACGCGCCGCAATTCCAGTTGGTCCGCTTCGTTATCCATCACCGCGGACAGCGATTCCTGCAGGGTTTCACGACTCATGGCGCTCCTCTCTTGGCTGCCGCCGCTGCCTTAGGCATCCTGCAACAGAGGTTGCAGGGACTTATCAATTGCCTCACGTGCGCGGAATATCCGCGAACGCACTGTACCTACAGGACACTGCATGACGCCGGCAATGTCCTCGTAACTCAAGCCTTCGAACTCACGCAGGGTCAGGGCCGTGCGCAAATCATCCGGCAACTGGGCGATGGTTCGATGCACGGTGGCTTCGATCTCGTCGCGCAGCAATGCCCGCTCCGGTGACTCGATGTCCTTGAGGCCGTGGTCGCCGTCATAGAACTCCGCGTCATCGCTACTGACATCGCTATCCGGCGGCCGACGGCCGCGCGATACCAGATAATTCTTCGCCGTGTTGATGGCGATGCGATACAGCCATGTATAGAACGCGCTGTCACCGCGAAAGTTTCCAAGCGCTCGGTAAGCTTTTACGAACGTTTCCTGAGCAACATCCTGAGCCTCGTGAGTGTCGTGCACGAATCGCACGATCAGACCAAGGATCTTGTGCTGATACTTCAGCACCAACAGATCGAAGGCACGCTTGTCACCGTGCTGCACTCGCTCGACCAGTTGCTGATCATCTTCCTGGATTAGCATGCACTCCCCTCACAACGCTCGGAGGAGGTCTGCACCCGTAAGCGAATCAGCTTGCCAAGATAGACTCGGGTCTTAAGCAAAAGTTCTCCCCTCCAACCAAGCTTCCCGCAGAGTTTTCTTCCCTCTGCCTGGAATGGCGCCAGCGGAACCTTTCCGCCCGCGCAAATAATCTTATCGCCGCTCATTTCCACACCCTCCGCTGACTTCAGATGCAGGCACGCGCAAGCGATCTCCCTTATATGGGCGACCCTCAATGGAACCTTAATGACTAAGAAAGTTCCCGAGCACCGAGGTCGGTCATAAGCCACCTATTGTGCCGCTGCCCCTCTCTATATACTAGGGCTCGCTTTCACGCGGAACTCGGACATGAGCCAACACTTCCAGCATGATGTTCTGGTCATCGGCAGCGGCGCCGCTGGCCTGACGCTCGCCCTCACCCTACCCTCCCATCTGCGCATCGCGGTATTGAGCAAAGGCAAGCTGGCCAATGGCTCGACCTACTGGGCGCAAGGTGGCGTGGCAGCCGTTCTGGACGATACCGACACGGTCGAATCACACGTCGCCGACACCCTCAACGCCGGGGCCGGCCTGTGCAACGAAGACGCCGTGCGTTTCACCGTAGAACACAGCCGCGAGGCCATCCAGTGGCTGATCGATCAGGGCGTCCCCTTCACCCGAGACGATGAAACCGCGCGCGAGGACGGCGGCTTCGAGTTCCATCTGACCCGCGAGGGAGGCCACAGCCATCGGCGCATCATCCACGCCGCCGACGCGACTGGTGCGGCAATTTTCAACACCCTGCTGGAGCAGGCCCGACAACGCCCGAACATCGAGCTGCTGGAGCAACGCGTCGCCGTCGACCTGATCACCGAGGGCAAGCTCGGCCTGGATGGCGAGCGCTGTCTGGGCGCTTACGTACTGGATCGTGACCGCGGTGAGGTCGACACCTTCAGCGCGCGCTTCGTGATTCTCGCCACCGGCGGCGCGGCCAAGGTCTACCTCTATACCAGCAACCCCGACGGTGCCTGTGGCGACGGCATCGCCATGGCCTGGCGTGCCGGCTGTCGCGTCGGCAACCTGGAGTTCAACCAGTTCCACCCTACCTGCCTGTATCACCCGCAGGCCAAGAGCTTCCTGATCACCGAAGCCGTGCGTGGCGAAGGCGGCCTGCTCAAGCTGCCCAATGGCGAACGCTTCATGCAGCGTTTCGATGAGCGCGCCGAACTGGCACCGCGCGATATCGTTGCCCGTGCCATCGACCATGAAATGAAGCGCCTGGGCGTCGACTGCGTGTACTTGGACATCAGTCACAAGCCGGCCGAATTTATCAAGAGTCATTTCCCCACCGTCTACGAACGCTGCCTGGGCTTTGGCATCGACATCACCAAGCAGCCCATCCCGGTGGTGCCGGCGGCGCATTACACCTGCGGTGGCGTGGTGGTCGACCAGCATGGCCGCACCGACGTGCCCGGCCTCTACGCCATTGGCGAAACCAGCTTCACCGGCCTGCATGGCGCCAACCGCATGGCCAGCAATTCGCTGCTGGAGTGCTTCGTCTATGCGCGCTCGGCCTGTGCCGACATCGTCGCCCAACTCGATGCGGTGGACATGCCGATCGACCTGCCCTGCTGGGATGCCAGCCAGGTGACCGACTCCGACGAGGACGTGATCATCGCCCACAACTGGGATGAGCTGCGGCGTTTCATGTGGGATTACGTCGGTATCGTGCGCACCAACAAGCGCCTGCAGCGCGCGCAACACCGCGTGCGCCTGCTGCTGGACGAGATCGACGAGTTCTATTCGAACTACAAGGTCAGTCGTGATCTGATCGAGCTGCGCAACCTCGCACTGGTCGCCGAGCTGATGATCCGCTCGGCCATGCAGCGTCATGAAAGCCGCGGGCTGCACTACACCCTCGACTACCCCGAGCAGTTGGCCGAAGCCCGCGACACTATTCTGACGCCGACGTCCCAGGCTCAGCCCAGCGCCGCCGGCTGAACTTCAGACGCAAGCGCAGGCGCCGGTGCTGCTCGGGCGCCAGCGCATCGCGGGCAATGCACAGCCCACGACTGAAACGCTGGCCTGGCAGGCGATAGCGCAGCACCACCGCCAGCGGCAACGCCAGACTATCCGGGCGCAGTTGCACCGCCTGCCAGCCTGCTGCAACGCTATATAGATGCCAGCCGAATCCATCACGGCGCAAACCCGTGATGGCCTGTGGCGCAGTCAGCAAGACGTGTCGCGGTAGCACCCAGGCGGCATGTGCCAGGCAAGCCACAAGTGACAGCAGCCTGGACCAGGTGGGAATGTCGGCCAGCCACGGCGCCAGCAAGGCCAGTGCCTGGACCGACAGGTAGAGCCTCAGCAGCCAGCGTGATGGCTGCCAACGGCACTCGAAGACATCACTTGGGTTGGACACGATCCAGGATCATGCGCACGATATGGCGCAGGTCGGCATCCTCGGGCTCGCCGCGCTGCATGAACCAGCCGAACATGTCCTGATCCTCGCATTCCAACAACTTGCGATAGCGCGCCTGGTTCTCGGCATCCAGGCTCGGGTACACCTCCCTGACGAAGGGCACCAGCAGCACGTCCAGCTCCAGCATGCCACGGCGGCTATGCCAGAACAGGCGATTCAGTTCACTTTGCTCAACCATGCAACGGACTCCTCGAACGAGGCCGGCAGTATAACGGCGAATTGCGTCGCTGTTCACCGCGACGCTGCGCAATTGCGCTGACAAGGCCCCGCCCTGCCCACTATGATGATACCCCTGACCTTTATTCAGCGGTTCGATTTGCATCATGGCCGATAGCGCTTACTTCACACTCCTCGATCACGAAGGCCTGCTCGCCGTTCGCGGCGCGGACGCAGCCAAGTTCCTGCAGGGCCAAGTGACCTGCAACCTCAATTACCTCAGCGCCAGCCAATCCAGTCTTGGCGCCCGCTGCACGCCCAAGGGCCGCATGCTGTCGAGCTTTCGCATCGTCCCGGTAGAAGACGGCTACCTGCTGGCCATGGCACGCGAACTGATCGAGCCGCAGCTGGCCGATCTGCAGAAATATGCGGTGTTCTCCAAATCCAAGCTCAGCGACGAAAGCGCCGCCTGGGTCCGTTTTGGCCTGGCGGGCGCCGATGCCGTGCTGAGCGAACTCGATCTGCAGCTGGGCACCGCCAGTGATTCCCTGGCCAGCGCCGGCCAACTGCTCGCCGTACGCCTGAGCGATGGCCGCGCCGAACTTTGGGCGCCGGCAGAGGAAGCGCCAAAGCTGCAAGCCCAATTGGCCGCTCAACTGCCGCAGGCGCCACTGAACGACTGGTTGCTGGCTCAGATCCGTGCGGGCGTGGGCCAGGTGTTCGGCGCGACACGTGAGCTGTTCATCCCGCAGATGATCAACCTGCAGGCCCTCGGCGGCGTGAGTTTCAAGAAAGGCTGCTACACCGGCCAGGAAATCGTCGCGCGCATGCAGTACCTGGGCAAGCTCAAGCGCCGCCTGCAGCGCCTGCGTCTGGTCGCTGCAGAGCTACCGGCCGTCGGCGTCGAATTGTTCTCACCGGTGCATGGCTCCAGCGTTGGCGAAGTGGTGCTGGCGGCCCAGGCCGGCGACGCCATCGAGCTGCTCGCCGTGTTGCAGGAAGACGCCGTGAACGACGGCCGCATTCATCTCGGCAGCAGTGAAGGCCCGCCCCTGACCCTGCTCGACCTGCCTTATCAGCTGGATGCTAACCAGGAAATCCAGCGCTGACTAAACTTCCCCGGCGCCGCATCGGATCGCCAAAGAGAGCTACTTCATGAGCAAACTTGCCGAAAAAGTCCAACAGGAACTGATCCACGCCATCGAAAACGATGAGCTGGTACTGCCCACCCTGCCCGAGGTGGCATTGCGGGTGCGTGAAGCAGCCGAAGACCCGGGTGTGGGTATTCCGCAGATCAGCAAGGTAATCGGTAACGACGCCGCCCTCACCGCGCGCATCATCAAGGTGGTCAACAGCCCGCTGCTGCGCAGCAACAAGGAGATCACCGACCTGCAGATGGCTGTCAGCCGTCTGGGCATCAACTACACCTGCAACCTGGCCACCGGCCTGGCCATGGAGCAGATATTCCAGGCCACCAGCGACGTGGTCGACCGCAAGATGCGCGAGGTGTGGAACAAGAGCACCGAGATCGCCGGTATCTGCCACGTGCTGTGCCGTCACTACACCCGCCTGATGCCGGATCAGGCTACGCTCGCCGGCCTGGTGCACCAGATCGGCGTGCTGCCGATCCTCACCTACGCCGAAGAACACAACGAACTGCTGGCCGACTCCATCAGCCTCAATCACGTGATCGAGCAGATTCACCCGATCATCGGCGACAAGATCCTGCGTACCTGGGAGTTCCCCGAGCCCATCGCCATCGTGCCGAGCCAGTATCTGGATTTCACCCGCGACTCGGCCAAGGTCGATTACGTCGATATCGTTCAGGTCGCCACGCTGCAAAGCTACCTGGGCAGCGAGCACCCCTACACCCAGCTGGACTGGAGCAAGGTCCCGGCCTTCGCCAAGCTCGGCCTCGACCCGCAGGTCGACATGCAGGCCGACGAAGACCTCTCCGCTGCCATGGAAGCAGCCATGAGCATGCTGCAATAAAAGCATCTCGCCATGGATGGCAAAAAATTGTCGGGAGCAATTTTTGACGTCGCTGCGCGACGGCCCGAAGGGTGATCTACAGGGACGCAGATCACAAAATGTCTCTACACTCGAGCCATTCGCTTGAGGAAGTAGAGCCATGCGTTACGCATTCTTCCTGCTCGTCCTGTTGCTCGGCAGTGCCCAGGCTGCCGAGCAGGTACGTCTGACCAACGGCGAATGGCCGCCCTATCTCGGTGAAACCCTGCCCTACCATGGTGTAGCGTCACGCATCGTCGCCGAGGCGTTCGCACTTCAGGGCATCGAAGTGCAGTGGGAGTTTCACCCCTGGGCGCGCTCGCTGAAAATGGCCAAACAAGGCGTGCGCGACGGCAGCGCCGTCTGGTTTCACAACCCCGAACGTGAACGGCACTTTCATATCAGCGAGCCGGTGGTCGAAAGCCGCTACTACTTCTTTCACCGCAAGACCCACGCGTTTGACTGGAACGATGTCACAGATCTGCGCGGCCTGCGCATTGCCGCTACTCGTGGCTATGACTACGGCGAAGCCTTTCAACGCGCCGAAGCCGCCGGAGAGCTCGAGGTGGTACGTCTGACCGGTGATGAGCAGGGCCTGCGCCAGTTGCTGGCCGGGCGCATCGATGTGTTTCCCGTGGACAAGGTGGTGGGCTTCGACCTGCTCCATCAGCAATTCAGCGCTGCCGAACGTCGTTTGCTGAGTTTTCACCCGGTGCCACTGCGTAGCGACAGCCTGCACCTGCTGCTGTCACGAGAAGTGCCAGGCAATGCCGAACTAATGCAGCGCTTCAACCGGGGCCTGGCGCGACTGCGCGACAGCGGCAAAATTTCGCAGTACCTGCTGGAAATCCAGCAGCCGTTAAGCCTCGGGCACTGAAACCGGGAACACCCCCCGCACCCGCAAGCCATGCGGCATCGCCTGATGCAGGCTGATCTGCGCACGATGCGCTCGGCAGATCTCGCCGACGATAGCCAACCCCAAGCCGGCGCCACTGCCCTGTGCGCTGCGTCGATAGAAGCGTTCGAACACCTTGTCGCGCTCCTCTTCGGGAATGCCCGGCCCATCGTCTTCGACTTCCAGTACCGCTGGCGCCAAAACCCGCAGCACCAGGTTACCGCCAGGTGGCGTATATGCCAGGGCGTTATCGATCAGGTTGCTGAGCAGTTCATTGAGCAAGGTCGGTTCACCGTCGACCCAGACCGGCTGCTCGGCCTCGAGTGCCAGCGCGACACCGCGCGCATGAGCCAGCGGCGCATGGCCAGGCCCAGTTCCCGGGCCAGCAAGCTGAGATCGATGCGTTGCGCGCCGCCTTCGGTGATGGCCCGCGCGCCACTTTCGATGCGTGCCAGCGACAGCAACTGGTTAGCCAGATTGGTCAGCCGGTCGCTGTGCTCGGCGGCCTGTTCCAGGGTCTGGCGCCAGTCATCGGGGTTATCGGCACGCAGCCCCAGGGCGATTCGCGCCTTGAGCGCGGCCAGCGGCGTGCGCAGTTCATGAGCCGCATCGGCGATAAAGGCCGACTGCCGCTCGAACAACGTCTGCAGGCGCTCGTTGAACTGATTCAGCGCCTCGACCAGCGGGCCGATCTCGCGTGGCAACTCGGCGTCTGGCAATGGCCGCAGGTCATCGCTGGCGCGCTCGGCCACGGCGCGGCGCAAGGTCTCCAGCGGTCGCAGTGCCAGGCTGACTGCGACCCAGATCAACAGCAGCGCCACCGCCACCAACAGGCCGATGCGCCACAAGGTGCCGATCAGCAACTCTCTGGCCATGCGTTCGCGGGCCCCCTGAGTTTCGGCCACGCGAATTTCCGCCATGCCTTTGATGGTGGTCTCGCTGACCGGCTGCAACAGGCTCACCACACGCACGCCCTGGCCGCGGTACATACCGTCATAGAAGCGCGCCAGCGCCGGGTAATCCTCAGTGCGTGGTGTATCGGCAGGCGCCGAAGGCAGGTCTTCGTAGCCGGAGATCAGCTCGCCTTCGATCCCCAGCACCTGGTAATAGATACGTCCGGCGCTGTCATAGGCGAAGGCATCCAGCGCCATGTAGGGCACGTTGGCGCGCAGTGCCCCCGCGGTGCTGTACAGCCCATCGGCGATGGCCCTGGCCGACGCCAGCAGCGTACGGTCATAGGCCGTGTCCGCCGCGTGACGCGCGCTCCAGTAGGCACTGAGGCTGCTGACCAGCAGGATCACCGACAACAGCAGCGCCAATCGGCGCAGCAGGCGACCGCGCAGGCTGCCGATGCGGGTCATGCCTCCACCGCCTCCAGCAGGTAACCCAGCCCGCGGAAGGTGACGATACGCACGGCATGCCCTTCGAGCTTCTTGCGCAGTCGATGGATATAGATCTCGATGGCATCGGGACTGGCCTCCTCGTCCAGGCCGAAAACCTGAGCCGCCAACTGCTCCTTGCTCATGACCCGACCCAGGCGGGCGATCATCGCCTCCAGCACCGCCTGCTCACGCGCAGTCAGCGTCAGCGCCTCACCGGCCAGGGTGAAACGTCGAGCGCCGAGGTCGTAGACCAGCTCGCCACAGCGTTGCAGTTGCTCACCACCCAGCACGCTGCGACGCAACAGCGCTTTGACCCGCGCCTCCAGCTCGGAGAGTTCGAAGGGCTTGGCCAGATAATCATCGGCGCCAAGATTGAGACCGTGCACCCGATCCTTCACCTCACCACGCGCGGTCAACATCAGCACCGGCAGGGTCTGGCCGCGGTCACGCAAACGTGCCAGCACGGCGAAACCATCGAGCCGCGGCAGACCGATATCGAGGATGGCCAGCGCATAGTCCTCGCTGGCAAGCGCCAGGTCGGCGGCCATGCCATCGTGCAGCACGTCTACCGTCCAGCCCGCGCCCTTGAGGGCCTGGGCCACGCTTTCCGCCAGCTGCAGATGGTCTTCGACCAGCAGAATTCGCACCCTAAACCTCCACCACAAGATCGTTCGAGGCGCGCAGTGTAGCGCCGCCATCGCCACTGTGAATTGCCGAAATGCCGAACGAGTCGAAACAGCCCTCGTAGGGGAATGCCAGTCCGTCAGGCACCAGGAGAAGAATAGGTAGGGTGCGCCGTGCGCGCCGCTGACACTCGCACTGGCACGTCGGTGCGCACGGCGCACCCTACCCCCGAATGACGGGCCCGCGCAGGCCACAAAAATCGCGCCCGGCATTTTTTTGCTGCCTGCCATCCCTGGCGGCAACCCTACGGGCCGTCGGCGGAGCCGACGTCAAAAATCGCTCCCGGCGATTTTTCATCAATGAAAGGTTGCTGAAAGCTTGAACATCTAGGATCGCCCCTCAGGTGGCTCGACCCACCTGCCTGAACGGCCTGCAGTGGAGCAGTGCCGTTACAAGAACAAGAACGGAGACCACACCATGTTTGCTGCCTCGCGTCAGGCTTTCCCGCCTGCACATCTGCTTAGTCTGGCCATCGCCGCCAGCCTCGCCGCCCCCCCTCGCTCAAGCCGCTTTCGTCGAAGACAGCTCGGCTAGCCTCACCGCCACCAACATCTATTTCAATCGCGACTTCCGTGAAGGTGACGGACAGAACAAGCGTGAAGAATGGGGCCAGGGTTTTCGCCTGGATGTTCAGTCCGGCTTCACCGAAGGCACCGTAGGTTTTGGTCTCGACGCCATGGGCCTGCTGGGTATCAAGCTCGACTCGGGCAAGGGCCGCACCGGTACCGACCTGCTGCCGGTGCACGACGATGGCCGTTCAGCTGACGAGTTCAGCCGCCTCGGCATGACCGCCAAGGTCAAGGTCTCCGCAACCGAATTCCGTTATGGCTCGCATGTTCCCGAGCTGCCCGTGGTCAAGGCCAGTGACAGCCGCCTGCTGCCGCAGGTATTCGAAGGCGGCCTGCTGACCTCCTCCGAACTGGAAGGCCTGACCTTCACCGGCGGTCGCCTGGACAAGGTGATCGACCGCGCCTCGACCAACGAGGAAGACCTGGTACTCGCCAGCAAGAACCGTCGTTTCGCCGCCGGCATCAGTGCCGACCACCTGGATCTGGCCGGTGTCGACTACAAGTTCGCTCCAGGCTTCACCGGTCGTTATTACTTCGCCGACCTCGACGACCTCTACCGCCAGCACTTCTTCGGCCTGCTGAGCAGCCACAAGCTGGGCGCCGGCACCCTGAGCAGCGATCTACGCCTGATCCTCAGCAAGGACAGCGGCGCATCGAAGGCCGGCAAGGTGGATAACCGTGCGATCAACGCCATGCTCAGCTACGGTATCAGCGGCCACAAATTCGGCCTGGGCTTTCAGGACATGAGCGGTGACACCGGTTTTGCCTACATCGACGGCAGCGACCCATTCCTGATCAACTTCGTGCAGATCAACGACTTCGCCAACGCCGACCAGCGCTCCTGGCAGGCCCGTTACGACTACAGTTTCGCCAGCTTCGGCCTGCCCGGCCTGAGCTTCATGACCCGCTACATCACCAGTGACGACGCGCGCGTCGCCGGTAGCAACCAGCGTGGTGGCGAATGGGAACGCGACATCGAACTCAAGTACGTGGTGCAGAGCGGCCCGCTCAAGGATCTCTACATTCGTGCGCGTAACGCCAGCTTCCGTTCCGACTTCGCTCGCGATGCGGATGAGAACCGCATCATCGTCGGCTACAGCCTGCCCATCTGGTAATCCACAATAAGATTAGCGAGGAGATCCATCATGAAACCTGCCCTGATCCGTGCTGCAATCGCTGCCTCCTGCCTGGCCTTCACCAGCCAGCTGATGGCCGCCGAACCGAAACGCCCAGAATGCATCGCCCCGGCAGCCCCAGGCGGCGGCTTCGACCTGACCTGCAAACTGGCGCAAAGCGCGCTGGTAGACAGCAAGCTGCTGTCCTCGCCGATGCGTGTGACCTACATGCCGGGCGGCGTTGGCGCCGTGGCCTACAACGCAGTGGTCGCTCAGCGCCCGTCCGAAGCCGGCACCATCACCGCTTTCTCCAGCGGCTCCCTGCTGAACCTGGCGCAAGGCAAGTTCGGTCGTTTCGACGAGAATGCCGTGAAGTGGCTGGCCGGCGTCGGCACCAGCTATGGCGCCCTGGCCGTACGTAGCGACTCGCCGTACAAGACCCTCGACGACCTGGTCGCTGCCATCAAGACCGATCCCGGCAAAGTGGTGATCGGTTCCGGCGGCACCGTCGGCAGCCAGGACTGGATGCAGACCGCGCTGATCGCCCGCGCCGCCGGCATCGACCCGCGCCAACTGCGCTACGTGGCCATGGAAGGTGGCGGTGAGCTGGCTACGGCCCTGCTCGGCGGTCACATCCAGGTCGCCAGTACCGATATCTCCGACTCCGTGCCGCACATCGAAAGTGGCGACATGCGCATCCTCGCGGTGTTCTCCGACGAGCGCTTGCCGGGCGAAGTAGTGTCGAAGATCCCGACCGCCAAGGAACAAGGCTACGACGTGACCTGGCCGGTGATCCGCGGTTTCTACGTTGGCCCGAAAGTCAGCGACGAAGCCTACGCCTGGTGGAAGAACGCCTTCGACCAACTGCTGGCCTCGGAAGACTTCGCCCAATTGCGTGAGCAACGCGAACTCTACCCCTTCGCCATGACCGGCGACGAGCTTGACGCCTACGTCAAGAAGCAGGTCGTGCAGTACAAGCAACTGGCTCAGGAATTCGGCCTGATCCAGCAGTAACCCGCATGACGCCGACACCTTGTGGTGTCGGCGTCCGGCCCGTTCCCACCACCCTCAATCGCCTGGAGCTTCGTGCTCACGGGCTGGCGTCGTTCACGCCAGGAAACCCGGCAGGCACCACAACATCACGAGGATTTCCTCATGTACCAACGCATCTTCGGCATCGTGCTGTTGCTCTGCTGCCTGGGCCTGGCCGCCGCAGCCTGGGGCTACCACGCGCCGTTCTCCTACGAACCTGTCGGGCCTCGCGCCTACCCGCTGCTGCTCCTGACGCTGATGGGCCTCGGTGCCATCTACCTGATTGCCAGGCCGGCCAGCGCCACGGCGGAACATGACGAGCCACCACTGGATCGCCACGTGCTGAGCAAGGTCGTTGGCTGCGTGGTGATGCTCAGCGTCTACGCCGCCGTGTTCGAACTCCTCGGGTTCATTCCGGCAAGCATCCTCTTCGCCATCGCCATGGCCCGCCTGTATGAAGGCTCCTGGAAGGTCAGCGTGATCGCTGGCGTGGCACTCAGCGTCGGTCTGTATCTGCTGTTCGACAAAGCCCTCGACGTACCCCTGCCGCTCGGCATCCTCGCCGCGCTGGAGAATTAATCATGGATACCCTCAGCTATCTCGGTCAGGGCTTCGGCGTCGCCCTGAGCCCCTACAACCTGCTCACCGCCCTGTGCGGCACCCTGATCGGCACGGTCGTCGGCCTGCTTCCCGGCCTGGGCCCGATCAACGGCGTGGCGCTGCTGATCCCCATCGCCTTCGCCCTCGGCCTGCCGCCGGAAACGGCGCTGATCCTGCTCGCTGCCGTGTACCTGGGCTGCGAGTACGGCGGCCGTATTTCCTCGATTCTGCTGAACATCCCGGGCGAAGCCTCGGCCGTGATGACCACCCTCGACGGCTACCCGCTAGCGCGTCAGGGCAAGGCTGGCGTTGCCCTGTCCATCTCCGCCTGGAGTTCCTTCGTCGGCGGCCTGATCGCCACCTGCGGTGTGGTCATCTTCGCCCCGCTGCTGGCGAAGTGGGCCGTGGCCTTCGGCCCCGCGGAATACTTCGTGCTGATGGTATTCGCCATCGTCTGCCTGGCCGGCATGGCCGGCAACAAGCCGATGAAAACCGCCATCGCCTGCTGCATCGGCCTGTTCCTGTCGTGCGTCGGCATCGACTCGAACAGCGGCGTGTATCGCTTTACCTTCGGCAGCCTGGGCCTGGCTGACGGCATCCAGTTCGTGGTGCTGGTACTGGGGCTGTTCTCGGTCAGCGAGATTCTGGTGCTGCTCGAACGCACCCACCATGGCCAGAAAGCCATCCAAGCCAAGGGCCGCATGCTGTTCAACCTCAAGGAAGGTCTGTCGGTTCTGGCTACCAACCTGCGCAGTGGCGCACTGGGCTTTGGCCTGGGCATCCTGCCGGGTGCCGGTGCGACCCTGGCCAGTGCCGTGGCGTACATGAGCGAAAAACGCCTGGCGCACAAGGACAACAAGTTCGGCAACGGCGACCTGCGCGGCCTGGCTGCCCCGGAAACCGCCAACAGCGCCTCGGCTTGCGGCTCCATGGTGCCGATGCTGACCCTCGGCGTTCCCGGTTCGGGCACCACCGCGGTCATGCTCGGCGCACTGACGCTGTACAACATCACCCCTGGCCCGCTGCTGTTCCGAGACCAGCCGGATATTGTCTGGGGCCTGATCGCCTCGCTGTTCATCGCCAACATCATGCTGATCGTGATGAACGTGCCGATGATCAAGATCTTCACCAAGATCCTCGCCGTGCCGTATTGGGCACTGGTACCGGCCATCGCCATCATCACCTCGATCGGTGTCTATGCGGTGCATGCCACCACCTTCGACCTGTTCCTGATGATCGGTATCGGCGTCGCGGGCTACATTCTGCGCAAGCTGGACTTCCCGCTGTCGGCCATTCTGCTGGGCTTCATCCTCGGCGGCCTGATGGAGCAGAACCTGCGTCGTGCACTGTCGATCTCCAATGGCGAGCTGGGCATCCTGTTCGCCAGTCCGATCACCTGGGGCGTGTGGACGCTGATCGTCGGCATGATCGCCCTGCCCTTCTACCGTAGCTGGCGCAAGCGTAACCAGCGTCAGGCTGAAGTGGCTGACGCCGCCTAAGGAAGATGTGTGTCGTTAAGCGTTTCCTCCTTTAACCCCCGCGGCTGGTGGCCCACGCCACTGGCCGGCGCGGTGGGTGGTTACCTGGCCAGTCTCGCAGACTGGCCTTTGCCGTGGATGGTCGGTTCGTTGTTGGCGGTAATCGTTGTGCGCTGCCTGGCCAATCGCGCCTTCAGTGAACTGCCGGGCGGGCGCAAGGCCGGCCAATGGCTGGTCGCCAGCGGCATCGGCCTGCACTTCACCAGTGAGGTGCTGCAGCAGGTGCTCAGCCATCTGCCGGTGATCATCATGGGGGCCATCGGCACGCTGATGCTGAGCCTGATCGGTATCGTCATTCTGCGCCGTGCCGGCGTCGACCGCGCCACGGCCTTCTTTGCCAGCATGCCTGGCGGTGCCAGCGAAATGGTCAACCTGGCCCTGCGCCACGATGCCCAGCCCGCAAGAGTGGCAGCGGCGCACAGCCTGCGCCTGTTGCTGGTGCTGCTGTTGATTCCGGCACTGTTCACCTGGGGTCTGTCCGATGTCAGCGCACCCCCTCCGGCGCCAGTGGACTGGTTGTGGCTAACCGGCCTGCTCGCCGCTGGCGCTCTGCTGGCAATACTCTGGGGCCGGCTGAACCAACCCAACCCCTGGATGCTCGGCCCGCTGAGCGTCTGCGCCATAGCCAGTGCCAGCTTCGACCTGCATCTGGGCCTGCCGCAGGGCCTCGGTCAGTTCGGCCAGTGGCTGATCGGCTGTGCCCTGGGCTGCCACTTCGACCGCGCCTTCTTCCGCAGCGCGCCAGCCTTCCTCGCCCGCGTCCTGCTGTTCACGTTGCTGGCGATGCTGGCCGCGGCCGGTCTCGGCGAAGTGCTGGGCTGGCTGGCCGGCGAAGACCACCTATCGCTGATGCTGGGCATGATGCCGGGCGGCATTACCGAGCTGTGTCTGACCGCCGAAGCCTTGCAGCTATCGGTAGCGCTGGTGACTGCATTGCAGGTGCTACGGCTGTTTCTGGTGATGTTCCTGGCAGAACCCTTATTCAAGCTCTGGTGCAAGCGCCACGCGTAGGGCGGACCGGAACGCCGGCCGCTCGTAGCGCCAGCGAACAGTCCGCCGGTTGGACTGCGAGCTTGCGCCACCCCGGCGGCGTACTGCTGCGCGAGTACGCCCTACGCGACTGTGGAAGACGCTTTCGGCTCTGGCATCCAACTCTACCTCCAGCATCCATGCAGTCGTAGCGGCGAAAAGCTCGCGGCTGAAGCCCCTCCCACGACCGGACGCTACCACTGCAACTGCAGCTGGCTATCAAACTCACGCATCTGCCCGCTAAGCGGATCGACGAAGCGCAAGCCTCGCGCCAGTAGTTTGAGCGGCTTGCTGTAGTCATCCGGCAGATTGCGCGACTCCCGCAGCAGCGGATAGAAATCGTCGCCGACGATAGGCGCGCCGAGCCCGGACAGATGCACGCGCAGCTGATGCTTGCGTCCGGTCACCGGCGACAGCCCATAGCGCCAAAGCTCACCACGCTGCTCAAGCACCTCGATGCGCGTTTCGCTGTTGGCCTCGCCTGCGACTTCCTGCATGCGAAAGAACGGCTCACCGTCGACCATGCGCGAACGATGCAGGTAGGGAAACTGCAACTGCGCCAATGCCGGAGCGATAGCCTCGTAGCGTTTCTCCACCGCGCGCTGGCGAAACAGCGCCTGATACTGGCCACGACTGGCCGGGTTGACCGAGAACAACACCATGCCAGCCGTCAGTCGGTCGATGCGGTGGATCGGCACCAGGTCAGGATTGCCGGTGCGCTTGATCAGGCGTGCCAGCAGGGTCTGCTCGACGTACTCACCGGCAGGCATCACCGGCAGAAAATGCGGTTTGTCGGCGACCAGCAGGTGCTCGTCCTGCCACAGCACCTGTTCGACGAAAGGAATTGGCGTCTCATTCGGCACTTCACGGAAATAGCGCACCTTGAGACCAGCCCGATAGGGATGCGTGGCGTCGATGGGCGTGCCCGCCGCATCCAGCACCCGACCGCGCGCCATACGTTGCAGCCAGGTGGCGCGGTCGATGGCGGGAAAGTGATCGCACAGGCAATCGAGCACCGTCGCCCAGCGGCCCTGGGGCAAATGAAGCGTGCTGGGACGCATGGCGGGGTTGGGCATTGCAGAAGCTGCTCGACGGCTTATGAAGGGGCGAATTAGGCCGTACTCGCGCGGCTCAGTCAAAGCCGGGGCATGCCGCAACAGCAGCCGAACAATGAAAGCCTGCGTGGTATGCCCCCTTATCCGGCGCTTCGCGCCACCTTCTCCCAGAGGGAGAAGGACAGCAGGGGGGAAGTCGCTGCGCGACTTTCATGCTCACGGCTTGAGCCGAGGTCGCGCTGTGGCTATGGTGGCCGCTCGTATCTGGAGAGACCCATGTCCATCACCCGCTCCCTGCTTACCAGCGTCGCCCTCCTCCCGCTTCTGGCTGCCTGCCAGGTCTACACCGGCAAGCCGGAAGGCCCACCTCCGGCCACCCGCCTGCAGGGTCAAGTCCAGATTGAAAATGGTCAACTGGTCCTCACCCCCTGCCAGGAACAGCGCCGCTTCGTGCTGATCGATGGCGGCAGCACAGGCATCGAGCGCGAAGTCGTGCAGCTCGGCAGTGATGGCCAGGCCAGCCTGTTCGCCGATCTGACCGGTCGCCTGGGCGGCAGCCAGGGCAAAGGCAACGACGGCCGTTTCGAGGTCAACCAGATCTATCGCCTGCAAGGTGAGGGGCCTGGCTGCGACGACCTCAACTTCAAACGCCTGGCCCTGCGCGCCAGCGGCAACGAGCCGTTCTGGCAACTGGAAGTCGGCAGCAAGGGCCTGGTGCTCAATCGTCCCGAGCAGGAGCCGCTGGCCCTGCCCTACCTGGAAGAGCAGCTGCCGGATGGCCGCCTGAATTTCAGCAGCGAAGCCAACGGCCAGCATCTGGATCTGTGGGTGGCGCCGCAGCGCTGCGTCGACAGCATGAGCGGCACGGTCAATCACCTCAGCGCCGAACTGCGCCTCGACGGCCAGGTACTACGCGGCTGCGCGCATTTCGGCGCCATGCGTAACTGATGAGGCCTGAGCGAGCGTACGGGCCTCTGGGACAGCGATCCTGTACAATTGCCGCCCTTTTCCACCTTGCCGGATCACCACCGGCCAACCAGGACACTGCCCATGCTTCGCCTGACCGAACTGAAACTGCCCCTCGACCATCCCGAGGACGCGCTGCGCCCGGCCATCGTCCAGCGCCTGGGCATCGCCGATAGCGAGCTGCTGGCCTTCAGCGTGTTCAAGCGCAGCTATGATGCGCGCAAGAAGTTCGGCGACATGCCGTTCATCTACACCCTCGACTGTGAGGTGAAAGACGAAGCCGCCCTGCTCGCTCGCCTGAGCGATGACAAGCATGTAGGCCCGGCACCGGACATCACCTACAAGCCAGTCGGCAAGGCCGAAACGCCGTTGGACGAACGCCCCATCGTCGTCGGTTTCGGCCCCTGCGGCATCTTCGCGGCGCTGATCCTGGCCCAGGCCGGCTTGCGCCCTATCGTGCTGGAGCGCGGCAAGGAAGTACGCCAACGCACCAAGGATACCTGGGGCCTGTGGCGCAAGAACGTGCTCGACCCGACCTCCAACGTGCAATTCGGCGAAGGCGGAGCCGGTACCTTCTCCGACGGCAAGCTGTATAGCCAGATCAAGGACCCTCACCACCACGGGCGCAAGGTACTGCAGGAGTTCGTCAAGGCCGGCGCACCGGACGAGATCCTCTACGTCAGCAAGCCGCATATCGGCACCTTCCGCCTGACCGGCGTGGTCGCCACCATGCGCGAGGAGATCAAGGCCCTCGGCGGCGAAGTGCGCTTTCAGCAGCGCGTCAGCGACCTGCTGATCGAAGACGGCCAGCTCACCGGCGTGGTGCTGGAGAACGGCGAGCAGTTGCTCAGCCGCCATGTGGTGCTGGCCCTCGGTCATAGCTCGCGCGACACCTTCCGCATGCTGCATGCCCGTGGCGTGTACCTGGAGGCCAAGCCCTTCTCGGTCGGTTTCCGTATCGAACACCCGCAGTCGCTGATCGACCGCGCGCGCCTGGGCAAGTACGCCGGCCACCCGAAACTCGGCGCTGCCGATTACAAGCTGGTGCACCACGCCAGCAACGGCCGTTCGGTCTACAGCTTCTGCATGTGCCCAGGCGGCACCGTGGTCGCCGCCACCTCCGAGCCTGAGCGCGTGGTCACCAACGGCATGAGCCAGTATTCGCGCAACGAGCGCAACGCCAACGCTGGAATCGTCGTCGGCATCACTCCCGAGCAGGACTATCCGGGTGGCCCGCTGGCCGGTGTGGAACTGCAGGAACGCCTGGAATCGCACGCCTACGTGCTCGGTGGGCGCAACTACGAGGCGCCCGGACAACTGGTCGGCGACTTCATAAAAGGCAAGCCGTCCACCGCCCTCGGCGAAGTGCAACCCTCCTACAAGCCGGGCGTGAAACTGGGCGATCTGGCGCCCTCGCTGCCGGACTTCGCCATCGAAGCCATCCGCGAAGCATTGCCGGCCTTCGGCAAGCAGATCAAGGGCTTCGACCTGGCCGATGCGGTACTCACCGGTATCGAGACACGCACCTCCTCGCCGGTGCGCATCACCCGTGGCGATGACCTGCAGAGTCTGAATCTCAAGGGGCTGTATCCGGCCGGTGAAGGTGCCGGCTACGCCGGCGGCATTCTTTCCGCTGGGGTCGACGGCATTCGCGTGGCCGAAGCCGTGGCCAAAGACATGCTTGGGTTGAATCGCTAAGCCCCTTCGTATCCCTCCGTAGGGTGAGTTAGCGGCGCTAAGCCTGCGAATGTCCGATCACCGCCATTGCAGTGCGCCGCGTAACCCACCAGGCGATTGTCCTGCTCTGCGCAATGGTGGGTTACGGCGCAACGATTTTTTAGGCTCATCGGGATAGGTGACAGGCGCCTAACCCACGGATATCCGTCAGTCGTGATAGCGCCCAGCCGCAGAAGCATCAAAGATCCTCGCGGCGCTGGCAGCAAAGGGTCGAACGCCGCGAACCATTTGGTCGACGCGCCGGGTCGGCATAGGTCAGCAGCTCACTGAAGCCAGCCTTGCGCATCATCCCTGCCGATGCCGCATTCTCTTCGTGACGATCGATATAGATATCGCTGACGCCCAGCCGCCACAGCTCGGTGACGGCCTCGCGCAGAAGGCGCGCGCCCAATCCTCGGCCGACACAGTCGCGATGCACCACCGCCTCGCAGATGTAGCCATGCACCTGCCTGGTACGCGCCGCAGGTTGATAAGCGGCGAAATCCTGGGTCAGGCGATAACTGACGAAACCCAGCAGTTGCCCCTGCTCCTAGGGTCTGTTGCCGTTTCGACGCGAGCCGCGTTGCTGCGCCAAATTGCGCCACGCGAGGCGCGGGATGCAGGTAATGGTCGTTCCCTTGCCAAATCCCGCAACGACGCATGGCGCAATTTGCCGCGCAACCCGAAGGGACGGGCCAGTTTTTGCGTGGTACGTCGTTACTCGACGGCTCATTTGGGCGACCAAACTTCGCCTCTCGCGCCTAGCCCCACGCAAAAACTGGCTCCGTCGCGGCCGTGCGCGAAACGGCAACAGACCCTAGGCCAACACCGCCAGCGTCGTGCTGGCTGCAATACCCTGCAGGTGCTGGCGAACCTCGACTTCGGGGAAATGGTTCCAGGGGTTGGGCCCATGCTCGAGAATCAGCGCGCAGAGCGCCTCGATATCCTCGACACAGGCCTGACGAATGACCCGCTCGCTCATCTCCTGACTCCCCTGAGGCAATACCTCGTTTGATTCAAGAGCGCAGTCTAGAGTGGGCAATTGCCTGACGACAGTGACAGCCAGGCGCGAGAAATGCCTGACAGCGAATCAGTGATCATCGTCCCATGGCTGACCATGGGTACGTTCGGTCAACTCGACTTTCTGCTGCATCGCCGCCTTGGACAGGATGTGCGCACTGACCGGCGCGGTGATGAACAGGAACAGTGTGATCAGCAACTCATGCAGGCTGAGGCTGCCGGTATGGTGCGCAAAGAACAGCATCGAAGCGATCAGCGTACCGCCGACGCCCAGCGTCGTGGCCTTGGTCGGCCCGTGCAGGCGGGTGAAGAAGTCCGGCAGCCGATACAGACCGATGGCACCCACCAGGGCGAACAGACTGCCAAGAATCAGGCAGGCACAAATCAACAACTCCAGCCAGAACGGCATGGTCATTCCCCCTTAATCGATGATGTCGCCATGCAGCAGGTGCTTACCCACTGCGACCGTACTGACGAAACCCATCACCGCGATCAGCAGTGCAGCTTCGAAGAACAGATCCGATGCCAGCCAGATGCCGAACAGCACAATCAACGCCAATGCATTGATATACAGGGTATCCAGTGCGAGGACGCGGTCGACCACGTTTGGCCCTTCGACCAGACGCGCGACATTGAGCAGCATGGCCAGCGTGAGGATGCCCATGCACAGAAAGACTACGTTCTCGAGCATTCGAATATCTCCAGCAGGGGCGCTTCATAACGACTCTTGACCGTCGCAACCAGCTCGTCGCGATCCGGCACATCGAGCCCGTGCAACAACAGCGTCTTGTGGTCGGAACTGATGTTCGCCGACACCGTACCCGGCGTCAGCGAGATGATGCAGGCCAGCGTCGACAGCACGAACTCATCCTCGATCTCCACCGGCACCTCAACGAATGCCGGGCTGAGCCGCGATTTCGGCCCCAGCACCAGCCTGACTACCTGCATGTTGGCCACGACGATGTCGAAGAATACCTTGCCAATGAACAACAACAGCCCCAGCGGCTTGCGTACCCTGGGCACGTTCAGCAGAAAGTCGCCGCACAGGTGCACGATCGCCCAGCCGAGAAACAGACCGAGCAGGACATGCCCCAGGTTGAAGGTGTTGACCAGCAGCAGCCAAAGCACCGTCAGCACCAGCATCATCCGCGGATGGGGGAAGAAACGCCTCATGCCGCACCTCCGGCAATGATCGACAGATAGGGTTGCAGATCGAGCAATTGCGCAGCAGCAGCCTCCAGGTAGGTCATGATCGGCGCCGCAGCGACCATCAACAGCGGACTGGCCAGCAGCAAGCCCAGCGCAGCCAGCAGGCTGACGCGGTCAGCCGGTTCGGCTTTAGCAGGTGCCGCATCGGCGCCATGGCCCAGCCAGAACAGACTGGTACCGGCGCGGCTCAACGCCACCAGGGTCAGCAGACCGCCGATCAGCACCACCGGCCACAGGCTCCAGGCCTGCCAACCCGGCTCCGCCGCTCGCAGCAGCAACATCTTGCCGAGGAAACCGGAGAACGGCGGCAACCCAGCCACGGAAATCGAAGCGAAAAAGAACATGCAACCCAGCACCAGCGGCTGACGCAGCACACGCTCCTGCTGCAGATCGCCACCGGCGCTGTCACGCTGGGCGACCACCAGGCCGGCCAGCAGGAACAACGCCGCACTGATCAGCGTGCTATGCACCATGTAATAAAGCGCAGCACTCAATGCCGCTACGTTACCCATGGCGAAGCCAGCCATCAGCGTGCCCACCGAGACCACCACCAGATACGCCAGCAACGCCTGCAACTGTCGCGCACCCAGAGCACCAATCACACCGAAGGCAATGGTCGGCAGTGCCAGCCACCAGAGCAGCTCATGGCCTAGGTTGGTCAGCGGCCCAGCCTCTTCGCCGAACACCAGGGTGAACACGCGGACGATGGCGTAGAAGCCAACCTTGGTCATGATCGCGAACAACGCCGCCACCGAAGCGGGCGCCGCGGCATAGGCGCGTGGCAGCCAGAAACACAACGGCAGCACGGCAGCCTTGAGGCCGAAGACGATCAGCAACAGGTAGGCCGCGGCCTTGATCAACGGTGCATCGGCGACATCGGCGCTGGCTACGCGCGCTGCCAGGTCCGGCATGTTCAGGGTTCCGGTCAGGCCGTACAGCAGGCTGACGCCGATCAGGAAGAACGAAGAGCCCAGCAGGTTGAGCACCACATAGTGCACGCCCGCCTTGACCTGACTGGCGCGGTTGCCATGCAGCAGCAGCGCGTAGGACGAGATCAGCAGGATCTCGAAGAACACGAACAGGTTGAACAGGTCGGCGGTCAGGAATGCACCATTGATGCCCAGCAGTTGAAACTGGAACAGCGCATGGAAGTTCGGCCCACGCTCATCGTCGCCACGACAAGCGTAGATCAGGGCGAAGCAGGCGAGCACGGAAGTCAGCAGCAGCAGCGCAGCGTTGAAACGGTCGAGCAGCAGCATGATGCCGAACGGCGGCGCCCAATTACCCAGGGCGTAGACCTGCAACTGTCCGGTTCCGGCCAGCGCCACCAGATAGGCACACACCGGCAGCAAGGCCAGGCAGCCCACCAGGGAAATGCCGCGTTTGAGCGTACGCGACCAACTGTGGCCGACCAGCAACAACGCGCCAATGAACAACGGCAACAGAATGGGAAGGATGATGGCGTGACTCATGCGCGCGGCTCCTCGCCATCGACGTGATCGGTTTTCAGTTCACCCATGCCACGCAGGGCCAGCACCACGACGAACGCGGTCATGGCGAAACCGATGACGATGGCGGTGAGCACCAGTGCCTGTGGCAGCGGGTCACCGTACTCGGCGCTCTTGCCGATCACCGCCGGCACACCCGTGCCGAGCCGGCCCATGGCGAAGATGAACAGATTGACCGCGTAGGAGATCAGGGTCAGCCCCATCACCACCGGAAAGATGCGCGCACGCAGCAGCAGGTAGACGCCGCTGGCAGTCAGCACCCCGAGGGTGATTGCGAATACTGCCTCCATATCAGATGACCTCCTTGCACGACTCGTCCTGACTGACATGGCCGATGTTGGAAAGAATCAGCAGGGTGGCGCCAACAACGGCCAGATACACCCCGAGATCGAAGAGGATCGCGGTAGCCAGCTCGATTTCGCCAATCAGCGGAATATGGAAATGGCCGAACGCCGACGTCAGGAACGGCGAGCCGAAGAGCCAACTGCCCAGCCCCGTCAACCCGGCGATCAGCACGCCCCATCCGGCGGTGGCGTGATAGCTGAACTTCAGGCGCTCCTGGGTCCAGGTCACACCGTGGGAGATGTATTGCAGAATCAACGCCACCGCAGTGATAAGGCCGGCGATGAAGCCGCCGCCCGGCAGGTTGTGCCCGCGCAGGAAGATGAACGCCGAAATCAGCAGTGCCATCGGCAGCATGGCACGCGCCAGGTTGTCGAGGATCATCGGATGGGCATCGGTCGACCACGGACGACCGTTCTTGTCATGGGCAGGATGCGGCAGGTGCAGGCCATGCAGCAGCGCGTAGATGCCGATGGCGGCAATCGCCAAAACGGTGATCTCACCCAGGGTATCGAAACCACGGAAGTCCACCAGGATCACATTGACCACATTGGTGCCACCACCGCCGGAGACGCTGTTCTCGAGGAAGAACGACGAAATGCTCTGATAGGGACGGGTCAGCACCGCATAGGTCAGCATCGCCACCATGGTGCCGCTGCCCAACGCCAGGGTCAGATCACGCAGACCACGCAGGCTGCTCGACTCCGCCGGAGTACGGTCGGTCATGAAGTACAGGGTGAGAATCAGCAGGATGATGGTCACCACCTCTACCGACAACTGGGTCAGCGCCAGATCCGGCGCCGAGAAACGGGCGAAGGCCAATGCCACCATCAGGCCGGCAGCGCTGAGGATCATCAGCGCCACCAGGCGACGACGATGGAAGACCACGGTGAGTACGGCGGTGACCATCAGAATCAGCATGCCGGTGACGGTCAGCGGATCGATGGGTGTCATTGGCACGCTACCGGCCAACTGCTCGAGCGGCGACAGCGCGATGATCACCAGAGTAAGGGCACTGCCCAGCATCCAGGCCAGATAGCGCTGCTGCGAGCCGCTTTCCAGCAGCACGGTGATGCGCACGGACAGGCGCGTCATGTAACGCACCACCTGATCGAAGGCATCCTTGGCATCCAGGTTGGGCAGCCCCTCGTACCAGCGGAACAGCGGTTTGCGGCAGGTGTAGACGATGATCCCACCGAACAGCGCAACGAAACTCATCAGCAGCGGCAGGTTGAAGCCGTGCCAGATGGCCAGGCTGTACTCAGGCAGCTCGCCACCCAGGGTCGAAGCGGCGGCGGCGGCCAACAACGGCGCTACCGTGTAGGCTGGCACGATGCCGACCAGCAGGCAGAGGAAGACCAGCACCTCAACCGGCACTTTCATGTAGCGCGGTGGCTCGTGCGGCGGGTACTTGGGCAGGTCGAGCGGCTCGCCGTTGAAGAATACGTCATGGATGAAGCGCAGCGAGTAGGCCACCGAGAACACGCCGGCCAGGGTTGCCGCTGCCGGAATCACCCAGTTGAAACCGCCCAGCAGGTGCTGGTGCAGGGTTTCGGTGAAGAACATCTCCTTGCTCAAAAAACCGTTGAGCAGCGGCACGCCAGCCATGGCCGCAGCCGCCACCATCGCCAGCACGGCCGTATGTGGCATGTACTTCCACAAGCCGTTTATACGCCGCATGTCGCGGCTGCCGGTTTCGTGATCGATGATGCCCGCGGCCATGAACAGCGAGGCCTTGAAGGTGGCGTGGTTGATGATGTGGAACACCGCCGCTACCGCAGCCAGGCGGGTATCCAGGCCGAACAGCAGGGTGATCAGGCCCAGGTGGCTGATGGTCGAATAAGCCAGCAGGCCTTTGAGGTCATGCTGGAACAGCGCCATGCACGCCCCCACCAGCAACGTGGCCAGACCGGTCAGACTGACCATGTAGAACCACCACTCGGAGCCAGCCAGCGCCGGGTACAGGCGTGCCAGCAGGAATACCCCGGCTTTGACCATGGTCGCCGAGTGCAGATATGCCGAAACGGGTGTCGGTGCCGCCATCGCATGCGGCAGCCAGAAGTGGAACGGGAATTGCGCCGATTTGGTGAACACACCCAGCAGCACCAGCACCAGCGCCAGCGGATACAACTCGTGCGCACGGATGGCATAGCCGGCGGCCAGCACCTGCGACAGCTCGAAGCTGCCGGCGATGTGGCCGATCAGCAGGATGCCGGCGAGCAGCGCCAGACCACCGCCGCCGGTGATCGCCAACGCCATGCGCGCGCCCTTGCGGGCTTCGGAGCGCGAACCCCAGAAGCCGATCAACAGGAACGACGACAGGCTGGTCAGCTCCCAGAACATCAGCATCAACAGCAGGTTTTCCGAGAGCACCACACCGAGCATGGCGCCCATGAACAACAGCAGGAAAGCGAAGAAACGCCCCATTGGCTCGGTCTTGGCCAGGTAATAACGGGCGTAGAGGATCACCAGCAGACCGATGCCGAGAATCAGCAAGGCGAACAGGAAACCCAGGCCGTCGAGGCGCAGGCTGAGGTTCAGGCCAAGATGCGGCAACCACTCAAGCTTGACCCGCAGCACTTCACCGGCAAACACCGCTGACTGGTGGTTGAACAACAGGATCAGCGCCGCAACGGGCGCTATGGCCGCTGCCGCCGCGCAGGCGGAACGGCCCAGGCGATCAGCCAGCACGGGTAGAAACAGCCCCAGAAATGGCAAGGCGACAATCAACGCAAGCGCCATCGAAAAACCCCTTTAGCAGGCACGCCAGGTCAAACGACCCAACGACGAGAATTGGAGTCGCAACTCCCTGACGGTGACAGTCCATGCACCACAACGAAGCAGCTAAGTCGTTGTCGGCATAAGCATAACGACCGATTATCCATAACTATCAAGACAACGTCATGCATTGAATTATCGTTAAACACACTTGGTAACATGCAGGCGACTGGAAGTGCTGCTAAAAGCCGACCACCACTATAGCGAGGCCACAAAAAATTGCCGGGAACGCTTCTTTTGCGCAAGCCCGACAAGTTGTCGCCCGGGATCACTGACAACAAAAAAGCCGGAGCAACCAAAGCTGCTCCGGCTGGCTTGTAACGATCAGTGGGTAACGCGACTGGTACCGTTGACCGTCATGATGCGCACGCGCTCGCCGACGCGGAACACCTGGTTCGGCTCGACTTCCTGGACGTAGGCGCGCATGGTGCCGTCGTCCTCACGCACGGTGATCTCAACACCCTGAGTCCGGGTCAGACCTTCTTCAGCAGCGGCGCCCAACAAACCACCGGCAACGGCACCGACCACAGCCAGGACCGCGCTGCCGCGCCCGCCACCGAGGCCACTACCACCGATGCCACCAACCACAGCACCGGCACCTGCACCGATCGGTGTCTTGGTCCCTTCGATCTTCACCGGGCGCAGCGATTCGATGGTGCCCATGCGTACTGTTTGCACCGCTCGGGCCTCATCGCGGCTGTAGGTATCGCCGGTCAGGCTGGACTGACAGCCCCCGAGGGCCAGCATCGCGGCCAGCGAGGTAATGAGCAGAGTGGGTTTACGCATAGCAATTCCTCCAGAGGTATCTCAATCCATTAGACGCCGGGCGAGCGTAACTGTCACGGCGGAGCCTGAACAATAGTTATTTCAGACAGACCAAGTTCAGCCAGGTTCGCCCTATCAGGAGCGAGCAAGGCGCCAGAGCCGGGCGATATCCGCGGTACGCGCCTGCAACTCAGCCGCCGCACAGGCCATCGCCTGCTCCAGGGACAACGGGCCCGGCGCCAGGCTGAATGCAGCTTCGATACCCGCCTCGTACAGCGCTTGATAGTTGTCGCCCAGGCTACCGGACAAGGCGATGACCGGCACCCCGGCCGCACGCGCCACGCGCGCTACGCCGACCGGTGTCTTGCCGTGCAGGGTCTGGGCATCCATGCGCCCTTCCCCGGTAATCACCAGATCCGCGTTCTCCACCGCCGCGGCGAGGCCGGACAATTCGGCCACCAGCGCGATACCGGGGCGGAAACTGGCCTTGAGGAAGGCACGAGCAGCGAAACCGAGACCACCCGCAGCGCCCACACCGGGAAACTCGGCATGATCCTCGCCCAGCGTCGCCGCTGCGATACGGGCAAAGCGGCCGAGTGCCGTATCCAGCTCCGCGACATGCTCAGGCGTCGCCCCCTTCTGCGGACCGAACACCGCAGATGCGCCGCGTGGCCCGCACAAGGGATTGTCGACATCGGCGGCGACCTCAATCTGCACCTTGAGCAAACGTGCGTCGAGCCCGCTCAGATCAAGCTGGTCGAGACCGGCCAAAGCCGCACCGCCCGGCGCCAGTTCCCGCCCCTGGGCATCGAGAAAATGCATCCCCAGCGCCTGTAACAGGCCAACACCGGCGTCATTGGTGGCACTGCCGCCCAGCCCCAGGATGATTCGCGTAGCACCGGCGTCCAGCGCCTCACGGATCAGCTCGCCAGTGCCGAAGCTGCTGGCCAGACGGGCATCGCGCTGTTCACGCGGCACCCAGTGCAGACCACTGGCCGCTGCCATCTCGATGACCGCCGTGCCCTGCCCCAGCCAACCCCAATGCGCCTTGACCGGCTCACCCATGGGGCCCCGCACCTCACGCTCACGGCGCTCGCCACCGACGGCGGCCAGCAACGCATCGACCGTACCCTCGCCGCCATCGGCCATGGGCCGCAGCAAACACTCGGCCTCGGGAAACACCTGCTGCCAACCGCGGGCGATGGCAGCGGCCACGTCGGGTGCGCTGAGGCTCTCCTTGAAGGAATCAGGAGCAATGACGATTTTCATGATAGGTACCTCGAAAGGAGGCAGGCGACCATAGCCGCCTGCCGATAAAGCGGATTACAGCAGAACCAGGCTGAGCAGCCAGACGGTGATGATGCCGGCGATCCCCTGGATCAGGGTTGCGACCGTCTGCGCACGGTAGGCCGTGGAGACCTTCATACGGCTGAACTGGGTCACGACCCAGAAAAAGCTATCGTTGGCATGGGACACCGTCATCGCACCGGCACCGATGGCCATTACGGTAAGCACGCGCCCCATCTCGCTATCGAGCCCCAACTGACCGAGCAGCGGTGCGACCAGCGCCGAGGTTGTGACCAGTGCCACCGTGGTAGAGCCCTGAGCACTCTTCAGCGCAGCGGCCACCACGAACGGCATGAACAGGCCGATCCCCAGCGCCGACAGGGTCGTACCCAGGTAATCACCCAGCGGCGTAACCTTGAGGATCGCCCCGAACGCGCCACCAGCACCGGTGATCAGCAGGATCGGCGCGGCGGACACCAGCCCATCGGCGACGTAATCATGGAATTCCTGACGCTTATCGTTGCTCTTAAGCAACGTGCAAGCCAGCGCCAAGCCGACCAACAGTGCCGCGATGGGCTGGCCGAAGAAATTCAGCAGACCGAACAGCAGGCCATCGCCAAAGGGCTTGCTAGGGAACACGGCAATCGAGCCTAGGCAGATCAGCACGATGGGCACGAAGATCGGCGCGAAGGCCTGGAAAGCGTTGGGAAGCTTGCCATAGCGGGCCTTGAGCGCCTCGAAATCGACCGCATCGTCGAGCAGCTCGCTCGGCGCCTCTTCCAACAGCTCCTTGTCGTTCTGCTTGAGGAAGCGGTTGGCCCAGAGCATACCGGCCAACGCAGTAACCAAGGAGACAAACAGGCCGACGACAATCACCAGACCCAGCGAGCTTTCAAGGCCGAGGTTACCGGCGGCGGCAATCGGGCCGGGGGTCGGCGGCACGAAGGTGTGGGTGGCATAGAGACCAGTGGCCAGAGCCACGCTCATGGCCACCACGGATACCTTCATGCGTGCGGCCAGGGCGTTTTTCAGCGAGTTGAGGATGACGTAGCCGGAATCGCAGAACACCGGAATCGACACCAGATAGCCGATGATCGACATGGTCAGCGTCGGGAACCGCTGGCCTAGTAGGCGAATCACGGTTTCCGCCATGGTGATGGCAGCACCACTACGCTCGAGGATCACACCGATGATGGTGCCCAACGCGATGACGATACCGATGTATCCGAGGATGCCACCGAAGCCAGAAGCGACGGTCTTGAGAATCTCGGGAGCGGGAAGTTGATAGGCGAAGCCGGCGATGATCGCGGCGCCTAGCAAGGCGAGAAAAGGATGAAGTTTCAAACGTGTAGTGGACAGTACGATGAACGCGATGAGCGCCACCAGGATCAGGACCAGGCCCATGACCAGTCTCCTCGTTGTTGTTATGACCGGACTCGATGTCCGACTGGGAATGCCGACAGGCAGGCAATTGTGGCTCAGCCCTGAGCAACAGACCCTGTGCAGCAGCACCAAAAGATAGGAAGCCTGGTGTGGTAATTTCGTTCAGCCGCACAACATTGCTCAGGACGCCTTGTTGTCTTCCCCCCCCAGCAGACCAAGCCCCAGCGACAGCTGCAGACGCTGATCGAAGCGATTGAGGTCGAGCCCGCTCAACTCGCCGATGCGTTCCAACCTATAACGCAACGTATTGCGATGAATGCCCAACTCCTGCGCACAGGTTTGCACCTGGCCGTCATGCGCACACCAGGCTTCCAGCGTCGCCCTTAGCGTGCCTTGTGGGTCCTGCATCAGCACCTGCCGCAACGGCGCCAGCCAGCCCTGCAGCAACCAACTGTGGCGCTGGGCATAGAGCAGCGTCGGCAGACGCAATTCGTCCAGACGCAGCAGACGACGACCAGGGAAACGCGCCTGACCGTAGGCCTGAAGATCGCGCAGGACCAGGCTGGCCTGGCGCAGCTCGGTCAGGTCATGCAGCGGATCGCTGAGCGCCAGCGAGCTCACGCCCCACTCGCGTTCGTCAGCCTGTTGCAGCCAGGCGCGATCATCGCGCGTGGTGCTGTAAGGCCGACACCAGAGCAGCTCATGACGCCCGAGCGGCGCTACCAGATGTTCACTCTTGCCCCCCAGTGCGGCGAGCAGACGCGCCTGACGCGGCAGCGGATCGCCCTCTCCATCGAGTTGCAGCAGGCACATCTGTCGTGGCCAGGTCAGTTGCAGGCCCAGGCGTTCGGCATCGACCTCGAGACTGGACAGGCGCAGCATGGGGTCGAGCAGCTGTCGCAACCAGGCCTCCTGCTGATGCCGCTGCCAATGCCGCTCGGCCTGCAACACGCGATGCTCGACCAGCATCTCCGCAGCCATACGCACCAGCTCGGCATAGGGCCGCACGATCTCGGGGTCACCGGTGATACCGAGCACGCCAATCAGGCGTTCGGCATGCAGCAAAGGCAGGTTGACACCGGGTTTGACGCCACGCAGGCAGGCCGCCGCCTGCGCATCGATTTCCACCACACGTCGGTTGGCCAGCACCAGCTGTGCACCTTCATGACGGGTGTGGAGGCGGCTGGGGTCGCCGCTGCCGATGATCATGCCCTGGGCATCCATCACGTTGATGTTGTGCGGCAGGATGGCCATGGCGCGGTCGACTATGTGCTGCGCCAGGGTGGAGTCGAGTTCGAGCATGAGAAACGGCCTCGCGAATGAGGCCGCTATTGTAGGCGTGTCAGCAGCGCCTCACGAAGTATCCCTCGCAGCGCCGGCGAAACCTTCAGGTAGCCAGGGAAGCGCTGAAAACCGTCATTCTCGCGCAGGCGGGACAGCCGCTCTATCGCTGAACAGCGCTTGCGCTGGCCCGCAGGGGAATAATCCAGAACCTGCGAATCACCTGGGCTCCCGCCTTCGCGGGAGTGACGATAAATGGCTTTTCAGAACATCCCTAGGATTTACTCCGCAGCAGGCGCTGCAGCGCTCTCCACAGGCTTGTCCTCTGCTGGTGCTTTCGCCTTGGCCTGATTGCGCCGAGCCTCGGCACGGTGCCGTCTGGCCTGCTGCTTGGCATGCAGCGCCTGCGACGCCGTCACCACGCCAACGGGCTGGCCTTGCAGATCCAGACGCGGTGCATTTTCCGTCATGGCAGCCCAGTAGCGACCGCCACGGCACCAGGCGGCAATACCCGCCTTGAGCTGCTCAGCGGTGATGCCGAGCAACTGCAGATGCTGCTCGGCGTCCTTGAGAATGCCCTCTTTCAACGGCACCTTGGGCGCCGGATTGACCGGGAAGGCCAAGGGGAAGTGCTTCTGCAACCGCCAGATCGCCTCGACGGTAGGATCCTGCTCGCGCGGCTTGGCTTTGGGCGGTTGCTTGCGCTTTTGCGGCTTCGCGCTCTCGGTCTTTACCTGCTGGACCTGCTGCTTCTCGGCGCGCAGGCGGTCACGTAGCTCGGCTAATTGTTCAAAACCCATCGTTCGGTTCGCAGCGTCCTGGTTGGTTCGTGGCGCAAGGGTATCTTATGTGCTCGTTTCGTACAGCCTTATTGATAGCTGGGGTGCTTGGCTGCAGGTGATGGACAGACGTTTGAGGGACTTGTAGAGGGCCGCTTTCGGCAAAAAAGTGGGCCGGTGCGCAGGTTTAGCGGACCTCGATCAGGGCTTGGAAGCGCTTACGAAATACCAGCAAGATTCACCTGGCAGTTGATGCTCATGGACTGCCCATCGAGTTTGAAATTACGGGGGGTCAAATCAATGATTGCACCCAGGCTCCCGCATTGATTGCCAAGCTCCCGGAGGCAGAAACCATTGTCGCGGACAAGGGCTATGACAGCGAGAGAGTTCGGGAGCAGGTTGAGCAACAAGGGGCCAAGGCCGTGATCCCGAGAAAGCGTAACTCCGTGAAAGGCCACGCGGATCTGGACAGAGGCCTTTACCGCAACCGGCACTTGATGGAGAACGCCCTCGCCCGGCTAAAGCACTACCGGGCGGTGGCATCTCGGTTCGACAAACTCAAGAGAAATTACGAAAGCGTCGTGGCCATGGCCTGTGCCTTTCTCTGGTTACCTATGTGAAACGGCAACAGACCCTAGCCAAAGCGCTGGCAGCGTGACCAACGGGCGTTGCCCCAGGTCGCCTGACCTCATGGTGCGCTCAGCAACATTGACTGCCGTGCAAGGCGGCGCGCTGCGCCGAATTAGAGTCATGTGCAGCTCCTAACCTACCAGAAGCAGCCCTTTATTAGCCGACGCTCACGCCTACCGGGAGCTAAAACAACACCGCGAGGCTGTAGCCATTCGGCGCTGAGTATCAAATGGTCTTCTCAAGCGCGCTCAGCAACTGCTCGATCTTCTTCTCATTGCGCTTGTAGTAAGTCCAGGGGCCAACGCGCTGGGATGTAACCAGCTGAGCTCTCTGAAGGGCTGCGAGGTAGTTTGATACGGTCGACTGGGACAGCCCTACTCTTTCCTGGATGATGCTCACGCACACACCAAGCTGATCAGGATCTGCTTCCTGCTCAGGAAAGTTCTTCCTTGGATTCTTGAGCAGGGTGAGGATGGCGAGGCGTGTTGGATTATCCAGAGCCTTTAGCGCTTCGCTGAGGTCGATGTTCATAGTCAATGACACATGGCTGGTTTTCGCTATTTTACGATATTTCAATTTTAGTTGCTGCGCGCACTCCGACGAGGCGCGCAGCCCTGGCGCTGTCAGCCTTCATAGAAGGGGTAATCAATGTAACCTTTCTCGGTACCACCATACATGCTGCTGGCATCCACTGGGTTTAGCGGCCAGCCATTGGCGATCCGTTGCGGAAGGTCTGGATTGGCAATGAAGGGGCGACCGAAGGCAATTAAGTCAGCCCAACCGGCTTCGATCGCTGCGGCAGCGCGCTCCGCCGTGTACCGCCCCGCATACATAATGCGACCACTGAAGACCTCTCGTACCGCGTTGCGGAATGTAGCTGGCAACTCCGGAGCCTCATCCCAGTCTGCTTCGGCCAGCGACAAGTAAGCGACACCGATTTCCTCGAGTACCTTGACGGCCTCGATGTACGTCTCGTGTGGATTATCTTCCAAAAGGCCCAGATAGACCCGAAGCTCATCGGTGCTTGCGAACAGTGGAGCAAATCGCACGCCCAAACGATCAGCGCCCACCACGTCAGCGACAGCGTGTGTTATCTCGCGCAGGAATCGCAGGCGGTTCTGCAGGCTTCCACCATATTCATCCGTGCGGCAGTTGGTGTGTGCTGAAATGAATTGATTTACCAGATAACCATTGGCGCAGTGCAGTTCTACCCCATCGAAACCAGCCTCTAAAGCATTACGCGCTGCTGTGGCGTAGAGCTGGACGAGCTCTTTCACCTCTGCAGTGGAAAGCGCCCTTGGCTCAGACGGATCCGCCAGGGTACCCGTACCAGGCCCCGTTTCGATGAACACTTTCACGCTACGGGCTGGCAGTGCTGATGGCGCTACAGGAGCATCGCCATTTGGCTGCAGCGAGGTGTGGGACACCCGGCCAACGTGCCAAAGCTGCGCAAAAATTACGCCGTCCTCTGCATGTACCGCTTCGGTGACCTTCTTCCAGCCTTCGATCTGTTCTTGACTGTGAATTCCCGGGGTCCAAGCATAGCCCTGGCCTCGCGGCTCGATCTGAGTTCCTTCTGTGACCATGAAACCCGCACTGGCTCGTTGTCGATAGTAGGTAGCCATCAAGTCGTTGGGAATGTTCCCCGGCTGCGAGCTACGCGAGCGAGTGAGCGGCGGCAACACAATACGATTACGGAGGTCATAGGGGCCGATCCTTGTCGGGCTAAACAGTTTGTTGATACTCATTATTAAATCCAGATATCTAAAAATACAGATCTAGCGAGACGCTTCGCCTCGCTTCTGAGACGGCTTTAGCTCAACGCGCTTCCAGTAGGAGAGTTGATTGAGGGACTGCCGAATGGCAGCAACTCTAACCCATATATCTAGAAATGCAAATATATAGATTCAAAGACCATCCCCGAGAACCTGGAGTGCTTCGCAACCCTGCACACGGAGAATGCCCTGCCGCTGGGAGTGGGGCAGCGTGTCGCTCCTGGCTTTCAACAATGTTCAGCCAAGGCTTCCTCCCCACATACCCGAGGTACACCGACAGCAGGAGCCATGCAGCCAGGGGAACCAAGACAAGGAACACCTATTTGGCGTCACGACTCAACGCAATCCGCTCTGCTCGTTAACGGTAGAGTTTCGCCAGTGCCAAACCTGATGGGCAGTCCCTCAAGGTGCCAGCCGTTCGCGAATCCAGGCCTCGCCCTTGAAGCGGTAATTGAGGCGGTCGTGCAGGCGGCTGGGACGACCCTGCCAGAATTCGATGCGTTCCGGCAGTAGGCGGTAGCCCCCCCAGTGCGGAGGGCAATGGGGAGTCTGGCCCTGGAAGCGTTTTTCGGTTTCCGTCAGCAGGCTTTCCAGCTCGGCGCGGTCGCGAATCACCTTGCTCTGTGGCGAGGCCCAGGCGCCGATACGGCTGCCCAAAGGACGCACCTGGTAATAGCCATCGGATTCGGCAGCGGTCACGCGCTCCACGCGGCCTTCGATGCGCACCTGGCGTTCCAGGCTGGGCCAGAAGAAGGTCATGGCGGCGAACGGGCGTGCTGCCAGTTGCCGGCCCTTGGCGCTGTCGTAGTTGCTGAAGAAGGTGAAGCCGCGCTCGTCGAGGCCCTTGAGCAGCAGTACCCGGCAGTGCGGGCGGCCGTCTTCGTCGACAGTGGCCAGGGTCATGGCGTTGGGTTCGACCGGCAGTTGCTCGGTCTTGACCGCGTCATCGAACCATTGACGAAACAGGGCAAAGGGTTCCAGCGGGGCCTGGGCTTCGCTCAGGCCGTCGCGGGTGTAGTCGCGGCGCATATCGGCCAGGGTTTGGGTCATGGCAATTCCTCAGGGCAGGGCCAGAAGCCAATCCGTCTGGTTTCTAGTGCCTGCCCGCGCAGGGTGGAAATGCCCGCAAGCTTACTCCGACTTGCTCACTTTTCCTTGATCTGCGGCAGCTACCTTGGGTGCATCCTTGAGCTCCGCCTTGGCCGGCTGGCTGTACTTGGCGATCAGACCCTGCATGGTGTCACGCGAAGTCAGGAGAATCTCCACGCGGCGGTTGAGTGCGCGACCGGCCGCGCTGTCGTTGGCCGCACGGGGTGCGTCGGAGCCCAGGCCCATGACCTGCAGGCGGTTTTGCTTGAGGCCGCTGAGGCGGAAGATGGACGTCACGGCCCGCGCACGCTGCTGGCTCAGGTCGCGGTTCTGGGCGTCGTCACCGCTGCTGTCGGCATGGCCGAGCACGACCACAGCAACGTCTTCGTCGCTTTCCAGCAACTTGGCTACGCGGGTGATGGGGCCGAGGCTGACCGGTAGCAGCATGTGCGGGCGATCCGGATTGAACGAGCCCTGTACCGGGGCGGTGACCACCAGCAGGTTTTCGCGGCGTTCGAACTCGAAGTGGCTGCCCTTGACCGCTTCACGCAGTTTCGGCTCGTACTCGTCGAGCCAAGCGCGGGTAACTTGAGGCGGTGGCATCACTGCCGGCTTGGCGACTTCCTTCTTTTCCGAGCCGGCGCAGCCCGCGATCAGCAGGCAGCAGGTAAAGGCAAAAATCTTGTTGGCACGCATGTAGCCCCCGGGGTCAAAACTAATGGTCGGATCGTTATGGTTGGTACTGAACGGCTGGCGCAAGTTTAGCCGTTTCAATCAGATACAGTCCGCAATCTGTCGCGCAAGTTTCTGCGCGCGGGGGTCCATCAAGACGAACGGTCCTAGATTGTTGGTGACGAAGCCGAATGCGAGGTCTCGTTCCGGATCGGCAAAGCCACTGGAGCCACCGGCACCGGGATGACCGAAAGCCTTGGCGCCCATGCCATAGGTGGCATTGGCTACGTCGGCCTGATCGAGCATGCAGCCCAGGCCGAAGCGGGTGCGAGTCAGCAAGGTTTTGTCGTCACCGACGCTGTGCTCGCGGGTCATTTCGCCCAGCAGGTCAGCATCGAGCAGGCTGCCGTCGAGCAGACCGGCATAGAAACCCGCCAGGCTGCGCGCGTTGCCATGACCATTGGCGGCCGGCTGCTGCATGCGCCGCCACTCCGGCTTGTTGGTACTGGTCATGATCGACGGCGGGTTGGTGAACGAGCGCGTGCTCATGGCTTGGGCGTCACTCATCATCACCTTGAGCAGGCGCTGCGCTGCAGCGTCGCCTAGATTGCCCTTGCCGCGAGCGATATGGGCGACGCGATCGAACTCGCTGTCCGCCAGGCCGACATGAAAATCCAGCCCCAGTGGCTTGGCGATGCGTGCAGCGATACTCTCGCCCGGGCCACGGCCTTCGATGCGGCGAATCAGCTCGCCAATCAGCCAACCGTAGGTAATAGGCGCGTAGCCATGGCCCTCCCCCAACGGCCACCAGGGTTCCTCTGCCGCCAGCGCAGCGGTCATGGTCTGCCAGTCATACAACGCTTCGGCGGGCAGTGCCTGGCGCAGCGCCGGCAAGCCGGCCTGGTGGCAGAGCAGGTGACGCACGCTGATGCGTGCCTTGCCGGCTGCAGCGAACTCGGGCCAGTAGCGCGCCACCGGTGCATCCAGATCGAGCTTGCCCTCGCCGACCAGTTGCAGGGCCGCCACGGCGGCAAAGGGTTTGGTGCAGGAAAACAGGTTGGCGATGGTGTCGCTGTGCCAGGCCTGCTGGCCGTCCTTGTCCATCACGCCAGCCCACAGGTCGACCACGGTTTCCCCGCCGACTTTCACGCACAGGGCCGCGCCCCGTTCCTGCGCATCCTCGAACAGAGCGGCGAATGCGTCCCTCACCGCTTCGAAGCGCAAGTCGAAATAGCCCTGAATCTGCACGCTGATCTCCCGTTTCGCTGCTTGGCTCTAAGCTGTCAATGGTGACAGCCGTTTATCATGCAATGTTCTGAAACTTCATAAAATAGCGATGCTCGATTGGTTTTTCCTATGATGAAATAAATGCGGCCTGATATGACCAATACGCCCTGAATAGCGCAGCTACGGTGCGTACGTATTCGTCAGGCCGCCTTGGATTCGACGCTCGGCACAGGAGAAACGAGTGCTCTACCTACTGTCCCTGATCGCCCTGGCTGCCATCATGGCACCCGGCCTGACGCGCCTGTTGGGTGCTCGCACAGGTTGGCTGCTGATGTTGGCGCCGCTGGCGGCCTTCGTCTGGTTCGTCCAACAGATTCCGCTGATCGCCGACGGTGGCGCGGTGATGCAGAGCCTGAGCTGGATTCCGGCACTGGGCATCAACCTGAGCCTGCGCCTGGACGGCCTCTCGCTGGTTTTTGCCCTCTTGATCAGCGGCATCGGCAGCCTGATCGTGCTGTACGCCGGCAGTTACCTGTCCAGCCACGCCCACCTCGGTCGCTTTCATGCCTACTTGCTGGTGTTCATGCTGGCGATGCTCGGCCTGGTGCTGGCCGACGACCTGGTGGCGATGTTCGTGTTCTGGGAGCTGACCAGTATCGCCTCCTTCCTGTTGATCAGCTTTCAACACGACAAAGCCGTCTCGCGCCGGGCGGCGCTGCAGGCGCTGCTGATCACTGGTGGCGGTGGTCTGGCATTGCTGGCGGGGCTGATTCTGCTCGGTGGCGCGACGGGCAACTGGCAATTCTCCAACCTCAGCGCCGAGCAGATCGAAGGCCATGTGCTGCTGCCGGCGATCATCGCCCTGGTGCTGCTGGGCTGCTTCACCAAGTCGGCGCAGGTGCCCTTCCACCTGTGGCTGCCCAACGCGATGAACGCACCGACGCCAGTGTCGGCCTACCTGCACTCGGCAACCATGGTAAAAGCCGGCATCTATCTACTGGCCCGCCTCAACCCAGTGCTCGGCGGCTCCGTCGGTTGGGGCACGCTGCTGATTACCTTCGGCGCGGCCACTGCCGTGCTCGGCGCCTTCCTCGCCTTCCGCCAGACCGACCTCAAACGCCTGTTGGCGTACACCACGGTCACCGTGCTGGGCCAGCTGACCATGCTGATCGGCACCAACACCAGCTATGGCCTGCAGGCGTTCGTGCTCTATCTGGTGGCGCACTCTTTATATAAGGGCGCGCTGTTCATGGCGGTCGGCGCCATCGATCACGCCACCGGCACCCGCGAGTTGGCACGCCTTGGCGGCCTGATCCGCTTCATGCCACTGACCGGCGCAGCCGTGGCGCTGGCAGCGTTCTCCAACGCCGGCTTGCCGCCGTTCTTCGGCTTCATCGCCAAGGAATTCAAGTACACCGGCCTGATCGAGATGGGTCATATCGGCTGGGCGGTGACGCTGGTGATGATCCTTACCAACGCCCTACTGTTCGCTGCTGCCGGCCTGGTCTTCCTGCAGACCTTCCTCGGCAAGCGCGGCGACTATCCGCGCACGCCGCACGAAGTCGGCCTGCCGATGTGGCTGGGGCCGATGCTGCTGGCCATCGGCGGTTTCCTCCTCGGCGCCTGGAATGCCTGGCCGGAAACCTGGCTGGTGAACAACGCGGTGCAAGCCGTGGCGCGCGGCCCGGTGGATGTGCACCTGTATTTGTGGGGCGGCATCACTCCAGCGCTGTTGGCCAGCTTGCTGACCGTATCGCTGGGCGTGCTGTTCTACGTGATGCGCGACCGCGTACGGCAGGCGCTTGATCGTGCCAACGCGGCCTGGAATGTCAGCGGCGATCTGATCTGGGACCGCCTGCTCAAGCGCGTCTTCCATTTCGCCGGGCTGCTCGCCGCGCGCTTCCAGCATGGCTCGCTGCGCCAGCATCTGGTGCTGCTGGCTCTGGCAGTCGGCGGCCTATTGACGGTCGGTCTGCTGCCGGCGCTGCCGCAACTGCTGCAGGGCACCTACAGCCCGATCTCGCCACTGGGCCTGGCGGGCTGTCTGATGGCACTGGCTGGCGGTGTGGCAGCGGCGTTCCTGCCTGGCCGCCTGACCTTGCTGGCCGCGCTCGGCGCCTGCGGTCTGGGTCTGGCGCTGGTGTTCATCTCGGTCAATGCACCGGATGTGGCGATGACCCAGCTGATGGTGGAAACCCTCAGCCTGATCTTCCTCGCTCTGGTGTTTCGCAAGATGCCCACGGTGCCAGCCAGCGGCGCCCGCACCCCCTGGAAGCGCCGCCTGCATGCCGGCGTGGCGATTCTCTTCGGCCTCAGTGTGACTGGCGCCCTGCTGCTCGCAGTGAGCCTGCCGCTACCGGGCGACATCGCCCAGTGGTATCAGGACAACAGCCTGCCGGGTGGTCATGGGCATAACGTGGTCAACGTGATTCTGGTGGACTTCCGCGCCTTCGACACCCTCGGCGAAATCCTCGTGGTCGCGCTCTCCGCCCTCGCCGCAGCCAGCCTGCTGGGCACCGGCCAACGCGTCGGCAATGAACACAGCGGCGAAGACGCCTTCAATTCGCCACTGCTGCGCCAGGGCCTGCGCCCGCTGGCCTGGCTGATGCTGGCTGGCTCGCTGCTGCTGCTGTGGCGCGGCCACAACCTGCCGGGCGGTGGTTTCATCGGTGGCCTGGTGGCGGCCTGCGGCCTGATTCTGCTGGTGCTGACCTATGGTCACGGACAGATTCGCCGCGTACTGCCCGTGGCCCCCGCGCAGTTGATCGGCATTGGCCTGGGCTGCGCGGCGGGCGCCGGTATCCTCGGGCTGATCGCCGGCAGCGCCTTTCTCACCGGTCTGTGGACTTTCCCCGGCGGCTTGCCGCTGGGTACGCCCCTGCTCTTCGATGTCGGCGTATTCCTCACCGTGTTCGGCTCCGCCCTGCACATGATCGACAAGCTCACGGGAGTTCGCCAGTAATGGAATGGCTAGCTGCAATCACCACTGGTGGCCTGGCGGGTCTGGGCCTGTGGATGCTTCTGGATCGCAACCTCAAGCGCGTCGTGCTGGGCGTCGTGGTCCTGGGTAACGCAATCAACCTGGGGGTTCTCACCGCCGGACGCTTCTTCGGCGAACGCCCGGCCTTCGTCGAGGCTGGCAACGCAGCCAGCACGGCCAACCCGTTGCCGCAGGCGCTGGTACTGACCGCCATCGTCATCGGTTTCAGCCTGTTCATCTTCGCCCTGGCGCTGCTCAAGCGCACCCGCGAACTGCATGGCGACAAGACCACCGACTCAGTCAGCGCAATCACCGAGCAACCGGCACCGGACTGGCACGACAGCGAGCACGAACAGGACGCCCATGGTACGGAGGCTCGCCGATGAATCACGCGTTACTCGTTGCGCCGGTCCTCGTTCCCCTTTGCAGCCTGCTGCTGGCGATCATCCTGCGCCGCCACCTGCAGGCCGTGCGCGTGCTCAGCCTGAGTGGCACCGCACTGCTGCTGGCTGTAGGCCTGGTGCTGGTCTGGCAGGCCGCACAAGGCGTGGTGCTCAGTGGTCAGGTGGGCAACTGGCAGGCGCCGTTCGGCATCAGCCTGGTGATCGACCGGCTGTCGGCGGTAATGATCGCCATCAGTGCCCTGGTCGCGCTGGTCACCCTGCTCTATGGCGTGGCCAAGGACAACGACAGCACCATCGGCCGCGACTTTCACCTGTTCATTCAGGGTCTGCTGACCGGCATCTGCGGCGCCTTCATCACCGCCGACATCTTCAACCTCTATGTCTGGTTCGAGGTGCTGCTGATCGCCTCCTTCGCCCTGATGGCGCTTGGCGGCGGCAGCCGCCGGCTGGCCGGCAGCATGACCTACGTAGCACTGAACCTGTTCGCCACGCTGATCTTCCTGCTCTCCGCCGGCCTGGTCTACGGCGCCAGCGGCACGCTGAACATGGGTGAGCTGGCCATGATCATGCGCAGCGGTGAGGCGCCACCGGGCGTGACGCCGGCGCTGCTGCTGATGCTGCTGTCGTTCGCCATCAAGGCTGCGCTGTTCCCGGTGTTCGGCTGGCTGCCGGCCACCTATCACGTCGCCCTGACAGCCGTGTCGGCGATGTTCGCAGGGCTCCTGACCAAGGTCGGCGTCTACGCGCTGATCCGCCTGGTGACCCTGCTCTGGCCGGAGCATGGCCTGCCGCATCAACTGCTGCTGTGGGTCGCCTGCGCCACCATGCTGGTGGGTGTGCTGGGCGCGGCGGCGCAGACCGAGGTGCGCCGGATCCTGTCGTTCCACATCGTCAGTCAGGTCGGCTACATGATCCTCGGCCTCGCCCTGGCCACCCCGCTGGCGCTGGCCGGTGCAGTGTTCTACCTGATCCACCATATCGTGGTGAAGGCCAACCTGTTCTTCATCGGCGGCCTGGCGGCACGCATCTGCGGCTCCGAGCGCCTGGCCGACATGGGCGGGCTGTACAAGCGCATGCCCTGGCTGGCGCTGCTGTTCGCCATTCCGGCGCTGTCGCTGGCGGGTATTCCGCCGCTGTCCGGTTTCTGGGCCAAGTTCCTGCTGGTCAAGGCCAGCCTGGATGCCGCTGCCTGGTGGGCGGCGGGCATCGCCCTGCTGACTGGCGTGTTCACCCTGCTGTCGATGAACAAGATCTGGAACGAAGCATTTCTCAAGCCTCATCCACGCGGTGAAGAGGCGCTGCAAACGGTTACCGGCATACGCGCGGCGTGGCTGGGCATGAGCGCCCTGGCACTGCTGACCGTGCTGATCGGCCTCGGCGCCGGCCCGCTGATCGACTACGCCGTAGCGGCCGCCGCGCAGCTCGCCGACCCGCAGGCCTATCTGCAACCCTTTACCGGCGCAGGAGGGACCTGATGCTGTTTATCATCCATTTGCTGGCCAGCGTCGGTCTGGCCTGGAGTCTCGGCGCCGGCCACCTCGGTGGCGGTCTGCTGGCCTTCGCCCTGCTCTACCTGCTCGCTCGCCTGCTGGGCCTGGCAATCGGGCGCCTGCGCCGTTACGCACGCAGCCTGGAGCATGGTGTGAGCTTCTGCTTGTGGTTCATTGCCCAGGTGTTCCTCGCGACTTACCACGTCGCCACTCTAGTGCTGGCGCGTCGGGTCGATGTGGAACCAGCAGTGCTTGCCTACCCGGTGACCCGCCGCGAAGTGGACAAGGTGACCCTGCTCGGCACCCTGCTGACCCTGACGCCCGGCACCCTGGTCCTGGAGTATGACCAGGACCAGGGCCTGCTTTATATCCATGCACTCGATGCCCGTCACCGCGAGGACGTGACCGACGCGCTGGCCGAGCTTGAGCGCCGCCTGCTGGCCTGGCTCGACGCGGGCAAAGCCGAAGGAGTGAATCCATGACCTTGCATCTGGCCGGCGCCGCCTGGGTACTACCCCTGGCAGCAGTCCTGCTCGCGCTGAGCGGACTGATCATCTTATATCGCCTGTTGCGCGGGCCGAGCCGCCCGGATCGCGCGGTGGCCATCGATGCCCTGACCCTGCTGGCGGTCGCCGCCATGGCGCTGCTGTGCCTGATGCGCGGTGAGGCGCTGTTCATCGACGTCGCCGTGCTGCTGGCACTGGTGTCGTTTCTTGGAACGGCAGCCTTCGCCTTCCTGTTCGACGACGCCCACAGCCAGATACCGGACAAGAGAGAGGAACGCCCATGAACGACGTACAAGCCTGGCTGGCCTCGCTGTTGGTGCTGAGCGGTGCAGTGATCTCTCTGCTCGGTGCAATTGGCGTGCTGCGCCTGCCCGACAGCTACAGCCGCATGCATGCGGCGAGCAAGGCCGGGGTTCTCGGCGCCGTCCTGCTACTGGGCGCAGTGGCCTTGGCCAGCAGTGGCGAGCTGGCCCTGGAGGCCTTTATCGGCCTGCTGATTCTGCTGGCCAGCGCCCCGCTGGCGGCGCACGCCATCGCCCGCGCCGCGCACCGCGCCGGCATTCGGCCGACGCTGGGGCGCTTGGGCGATGAGCTGGAGCAGCGCAACAGGGATGGTGAATAGATCAGTCAGTCGATCTGCCGGCGGAACGGCGGCAACGCATTGAGAATGGCCTTGCCGTAGCGCTGAGTAACCACACGCCGATCCAGCAGAGTGATGGTGCCGCGATCAGCCTCGGTACGCAGCAGGCGACCGCAGGCCTGCACCAGGCGCAGCGAGGCGTCCGGCACGGCGATTTCCATGAAGGGATTGCCGCCACGCGCCTCGATCCACTCGGCCAGCGCCGCTTCCACCGGATCATCCGGCACGGCAAAGGGTATCTTGGCGATCACCACGTGCTCGCAGTAGGCACCCGGCAGATCGACACCTTCGGCGAAACTGGCCAGGCCGAACAGCACGCTTTCCTCACCTGAATCGACGCGTGCCTTGTGCTTGTTCAGGGTCTCCTGCTTGGACAGGTTGCCCTGGATGAACACCCGTTTGCGCCAGTCGCGATCCAGGCCGTCGAACACGTCCTGCATCTGCTTGCGCGAGGAAAACAGCACCAGCGTGCCGCGACTGCCGGCCACAAGGTTCGGCAGCTCGCGGATGATGGCCGCCGTGTGCGCAGCCGCCTCGCGCGGGTCGGCCTTCAGATCCGGTACCCGCAGCAAGCCGGCATCGGCATGATGGAAGGGGCTTGGCACTATCGCCGCGACCGCCACCTTGGGCAACCCGGCACGCATGCGATAGCGATCGAAGGTGCCCAGCGCGGTCAGGGTCGCAGACGTCACCAAGCAGCCATGGGCAACATTCCACAGGTTGCGGCGCAAGGTCTCGGCGGCGAGGATCGGGCTGGCGTTGACCTCGATGTCGAACAGCGCACCGCTCTCGGCCAGGGTCAGCCAGCGCGCCATGGGCGGGCTTTCCTCGGGGTCTTCAGCGGTGAAAGCCAGCCACAGCTCCCAGTTGCCCTTGGCTCGCGCCATCAGGCTGCCGAACAGCGGATACCACTCCTCGGCCTGGTGGCTGGCGATACCCACGGCGCCCTCGCCGTCCATGGCCTCCTTGAGCAGCTCGGTAACGCCGGTGAACAGGTCATTGAGCTTGGAGAAGCCCTTCTTCAGCTCCAGCCCCAACTCAGTCAGGTGCTCCGGCACCACACCGCCGACGAAGCGGTGACGCGGGCGCTCGCGGCCTTCCATGTCTTCGCCGGCCTTGAAGTCGGCGATTTCTTCGCAGGCGGTGAACATGAACTGCTGCTGGGTCTTGAGCTCGCGGGCCAGCTCCGGCACCTGTTCGATCAGGCGGCCGAGATCGCCCGGCAACGGGTTCTGCGCCAGCAGCTTGGTCAGGTTCTTGTCGATCTGGGTCAGCCAGTCGGCGGTGGAACGCAGGCGAGTGAAATGGGCGAAGTGGCCGATGGCCTTGTCCGGAAGGTGATGGCCCTCGTCGAACACATAGATGGTCTCGCGCGGGTCAGGCAGTACTGCGCCGCCGCCGAGCGCGAGGTCGGCTAGCACCATGTCGTGGTTGGTGACGATCACGTCGACCTTGCCCATGCCCTCGCGCGCCTTGTAGAAGGCGCACTGCTGGAAATTCGGGCAGTGGCGGTTGGTGCACTGGCTATGGTCAGTGGTCAGTTGCGCCCAGCGCACGTCCTCCAGTTCCTCCGGCCAGCTGTCACGGTCGCCATCCCATTTATTGCCGGCGAGCTTCTCGATCATCGCGGTGAACAGCTTCTGACCCTGTTCATCCACATCGATGCGAAAACCTTCTTCCTCGAACAACTGCGCGGTGGCGCTCTGCGCGGCGCCGTCCTGCAGCAGGTGGTCAAGCTTGGACAGGCACAGGTAGCGGCCACGACCCTTGGCCAGGGCGAAGCTGAAGTTCAGGCCGCTGTTGCGCAACAGATCCGGCAGATCCTTGTGCACGATCTGCTCCTGCAGGGCGACCGTCGCGGTGGCGATCACCAGACGCTTGCCGGCAGCCTTGGCCGTGGGAATGGTGGCCAGGCTGTAAGCCACCGTCTTACCGGTACCGGTGCCCGCCTCGACCGCGACCACGGCCGGATCACCCAGACGTTTGCCCTCGTCATCGGTCTTGATGGTGCCGAGCACCTTGGCGATCTCGGCGATCATCAAGCGCTGGCCATAGCGCGGCTTGAGCGACTTGGCCTCGAGAAAGCGCGAATAGGCGCCCTGGATCTGGGACTTGAGTTCGGTACTGAGCATGGATTCTGAAACGAAAAAGGCTGGATAAATTTTCAGTATTCGCGGAGCGGCCGCTATCATAGCGCGCCTGTCGATCTGGCGCTGAGTCGCGTGCCAATCGAATGAACCGACCTGCCAAACGGCCCCCTGGAGATACCGCATGACACCCTACGCACCACTCTATGCGCTACACCTGCTGGCCGCCGTCGTATGGGTTGGCGGGATGTTCTTCGCCTGGATGATCCTGCGCCCGGCGGCGGTGGACATACTGGAGCCGCCAGCACGCCTGCGCCTATGGCTGAGTGTGTTCAAACGTTTTTTCGTCTGGGTCTGGATAGCGGTAGCAGTCCTGCCCCTGACTGGAGTCGGCATGCTGCACATGAGCTACAGCGGTTTCGACGCCGCGCCGCGCTACGTGCACGTCATGATGGGTCTGTATCTGGTGATGCTCGCCCTGTTCCTGCGTATTCAGGCGCTGCAGCTGCCGCAGCTGCGGCGCGCCGTGGAGAGCGAGAACTGGCCTGCAGGCGGCGAGGCACTGGGGCGGATTCGCAAGGTGGTCGGCAGCAACCTGCTGATCGGCCTGGCACTGATGACGCTGGCGGCCATGCGCCCGGTATTCTGACTGGCGCTGCTGCCTTGCGAACCAAGGCAGCAGCAATTATTCAGAACCGAAACACCTGCACGGCACCACTGCGGCCCGCCGCACCTTCGCGCCCAGGCTGGCCAGGCTTGCCATCGGCCGCACCCTCTACGCCGTAGAGCAGGCAGCCCTTGGCAGCGCCCCCACGACCGGGGCGCCCCGCCGAACCGGCGGCACCACCCGCGCCGCCATCGAGCAATACCTGCATGCGCTCGACCTCGACATGGTGCGGCACCTCCAGCACCACGCTACCGCCTGCAGCACCTTCATGCCCATCGGTGCCGTCCTGACCATCGTGGCCAGCACTGGCCTGACCCCAGGTGCAACCACCCGGCTGCCCATGCGCGCCATCGAGCCCGGCATAACCCGGTCTGCCCTGACCACCGCGCACATCGAGAGTCAAGGATTCGAATGTCAGCTTGTGCAGCTTGAGCTTGATCTCCCGCCCAGGCGTGGCTGGCCGGGTGTAAGTACCAGCGGCACCTTTGGCGCTGATCCAGGCGCCCGGGCCGACATTGGCGTCCTCTACCACCAGTCGCAGTGGCTGATCGCTGGGCGCAACGCCAATATGCGCGTCGCGGCCCATCAGCAACTCACCGATATGCAACTCGGTCACCGTTGCCGGGATCATCAGGGTCGCCTGATCCGCCACTTCCAGCCGTTCGAGCTGCAGGCTGCTACTGGCGACCGGCAAACGCATCAGCGTATTGGACGCCACCGTGACCTGCGTAGCGGCCAACGACGGACCTGCGAACAGGCAGAGCAACAGAGCGAGACTACGCATGAGCCGCCTCCTCGAGCACTGTAGCAGCAGCGCTTTCAGGCCCTTGCTCGGCCTTCAGCGGATAGAGGTGAAAAATGCCGAACAGCAGGACCTGTACACGATCCAGCCAGGGGCTAGCGCGACCGGACAGGAGGTCTGAAAACAGCCACAGTTGCACGCCATGCAGCAACGCAAGAAAGGCCGCGAGCACATAGACGAGTTGTTCGAACGGGGTACCGAAACGCTTGGCCAGCGCCGCCCCGAATACCAGCCAGAAGGCCAAGGCCAGTACCTTGCCCATCGTCAACAATGTTTTCATCCCCGCCCTCTTGCGCAGCTATTTTCTAATTAGCGCTGCACGTTACCCCCTCGCAACAATGACCACCAGAGCGACGAATATTTTTTAACGACTTTGTTTATCACCCGCGAACGCCAGAGTGCCCCGCTGCATCCGTCATGGGCGCGGCCCACTATCAGCGAGGAGGTGCAGGTACAAGGAAGATTGCGCGCAAGCCGCGGTCAGCGGCAGATTCCACACAAGAAAAGGCCCGACCGATGAAAATCGGCCGGGCCTTTTCGGGTGACGCCTTATCCGGTTGAGCGAAGCGCCTTACGGCTGAGCTTCGACCTCGGCTTCCACGCGACGGTTGATGGCGCGACCATCAGCAGTGGCGTTGTCGGCAACCGGGCGGCTCTCGCCATAACCCACTGCCTGCACACGGCTGGACTCGACACCGTACTGGTTGACCAGAACGTCACGCACGGCACTGGCACGGCGCTCGGACAGGCCCTGGTTGTAAGCATCGCTGCCCACGGAGTCGGTGTGACCTTCAACCACGGTGCTGGTCTGCGGGTACTGTTTCATGAAGTCGGCCAGGGCTTTGATGTCGCCATAGCTTTCCTGCTTGACCTCGGCCTTGTCGAAGTCGAACTTGACGTCCAGTTCGACACGGACGGCTTCGGCCGGCTCGGCAACGGCGACCTCCTCGACAACGACTTCTTCGACGACGACAACCTGCTGCGCTTCGGCACCATGTACCCAGCAGTAGGCGGCAGCCATACCGGCACCCACCAGCGCACCACCACCAGCCCAGGTAGAGCTTTCGATTGCCCCTAACGCCGCACCACCAACACCGCCTACAGCTGCGCAAGTGGGCCAGTCGGTTTTCTGCAGGCCGGCGCAACCGGTCAGCAAGGTACTAGCCAGAATCAGGGGTACTGCGTTCCTTGTGATACTCATACTTTAGGTCTCCAATGTTCATCGGCCCATAACCGACTCGATAGTAGTAAAGACAGGAGTTGTACAATCCGCCAGCTATAGCTTCTGCGGATAATTTTCTCTCACTCTAGGCCTGATACCGACACCACGTTAGTCTTTGCAGACTTTTCGAGGAAGTTCGATGACCGCCAGCCTTAGTACCCGTACTCCACAACAAGCCATTGCGGCACTGCTTGCCCGCTATGCCCGCGAGAAACTGCTGTTACTCGGCGCAAGCGAACTGCCCGCAGTCAGCGCCTTTCACAGCGCCCACCCGCAGTGTCAGGTCACCACCGCACCTGCTGCTCCCCTGGCACCGGAACTGGCCGCACAGCGCTTCGACCTGGCAATTCTGGTCGACTGTCTGGAGCACTTACCCAAACGCGATGGACTGCAACTACTGGGTGGCATTCGCAACCTCAACGCCAGCCGGGTCGCCGTGTTGCTCGACCTCAAAGCAGGTGATTGGCAGGAAACCGACTTTTTCGCCCTGGCCATGCAAGCCAGTGAGCAGTTCCAGCGCGAGGGACAGACCCTGCATCTGTTCACCTATGATCTACTCGATTACAAGCAAGTTCCCGATTGGTTGAACGCGAAGTTCTGGGCTAATCCACAAAACTTCGGCAAATACTGGTGGTAGAGCGATGAACCCACTCGATCCCAATTGCCCTTGTGGCAGCGGTAATTCGCTGAGCCAGTGTTGTGGTCACTATCACGCGGGTACCCACGCGCCCAGCGCGGAACTGCTGATGCGCTCGCGCTACAGCGCCTATGTACTGGGCCTGGTGGATTATCTGGTGGCCACTACCCTGCCCGTCCAGCAGCCGGCGCTCGACCGCGACGCGATGGCTGCCTGGAGCGCCCAAAGCACCTGGCTCGGCCTGGAAGTCGAAGGCAGCGAAGTATTCGCCGGCAAGCCAGAACATACCCAGGTCAGCTTCGTCGCCCGCTGGCACGATGACAACGACGAACATCGTCACCGCGAATGCTCCGCTTTCGTTCAGGTGGACGAACGCTGGTTCTTCCTCGACCCGACGGTGCCACTGAAAGCCGGACGCAATGATCCTTGCCCCTGCCAGGGCGGGCAGAAGTTCAAGAAGTGCTGTGCGCCCTACCTGAATGCCTGATTAGTGTTAATCCTGCTTTCTGCTTGAGTTGATACGTCCCGCGAGGACACTCAACAAGGAGAAAGCCATGCACAAGAAAAGTGGTATCGCTCGGCGGCCAACGTACGCGTGACACGCAATGGAGAACGCATTCACGCCAATTTCGACGGCACGCCAACGGATTACGGCAAGTCCCTGCTGCAATTGCTCGATGCCGGTGATCTGGCCTACCAGGGAGCCAGCCAGCTCAATAGTGACGGTAAATGGCAGTACAACTGGTTCTTCTTCCTGCCCCTGGGCATGGCCCTGGAGAACCGCAAGAGCGTCGAACTGCTGCACTTCCCACCGGACTACTCACTGACTCAGGCTCAGGATTATCTGCGTTCGAGCACCACAGATCGCTGAGCCTCGCTGCTCAGTTTCAATGGCGTACAGCCGGAACACACCCCCGCTTACCAGACCATCATCGACATCGCACCCATTGCCGCCCCGGCCAGTGCCGGCAGTGCCCTGGAAGGCGTTTATGGCTACTTCACCAGCTATCAGCGGCGCATGGTCAGCGAGCTCAGCGGCGGCTCTGGCGATACCCGCCTGCCGATGGTCGCCTTTGGTGCGCCGGTGCGCAGTTGGATCACGCAGCAATACGGGGTGAATCTGCCGGTGCTGGGCCTCGGCCAGATAGAGGCGAGGCCTGGACAGTAGGTCCCCGTGCTCGGCGCCAATCATCCAAGCTATATCTGGTATGCGGCCGATCCGGCCAACAACAAGGGCAGCGAGGCTGCCGCCAACGCAGCAGGGATCAAGGTCATGGGGCAGGATCTGAGCGCCGCCTGCTGGCAGGCCAACATGGGCCGGCAACCGGCAGTTGATCCGCAGCAAACGCTCAATACCTGCACAGAGAAATGGCAGGTGACGGAGAAACTGCAAACCTGCGAGCTGTTCTTCACCAGCGTGCGTAACCTCAAACTGAAGAGGCCGCCGCCAAGTGCAAGGCGGGCTAGCAGCCCTGAGCGCAAAAACGCCGTGGTTGCCTGGGCAGCTCACGGCGCTTGATTGCCTGCAGGACAATCAATCCTGCAGTTTCAGGTGCGAAGTATCCGGCGCAGGAGCCGGAGCTGCAGGCTTGGCTTGCCCCATATCGCTACCGACGGGGGCCAGACTGAACTGCGAAAGATCGACCTGTGGTGCTGCAGCGTCGGGTCTGGCGTCTTGCAGATTGCTGCCCACCGGAGCGATATCGAAATCCGGGGCATCCACATCACTGAACGCGGCCATGTACTCATCTCGTGGCGCGACCTGCAGGCGACCCGGCCTTGTCGCAGCGGGGATGACTACCGGCGCAGGTTCCGACTGTACGGGCGGTGGCGGAGCCAGCTCGATCTCCTCGATCACCACATCCATATCGACGACCTCGACCCGAGCGCCGGCCCGCTCCAGCGTCGCGCGGTACTTCTCCGCCCCGGCGGCGTCGAGATTGTTCTTGATCACGATGCGGCGCCCGGAGAACAACTGAGCGATGCGCTGAGCATCGGCCTGGAACAGCTTGGCCATATTGGCTTTGACCAGCTCCGGCTGGGCGCCCGGCACCAATTGCCCGGAGAAGGCGATCTCGTAGCGACTCATGGTCACACTCCTGTCCTATTCGCCGCTCAGTATGGCGCAGGTTCCTTTGCCCCGACACTGCAGGCTTCTCATTCATGCTCTCCCGAACCTCGACAGCACCAGACCACCCCACTAACTCATTGAAAATAATGAGTGCTTACCCGTTGCAGCCAAGCGCTTGCTTGTTACACTGAGCCGCAACGGGGGTGTGAAATGCTTTCTCAGGCGCAAATGATAAGAACTATCAGCCTATTGATGTTTTTTGGCCTGCTTTCAGGCCTACCAGGATGTTCCACCTGGATGACAGGTGGTTTCAAGGACCCGGACGTCCAACTCATCAAAGTTGATGTGGTCAAGGCCAGGCTGCTCGAACAGGAGTTCCGCCTGCGCTTTCGAATCGACAATCCCAACGGCGTCAGCCTGCCGGTGCGCGGGCTGGACTACAACGTCCATCTCAATGGTATCCAGCTGGCCGAGGGCCACTCCAACGAGTGGTTCACCGTGCCCGCCCACGGCCACCACACCTTCGAAGTACCGGTGCGCACCAACCTCTGGCGCCATGTGCGGCAGATCGTCAAGGCACTGGAAAAACCGGACATGCCGATTCGCTATAGCCTCAAGGGTGAGGTAAAAACCGGCATGTTATTCGGCCGAAGCGTGCACATGGCGCGTAATGGCGAGATAATTCCCGGCGATTTCATCCCCGAATAACCTGCACGAGTAACACCATGAGCAACCAACCCCACGTCCACGGCCCTGACTGCAACCATGACCACGATCATCACGATCACGACCATGTGCACGGCCCGCACTGCAACCATGGCCATCAGGAGCCGGTGCGCAACGCGCTGAAGGATGTCGGCCGTAACGATCCTTGCCCATGCGGCAGCGAGAAGAAGTACAAGAAGTGCCACGGCGCCTGAACCGCGCATGAGCGCCTTGAACCTGACCCTGCTGCTTGGCGGCCTGCTGCTGATCGCAGCGCTGGCCGCCTATGCCTGGCACCTGTGGCGCCGCGTGTGGGCTAACCAGCGCGCCCGTGACGAAGCGCAACAGGAGCGCCAGCAGCGTCTCGGTGGCGATCTGAACATCCTCGCCAGCAGCCTGCTCGACGAGCAGTTGCCGTTGATCGAAGGCGCCATCCGCATCAAGGTGCTGCTCGATAACTATGACAGTGCCCTGAGCAATGACAGCCACTGCCAGGTGTTCCATCTGCTCTTCGAAGCCACCGCCGAGGTGCCTACCCATGCAGCCTGGAAGGCTCTGGACAAGGCCGAACGGCGGCGCTTCGAAAAACGCTTCAACGAGCTGGAACTGCAGCACAAGGCCGCTGCGCGTGTCGCTGCACGCTGGTTGCTGGATGAAGGGTTGAAGAGGCCTCAGGCGAACGTCTGAGAGCGCTTTCAGCGCAGCATTGTCAGCGCACAGCAGACTTTCAACGGTTCTCAGGCCTCTTGCCAGGCACCCCCAGCCTCATTACCTTGGCGCCTTTGTGGCCGGTCCCTGCTTGACCGGCCTCGACCGTCCGCACACCAAGGAAATTCGCCATGCGCACGCTGGCCTGCCTGACTCTCGCCGCCTCACTGACCAGCCTCGCCGGCTGCCAGTCCCTGCTCAATAGCCGTTATGCCGACAGCGTGCCACCGACGCGCGGCGTCGAGCGCATTCAGGGCGTGGCAGAAAGTGCATCGGTGCGACGCAATGCCCTCGGCATGCCACTGATCGAATCGAGCAATTTCCACGACGCCCTGTTTACCCTGGGCTACGTGCATGCGGGTGATCGTCTCAGCCAGATGGTCGGCATGCGTCTGCTGGCTCAGGGCCGCCTGGCCGAAATGGCAGGGCCCGGCGTGCTGGAAATGGACCGGTTCATGCGCGCGGTCAACCTGAAAAAGAGTGCGGAAATTCTCTACGCCGACGCCTCGCCACGCCTGAAGCGTTTCTTCGAGGTCTATTCGCGTGGCGTCAACGCCTATATGTTCCGCTACCGCGATCGTATGCCGATGGATCTGGCCGAGTCCGGCTACCGTCCCGAGTACTGGAAGCCCGAGGACTCGGTGCTGTTGTTCTGCCTGCTCAACTTCGGTCTGGCGGTGAACATGCAAGAAGAGATCGCCGCGCTGACCATGGCCCAGCGCGTGGGCACCGACAAGCTGCCCTGGCTGCTGCCGATCTACCCAGACGAGCCGCTGCCCTTCGCCGAAGCAGAAAAACTCGCCGGTCTCGACCTCAAGGGCCAGCTACCGGGCCTGCAGGCGATTTCCCGCACCGCGGCGCAGATCGCCGAACAGCACATGCTCGGCGTCGCCGCCTCGAACAACTGGGCCATCGCCCCGCAGCGTAGCCGTGGCGGCAAGAGCCTGCTGGCCAATGACACGCACCTGCCACTGAGCATGCCCTCGCTGTGGAATTTCGTGCAGATCCGCTCGCCCAAATACCAGGCTGCGGGCGTGTCCCTGGCGGGTGTGCCGGCCGTGGTCGCCGGCTACAACGGCAAGCTGGCCTGGGGCATGACCATGGTCATGGGCGACAATCAGGACATCTACCTGGAGCGCATCAAGCGCGAAGGCAGTCGCCTGATGTACCAGGCCGACGGCAAGTGGCTGCCGGTCAGCGAACGCCAGGAGACCTTCTTCATCAAAGGTCAGCGCCCGATCCGCGAAACGCTTTACGAGACCCGCAACGGGCCGCTGCTCAACTCGGTACTGGGCGAACGCAAGCATATGCTGCAACCCCTGGCGCTGCAGAGCGGCTACGGCCTGGCGCTGAAAACCACCCAGTTCGAGCGTGACCAGAGCCTCGACGCCTTCTTCGACCTGTCGCGAGCACAGTCGGTGGACCAGGCCTTCGAGGCGACGCGGGAGATCCGCGCCATGCCGCTGAACATCGTCTTCGCCGACGCCCAGCATATCGGCTGGCAGGTCACCGGGCGCTACCCGAATCGCCGCGAAGGTCGTGGCCTGCTGCCCTCCCCCGGCTGGGACGAGCGCTACGCCTGGGACGGCTTCGCTGACCCGATGCTGCACCCTTATGATCAGGACCCGCCGCAAGGCTGGCTGGGCACCGCCAACGAACGCAGCGTGCCGCCCGGTTACGGCATGCAACTGTCCAGCTCCTGGTACTACCCGGAACGCGCCGAACGCATCGCCGAGCTGGCCGGCAATGGCCGTCACGATGGCCGCAGCATGATCGCCATGCAGTACGACCAGACCTCACCCTTTGTCGCCAAACTGCAGGCCATGTTCAATGACCCGGCCATGCACGACTCGCTGCGCCAGGCCATCGCGGCCCTGCCGGCTGACCAGCGCGCACGTGCCGATGAAGCCCTGAAGCGCCTGCTGGCGTTCGACGGCAAGCTTGCCGCCAGTTCGGCCGATGCCGCCATCTACGGCGCCTTCCTGCATGAAAGCGCACGGCAGATCTTCCTCGACGAACTGGGCCCGGAAGACAGCCCGGCCTGGCAGGCGCTAGTGCAAGCCGCCAACACCTCCTACTCGGCGCAGGCCGACCACCTGCTCGGCCGTGCCGACAGCCCCTTCTGGAATGACATCCGCACGCCAGAGCAGGAAGACAAACCGACTATCCTCGCGCGCAGCCTGGCCGCCAGCATCGAGCTGCTGGAGAGCCGATTGGGCGCCGAGCGTCGCAACTGGCAATGGGGCAAGCTGCACACCTATGAGTGGGTGACCGACACCACGCGCATGGCGCCTTACATGAGCGCCAGCCAGCGCAGCAGCATCAACGCCTTGAAAGGTTATCTGGATCGCGGCCCCTATCCGGCCGGGGGCGACCACAGCACGCTGAACGTCTCTGCCTACGCCTGGGGCCAGGACTTCAATACCTTCCTCATCCCGGCCATGCGTATCGTGGTGGATTTTGCCGCCGACGAGCCGTTGGTCGGCGTCAACAGCGCAGGGCAGTCGGGCAACCCAGCCAGCCCACACTACGCCGACGGCATCGAGGCATGGCTCAAGGGCGGCTACATGAGCTTCCCGTTCAAGGCGGAAAATCTGGACAAGGTCTATGGCAACCAGCGCCTGTTGCTGATGCCGGCAAAGTAATGACCGTTCGTCGGGCGGCGCTGAACCTTTGCCTCAGCGCCCCACTCTGAATATTCGACTTACTCCATAGATCATCGTTTTAAGGCGCCCTTGGCGCCTTTTCTTTTGCCCGAAGAAAAAGATGGCTTTTTTCCATCACCGAATGGAACTTCTCGGACAAAGCAGGTTCAGAGACTATGCATCGATTGAAATGCTCCCCTGGCGCCTCTGGCGCCTATTTTTTGCCTGCAATTCGGGAGCATCTGCTAAGCCAGCAGGCTGCGGTCGAAGATAAACGCCTCACCCGCGTGCGGGCTATGCGCCAGCAGATTCTGCGGCCGCCCCATCTTCGGGTAATTCTTCTCGCCGGTATCACTGATCCAGCCTTGCGCCTTCATCCGTTCCAGCCTCCCGCGCAAGGTGGTGTGCTGCACCGGCTCGCCCAGACAAGCCTGGAACGCCGTCAGCGCTTCGGTCACGGTAAATCGCGGCGCCAGCAGGTACAGCGGCAGCGAGCTGTACACCGACTTGCCGCGCAGCCGCTCGGCTGCCAGGCGCACCAGTTGCGTATGGTCGAATGGCAACGCCTGCTGCCCGGCAGTGACGCGCGACAGATCGACGAAGCGCAAACTTTCATCCTGCGGCTCGGCGTCGGGTGCCAGCAGCGCCAGATAGCAGGTGCTCAGGGACCAGCCACGTGGATCTCGCAGACCATTACCCACCGTCGCCACCTGCTCCAGATACTGCGGTTGCAGGCGTGCCTTGTCCGCCAGCGCACGGGCTGCGGCGGCGTCCAGGCTGGCATCGGCGCAACGACCGTTGACCAGCACGCCCGGTAGCGCCCATTGCCCGGCGTAGGGTTCGCGCTGGCGACGCAGCAGCAGCACCTGCAACGCCCCCTCCTCGCTCAGGCGCAGGGCAACGATATCCACCCCGGCCAGCACTTCCACTGCACTCATCCCGTCCCTTGCTCCTTCATCTACTTATTTCATCTTGACCAATAACTCATATTTTTTCACGCAGGATTTGGTGAAAACGCTTGACTACATATTTCATCAGATGAAATATGTAGTCACTCACCCACGAGAAGGAGGCGCACCATGAAGATCGCCAGCTTCGACGTCGACGCCCAGAAAGGCTTCACCCCGCTGTGCCCCAGCGAGCTCCCCGTACCCGAGGGCGATGCCATCGTCCCGGCGCTGAACCAACTGGCCGCACGCGCCGAACTGCGCATTGGCAGCAAGGATGCCCATAGCCCGCAGGCGGCCTGGGTCGTCGACACACACGATGAGATGTTGCGCCCCCTGCCGCTGGCCAATGCCGACCTGACCTGGGTCAGCCACTGCGTGCCCGGTACGCCCGGCTTCGAATTGCTCGATGGCCTGCCCGCGCCGCTGGATTACCACTACTTCGTGTGGAAAGGCGTTGAGCCGGACCTGCACCCTTACGGCGCCTGCTATCACGACCTGGCCGAGAAGCGCAGCACGGGCGTGATCGAATTTCTTCGGCAAAATGGCGTCGACCTTGTACTGGTGGGCGGCCTGGCCCTGGACTACTGCGTCAAGACCACCGCCCTGCAGCTGCGCCGCGCCGGCTTCGAGGTGATCGTGCATCTACCGGCCTGCCGAGCCATTGCCAGCGAAACGGCCGAAACCGCCTGCATCGCCATGCGCGAACAGGGCATCACACTTGCCACCAGCCTGGAACAGCTGGATGACACCCTCGCCAAGGAGAACCTGCGATGAGCGAGAGCATCTTCGCCGAGCGCACCGTGCAGAATCTGCTGGACACCGACTTCTACAAGCTGACCATGATGCAGGCGGTGCTGCACAACTACCCCAACGCCGAAGTGGAATGGGAGTTCCGCTGCCGCAGTAGCGAGGATCTGACGCCCTACCTGGCCGAAATCCGCTACCAGATCGAACGCCTCAGCGAGCTGAGCCTAAGCGTCGACCAGCTCGCCTTTCTCGACAGCATTCCCTTCATCAAGCCCGACTTCATCCGCTTTCTGAGTTTGTTCCGCTTCAACCTGCGCTACGTGTACACCAGCATCGAAGACGGCCAGTTGAACATCCGCCTGCGCGGTCCCTGGCTGCACGTGATCCTCTTCGAAGTACCGCTGCTGGCCATCGTCAGCGAAGTGCGCAACCGCTATCGCTACCGCGAAGTGCTGCTCGAACAGGCCGCCGAGCGCCTGTACGAGAAGCTCGATTGGCTCAAGGCCGAAGCCTCGCCGAGCGAACTGGCCGGCTTCCAGCTGGCTGATTTCGGTACTCGCCGGCGCTTCTCTTACCGCGTGCAGGAGCAGGCGGTGCATATCCTCAAGCGCGACTTCCCCGGGCGTTTCGTCGGTACCAGCAACGTGCACCTGGCCCGCGAATTCGACCTCAAGCCCATTGGCACCATGGCCCACGAATGGTTGATGGCGCACCAGCAACTCGGCCCGCGCCTGATCGACAGCCAGATCGCCGCACTCGACTGCTGGGTGCGCGAATACCGCGGGTTACTTGGCATCGCCCTGACCGACTGCATCACCATGGATGCCTTCCTGGCCGATTTCGACCTGTACTTCGCCAAGCTCTTCGACGGCCTGCGCCATGACTCCGGCGACCCACTGGTATGGGCGGAAAAAGCTATCGCCCACTACGAGAAACTCGGCATCGACCCCAAAAGCAAGACCCTGGTGTTCTCCGACGGGCTCGACCTGCCCAAGTCGCTGCAGCTCTACCGTGCACTTTCCGGGCGAATCCACGTAAGCTTCGGCATCGGCACCAACCTGACCTGCGACATCCCTGGCGTCACTCCGATGAACGTCGTAATCAAGATGACCGCCTGCAATGGTCAGCCGGTGGCGAAGATTTCCGATACGCCTGGCAAGACCCAATGCCGCGACGAGAATTTCGTCAGTTACCTGAAACACGTCTTTCGCGTGACCCAGTGAGGACCCAGACATGAGCAACCGCCAAGCCGAAATCGCCGCCGCTCTCGACGTAGTGCCGCCGTTCGCCGATGAGGCAGCGCTGAGCGCCGAAATCGAACGGCGCAAGACCTTTATCAAGAACACCCTGAAGAATTCCGGCCTCAAGGTGCTTGTGCTGGGTATCAGCGGTGGCGTCGACTCGACCACGGCCGGGCGTCTGGCTCAGCTCGCGGTCGAGGAATTACGCGCCGAGAGCGGCGATAGCGCCTATCGCTTCATCGCCATGCGTCTGCCGCACAACACCCAGCATGACGAGCATGACGCACAGGATTCACTGCAATTCATCCGTGCCGACGAGAACACTACAGTCAACATTGCTGATAGCGTCCACGGCCTGGCCCAGCAGGTCAGCCACCTGGAGCAACTAAGCCATGTCCGACGCGACTTCGTACTGGGCAACGTCAAGGCCCGCATTCGCATGGTCGCCCAGTTCGCCATCGCCAACGCCAACAACGGCCTGGTGATCGGCACCGATCATGCCGCCGAGGCGGTCATGGGCTTCTTCACCAAATTCGGTGATGGCGCCTGCGACCTGGCCCCGCTGTCTGGCCTGGTGAAGAAACAGGTACGCGCCATCGCCGCACACCTGGGAGCACCGCAGCATCTGGTGATGAAAACGCCGACTGCCGATCTGGAAGAATTGCGCCCGGGCAAACCGGACGAGGAAGCCCATGGCGTGACCTATGCCGAGATCGACGCCTTCCTGCATGGCGAGACCGTCAGCGACGAGGCCTACGCCACCATCGTGCGCACCTACGACGCCACCCGCCACAAGCGCGAGCTGCCGCTGGTGCCTTGATCGCAGAGGGCAGAAACGAAGAAGCCGGGCAATGCCCGGCTTCTTCGTATCAGGAGGTTCGATCAGGCCTTGGGCAGGGTTACACCGGTCTGCCCCTGGTACTTGCCACCGCGATCGCGATACGACACCTCACAGGCCTCGTCGGACTGCAGGAACAGCATCTGCGCCACACCTTCGTGGGCGTAGATCTTCGCCGGCAGGTTGGTGGTGTTGGAGAACTCCAGGGTCACATGGCCTTCCCACTCCGGCTCCAGCGGCGTGACGTTGACGATGATGCCGCAACGCGCGTAAGTGCTCTTGCCCAGGCAGATGGTCAGTACGTCACGCGGAATACGGAAGTATTCGACGGTACGGGCCAGGGCAAAGGAGTTAGGCGGAATGATGCAAACATCGCTCTTGATGTCGACGAAGCTCTTCTCATCGAAATTCTTCGGGTCGACGATGGCCGAATGGATGTTGGTGAACACCTTGAATTCATCAGCGCAGCGTACGTCGTAGCCGTAGCTGGAAACACCGTAAGAGATGACGCGGCTATCATCGGCACCGCGTACCTGGCGCTCGACGTAGGGCTCGATCATGCCGTGTTCCTGGGCCATGCGGCGAATCCACTTGTCCGATTTGATGCTCATGGCGAGGTGTCCTGAGTGGGCTATTGCAAGAAAAGTGAGCGCATCTTACCGATGCAGGCGCCACGCTTCAAAGAGTGCCGGCGCGCCCATCAGTCATTATTTGCAAAAAAGCTGCATCGACTATTCGCACTTGGCGATAAAACCACGTATGGTGTCCCCACTGTGCTGCATGTGTCACCGCGAATCGCTACTTGATGCCTAGATCTCGATCCAAACATCGTCCGACTCCTAGTACTCGTTGCACTCAGTCCCGGCCTGGGCTTTTCCAGGGCTGTTATTACTTTTGTTAGGAGACATCACATGTCCAATCGTCAGACTGGCACCGTTAAGTGGTTCAACGATGAGAAAGGCTACGGCTTCATCACCCCGCAATCCGGTGACGACCTCTTCGTACACTTCAAAGCCATTCAGAGCGATGGTTTCAAGAGCCTGAAAGAAGGCCAGCAAGTGACTTTCGTGGCCACCCGTGGTCAGAAAGGCATGCAGGCTGAGGAAGTTCAGGTTGTCTAACCTGAGCTGACCTGCTTGAAAAGAGCCCCGCCTAGTGCGGGGCTTTTTTATGGGTGTTTGCACGCCCTGTAGGAGCGGATTTATCCGCGATTCGCGGCTGAAGCGGAATGCCGCCCAGCCGCTCCTACAGAAGCAGGAAAGGCTGCCAAAGCAGCTTTTCGTAGGAGCCCCGCCCCGGGGCGAGTTTTTAAATGTGCGCCGCTCTGATTCGCGGCGGGGCGCCGCTCCTACAAATTCGATACTCCGACGCTTGAACTAAGTCGGGTGGTAGAGCTGCGCAGGATGCCCACGTCGCAGGGCAATTGGAAAGCCACGCCAGAACCGAGTCGCCTGCATTGCCCTCTCCCGCCCTTCGGGCACCCTCTCCCATAAATGGGAGAGGGTCATCAGAAAGCCGCTGCGCGGCCGCTGTTAGTCCTCGCTGATCTCGATGCTGGGCATGGCCGGTTTGCCAGCCAGAGCGATACGTGCGCCGACCTTGCGCGCCAGATCCTGGTAGATCATGGCGATCTGGCTTTCAGGGTCGGCCACCGTGGTGGGCTTGCCGTCATCGGCCTGCATGCGAATCGCCATCGACAGCGGCAGCGAGGCCAGCAGCTCGACGCCATATTGCGCAGCCAGCTTCTCACCGCCGCCCTCGCCAAACAGGTGTTCGGCATGGCCGCAGTTGGAGCAGATGTGCACGGCCATGTTTTCCACCACGCCCAACACCGGGATGTGCACCTTGCGGAACATCTCCACGCCTTTCTTGGCATCGAGCAGCGCCAGGTCCTGCGGCGTAGTGACGATCACGCTGCCAGCCACCGGCACCTTCTGCGCCAGGGTCAGCTGGATATCGCCGGTGCCCGGCGGCATGTCCACCACCAGATAATCGAGATCGTTCCAGGCGGTCTGGGTGATCAACTGCAGCAAAGCGCCACTGACCATCGGCCCGCGCCAGACCATCGGCGTGTTGTCGTCGGTGAGAAAGGCCATGGACATCACCTGCACACCATGGGCCTCGAGCGGCACGAACCATTTCTGATCCTTGACCTGCGGGCGCGTGTCTTCGGCGATGCCGAACATGATGCCCTGGCTGGGGCCGTAGATATCGGCATCGAGAATACCCACCCGCGCGCCTTCACGGGCCAGCGCAAGCGCCAGGTTGGCTGCGGTGGTGGATTTGCCCACTCCGCCCTTGCCCGAGGCCACGGCGATCACGTTCTTCACCCCTGCCAACGCCGGTACCTGAGCCTGGCCCTGGTGCGAGTCGATCACGCAATCGACCTTTACCTGCGCACTGTCGACACCATCGAGGTTCTCCAGCGCCATCTGCAGCATCTGCGCCCAACCGTTTTTGAACAAACCGGCGGCGTAGCCCAGTTCCAGACGTACGGTGACGCGCGCGCCCTGGATGTCGACCTCGCGCAGGCAACCGGCGCTGACCGGGTCCTGATCGAGATGGGGGTCGGTGAACTGACGCAGACAAGCTTCGACCGCTTCGCGGGTGACGGCACTCATGCATGGACTCCAGAAGGCAGCGGAAAAACAGGCCAGCATCATAGCAGCAGCATCGAACCATGCGCGGTACATCGACCACGCTTGCCGGGTGCAGGTGGCTTGCAACTGTCCACTGCTTTATAGTTGCCGACTCCCTTTGTTTTACCAGTGCAGCCGATCACCATGAGCGAAGCCCGCAAGATTCTCGTTACCAGCGCCCTCCCCTATGCCAACGGCTCCATCCACCTCGGCCATATGCTCGAGTACGTGCAGACCGACATGTGGGTGCGCTACCAGAAGCTGCGCGGCAATCAGGCGATCTACGTCTGCGCCGACGACGCCCACGGTTCGGCGATCATGTTGCGCGCCGAGAAAGAAGGCATCACGCCCGAGCAACTGATCGATGGCGTACGTGCCGAGCATATGGCCGACTTCGCCGACTTCGGCGTGGACTTCGACAACTACCACTCGACTCACTCCGAGGAAAACCGCGAGCTGTGCGCGTCCATTTACCTGGCGCTGCGCGACAAGGGCCATATCGCCACTCGCGCTGTGACCCAGTACTTCGATCCCGAGAAGGGCATGTTCCTCGCCGACCGCTTCATCAAGGGCACCTGCCCGAAATGCGGCACCGAGGACCAGTACGGCGACAACTGTGAGAAATGCGGTGCCACCTATTCGCCAACCGAGTTGAAGAACCCGCGCTCGGCCATCTCCGGCGCAGTGCCGGTACTCAAGGAGTCGCAGCATTTCTTCTTCAAGTTGCCGGACTTCGAGGCCATGCTCAAGCAATGGACGCGCTCTGGTGCACTACAGGACGCAGTGGCCAACAAGATCGCCGAGTGGCTCGACGGCGGCCTGCAGGAGTGGGACATCAGCCGCGATGCGCCGTACTTCGGCTTCGAGATTCCGGGCGAGGCGGGCAAATACTTCTACGTCTGGCTTGACGCGCCGATCGGCTACATGGCCAGCTTCAAGAACCTCTGCAGCAAACGCCCGGAGCTGGACTTCGATGCGTTCTGGGGCAAGGACTCGACCGCCGAGCTGTATCACTTCATCGGCAAGGACATCGTCAACTTCCACGCCCTGTTCTGGCCGGCCATGCTCGAAGGCGCCGGCTACCGTAAGCCCACCGCGGTCAACGTGCACGGCTACCTGACGGTCAACGGCCAGAAAATGTCCAAGTCGCGCGGCACCTTCATCAAGGCGCGCACCTATCTGGACCACCTGAACCCGGAATACCTGCGCTACTACTACGCCTCCAAGCTGGGCCGTGGCGTGGATGATCTGGATCTGAACCTCGAAGACTTCGTGCAGAAGGTCAACTCGGACCTGGTCGGCAAAGTAGTGAATATCGCCAGCCGCTGCGCGGGCTTCATCCACAAGGGCAACGATGGCCTGCTGGTCGCCGCCAACCCGGAGCCGGAGCTGTGGGACGCCTTCCAGGCCGCCGCACCGAGCATTGCCGAGGCCTATGAAGCGCGCGACTTCTCCCGCGCCATGCGCGAGATCATGGCGCTGGCCGACCGCGCCAACGCCTGGATCGCCGACAAGGCGCCCTGGGCACTGAACAAGGTCGAAGGCAAGCAGGCCGAAGTGCAGGAAATCTGCGCGCTGGGCATCAACCTGTTCCGCCAGTTGGTGATCATGCTCAAGCCCGTGCTGCCGAAGCTGGCCGCCGAGGCCGAAGCCTTCCTCAACGTGCAGCCGCAAACCTGGGCCGACCTGGCACTGCCACTGGCCAACCATCAGCTGAACCCGTTCAACCCGCTGTTGACCCGCATCGAGCCAGCAAAAATCGAAGCCATGATCGAAGCCTCCAAGGAAGACCTGGCCGCCGAAGCGCCCAAGCCTCAAGGCAACGGTGAACTTGCCAAGGATCCGCTGGCTGCCGAGATCAACTTCGACGCCTTCGCCGCTGTCGACCTGCGTATTGCCCTGATCGAGAAGTGCGAGTTCGTCGAAGGCGCCGACAAGCTGCTGCGCCTGTCGCTGGACATCGGCGACGAGAAGCGCAACGTGTTCTCCGGCATCAAGTCCGCCTACCCGGACCCGAGCAAGCTGGAAGGTCGCCTGACCCTGTACGTCGCCAATCTGGCGCCGCGCAAGATGAAGTTCGGCATCAGCGAAGGCATGGTCCTGGCGGCCGGCCCTGGTGGTGAGGAAATCTACCTGCTCAGCCCGGACAGCGGCGCCAAACCGGGTCAGCGCGTCAAGTAAGCACACGCTAGGCTTATCGCTGTCGAACAAGCCGGCCAATGCCTAATGCCAGTCAGATAAGATTGCCAAAGCGGCCTTTCGTAGGAGCCCCGCCTCGGGGCGAAGCTTTTCAATTGCGCATCGCCCTGGTTCGCGGCGGGGCGCCGCTCCTACGTATTCGCAGCGGCGACGCTTAACTGACTGGCATTAGGCCAATGCCGGCTTGTTTGCATCTACGCGCTTCCCGATAATAGGCGCCCTTTTCCTATGGCCTTTGCGCACTCGACGGCAACCCGATGACCGAACTCGTCCTGATCATGGTCAGCGCCATCCTGGTCAATAACTTCGTGCTGGTGCAGTTCCTCGGCCTGTGCCCGTTCATGGGCGTGTCGAAGAAGATCGAAACCGCCATCGGCCTGTCCCTGGCGACTACCTTCGTGCTGACCCTGGCCGCCATGTGCAGCTACCTGGTGCAGCAGTACGTGCTCAAGCCGCTGGATCTGGAATTTCTGCGCACCATCAGCTTCATCCTGGTGATCGCCGTAGTGGTGCAGTTCACCGAGATGGTCGTGAACAAAACCAGCCCGCTGCTGTATCGCGTGTTGGGCATTTTCCTGCCGCTGATCACCACCAACTGCATCGTCCTCGGCGTTGCCCTGCTCAATGCCAACAAGGCCGAGTTCACCTTCATCACCGCTACCGCCAATGGTTTCGCTGCCGGCCTGGGCTTCTCCCTGGTGCTGGTGCTGTTCGCCGCCATGCGTGAACGCATCGCCATCGCCGACGTACCGAAATCCTTCCAGGGCGCGGCCATCGGCATGATCACCGCGGGCCTGATGTCGCTGGCGTTCATGGGCTTTACCGGGTTGATCAAGCTATGAGCCTGGTGCTGGTCGCCGTCTTCGCCCTGCTTGCTCTGTGCCTGATCGCCGGTGCCATCCTTGGTTTTGCCGCCGTGCGCTTCAAGGTCGAGGGTGACCCCATTGCCGAACAGATCAACGCCCTGCTGCCGCAAACCCAGTGCGGCCAGTGCGGCTACCCCGGCTGCAAGCCCTACGCCGAGGCCATCGCCGGCGGCGACAAGATCAACAAGTGCCCGCCTGGTGGCGAGGCGACCATCCAGGCGCTGGCCGATCTGCTCGACGTCGAAGCAGAACCACTGGACGCGGTGGAAGGCGAGAAGCCGCAGATGGTCGCCTTCATCCGTGAAGCCGAATGCATTGGCTGCACCAAGTGCATTCAGGCCTGCCCGGTGGATGCCATCGTAGGCGCGGCGCGGCAGATGCACACGGTGATCGCCAGCGAATGCACCGGCTGCGACCTGTGCGTCGAGCCCTGCCCGGTGGACTGCATCGACATGATAGAAGTCGGTAGCACCGTACAGAGCTGGAAATGGGACAAGCCGCTGGCTCCCGGCCAATTGATCGCCAGTGACCGGGAGCAGGCGGCATGAGCGCGCAGGAAAAGATCTGGGATATCCCCGGCGGCATCCACCCGGCCGAGCGCAAGGAGCTGTCCAACCGCACGCCGATCCAGCAGGCTCCGTTGCCCAAACGCCTGGTGTTGCCGCTAGGCCAGCATATCGGTACGGTCGCCGAGCCTTGCGTGGTCGTCGGCCAACGAGTGCGCAAGGGCGAAAAGATTGCCGAAGCCAACGGCGTGGTCAGCGTACCGCTGCATGCGCCGACGTCCGGCACTGTCGTCTTCATCGGTGAACAGCCCTACCCACACGCCTCCGGCATACTGGCGCCGGCCATCGTCATTGACAGCGACGGCCTAGACGAGTGGATCGAACTGGCGCCACATCCTGACTACCGCAGCCTGGAGCCCGGCGAACTACTGACGCTGATCCGCGAGGCCGGCATCAGCGGCCTGGGCGGCGCCGGTTTTCCCACCGTGCTGAAGATCACTGCGCGGCCGACGCAAAAGATCCACACGCTGATCATCAATGGCACCGAGTGCGAGCCCTATATCACCGCCGATGACCTACTGATGCGTGAGCGCGCCGGCGAACTGGTTTCCGGCATCGATATCCTGGTGCAGCTAATCCAGCCCGATCAGGTGCTGATCGGCATCGAGGACAACAAGCCCGAGGCCATCGCCGCGGTGCGCGGCGCCTGCAGCGAGCGCAGCTACCAGGTGCGGGTGTTTCCCACCAAGTACCCCTCCGGCGGCGAGAAACAGCTGATCCAGATTCTCACCGGTGTCGAGGTGCCCTCGGGCGGGCTGCCGGCCGATATCGGCATTCTCTGCCAGAACGTCGGCACTTGCGTGGCCATCCACGACGCGGTGGTACACGGCAAGCCGCTGATCTCGCGCATCACCACCCTGACTGGCGAGGCGCTGACGCGCCCGGGTAACGTCGAGGCGCTGCTCGGCACGCCGGTGGGCGAGCTGCTGGAGTTCGCCGGGCTGGACACCAGCAAACTCAATCGCCTGATCATGGGCGGGCCGATGATGGGCTTCACCCTGCTCAGCCTCGACGTACCGCTGATCAAGACCAGCAACTGCCTGCTGGCCAGCACCGCTGCCGAGCTGCCGCCGCCACCGCCGGCCATGCCCTGCATCCGCTGCGGCGAATGCGCCGAGGCCTGTCCGGCCAGCCTGTTGCCGCAACAACTGCACTTCTTCGCCCTGGGCCAGGAGCACGAGCAGCTCAAGGCGCACAACTTGTTCGACTGCATCGAGTGCGGCGCCTGCGCCTACGTCTGTCCATCCAGTATCCCGCTGGTGCAGTACTACCGCGCGGCCAAGGCGGAAATTCGCGAGCTGGAACAGAAACAGCTCAAGGCCGAGCACTCCAAACAGCGCTTCGAGCAGCGCCAGGAACGCCTGCGCCGCGCCGAGGAACAGAAGGAAGCCGAGCGCAAGGCCCGCGCCGAGAAGGCCGCCCGCGCCAAGGCGGCACAAGCCGAAGCGCCCCCTGCTGCGGCAGCCGCACCGGCCGACGAAACGCTGAAGAAACTCAAGATCGAAGCCAGCATGGCCCAGGTCGCGCTGAAAAAGGCGGAAAAACAGCTGGCCGCCCACGATACGCCCGAACTGCAGGCGCAGGTCAGCGAGCTGCGCGCCGCTGCCAAAGCCGCACAGCAGGCACTGGCAGACGCCCAGACCGCAGCACCTGCGCCGACGCCGGCGCCGGCTCCCAAGCCGACCGGTGACGAAGTGCTGAAGAAAGCCAAGATCGAAGCCGCCATGCTCAAGGCCCAGCTGCGCAAGCTGGAAAAGATCGAGAACCCGGACGACGAGCAGCAGGCCGAAATCACCCGCGTTCGCCAGCAACTGGAAGCAGCCGAGAAAGCCCTTGCCGACCTGGAGAAGCAGGCGCCCGCCCCCGCTGCCAAACCCGCCGGTGACGACGCCTTGAAAAAGGCCAAGGTCGAGCTGGCGATGAAACGCGCCGAACTGAAGAAGGCCGAGAAGGCCGGCGCTGACGAAGCCGCACTGCAGCCGCTGCGCGATGCCCTGACCGCCGCCGAGCAAGCCCTGCATGCCGCCGAGGCGGCCTCGGGCAAGCCGGCGCCGGAGCTGGTACGCACCGAACGCCCCGGCGTGGACGAAAAATTCAAGGCGCTGAAGACCGAGGCGGCCTTCGCCCGCGCCGACCTGCGCAAGCTGGAGCGTGACGAGAGCGCCGCTGGCGAGGCGCTGGAACAGGCACGCACACGCCTGACCGAAGCGGAGCGCAAGCTGAACGAATATCAACCCTGACAACCGGCCCGGATTGCATTCGGGCTGCTGCACCGTTCTGTAGGAGCCAGCTTGCTGGCGATCATGGCCAAAAGCATCGCCGGCAAGCCGGCTCCTACAGTCCTTGGCATCGCATGCAGCCTGGATAACATCGGGGGAATCGACACACCACTGCGCTCAATACGAACGCAGTAACAGAACCACCGGAGCGCCGATGGCCCTGCCCCGCATCACATCGCCCCACGCCAAGGGCAGCAACCGTACCCAGCAGGTCATGCTGCAGGTGCTGCTGGCCACCGTGCCGGGCATCCTCGCACTGACCTGGCTGTTCGGCGCCGGCACCCTGTTCAACCTGCTCTGGGCCAGCCTCTGCGCGCTGGGCTTCGAAGCTGCTCTGCTGGCGGCACGCAAACGTCCGATCGCGTTCTTCCTCAAGGACTACAGCGCCCTGGTCACCGCCGTGCTGCTGGCCCTGGCTCTACCACCCTACTCGCCCTGGTGGCTGACTCTGATCGCCTGTGGCTTCGCCATCGGCTTCGGCAAGCAGCTCTATGGTGGACTCGGGCAGAACCCGTTCAATCCGGCCATGGTCGGCTACGTGGTGGTACTGATCTCCTTCCCGGTGGAGATGACCAGTTGGCCGGCCCCGCATGGCGTCGCCGCGCTGGACGGTCTCAAGCACATACTGGGCATCGCCAGCCTGCCTGATGGCTGGGCCCAGGCCACCGCGCTGGATGCCCTGAAGGTGAACAAGAGCCTGACCATCGACGAGCTGCGCGCCAGCAATGCAGCCTTCGGTCACTTCGGCGGCGCCGGCAGCGAAGCAGTCAACCTGGCCTTCCTCGCTGGCGGCCTGTACCTGCTGCACAAGCGCCTGATCACCTGGCACGCGCCGCTGGGTATGCTCGCCGCGCTGTTCGTCATGAGCCTGCTGTTCTGGAACGGCAGCGGCTCGGATTCCAACGGTTCGCCGCTGTTCCACCTGCTGACCGGCGCCGCCATGCTCGGCGCCTTCTTCATCGTCACCGACCCGGTTTCCGGCGCTACCAGTAATCGCGGGCGTCTGGTGTTCGGCATCGGCGTCGGCGTGCTGGTCTACGTGATCCGTACCTGGGGCGGCTACCCGGACGCGGTAGCCTTCGCCGTGCTGCTGATGAACCTGGCGGCGCCGACCATCGATTACTACACCCGGCCGCGCAGCTACGGCCATCGCAAGCCCAACAGCGGCTTCAAGCTGGGAGAATGAGCATGCTGCCGGAAATCAGCCGCTCGATGCTGAAGAACGCCCTGGTGCTGGGCCTGTTCGCCATTGGCACCGTTGGCAGCGTGGCCCTGCTGCAACAGGGCACAGCCACTCGTATCGCCGCCGCCGAGCGCGAAGCACAAGTGCGCGCCCTGGCCGAGATCCTGCCGGCCGGCAGCTACGACAACCACCTGCTGGACAACCGCCTCGAGCTAAACGCGCCCGAGCTGGGTCACCGCAGCCCGCAATCGGCTTACCTGGCCTTGAAAGGCGACCAGCCCAGCGCACTGATCCTGCCGGTCACCGCACCGGATGGCTACAGCGGCGCCATCCACCTGCTGGTGGGCATCTTCGCCGACGGTCGCCTGGCCGGCGTACGTGTGCTCGGCCATAAGGAAACACCGGGCCTGGGCGACAAGATCGAGCTGGCCAAGAGCGACTGGGTGCGCAGCTTCGAAGGTAAATCCCTGAGCGATCCCGGCGAAGACGGCTGGGCAGTGAAGAAGGATCGCGGCGAGTTCGACCAGTTCGCCGGTGCCACCATCACCCCGCGCGCCGTGGTCAAGGCCGTGCACGGCGCCCTGCGCTACTTCGACAAGCACCGCGCCCAATTGCTGGGCCTGGCGGAGGACGAGCAATGACCAGTTACCGCGAAATCAGCTTCAACGGCCTGTGGAAGAACAACCCGGCGCTGGTGCAGCTGCTCGGCCTTTGCCCGCTGCTGGGGGTGAGCAACTCCACGGTCAATGCCCTCGGCCTGGCCCTGGCCAGCGCAGTGGTGCTGGTGTGCTCCAACACCGCGGTGTCGCTGGTGCGCGGAGTGGTCAATACCGCCGTGCGCCTGCCGGCCTTCGTCATGATCATCGCCGCGCTGACCACCTGCATCGAGCTGCTGATGCAGGCCTATACCTACGAGCTGTACCAGATCCTCGGCATCTTCATCCCGTTGATCACCACCAACTGCGTGATCCTCGGCCGCGCCGACGGCTTCGCCGCCAAGCACGACCCGGCCCGCGCCGCCTATGACGGTCTGATGATGGGCCTAGGCTTCGGCATGGTGCTGGTGTTGATCGGCGCCATTCGCGAGCTGCTCGGCACCGGCGCTCTGTTCGCCAATATGCACCTGTTGTTTGGGCCGATTGCCGCCGAGTGGAAACTTACCCTGGTGCAGGATTACAAGGGCTTTCTGCTGGCCATTCTGCCGCCGGGCGCCTTCATCGTGCTGGGCCTGCTGATCGCCGGTAAGAACCGCATCGATCAGATTGCAGCCGAGCGGGCCAAGGCCGCCGCGCCCGAGCTACCCGCCCAAAGCCGCCGCGTTCGCGTTACCGGAGTCATCGAATGAATGCTGCCAAGCGCCAGGAAATCTTCCGCCGCCTGCACGAAGACAACCCCGAGCCGAAAACCGAGCTGGCCTACAGCACCCCCTTCGAGCTGCTGGTGGCCGTGACGCTCTCGGCCCAGGCCACCGACGTCAGCGTCAACAAGGCCACGGCCAAGCTGTTCCCGGTGGCCAATACGCCGGAGGCCATCTACGCCCTCGGCGTCGAGGGTTTGTCCGAATACATCAAGACCATCGGCCTGTACAACAGCAAGGCGAAGAACGTCATCGAGGCCTGCCGCATCCTCATAGAGAAGCACGGCAGTCAGGTGCCGGACAACCGCGAGGACCTCGAAGCCCTGCCCGGTGTCGGCCGCAAGACCGCCAACGTGGTGCTCAATACCGCGTTTCGCCAACTGGCCATGGCCGTGGACACGCATATTTTTCGCGTCAGCAACCGCACCGGCATCGCACCGGGCAAGAACGTGGTCGAGGTGGAGAAGAAGCTGCTCAAGTTCGTGCCCAAGGATTATCTGCTCGACGCCCACCACTGGCTGATCCTGCACGGGCGCTATGTCTGCACCGCGCGCAAACCACGTTGTGGCGCCTGCCGCATCGAAGATCTGTGCGAGTACAAGGCCAAGACTTCCGACGATTGATCGACCATAGAATCTGGCGATCTCCTGATTGAAAAAATCTTTTTTACCCGCTCTATTTTTGCCGCTATAAGGTGCGCAAACGGCCCCAGTAACTGGCCTGGAGTGGAATAGATGAGCACTGACAAAGAAGATCTCGAGCTGGACGAAGACTTTGTCGCGGACGATGCAGACGATGCCGAGCCTGCGGTGGAAGTCGCCAAGACCAACCTGACCAAGCGCCGCATCATCGATAACTTCCTCGAAGAGCGCCGCCTGCACAAACAGCTGGCCGAATACGACTTCGATATCTGAGAGCCGCTGCCTTCTACAAGAGCCCCGCAAGCCGGGGCTTTTGTTTGAGCGTCGAAATTGGCAGACCTGAAACGACGAACCCCAGCACAAGGCCGGGGTTCGTTGGCAGGCTGAAGCGGTCGATCAGACCAGCTTGCGGCCCTTGCCGGCAGCGATGCGCATGCGCAGGGCGTTGAGCTTGATGAAGCCCGCGGCGTCCTGCTGGTTGTAAGCGCCGCCATCTTCCTCGAAGGTCGCGATGTTGGCATCGAACAGCGAATCGTCGGACTTGCGGCCGGTGACGATGACGTTGCCCTTGTACAGCTTCAGGCGGACCACGCCGTTCACGTTGGCTTGAGAGGCGTCGATCATCTGTTGCAGCATCAGACGCTCCGGGCTCCACCAGAAACCGTTGTAGATCAGGCTGGCGTATTTCGGCATCAGCTCGTCTTTCAGGTGAGCGACCTCGCGATCGAGAGTAATCGACTCGATGGCGCGGTGGGCCTTGAGCATGATGGTTCCGCCGGGGGTTTCGTAGCAGCCACGGGACTTCATGCCGACGAAGCGGTTCTCGACGATATCCAGACGGCCGATGCCGTTCTCGCCGCCGATGCGGTTCAGCTCGGCCAGCACCTGCGCCGGAGTCATGGCCTTGCCGTCGATGGCGACGATGTCACCGGCCTTGTAGGTCAGTTCGATGTAGGTCGGGGTGTCCGGCGCCGCTTCCGGCGACTTGGTCCAACGCCACATGTCTTCTTCGTGCTCGGTCCAGGTGTCTTCCAGCACACCGCCTTCATAGGAGATGTGCAGCAGGTTGGCATCCATGGAGTACGGCGACTTCTTCTTGCCGTGGCGCTCGATCGGGATGGCGTGCTTCTCGGCGTAGTCCATCAGCTTCTCGCGCGACAGCAGATCCCACTCGCGCCACGGAGCGATGACTTTGACGCCTGGTTTGAGCGCATAGGCGCCCAGCTCGAAACGCACCTGGTCGTTGCCCTTGCCGGTGGCGCCGTGGGAGATGGCGTCGGCGCCAGTCTCGTTGGCGATCTCGATCAGGCGCTTGGCGATCAGCGGACGGGCGATGGAGGTACCCAGCAGGTACTCGCCTTCGTAGACGGTGTTGGCACGGAACATCGGGTAGACGAAGTCGCGGACGAATTCTTCACGCAGGTCGTCGATGTAGATTTCCTTGACGCCCAGGGCCTGGGCCTTGGCACGGGCCGGTTCGACCTCTTCGCCCTGGCCGAGGTCAGCGGTGAAGGTCACCACTTCACAGTTGTAGGTATCTTGCAGCCACTTGAGGATCACCGAGGTGTCCAGGCCACCGGAATAGGCCAGAACTACCTTTTTGACGTCCGCCATGCCATCACTCCACGGGTTGTACGGTAAAACCCGTGATTCTACTGGCCTCGCGCCGCAATTTACAGGGGCGCGACACACAGCGTTGCGCAAGCGACGCCGACTGGATTCAGGATGGGCTGCTTCCGGGTGGGTCGACCGGCGTGGTGGCCGGGGCAGGCGCACTCTGTTGTGGCACTTCTGCCGCTGGCACACGCTCCAGGCGCAGGGTCGCGCGACGGTTCTTGGCACGATTGGCTTCGTTATTGTTTGGCACCAGCGGGTAACGCTCGCCATGAAAGCGCATGGCGATCTGCTCGATCGGTACGCCACCGGCCACCAGATACTCCTGCACGGCCAGCGCACGACGGCGTGAGAGGTCGCGATTGGTCAGACGATTACCGCTGTTGTCCGCGTGACCATCGATCTGGAAGCTGTTGATGCTTGGGTCAGCCTTGACGAAGTCGAGGATGATATCGAGCTTGGCCTTGGCCATCGGATCGAGATCAATGCCGCCACCGGGAAAACCGATATGCGCCTGGCGAATCTGATCGAAATTGACCGGCAGCAGCTTGGCGGTACAGGCCTGGTAATCATCATAGGCTTTATGAAACTTGACCGGCAGCAGCCGCACTTCCAGGTTATCGCCACCATTGAGCGTGCGATGACGCACCACCGGGCTGCGCCCTTCGAGCAAGCCGGTTAGCAGGCGCGAGCCCTGCTCCTGCGAGCTGTTGAACGGCACCTCACCATTACCGACGCTGACCACCCCCAGGTTGATATCGCCGCGCCCCGGCTGCCAGGGCGCGGCCGCCGCCAGCAAGGTCGCCGAACCCGCCCCCATCCAGCGCTCACGCGCCTTGAGACGGAAGGTGACCTGTTCACCCGCGCGGCGCACGAACTCGCCACTGCCGAAATTGCTGATCGGCTGGCTCAGGCGACATTCGAACTGATCGCCCTCGACCGTCCACTCCACCTTCTCCAGCCGCGTCTGGAAGCTGATGGCATGCGCTGGCATGCACAAGGGCATGCCAGCCAGCAGGCTGATCAGAAGGAAATTGGGCGCACGCACGGTCGACTCCACGGCGGTTCACGGCATTCTCATGGGGTATCGGTCAGGCGCGCGGAAACTTGACACCCTGCGTGCGATTGTCGCGTCGGCGCGAGCGCGAACAGGCGCTTTTCAGTTACCATGCGGCCACGTTTTACCCGCCTGGAAGCCTCCATGTCCGACCGCCTGACTCTCCTGCGTCCCGATGACTGGCACATTCACCTGCGCGATGGCGCGGTGCTGCCACACACTGTCGGCGATGCCGCGCGCACTTTCGGCCGCGCCATCATCATGCCCAACCTGGTACCGCCGGTACGCAATGCCGCCGAGGCCGATGCCTATCGTCAGCGTATTCTCGCTGCACGCCCAGCTGGCAGCCGCTTCGAGCCGCTGATGGTGCTCTACCTCACCGACAACACCAGCCCCGAGGACGTGCGTGCGGCCAAGGCCAGCGGTTTCGTGCATGCCGCCAAGCTCTATCCGGCCGGCGCCACCACCAATTCCGACTCGGGCGTGACCAGCATCGACAAGATCTTCCCGGCGCTGGAAGTCATGGCCGAAGTCGGCATGCTGCTGCTGGTGCATGGCGAAGTGACCCGCGCCGAGATCGACGTGTTCGACCGCGAGAAAGCCTTCATCGACGAGCACCTGACCCGTGTGGTCGAACGCTTCCCGACGCTCAAGGTGGTGTTCGAGCACATCACCACCCGTGACGCGGTGCAGTTCGTCGAGGCCGCTTCGGCCAACGTCGGCGCCACCATCACCGCGCACCACCTGCTGTACAACCGCAACCACATGCTGGTTGGTGGCATTCGCCCGCACTTCTATTGCCTGCCGATCCTCAAGCGCAACGTGCATCAGGAAGCCCTGCTCGACGCGGCCACCAGCGGCAACGCCAAGTTCTTCCTCGGCACCGACTCGGCGCCGCACGTCAAGCATGCCAAGGAAGCCGCCTGCGGCTGCGCCGGCTGCTACACCGCCTTTGCGGCCATCGAGCTGTATGCCGAAGCTTTCGAACAGCGCGGCGCGCTGGACAAGCTGGAAGCCTTCGCCAGCTTCCATGGCCCTGACTTCTACGGCATGCCACGTAACAGCGACAGCATCACCCTGGTGCGCGAGGAATGGACCGTACCGGCCACCCTGCCGCTGGGCGACAACAGCGTGGTGCCGCTGCGCGCCGGCGAAACCCTGCGCTGGAAATTGCTGGAGGCTCAGGCGTGAGCGAAGACAACTACGACGACGAACTCGAACCCAGCCTGCCGTCCGGTCCGCGCACGCCCATGGCGGCGCGCTTTCGCGGTTATCTGCCGGTTGTGGTGGATGTAGAGACCGGCGGTTTCAACTGCGCCACCGATGCCCTGCTGGAAATCGCCGCAACCACCATCGCCATGGACGAGAGCGGCTTCCTCTACCCGGACCACACCCACTTCTTCCGCATCGAACCGTTTGCAGGCGCGAACATCGAACAAGCCGCGCTGGAATTCACCGGCATCAAGCTCGACCACCCGCTGCGCATGGCAGTGAGCGAAGAGCACGCGCTGGGCGAAATTTTCAAGGGCCTGCGCAAGTCGATCAAATCAGCTGGCTGCAAGCGCGCGATTCTGGTCGGCCATAACAGCAGCTTCGACCTCGGTTTCCTCAATGCCGCGGTGGCCCGTTGCGGCATCAAGCGCAACCCCTTCCACCCGTTCTCCAGCTTCGATACCGCGACCCTCGCCGGTCTCGCTTATGGCCAGACCGTGCTGGCCAAGGCCTGCCAGACGGCCGGTATCGAGTTCGACGGCAAGGAAGCGCACTCGGCACGCTACGACACCGAGAAGACCGCCGAGCTGTTCTGCGGCATCGTCAATCGCTGGAAGGAAATGGGTGGTTGGGACGAATTCGATCAGTGAGCCTCTGCGCGGCGATCGAACCCCATGAAAAAACCGGCGTCCGCCTAATGCCAGTCAGTTAAGCCGTTGCACTCGATCTTTGTAGGAGCCGGCTTGCCGGCGATCCGATCGAGTAGGAGGCGGGGTCGCCCCCGCCGTCCTCTCACACCACCGTACGTACGGTTCCGTATACGGCGGTTCAGGCCATACGGCTAAGCCGAGTGATCGTATCCAGTATTGACACCAGTCCAAGCG
>NZ_NIUB01000003.1 GCF_002197815.1 Pseudomonas oleovorans subsp. oleovorans
ATCAGGGAGCAAGCTCCCTTCATCCGCTCGACTTGCATGTGTTAGGCCTGCCGCCAGCGTTCAATCTGAGCCATGATCAAACTCTTCAGTTCAATACTGCTTGGGTTTTGAGAAAACCCTAAACTTGGCTCAGCAATCGCAAAACTTTCAAATTAATGAAAGGTAACTCTCGAATTAACGAGTGTTGCTTTGTGATGCTGATAATCAGTTGACTATCAGTCTTACCTCACAAGCACCCACACGAATTGCTTGATTCAGTTGTTAAAGAACAGTTGGTTAAGTCTTTCATCTCAACCGAGGCCGCGCATTCTACAGCAGCCTCTCTATCTGTCAAGCTGTTTTTCGATTTTGTTTCCGGAGAAACTTCTTTCTACTCAACCACTTGCGCTTTCGATCCGAACCTCTTCTCTCCAGCGGGAGGCGCATTCTACAGCGTTCAAAACCGCTGTCAACCACCTCTTTCAAACCGCTTTCGATCCATTCGATCGAAGCATCAACAGGATCAAACCACCACCCTGTCGACCGGTTCGCATTCTACACGCCAGATCCAGCTTTGCAAGCCCTTCATTCAACTTAACTTATTGATTAACAAGCAGTTTTTGAAGCGCTTCATTGCTGAAGTGGCGCGCATTCTACATCAGCACGGCGAGCTGTAAACCCCTGACATGCAAATAATTGCGTAAATCGGATCAATCCCCCCACCTCTATATATAGAGGCTCAGATCACCCCTGCCTCGCGCAGCTCGGCAATCTGCGTTTCACTCATGCCCAGCAATCTCTGCAGCAGGGCTTCGGTGTGCTGGCCCAGCAGTGGCGGAGCCGAACGATAGGCCACTGGCGTCGCAGACAGGCGCAGCGGACTGGCGACCTGCGGCGTACTGCTGCCCAGGGCATTAGGCAGGTCGAGACGCAAACCTCGCGCCTGTACCTGAGGGTCGGCGAACACCTGCTGCAGATCATTGATCGGCCCACAGGGCACGCCGGCCTTTTCCAGCTGCTCGATCCACTGCGCGGTGGTCTTGAATACCGTGGCCTGGCGCAACAGCGGGATCAGCTCGGCACGATGGGCAACCCGGGCCTTGTTAGTGACAAAGCGCGGGTCATCGGCAAGGTTCGCAATACCCGCCACTTCGCAGAACTTACGGAACTGCCCATCGTTACCCACCGCAAGGATGAAGTTGCCATCGGCACTGGGGAAATCCTGGTAGGGCACGATATTGGGATGGGCATTGCCCAGGCGCTTGGGTGATACACCTGTCGCCAGGTAGTTCATCGCCTGATTGGCCAGGCAGGCGACCTGCACATCAAGCAAGGCCACATCTATATGCTGACCCACACCGGATTGCTCACGCTGATTCAGCGCGGCCAGCACACCCACAGTCGCGTAGAGACCAGTGAGGATATCGGTCAGGGCCACGCCGACCTTCATCGGGCCGGCACCCTCCTCGCCTTCCGGGCGCCCAGTCAGGCTCATCAGCCCGCCGAGCCCCTGGATCATGAAGTCGTAACCGGCACGCTTGGCATAGGGGCCGGTCTGACCGAAGCCGGTGATGGAGCAATAGATGAGACGCGGGTTGATCGCCTTCAGCGACTCATAATCCAGGCCATAAGCCGCCAGGCCGCCGACCTTGAAATTCTCCAGCAGCACATCGCACTGCGCGACCAACTCACGCACCAGGCGCTGGCCTTCGGGCTGGGTGAAATCCAGGGTCAGCGACTGCTTGTTGCGGTTGGCGCTCTGGAAGTAGGCCGCCTCACGCGAATCACTACCCTCGGCATCCTTTATGTAAGGAGGCCCCCAATGCCGGGTGTCGTCACCGGAACCTGGACGCTCGACCTTGATCACCTCGGCACCAAGGTCACCGAATATTTGCCCGGCCCAAGGGCCAGCCAGCACGCGAGATAGATCAAGCACGCGGATATGGGACAGTGCACCGGACATGGGCTTCTCCGTAGGGTGCGCCACGCGCACCATGGATCAGTGAGAGGCGCGAGCCTTCAGAAGAACGCCTGAATGCCGGTCTGCGCGCGACCGAGGATCAGCGCATGCACGTCATGGGTGCCCTCGTAGGTATTGACCACTTCAAGGTTGACCAGGTGACGGGCAATGCCGAACTCGTCACTGATGCCGTTACCGCCGAGCATGTCGCGCGCCATGCGGGCGATATCCAGCGCCTTGCCGCAGCTGTTGCGCTTCATGATCGAGGTGATTTCCACCGCAGCAGTGCCTTCGTCCTTCATTCGCCCGAGGCGCAGGCAGCCTTGTAGAGCCAAGGTGATTTCGGTCTGCATGTCGGCCAGCTTCTTCTGGATCAGCTGATTAGCCGCCAGCGGCCGGCCGAACTGGTGGCGATCGAGCACGTACTGGCGCGCGGTGTGCCAGCAGAATTCGGCGGCGCCCAGTGCGCCCCAGCTGATACCGTAACGGGCGGAGTTCAGGCAGGTGAACGGGCCGCGCAGGCCGCGTACATCAGGGAAGGCGTTCTCTTCGGGGCAGAACACGTTGTCCATGACGATCTCGCCGGTGATCGACGCGCGCAGGCCGACCTTGCCGTGAATCGTCGGAGCGGAGAGGCCTTCCCAGCCCTTTTCCAGGACAAAGCCACGGATCTCGCCAGCATCGTCCTTGGCCCAGACCACGAAGACATCGGCGATCGGACTGTTGGTGATCCACATCTTGCTACCGCTCAGGCGGTAGCCGCCGTCGACCTTCTTGGCGCGCGTGACCATGGAGCCCGGATCGGAGCCGTGGTTCGGCTCGGTCAGGCCGAAGCAACCGATATACTCGCCACTTGCGAGCTTGGGCAGATACTTCTGCTTGGTCGCTTCATTACCGAATTCGTTGATCGGCACCATCACCAACGAGGACTGCACGCTCATCATCGAGCGGTAACCGGAGTCGATGCGCTCCACTTCACGGGCGATCAGGCCATAGCACACGTAGTTCAGGCCACTGCCACCATAGGCCTCAGGAATGGTCGCACCCAACAAGCCGGTTTCGCCCATTTCGCGGAAGATCTTCGGATCGGTCTGCTCATGACGGAAGGCTTCCAGCACGCGGGGCGCCAGCTTGTCGTCAGCGAACTGCTGGGCGCTATCACGCACCATGCGCTCTTCTTCGGTCAGTTGCTGATCGAGCAGCAGCGGGTCGATCCAGTTGAAGCTTGCCTTGGCCATTGCGAGAAACCTCGAAGCGGTGAAGTGAGCGGTCGGTCCAGCCAACCCCGAATGGTTTTGATCCTAGGCCGGCTTCGAGCAGAGGACAAACGCAGAATCTGCACAGACCTGTGCATTTTTCTCACTCCGAGATAGTTTATTCATCTAGATTTATCGCTTACGAGTGAGGCTTTTGCATACATGCGTCGCAAGATACCCAGCACCGCTGCCCTGGTCGCCTTCGAATCCGCCGCTCGCCACCAAAGCTTCACCAAGGCCGCCGACGAGCTGAACCTGACGCAGAGCGCGATCTGCAGGCAGATCGGCGGACTGGAGAGCTTTCTCAATGTCGAACTGTTTCGCCGCTCCCGGCGCGGCGTCGTGCTGACCGAAGCGGGCGTCGCCTACAGTCGCAAGGTGGCAGCGCAACTCGATGCAGTGGAACGCGACACCCTGGCACTGATGGGCAACCAGGGCACCACCAGCATCGAGCTGGCGGTGGTACCGACCTTTGGCACGCAGTGGCTGTTGCCACGTTTGCGTGCCTTTCAGCAGCTGCACCCGGAGGTGACGGTGCACCTGACCAACCGCACACGCCCCTTCCTGTTCGCCGACACTCACTTCGATGCCGCCATTTATTATGGTGACGCCGAATGGTCGGGCACCGAAGCCCATTTCCTGATGCACGAACATCTGCTGCCGGTGTGCAGCCCGGCGCTGCTGGGCGATGCCCCAGTCGACGCCGAACGCATCGCCAACTTGCCACTGCTGCAGCAGACCACACGCCCCTATGCCTGGCGCCAGTGGTTCGCCGCCCAAGGCATGAATGTGGCCCGCGATATGACCGGCCCGCGACTTGAACTGTTTTCCATGCTGGCGCAGGCCGCTCAACATGAAATGGGCATCGCGCTGATCCCACCCTTCCTGATCCAGCGCGAACTGGAAGAGGGTAGCCTGGTGATCGCCCTCGACCGCACCGTGCCGAACAGTGACCGCGCCTATTACCTGATGGTGCCGGAACGCAAGTCCGAGTCTGCAGCGCTAAAAGCCTTTCGTGACTGGCTACTGGGCGAGGCGCACGCTTACCAGCAACGATGACCGACGCGCAGCCGTCGCCACCACCAACACCCAACAAACCCAAAAGAGCATATAGGGACTGGTAGCATGAAATTAGTCACGCTACATGACCGATTAGCGAAAAGTACGCCAAAGCCACTACTTTCGGGCTATAGCACTATTTCGAACACCCTGTGCATTACCTTCCACACCCGCTACTAGTCGACCAGTGGTCATTCTCGCCGCGAATGCCTGAGCAACGTTCTAGGCTACGTCTTACCTGCCTTTCCCCAGAATCCACGCGGGCTGTGCGCAGTATAAAAATCCCTCATAGACCCATTACTTGTAGTAATCCATTTTTTTTACTCCATAACTTCTTGTAAGGGTCTGCGTTCGATTGCACAATCGCCGCGCTCGCCACCTTCCGGCGGGTTATGTGCTGATCCCCAATCACCGGCGTGCCAGCGTAGTGCGCAGGTTCACTCAAAAGATCACGCAGGAGATTAGAAGTGCACATCGGTGTTCCTCTCGAAACCCATGCTGGGGAGACGCGGGTTGCCGCGACGCCCGAGACCGTCAAGAAACTGGTTGGCCAGGGCCATCAGGTGACCGTCCAGGCAGGTGCAGGCATCAGTGCCAGCATCCCGGACAGCGCCTTTGAAGCCGCTGGAGCCACCATTGGCAACGACTCGGCCGCGTTTGGCGCCGACCTGGTGCTGAAGGTGGTCGCACCAACCGACGCCGAACTGGCTCATATGAAGAGCGGCGCCGTCCTGGTGGGCATGCTCAACCCGTTCTGCAACGACACCATCGCGCGCATGAACGCTCGCGGCGTCACTGCCTTCGCCCTGGAGGCCGCACCGCGCACCTCCCGCGCGCAAAGCCTGGACGTACTGAGCTCGCAGGCCAATATCGCCGGCTACAAGGCCGCGCTGCTGGCAGCCCATCACTATCCACGCTTTATGCCGATGCTGATGACTGCTGCTGGCACCGTTAAGGCCGCGCGCATTTTGATTCTCGGTGCCGGCGTTGCCGGTCTGCAGGCCATCGCCACGGCCAAGCGCCTGGGTGCGGTGATCGAGGCCTCCGATGTGCGTCCGGCAGTCAAGGAGCAGATCGAGTCGCTCGGCGCCAAGTTCGTCGACGTGCCTTTCGAGACCGATGAAGAGCGTGAATGCGCCCAAGGCGTGGGCGGTTATGCCCGACCGATGCCGCAGTCCTGGATGGAACGTCAGGCCAAGGCCGTGCACGAGCGCGCCAAGCAGGCCGATATCGTCATCACCACTGCGCTGATTCCGGGCCGTAAGGCACCGACCTTGCTGCATGAAGCCACCGTCACCGAGATGAAGCCTGGCTCCGTAGTGATCGACCTTGCAGCTGCGCAAGGCGGCAACTGCCCGCTGACCGAGGCCGACAAGGTAGTGGTCAAGCATGGCGTGACCCTGGTCGGCCACACCAACCTGGCTGCACTGGTGCCGGCAGACGCTTCCGCCCTGTACGCACGCAACCTGCTGGACTTCCTCAAGCTGGTGATCGACAAGGAAGGCCAGTTCCAACTCAACCTCGAAGACGACATCGTCGCGGCCTGCCTGATGTGCAATGCCGGCGAAGTCGTGCGCAAGAACGGCTAAGGAGTAGGGACATGGATCTGATTTCCGACGGCATCTACAACCTGATCATCTTCGTGCTGGCCATCTATATCGGCTACCACGTGGTGTGGAACGTCACCCCGGCCCTGCATACCCCGCTGATGGCCGTGACCAACGCCATCTCGGCGATCGTGATCGTCGGTGCCATGCTGGCTGCCGCGCTTACCGTCACCCCGCTGGGCAAGACCATGGGCACCCTGGCCGTGGCCCTCGCTGCGGTCAACGTGTTCGGCGGCTTCCTGGTAACCCGGCGCATGCTGGAAATGTTCAAGAAGAAGGCGCCGAAAGCGCAGGCGGAGAAGCACTGACCATGAGCATGAACCTGATCACTGTTCTCTACCTCGTCGCCTCGGTGTGCTTCATCCAGGCGCTCAAGGGCCTGTCGCACCCGACTTCGTCGCGACGCGGCAATGTCTTCGGCATGGTCGGCATGGGCATCGCCATCGTCACCACGGTCGGCCTGATCCACAAGCTGGGCAGCGAACTGGCCGTGCAGGGCCTGGGCTTCGTCATCGCCGGCCTGCTGGTCGGCGGCAGCATCGGCACTGTCATGGCCAAGCGCGTGGAAATGACCAAGATGCCGGAGCTGGTCGCTTTCATGCACAGCATGATCGGCCTGGCGGCAGTGTGCATTGCCATTGCCGCGGTGGCCGAACCACAGTCTCTGGGCATCGTCGCCGGCATGGCCGACCCGATCCCGGCCGGTAACCGCCTGGAACTGTTCCTCGGTGCAGCCATCGGCGCCATCACCTTTTCCGGGTCGGTGATTGCCTTCGGCAAGCTGTCGGGCAAGTACAAGTTCCGCCTGTTCCAGGGCGCGCCGGTGGTCTTCAAGGGCCAGCACCTGCTCAACCTGGCCGTCGGGCTGGCCATTCTCGGTCTGGGCCTGGTCTACACCTTCACCGGTGACATCACCTCGTTCGCCATCCTGGTGGCGCTGGCGTTCGTCATCGGCGTGCTGATCATCATCCCTATCGGCGGCGCCGACATGCCGGTGGTGGTGTCGATGCTCAACAGCTACTCGGGCTGGGCAGCTGCCGGTATCGGCTTCTCGCTGAACAACTCGATGCTGATCGTCGCCGGTTCCCTGGTCGGCTCTTCGGGCGCCATCCTCTCGTACATCATGTGCAAGGCGATGAACCGTTCGTTCTTCAACGTCATCCTCGGTGGCTTCGGCGCCGATGCAGATGCCGGTGCAGCCAGCGGCAGCCAGGAGCAGCGCAGCGTCAAGTCGGGCTCTTCCGACGACGCCGCCTTCCTGCTGACCAACGCCGACACCGTGGTCATCGTGCCCGGTTACGGCCTGGCCGTGGCGCGTGCCCAGCATGCACTGATGGAACTGGCCGAGAAGCTGACTCATCGCGGCGTGACCGTGAAGTATGCGATCCATCCGGTCGCCGGGCGTATGCCTGGCCACATGAACGTACTGCTGGCCGAGGCCGAGGTGCCGTACGAGCAGGTGTTCGAGATGGAGGACATCAACTCCGAGCTCGGTCAGACCGACGTGGTGCTGGTGCTGGGTGCCAACGACGTGGTCAACCCGGCGGCGAAGAACGATCCGAAGTCGCCGATCGCTGGTATGCCGATCCTCGAGGCCTACAAAGCCAAGACCGTGATCGTCAACAAGCGCTCGATGGCCAGCGGCTACGCGGGCCTGGACAACGAACTGTTTTACATGGACAAGACCATGATGGTCTTCGGCGACGCCAAGAAGGTGATCGAGGACATGGTCAAGGCTGTGGAATAAGCCCTGACCGGTCAGACAGGAAACCCGGCCATGTGCCGGGTTTCCTGCTTATGTAACCAGCAAAAAAACTGATTTTCAGGTCAATCATCGCGGCAAATCAATTTCAAACTGTACTGCTTAAAAGACCAATATAATTGGGTTGCACCCAGTTAAAAATCTCGCTGAAGTCGGTTGCACCCAGTCTTTTCACTTATGACCAGTACAGTAATATCGATTACTGACCGAACAGTTACAAAGCAACCTATCTAATAGCACGACAATTTCATCCAGCTGTGACTACTGAGCCACCACTGCGCTCGGGATAATTTGCCCATCGAAAGCAAACACCAGCGCCGCCACAAGCGGAAGGATGACCACCATGGAACGTACCCTCAGTTCCGCCCTGCTTCAAACTCACAGCGTTGCCAGCGACAAATCGGCCTGGCTGCTCCGCGTTATCGCCACCCTCAGTCTGTGGCAGCGCCGTATCGTCAGCCGTCGTCAACTGGCTCGACTGGATGCCCGCCTGCTCGCTGACGCTGGCATTAGCGAAAATCAGCGTTACGTCGAACTGCAGAAGCCGTTCTGGCGTTAACACCCCCGCTTTGCTCCATCCCAAGTTGGGATCTTCTGAGAGCTCCACCGTCTCTGTTGCGGTGGGGCTTTCGTTTTATCTGCAACAGTCATCGCCCGAGCGAGCAGTACAGTTGCCATAAAACCGCCACTGCCCCCGCACAATTCCCCCAGGTTGTATCTGCTCGCCTAAGAGCGCTTGCGAGAACATGAGCTGCCACCCTTGTCTCTCGACAGGAGAACGCCATGGACCGCACTCACGAACCGCTCTCGCAACTTGCACACGGCAAGTCCCTGCACTGGCTCGGCCTCTACTCGACGCTGCGTCACTGGCAACGCAACCGCTGCACTCGTCGGCAGCTTGCCTTGCTCAATGAGCAACAACTGGCTGACGCCGGCATCAGCACAGCTCAGCGTGAGCAGGAACTGGCCAAGCCCTTCTGGCGCTGAGCCAGTAATGGAGCTAGGAATGCCGTTGGGCTAAGCTGCGGATGCGGGCAGAACAGCGCCCCGCCCTACCGGAGTTACCCCATATGCACCTGAAGAAATCCCTGATTGCAGCGCTTCTTTCATTAGGGCTGGCAGGCACCGCCTGCGCCAGCAGCCTGGTCGCGACCACCGACACTCTGGGCGGCGCCCTGGCCGGCACCGTCGAGGTCACCTCGGACGCGACCAGCTCGTTGCGCGACATGAAACAGCTGCGCGCGGCCCGCGATGACGCCGCCAGTTTCGTCGCCAGCGCTGGCGCGATCCGCAGCGTACGACTCGAAGCGGCCCTGGCGCACATTCGCCGTCATGACGCCGCGCTGGCGACGGCGGATGACCTAGCCCTGGCTCAGGCCATCCTCAGCCTGTGAAAACTTTGCACACGTCTATCGATCAGCTCGCTGCTGACCGACGCTGCCTGGCCCCGTAAACTTCGCCTACCTGCCTGGTCGCGGGGAACCGCGCCGGCCTGTCCACGTCAAATCGTCCGTTCTGCAGTTCTCGGAGCTCCTTATCATGCGTCGTTCATTCGTCATCGCCGTCGCCGCCTGCGCCCTGTTCAGCGGTATCGCTCAGGCGCAAACCGTGGTCGCCACCAGCAACATCGTGGTGCGCGCCCTGGATCGCAGCATCAACTTCACGTCCGATACCACCACCTCGCTGCGCGATATGAAAGCCGTGGTGCAAGCCCGTGACGATGCCGCCAGCTTCGTCGCCAGCGCTGGCGAGATTCGCGGCGCGCAACTGGAAGCTGCGCTGCAGACCATCCGCCAGCAGTTGCCGCAAGCGCAGGCTGCCAGCGATCTGCAACTGGCCGAAGCCATTCTCGCTCTGTGACCCACCTCGCCGCCTGGTGCTGCGGCGCGCTGCTGGCGCTGGCCGCAGGCTTCGCCCAGGCGCAGTTGCGTCTGACGCTGGACGACAGCGCTCTAGGCGCAGCCGAACGCCAGGCGAGCCAGGCCCTGCTGGACGAGGCGATGGCCGCATTGCCCCCGCGCTTCGCCCAGCAACTGGACCGAGAAGTGAGGGTCAGTTGGCGCGCTGGACTGCCCTCGGAGATCTACGGCCAGGTCGGTCGTTTCAGCGGCATCGAGCTCAACGCCGAGCTGCTGCCGAAGCTGGTCGATGGCTCGGCGGCAGAAAATCGCACCGGTCGCCCGCACGGCACCCAGCGCCAGGAACTGCTGGCCACCCTGCTGCATGAACTGACCCACCTCTACGACCGCGCCCGCCTCTGGTCTGCGGCCGAGCGCCGCCACATCAGCCAATGCCGACAGCGCGTCAGCTCCATGGGCCCGGTTGGGCTGCCGGAGGATTGTCGTGGCCAGACCGAGCGCCGCTTCACCCTCAGCGACGACCCGCGCCTGCTCGATCTGGCTGGCTGGCAGCAACGGGTCGGCCAGCGAGGCGCGCGCGATTTGGACAACGGCCAGATCGCACGCAGCCCGGACAGCTACGAGCTGACCAACGCGCTGGAGTTCGTCGCGGTCAACCTCGAATACTTTCTGCTCGACCCCAGCTATGCCTGCCGCCGCCCCTCGCTGGCGCGCTATTTCCGTGAGCACTTCGACTGGACGCCGCCCAGCGAGAACTGCAGCAACGACTACCCCTACCTCAATGCCGGGCGCGACTTCGCCCTGCAGCCACTGGGGCGCCTCGACCCTGAGCGCGTGTATGAAGTCGACTACCTGCTCGCCGAAGCCAACGATGCCTGGATGAGCCGCTGGGGCCACAGCATGCTGCGCCTGGTGGTCTGCGCACCGGGCCGGCCACGTGGCCCGGACTGCCGCCTGGATCTCGACCACCATCTGGTGCTGTCCTACCGTGCCTTCGTCGGCGACCTGCAACTGTCGAGCTGGGATGGCCTGACCGGCGTCTACCCCTCACGCCTGTTCGTGCTGCCGCTGGAGCAGGTGATTGATGAATACACCAAGGTCGAGCTGCGCAGCCTGGCCTCGGTACCGCTGCGCCTGTCGCGCGACGAGGTCGAGCAACTGGTGGTACGCGCCGCCGAACAGCACTGGAGCTATGACGGCGACTACTACTTCGTCTCCAACAACTGTGCGGTGGAAACCCTCAAGCTACTGCGCAGCGGCACCGGAAATCCGCGCCTGCATGCCCTCGACAGCATCCTGCCCAATGGCCTGCTGGAATTGATGGATGCACGCGGGCTGGCCGACACCACAGTGCTCGACGAGCCGCGCGAGGCGCTGCGCCTGGGCTATCGCTTCGACTCCTTCCGCGAGCGTTACCAGGCCATGTTCGCCGTGCTGCGCCAGCGCCTGCCGATCCCGCACGACAGCGTCGAGGCCTGGCTGGAACAGTCTGCAACGGCGCGCAGCCAATGGTTCGCCCAGGCCGACCTGCGCGCCAGCGCTGCCCTGTTATTGCTGGAACAGGCCGCGTTGCGCCGGCAGTTGCTGCTGGCCCAGGACGAACTCAAGCAGCGCTACCTCACTGGCCGCGCGGCGGGCGATCCGAACCTGAACAAGGCCGGCGCCGCGCTGGAGCAGATCCTGGCCAACAGCGGCTTTCTCAGCCGCCCGGCCGAACTGCTCGAAGGCGGTTACGGGCTGCCGCAACAGCAGGAATGGGAGCGTCTGGAAGCCAGCAGCAGCGAGCGCCAGCAGCAACTGCGCCAGCTTAGCGACGAGCTCGACGGCGAAGTGCGCAACCTGCTGCAACCCGAACGCCTGACCGAACTGGAGGCCAACGAGGCCAACCTGATAGCGCTAGGCGAACACCTGCGCGCCCTGCACAAGGCCAGCGGCGGGCTGGAGCTGCCCTAGCCTATCGAGTAGCCCGGATGCAATCCGGAGCAATCAGCTTCGCAGCAGCCGTTCGTAGGAGCCCCGCCCCGGGGCGACGCTTTTCGAGCCTGTAGCACCACGATTCGCGGCGGGGCGCCGCTCCTACAGCAGCGTCCCGGATTGCATCCGAGCTACGGTCGGCACCCTAGGGTATCAACTCCTGATCCTCTTCCGGCAACTGCGGATCGACCGTCAGCCAGGGCAGCCGGCTGCCCACCCAGATATGCCGATCCGCCGGGACTTGCTCCGGCTCGTCCAGAGTAGCCACGGTCACATCCAGCGTATCCGGGCTGAGCGAGGTGAACAGCGCCAGATGGGCGCCGCAGTCCGCGCAGAAATAACGCGTACAGCTGGCGGAGGACTTGAAAGCCTTCGGCGTGCCGCTTAACCAGTGAAACGTCTCACGGGGCACGGTGCCCCAGGTGGTGAGAATCCCGCCCGTGCTCCGCCGGCAGACCGAGCAGTGGCAATGAGCGATGTCCTCCAGCGGCGCATCGATCCGATAGCGCAGTGCACCACACTGGCAGCCGCCCTGATGTTCGACCTTCATCCCGCCTCCGCCTTGCATTGCCCCGCGCCGCTGACCAAGATGGGCGTTCACCACCACCGGGGGTTCCCGTGATAGACCTGTTGCTGGCCTTGTGGCCGCTGTTCGCCATGATAGTCGCCGGCTACTGGCTGCGCCTGCGTGAGTTCCCCAGCGAGGCTTTCTGGCCGGGTGCCGAGCGCCTCAATTACTTCATTCTGTTCCCTGCCCTGCTGTTCTCCAGCCTGGCCCGTGCGCCGCTGAACAATCCGGCACTGCCGCGCCTGGCGCTGGCCGTGCTGCTCGGCCTGGGCATCGCCTGGCTGGCGCTGCTGCTGGTGCGGCGCCTGCGCGGCTGGCCCGCTGGGCGTTTTGGCGCATTCACTCAAGGCATTCTGCGCTTCAACACCTACCTGGGCCTGGCTGCGGTCGGCAGCCTGTTCGGCCAGGAAGGCCTGACGCTCGCTGCCCTGATGCTGGCCCTGATGGTGCCGACGGTGAACGTGTTGTCGGTGTGGTCGCTGACCGCCGAACGCGGCATCAGTGCGCGCAGCCTGCTGCTGCCGATCATCAAGAATCCGCTGATCCTCGCCTGCGTCGGCGGAGCGCTGTTCAACCTCACGGGTATCGGCCTGCCGGGTGGCAGCGACCGTCTACTCAACCTGCTGGCTGCTGCTAGCCTGCCGCTGGGCCTGCTCTGTGTGGGTGCCGCACTCAAGCCAGAGCAACTGGGCGGAGAAATCCCGGCGTTGACCTGGAACAGCGCCCTGCGCCTGCTGGCGATGCCGCTGCTGGCCTGGTGCGTGGCCTGGGCGCTGGCACTGCCGGCGATGGAGAGCGCAGTGCTGGTGCTGTTCTTTGCTCTGCCCACCGCCCCCACGGCCTATGTGCTGACTCGCCAACTTGGCGGCGACAGCCAGTTGATGGCCGGCATAATCACCCTGCAGACGTTGCTGGCAGCAGGAAGTCTGGTGGCGATCATGATGATGCTGGCGTGAACGGCTACTGCGCGTAACTCTCGATCAGCCGCTGATACTCTCCGCGTGCCTTGAGCGCCTCGAGCCCACGATTGAAGCGCTCGATCAACTCGGTAGCACGCGGGTGCTGCCGCGAGACGATGAAGTGCAGCGTACTGCTCTGAAACGGCACCCGTGACCGGTGAAACTGCGCCAGTTCAGCGCCAGCACTGTGCAAAGCACTGCCCCCCAGGTTACGGTCGGCAATGAACAGGTCGTCACGTTCGAGCAGCAGCAGCCGTGCGCATTCCTGCAGACCCAGTGGAGAATGACGGCGCAGCACACCCTGCTCGACCATTTGCTGGATCGCCGCCGGTGGCTGCCAGCCCAGCGGATAGCAGAGTCGCCGGCCGATCATGGCGGGCAGATCATCGAGCTCGATGTGATCACCGGCCCGGCTGAAGATGTATGGTTCGGCCACATAAATGGGCGCCGAGTAGAAAAACTCCGCCTCGCGCTCGGCAGAACGGATGTAGGGAAAGGTGGCGTCGTACTCAACGCGCTTGGCTTTCAGGTAACCGCGGTTCCAGGGCAGCCAGTCGAGTGTGATTGCCGCCCCCTGCTCGGCCAGCGCAGCCCGCACCACCTGGGTGAGCATGCCCTGACCAGGCCAATGCCTTGCCAGTGAACGGCGCATAGTCATCGCCCGTAGCCAGGTGCAGCACCTCCGCTCGCACCGATGTGCACAACAGCAGGCCAAGCAGAGCCGCCCCCCAGAATTCCACCATCAATCTCCAATAACTGGCGTGCATGCGCCTTACTAACCCTGATCATTGACTCTCGCTGTCGCAAGCCAGGCTGTCCAGTGCAACCCGGTTATAGAGCGACAATTCATCAGGTTCTCTTGATACGGAACAAGAGGCATTGCAAGACTACGACTATCCTTGCTGCACCACGAACCGACTGCGACACGCCGATGAACGATACCAGCGCCAACGACCAGCCCGATGTTTTCCCCTACCTGCAGCTGATGCATCAACATGCCGGCTCGGACCTGTTCTTCAGCGTCGGCGCGCCGCCGCACATGAAGGTCGAAGGGCATAGCCAGCCCGTCGGCCAGCGCATCATGAAGGCCGGTGAGGTGCAGCAGCTGGCCTATCAACTGATGACGCAGAAGCAGATCGCCGAGTTCGAACGCGACCTGGAGATGAACCTGGCCGTCAGCCTGCAGGGCGCCGGGCGTTATCGGGTCAACGTCTATTACCAGCGCGGCGAAGTGGCCATGGTGGTGCGCCTGATCAAGAGCGAGATCCCCAGCTTCGAGGCACTTGGCCTGCCCGGGCTGCTGGAGAAACTGGCCATGCAGGACCGCGGGCTGATCCTGGTCACCGGCGCGGCCGGCTCGGGCAAGTCCACCACGCTGGCGGCGATGCTGGATTTTCGCAACCGCCACAAGAGCGGGCATATCGTCTGCATCGAAGACCCCATCGAGTTCCTCCACAGCCACCAGCGCTCGATCATCGACCAGCGTGAAGTCGGCCTGGATACCCACAGCTTCGCTGATGCCCTGCGCAACGTGCTGCGTGAGGCGCCGGACGTGATCATGCTTGGCGAAATCCGCGACGCCGCCACCATGCAGCATGCCCTGCACTACGCCGAAACCGGCCACCTGTGCGTCGCCACGCTGCACGCCACCAGCAGCAGCCACGCCATCGAGCGGATCGCCCGCTTCTTCCCCGACGATGCACGCAAGCAGGTGCTGGCCGATGTGGCGCACAACCTGCTGGCGGTCATTGGCCAACGTCTGGTGCCGGGTATCGCCCAGAAGCGCGTGGCGGCCGTGGAGCTGATGCTCGGTACGCCCTATATCCGCGACCTGATCCAGCGCGACGAGCTGGAGGAGTTGCGCGAGGCCACGGCGCGAGCGGCCGAACAAGGTCTGCAGACCTTCGACCAGCACCTGTTCGCCCTGCTCGAAACCGGGCGCATCAGCCTGGCCGAAGCACTCAAGTTCGCCGACTCGCGCACCGACCTGAGCCTCAAGTTCAAACTCGAACGCGGCTTCTCCGCCGACGACGCCGAGCTCAAGGTGCTGCGCGACGGCTGAGCAGCACCGACGGTCAGCGCCTTCAGTCGCCGCTGCTCACTCGCTCGGGCGCGGCCGGCTCCACGCCGCGCCAGGCATACCAGGCGAAGAACAGCGCCATCAGCAGATAGCCGTGGACGAAGTCCGGCGCGGCGTACCAGGCCAGTTTCGGTGCGTGCATCAGACCAACGAAGGCCATGCCGGCCGCCACCAGAGCGAAGACGGTGGCCTGGCGGAACTGACGATCGATCACCGCCACGCACATGGCACCGAGCAGGATGGCGCTGAACATGGCGCCCTGCCCCAACGCGCCGATGGCACTGGAAATGCCCTCGACCACCTCAGGCGCGCCCCGATTGAAGCGGGTCATCAGGTAGTTGGCGAAATACGGTAGCATCGCCAGCGCCACTGCCGGGTAGTAACGGGCGTGGTTGCTGTTGAACGCGGTGGCGATCATCGACATGCCGACGAATACCAGGATCGGCGCCACCACCGACACCGGAATCAGCGCGGCGATAAAGGCGATCAGACCGAACATGGTCGCCAAGCCGTACACCGCGCCATTGAGCAGGCTGTAACCACGCCCGGCGCCCATCCACTTCGAACCCACGGTGGCGATGTACACGGTGGTCGGGAACACGCCGCCGAACAGCGCCCCGAGCGAGGTGCCGAGTCCGTCTACCGCCTGACACTCGCGCACGCTGTAGCTGTCACCGGCGGCGCTCATGGCCTCGACGTTGTTCATGGTCTCGATGGCGTTGTACAGGGTGATCGGTAAAATTACCGTCATCAGCGCCAGCAGAGTGGTGAACAGCAGGCCCAGACCTTCGTACCAGGCCAGGTTGGGCAGCAGCGGGTAGAAACCCAGGTGGGTGAAGGCATCGCTGAACTTGCCGCCGTCAGCCGCGCCGATCAGGTAGGCCAGCGCGGTGCCGACGACGATGGCGAACAGCGAGGCAGGGAGGCGGAACGGCATGCTCACCCGCGCCACCAGGCCGACGATGGTGATGGCCAGCACCAGCAGGCCGATCACCGGAATTTCCAGGGTCTTGAACAGCATTTCCCCGGCGATGAAGGTCAGTGCCACCCCGGCCACCGCGCCGAGCATGGCCGCACGCGGCAGATGACGCTGCACCCAGTTGCCGATCAGGCTGATAGCCGCCTCGATCAGGCCACTGATGAAGCACGCGGCCACGGCCACCTTCCAGGCCAGTTCTGCATCGCCGGTGAGGTTTTTCGCCGGCAGCAGCACCCCGAACAGAAAGACGAACATCACCGGCGTGCTGATGCCGTAGGACAGCGCGGTGACGTCGGCGCGGTTCTCCTTGCGCGCCAGACGCGCGGCGCTCCAGGCGTAGTAGAAGTTACCGGCCATCACCGCCACCGCCGCCCCCGGCAGTACCTGACCGAACACGATTTCGGCGGGAAAGCCCATGCCCAGCATGCTGATGGCGATGATCACGAAGTTGGCGATGTTGTTCTGGAACAGGGCGAAGAACGCGTCGGTGTCTTCCTTCTTGTACCAGGGGTAATGCACGCGCGGCGTCGACATGCTGGCTGCGTCCTTGTTGTCTGAGTGGTCAGGGCGGCGAGTCTAACAACCTGGCAGGCGCGCATAAACGCACAAGGCAGCCGAAGCTCAATACCCGTCAGACAGGTTTCGCAAATCCCCTCTTGCGTAGGAGCCCCGCCCCGGGGCGAAGCTTTTGAGTCTGCGTCGCCCTGGTTCGCGGCGGGGCGCCGCGCCTACGCAAATGGGGGCATGATCAATAAACGAACAAGGCAGCTGAAGCTGCCTTGTCGTCAGTGCCAAACCAGCTATGCGGTCTGCGCCAGCTTGCGACGGCGCTGCAGCAACACCACGAGACCGAACAGCAGGAAGCCCGGAATCCACATCAACTCCTTCATCCAGCGGTCGGTCGGTGCCCGCACGTTGAGGATCTGCTGGTCGAACTCCAGACCGGCATCGGCGGCCAGGCTGCCGAAGGTGACGTTGTCCACCAGCACCTTGTCACCCTCTTCGTAGAGGGCCAGGCCGAGCTTCTGCAAACGCTCCTCTCCGCTGGCACCATCAGGCACCGGCAGCAGCACGGTAAACTCACGCGAGTCGCCCACGGCGTTCTCGCCGAGAATACGTAGACGCAGCGAGCTGCCGTCCTCGACCCCATCGAGCGCTTGCGCCAGCTCGGCCGGCGGCACCTCCTGGTAGGGGTCGTGCAGCATGTCCATCCAGAAGCCGGGGCGGAACAGGGTGAAGGCCACCAGCAGCAGCAAAACGCTTTCGTACCAGCGGCTGCGCACCAGGAAGAAGCCCTGGGTGCCGGCGGCGAAGATCAGCATGGCGATGGTCGCCACGATGAAGATGATCACGCCGTGCCAGAAGTCGACGTCGATCAACAGCAGGTCGGTGTTGAAGATGAACAGGAACGGCAGCGCAGCGGTGCGCAGGCTGTAGAAGAAGGCCACGATACCGGTCTTGATCGGATCGCCCTTGGACACCGCGGCCGCAGCGAACGAGGCCAACCCCACCGGCGGGGTCACGTCGGCCATGATGCCGAAGTAGAAGACGAACAGGTGCACCGCGATCAGCGGCACGATCAAGCCGTTCTGCTGCCCCAGCGCCACCACCACCGGCGCCAGCAGGCTGGACACCACGATGTAGTTGGCGGTGGTCGGCAGGCCCATGCCGAGGATCAGGCTGAACACTGCCACCAGGATCAGCATCAGCAGCAGGTTGCCCATCGACAGCAGTTCGACCAGATCCGCCAGCACCAGACCGACGCCGGTCTGCGACACCGCACCGACGATGATGCCGGCCGCCGCCGTGGCGATACCGATGCCGATCATGTTGCGCGCACCGGCGATCAGGCCTTCACGCAGGTCGATCACGCCATCGATGAAACGGCCATGGTCATGGCTGCCATCGCGACGCATCCAGCTCAGCAGCGGGCGCTGGGTGAGCAGGATAATGATCAGCATCACGCTGCCCCAGAAAGCCGACAGGCCGGGAGACAGGCGCTCGATCATCAGGCACCAGACCAGCACCACCACCGGCAGCAGGAAGTGCAGGCCCGAGAGCAGCACCGCGCGGGTCTGCGGCAGTTCTTCCAGCGGCGCATTGGGGTCTTCCGGCGGCAGTACCGGTACGCTGGCGGCGACTTTCAGCAGCGCCAGGTAGACCACCGCGAGCAGAACACCGATGACCGGCAAGGCATATTCGCCAAGTGCCGGCTTGAGCCAGCCGAGGCCGTAGTAAACCGCCAGCGACAGACCACTGATCAGCGCCGCACCGAAGGCGAAGCCGGTCAGGCGGCGCAGCCAGGGCTTGGGCTGGGCGCTGCCGATAGGCTGCAAGCCGAGCTTGAGCGCCTCGAGGTGAACGATATAGAGCAGCGCGATATAGGAAATCGTCGCCGGTAGGAAGGCATGCTTGATGATCTCCACATACGGCATGCCGATGTATTCGACCATCAGGAAGGCTGCAGCCCCCATCACCGGCGGCATGATCTGGCCGTTGACCGAGGAGGCCACCTCCACCGCACCAGCCTTCTCCGAAGAGAAGCCGGTGCGTTTCATCATCGGAATAGTGAAGGTACCGGTGGTCACCACGTTGGCGATCGACGAACCGGAAATCATCCCGGTCAGGCCCGACGCCAGCACCGCCGCCTTGGCCGGGCCACCACGGAAGTGGCCGAGCAGGCTGAACGCCAGTTGGATGAAGTAATGCCCGGCACCGGCGCGCTCGAGCAACGCGCCGAACAACACGAAGAGGAACACGAAGCTGGTGGACACCCCCAGGGCGATGCCGAATACGCCTTCGGTGGTGATCCACTGGTGGTTGGCCAGGGCATTGAAGCTGACCCCGCGATGCGCCAGCAGGCCCGGCATATAAGGGCCTGCCAGGCTGTAGAGAAGAAACACCAGGGCGATGATCGCCAGAGGTGGGCCAAGCGCACGGCGCGTGGCCTCCAGCAACAGGGGAATACCGATGCAGGCGGTGACCAGGTCACCCGTGGTCAGGCTGCCAGGGCGCAGGGCCAACTGCTGATAGAAGATGAACAGGTAGGCGGCACTGGCCGCGGCGACCAGGCCCAGAGCGATATCCAGCAGCGGCACACGATCACGCGGTGAGCGCTTGAACGCCGGATAGGCGAGGAACGCCAGCAGCAGGGCAAAGGCCAGGTGAATGGCGCGGGTCTGGGTATCGTTGAACACACCAACGCCGAAAATGAATGGCAGCGGCGAAGCGATCCACAGCTGGAACAGCGACCAGAGCAGCGCCAGGCCAGTAATCACCTGGGCCATCAGACCGACGGGCGAACGCGCGCCGACGTCCTGGGCAATCAGTTCTTCGGTGGACAGTTGCTTGTCATGCATGGGGCGAACCTGCATTTGAGTAAACGAAAAACGGCAAAACCCGTAGGCCGCAGCCTACGGGTTTGCTTAACACTAGAGGCGAATCGGGCAATGCGCTCGCTGCGCACCACCCATAAGCCCTGCGACGGGATCGACAGGGCCGAAGGCTTACAGCCAGCCGCGTTCCTTGTAGTAACGCTCGGCGCCCTCGTGCAGCGGGGCAGTCAGACCGGCCTTGATCATGTCGGCTTCCTTCAGGTCAGCGAAGGCCGGGTGCAGACGCTTGAAGCGGTCGATATTCTCGAATACCGACTTGACCAGTTGGTAGACCACTTCCGGATCCGCCTGGGCGCTCGTGGACAGCACGGCCTTGCCACCGATGGACGGCGTCGGCTGATCGTTGCCCTTGTACAGGCCACCCGGGATATCTGCCTTGGTGTAGTAGGTCTTCTCGGCCAGCAGCTTGTCGATCTCGGCGCCGGTCACCGGTACCAGCACCGCGTCAGTGGTGGTGGTGGCTTCCTGGATCGCGCCATTGGGGTGACCGACGAAGTAGGTCATGGCATCGATGTTGTTGTCGCCCAGCGCGCTGGCCTGCTCGGCCGGCTTCAGCTCGGCAGCCAGGGCGAAGGCGGAACGATCCCAGCCTTTGACGGCCATGATTTCTTCCAGGGTGTCACGCTGGCCGGAACCCGGGTTGCCGACGTTGACGCGCTTGCCCTTGAGGTCATCGAAGCTGGCGATGTTGGCATCGCGACGAGCGAGGATGGTGAACACTTCGCTCTGCAGCGAGAACACCGCGCGCAGATCGCTCATTGCACCTTCAGCGGCGAACGGTGCAGCGCCATTCAGCGCCTTGTACTGGTGGTCGGACTGCATGATGCCGAAGTTGAATTCGCCACTGCGAATGCCGTTCACATTGGCCACGCCGCCGCCACTGGCCGGGGCGTTGCACTTGATGCCGTGCTCAGCCGAGCCACGGTTGAGGAAGCGGCAGATGGACTGACCAGCCACGTAATACACGCCGGTCTGACCGCCGGTACCGATGGTGACGAACTTTTCTTCGGCCTGTGCTGTGCCACTCAGGGCAGTACCCGCAAGCGCGGCAGACAGGACCCATGCCAAGGATTTGCCTTTCATGGGATATCTCCTTTCTCTGTTATTGTGAGCGAACGCGCCTTGTGAGCGGCGTCAGGGAGGGAAGTCTAACCGCTTGCGACGAATATGTACGCCTTGTTGACCAACCGGTCGTATCTCATTGTGTTGGAGCACAGGCTATCGTCCAACCCCGGCATTGGGCAGAATCAGCCAATGTCGGACGTCCTTCATGAATCATCGCAGTCCTCGGTCAGCGCCAGTCTGCCCCAGGCTGTGCTGCACGCAGCCAGTCTCCTCGGCCTCGACCGTCAGGCACTGCTCAGCGTCTGTAACCTGACTGACCAGCAACTGGCTGACCCCCTTCAGCGTCCAGCAGACCCTCTGGCACGTGCTGGACTCGCGCCTGCAGCACCCGGAACCCGGCCTGCTGGGTGCAGATGACCATGCCGCTGCTCGACGACTTCCGCCTGCTCGGCGCACAATTTCGTCACGCTGCACCAGCCGGCCTTGCGCCCTGTCAGAACGTGTTCGCCTGCCCACTGCAGTTCGCCAGCGACGACTAGGGTCTGTTGCCGTTTCGACGCGAGCCGCGTTGCTGCGCGAAACGGCAACAGACCCTACGCCAAAGCCCTGCCCCGGCCCCTGGGTCAGGCGCCCCTGATCCAGGCCAACCCGCCGCTGCAGCAACTGCTGCGCCAGCATGCCGAAACCCTGCTCGCCCGCCTACCAGTGTCAGCCTCAGTGCGCGGGTCATCGGCCTGCTCGGCGAGCAACTGGCACACGGCGGCCCCGCCACCTGAGTCCGAGAGCCCGGCATGGCCCCCTTCGCCGCCATGGCCGCCCCGCCTACTACGAGGTGATCTTCACCTCGACGCTGAACGCCGATGATCGGGGCTACGCCGCCATCGCCGCGCGCATGGTCGAACTGGCCGCCGAGCAGCCCGGCTTTCTCGGTCTCGAAGCGGCCCGCGACGGCCTCGGCATCACCGTGTCCTACTGGCGCAACCTGCACGCCATCGCCGCCTGGAAGGCCAACGCCGAACACCGCGAAGCCCAGCGCCTGGGCCACGAGCGCTGGTGCGGCGGCTTTCGCCTGCGCATCGCCAAAGTCGAACGCGACTACGGCATGGACTGACACTGATCAATATTTTCGCGGTGTGCGCGCACTAGCATTAATGGCCATTCGCCATATAACGGCCATCGCCATGCCTCAGACCCATCTGCTGCTCAGCCTGCCGGATACGGAATCGTGCCAACGGGTAACGCATCTGCTGCGCAGCCAGGCTCCGCACTGCCAGATCATCGACAGCCTCGATGATTGTCGTCATCGCCCCCTGTGCCGCTGGTTGCAGTGTTTGCCGGCGCACAGCCTGGGCGAAGTGCAGGCGCGCCTGGACGAGGCCGTGCTTGTGCTGGAACGCAGCCGCCATGCCTTCAAGTCCGCGCAACTGGCCGAGCTGCGCAAACAACTGAGCCGCCTGCTGGAGGAGTTGTCCGAGCCCGACAATTAAGGTAGAACCTAGCCGCAGTAGGTTCCGCTCCCCGAGCGGAGACCGGCTTTGCCGGGCAGGACACAGGACCTGCAAGACAGAGCGCCGTAGGCCGCCATCTTCGAACGAGGGCGACCTACGGCGCTTTTTTTTGCGCCGAAGAAACGCAGGAGGCTGACATGGGTAACGAACAGGAATTCCTAGAACTGCTCCAACACATCGCCCCGGATCCCGAGGAACTGCTCCAGCGCCTGCGCTTTCTCGACTGGGGCCAGGCCGACAATGAGCGCCTGGCGCGCCACACCCAGCGCGTGGAACCCATCACCCAGGCCTTTATCGACGAACTCTACGAACGGCTCGCCGACTATCCCGCCCCAGCGGCCATCCTCGGGAACCCTGCCACCACGGCGCGCCTCAAGCACAGCCAGGCCGACTACTACCGACGCCTGTGGCAGGGCCGCCCGGACCAGGACTACGTGCTCGAACGTCTGCGCATCGGTTGGGTGCACCAGTGTGTCGGCGTCGACCTCAAATGGTACCTGGGCGCCTACCGCCTGTACCTGGACCGAGTGCTCGGCGAACTGCTCGGCGCCTCGCCGGCCGCCGACTGCTTCGCCAGCCTGGTCAAGAAGGTCTTCCTCGATATCGACCTGGCCCTGGAAAGCTATGGAGCGGCCCAGCGCAAGGCCCTGCAGGACAGCGAGGCGCGCTACGCGCGGGCCATGCGCGGGGCCAACGACGGCCTGTGGGAATGGCAGCTGGAACAGGACCAGCTGTACCTCTCCGAACGCTGGACGAGCATGCTCGGCCTCGATCGCGACAGCCTGGCGCCCACCAGCCAGAGCTGGTTCGGCCGCGTGCATGGCGACGACCTGCCCGGCCTGCGCCAGGCCATCGACAATCACCTGCGTGGCCTCAGCCCCAGCCTGCACCACGAATACCGCATCCGCCGCCGCGACGGCAGCTACCTGTGGGTGCTGGTACGCGGCGTGGCGAACACCTGCAGCCGCGGTCTGCGCCGTATCGCCGGCTCGCAGAGCGATATCAGCCAGCGCCGCGCCGCCCAGGAACAGCTGCACCACGCCGCCCGCCACGACCCGCTGACCGGGCTGGCCAATCGCGCCCGCCTCGGCGAGCTGCTGCAACAGGCCGTGCAGCGCCACCAGCGCCCCGGGGCGCGCGAGGCCGCCCTGCTGTTCATCGACCTAGACCGCTTCAAGCTGATCAACGACAGCCTCGGCCATCAGGTCGGCGACCGAGTGCTGGTGGAGGTCGCCGAACGCTTCGCCCACTGCCTGCGTCCCGGCGACCACCTGGCCCGCTTCGGTGGCGACGAGTTCGTCGCCCTGCTCGATGACCTGGCCTGCATGGGCGACGCCGAGCGGGTCGCCCAGCGCATGCTGGACAGCCTGCACCCGCCGCTGCAGCTGCAGGAGCAGACCCTGGCGGTCAGCGCCAGCATCGGCATCGCCGCGCTACAAGAACGCGACCAGACGCTCGACCCGCTGCAGGCCGCCGACCTGGCCCTGTACCGTGCCAAGAGCGCGGGCAAGGCGCAGTTCGCCCGCTACTGCGCCGAGTTGCAGCAGCAGGCGCAGCGCCAGCTGGAACTGCAGAACGCCCTGGCCCAGGCGCTGGTTCGCGACGAACTGCGCCTGGTCTACCAGCCGATCTGCGAGCTCGATCAGGGCCAGGCGGGCCTGATGGGCGTGGAGGCCCTGTTGCGCTGGCGACACGACGGACGCGAGGTGTCGCCGCTGGAGTTCATTCCCTGTCTGGAGGAATCCGGCGAGATTCTCGCCGTCGGCGACTGGGTGTTGCGTCAGGCCTGCAGTCAGGTGCGCGCCTGGCAATTGGCCGGGCAGACACAGCTGCGCTGCTCGGTCAACCTGTCCAGCCGCCAGCTGCAGCAAGGCGATTTCGCCGCCCGGGTCGCCGACGTGCTGCGCGAAACCGGCCTGGCGCCGGCGAGCCTGGTGCTGGAGATCACCGAGAGCCAGCTGATGCAGGACAGCGCGCAGAACCTCGCCTGCCTGCGCGAACTGGCCAGCTTCGGCGTGCAACTGGCCCTCGACGACTTCGGCACCGGCTACTCCTCGCTGGGCTACCTCAAGCGCTTCCCCCTGCACATCATCAAGGTGGACAAGAGCTTCATCGCCGGCACCCCGCAGGACGCCGAGGCGCTGGCCATCAGCCGGGCGATCATCGGCCTCGGCGATAGCCTGGGGCTGACCGTGGTGGCCGAGGGCGTCGAACAGGTGCAGCAGCTCGAGTTCCTCGCCCGGGAAGGTTGCCGCTACGCCCAGGGCTACTGGTTCAGTCCACCACGCGCACCACAAGAACTGCAACGCCTGCTCAGTGGCGAGGACCGCTTCGACGGCCTCTGCTGCCCACTAGACAGCCAGACCGAGGCCCGGGAGGTACAGCCATGAAGCTCAACCTGCCCGTCAGCGGACGCCAGGTGCCGGTGCAGGCGCAGACCAACATCCTCTCCACCACCGACCTCAAGGGCGCGCTGACCTACGTCAACCCGGAGTTCATCGACATCAGCGGCTTCGCCGAGGACGAACTGATCGGCCGCAATCACAACCTGGTGCGCCACCCGGACATGCCGCCGGCCGCCTTCGCCCACCTGTGGCAGACCCTGAAGGCGGGGCGCTCGTGGATGGGGCTGGTGAAGAACCGCTGCAAGAACGGCGACCATTACTGGGTCAGCGCTTACGTCACGCCCATGCGCCAGGACGGGCGCATCGTCGAATACCAGTCGGTGCGCACCGCCGCCAGCGAGGCGCAGATCGCCGCCGCCGAGGCGCTCTATGCCGAGCTGCGCGCCGGCCGCACACCGCGGGCACTGCGCCGGCCACGCCTGAGCCTGAGTCTGCGCCTGGTGCTCAGCGCCATCGTCCTGCCGCCAGCGGCCGCGCTGCTGCTGAGCGCCAGCCTGGGTCTGCCGCCGTTGCCGCTGCTGGCAGGTGCCGGTGCGCTTGGCCTGCTGCTAGGGCTGATCAACCATCTGGCCCTGCGTCCGCTGGAGCGCCTGGCGACCCAGGCTCGCCAGCAGGCCGACAACCCGCTCAGCCAGTGGCTATACACCGGTCGCCGCGACGCCTTCGGCACCATCGCCTTCGCCCTGCACAGCCTGCAGGCCGAAGCCGGCGCCGTGGTCGGGCGTATCGCCGACTCGGCGCGCCAGCTCAGCGGCGAGGCTGGGCAACTGGCCAACGCGGTGGAACATCACAACAGCGCCACCCTGCAACAACGCCAGGAGACCGAGCAGGTCGCCAGCGCCATGGGGCAGATGGCGGTCAGCGTCCAGGAGGTGGCACGCAACGCTCAACTCAGCGCCAGCGCGGCCAGCGCCGCCGACCAGGAAAGCAGCGACGGCCGCCAGTTGGTCGAAAGCACCCGGCAACATATCGCCGCCCTGGCCGAAGAGCTGCAGGCCGGCCACGTTCTGGTGCAACAGCTGGCCGACAGCAGCCGCGATATCGGCCGGGTGCTCACAGTGATCGGCGACATCGCCGAGCGCACCAACCTGCTGGCGCTCAATGCCGCCATCGAAGCCGCGCGCGCCGGCGAAACGGGCCGCGGCTTCGCCGTGGTAGCCGATGAGGTGCGCGCCCTGGCCCAGCGCTCCCAGGCCTCGACCGGCGAGATCGACGCCCTCATCGCCGGCCTGCAGGACACGGTGGCCAGCAGCGTGGCGGCCATGGGCGACAGCCAGCGGCGCGCCCAGGCCATCACCGCCCAGGCGCAACAGGCGGCCCAGGCGCTGGCCGGCATCACCCAGCGCGTCAGCCAGATCAGCGACATGAGCATCCAAATCGCCAGCGCGGTGGAACAGCAGAGCGCCGTCGGCGACGATATCCAGCGTAACCTGCAGGGCATCCGCCAGGCCTGCGAGGGCACCGCCGAAGCCAGCGCCCGCAGCCACTGCAGCGCCGAGCAGTTGGCCGGCCTGGCCGGGCGCCTGCAATTGCTGGCGGAGCAGTTCTGGAGCCAGCGCCAGAGCCGACCGGGGTGAACACCTACACGGCCATCTGCGCGCGCAAGTGTCAGCGCATCACCCACGTCGATGATGACTATGCCTGTGCCTGGCGTGCGCTACCTGAACCCGAGGGGTTAGAGTGACCGGCCATGCAACGAGGAGAATTCCCCAATGAGCCGACTGGCCTCCATCAAACTCTCCACCCTCGACCTGGCGCCGATTCGCGACGATGGCGATGCCGCTCAGGCCCTGCACAATTCGCTGGCGCTGGCCCGACATGTCGAGAGCCTCGGCTTCGAGAGATTCTGGGTGGCCGAGCACCACAACATGGACGGCATCGCCAGCTCCGCCACCTCCGTGCTGATTGGCTATCTGGCCGCCGGCACCTCGAAAATCCGCCTGGGCGCTGGCGGCGTGATGCTGCCCAACCATGCGCCGCTGGTGATTGCCGAACAGTTCGGCACCCTCGCCACGCTCTATCCCGGTCGTATCGATCTGGGCCTGGGCCGCGCGCCCGGCGCCGATCAGTACACCGCCCATGCCCTGCGCCGCAGCCGCGATGGCAGCGCCGACGACTTCCCCAATGATGTCGAAGAACTGCAGGCCTACCTCGGCCCGCGCCAGGAAGGCCAGCGGGTGATCGCCATGCCCGGGGCGGGGACCAATGTGCCGATCTGGCTGCTCGGCTCCAGCCTGTTCAGCGCCCAACTGGCCGGCATGAAAGGTTTGCCTTATGCGTTCGCCTCGCACTTCGCACCGCGCTACATGCACGAGGCGATCCGCATCTACCGCAACCACTTCCGCCCCTCGGCGGTGCTGGACAAGCCTTATGTGATGCTTGGCGTACCGCTGCTGGCAGCCGACAGCGACGAGCAGGCGCAATACCTGGCCACCTCCGCGTTCCAACGCATCCTTGCGTTGATCCGCGGCCAGAGCCTGGTGCAGCGCAAGCCCGTACCGAGCATGGACGGCCTGTGGCTGCCGCACGAGCGTCAGGCCGTGGGCGAGTTCTTCGGCCTGGCCGCCATCGGCGGGCCGCAGACCGTGCGCCAACGCCTGGAACAGTTGCTGGAGCAAACCGAAGCGGACGAACTGATCTTCACCTGCGACATGTACGACTTCGCCGACCGCCTGCACGCCTTCGACATCCTCGCCGAGCTGCAACACGGCTAAGTGCGAACTTGTACGCGTGACTGCCCTCTGAATCAGAACAGGCCGCCAGATCGGTGGCCCCGTTCATACGGTGGAAGCGGCCAAGACCGGCTGCCCGGTATCCAAGGGACTGAACGCCACGATCACCCTGGAAGGCACACTCGAAGCCTGACCTTGCACCCGCGGCGCACCCATTGATCAGCGGGGTGCGCCGTGCGGATCAGCCCTGGCCTAGGGTCTGTTGCCGTTTCGACGCGAGCCGTGCGCGAAACGGCAACAGACCCTAGATGGCCGTCCCGCAACGCAGCACCTCGCCACGCGCCAACACGTTGCGTTGCTCGTCATATAGCCAGGCCTGCGCCTTCATCAGTTGCTGGCGCGCCTCGATGCGATAACGCTGTCCCGCCGCGAAGTCGTCATAACGCAGACGAATCTCGCAGGTCATGCGCAACGGCTCGCTCATCATGCCCAGCCCCCCGCCGCCGCGCACCTCGAACTGAAAGCGCGTTTGCAGCTCGTGCCGGCCGGGCGTCACCTGAAAGTAGCGGCCATCCGGCCAGCGCTTGCCGTCCAGGCGGTCGGCCATCAGCAAGGTATCGGCGCTGGAATACAACTCGACCCAGGCCTGCTGCGGGTCGGGCTTGGGCAGCGGTGAAGCACAGGCCCCGAGCATCATCAGGGCGGGAGCGAGAAACAGGGCGCGCATGGCGACTTCCACGGTAGGGTTCAGACACCAGCCTACATCGGGAGGCTTGCAAAACCGAGGCGAAACGAGCGTATTCACGCACACAGGGCTGGAGACAAGCAACGCGATCAGCTAGCGTGACGGCATGCCCAACGCCTCTTCTAAAGACCTGCTGCGCCGCTGCGCGGTTCCCCTGCTTGCCCTGCTGCTGGGCGGCTGCTCGACCCTCGATTACTACGCCCATCTTGGCCAGGGCCAATGGCAATTGCTGCAGGCGCGCCAGCCAGTCGAACGGCTGCTAAGCAACCCTGCGACAGACCCCGACCTGGCCAGGCGCCTGACGCTGAGCCAGCAAGCGCGGGACTTTGCCAGCGCGCAGCTGCAACTGCCCGAGAACCGCAGCTATCGCCTGTACGCCGACCTGGAGCGTCCCTTCGTGGTGTGGAATGTGTTCGCCACTCCAGAGTTCTCCCTCGACCCCGAGCTGCACTGTTTTCCCATCGCCGGTTGCGTCGCCTACCGCGGCTACTATCAACAGGGCCGAGCCCGCGGTGCTGCCGCGCTGCTGCGCCAGCAGGGCCTGGATACCTACATCGGCGGTGTCGAGGCCTACTCCACCCTGGGCTGGTTCGATGACCCGCTGCTCAACACCATGCTGCGCTGGAGCGACGAGCGTTTCATCGCGGTGATCTTCCACGAGCTGGCGCACCAGCAGTACTACCTGCCCGGCGATACCGCCTTCAACGAGTCCTTCGCCACCTTCGTCGAACGCGAGGGGCTGCGTCAGTGGCACGCGGCCCGTGGTGAAACGCCGCCGGCCAGCGACGAGCGCCAGCGCCAGCAGTTCATCGAACTGGTGCTGGCCAGCCGCGAGCGTTTGCGTCAGCTCTATGCCAGCAATCTGTCAGAAGAAGCCATGCGCGCCGCCAAGCAAACCGAGTTCGAGCGCCTGCGCCGCGACTACCGCGCCTTGCGCCAGCGCGAATGGGGTGGCCAGGGGCGTTATGACGCCTGGATCGAAAGCCCGCTGAACAACGCCAAGCTGCTGCCCTTCGGCCTCTACGACCAATGGGTGCCGGCTTTCGCGGCACTGTTCACGCGTGAGGGCCGGGATTGGCGCGCGTTCTACGCCGCCGTGGCCGCGCTCGGTCGGCTGCCGCAGGCAGATCGTCGGGCCGCGCTGGAAAGCCTGAGGCAAACCAACTAGAACTGCGGGGCAGATTGCCAGTCCAGCCTACTCAGGTTTCGCCCAACACCGGAGGTACAAGCGATGCAACGACTGATTCCCGCCCTGGCCCTGATGCTTCTTGCTGGCGGCGCGCTGGCCGCGCCCAAGCCCTGCGAAGAACTCAAGCAGGAAATCGAAGTGAAGATTCAGGCCAACAACGTGCCCAGCTACACCCTGGAGATCGTGCCCAACGGCGAAGTTCAGGATCAGAGCATGGTCGTCGGCAGCTGCGACGGCGGCACCAAGAAGATCGTCTATCAGCGCAACGGCTGATACACCCCTGTAGGAGCGAGCTTGCTCATGAAGCTTTCGATTTCATTCGCGAGCAGAGCTCGCTCCTACAGTTTTCAGCAGATGAATGCCCGGCGCATTTCCTCCAGCGTCTCGAAATGAAAGTCCGGCGTCTCGCCGAGCAATTCCTCACGACTACCGAAGCCGTAACCGACCGCCACCGCCTGCAAACCATTGCTGCGTGCGCCGATCAGGTCATGCTTGCGGTCGCCGATCATCAGTGCCGAGCCGGGCGCCAGTCGTTCCGAGTCCAGCAGATGCGCCAACAGCTCCACCTTGTTGGTGCGGGTGCCATCCAGTTCACTGCCGTAGATGCGCTTGAAGTAGCGGTCGAAGCCGAAGTGCCGGGCGATTTCCTCGGCGAACACCGTCGGCTTGCTGGTCGCGATATAGAGCGTTCGGCCCTGCGCCACCAGCGCCTCGAGCAGAGTTTCCACGCCGTCGAATACACGATTTTCGTACAGCCCGGTCACTCGGAAGCGCTCGCGGTAGTGATTGACCGCCTGCCAGCCGGTGGCCTCATCCAGCGCGTAGGTGGCCATGAAGCACTGCAACAGGGGCGGGCCGATGAAATGCTCCAGCGCGGCCAGGTCCGGCTCATCGATGCCCAGCTTGGTCAGGGCGTACTGCACCGAACGGGTGATGCCCTCACGCGGGTCGGTCAGGGTGCCGTCGAGGTCGAAGAGAATGGTGGAGTGATGCATGGCGGGCGCCTATTCGCAATCGGAACGGCCGCGAAGGATACCCGCCTTCAGCGCCCACTTCACGCTCAGGCATGCACCCGATAACCCCAGCGCAGCCCCAGCCGAGTGAACGGCCAGAGCAGCGCCAGCTGCAGCAAAGCGAACAGCCCCAGCAACACGAGGCTACCCGCGAAACCGAACCAAAGCGCTGCCAGCACCAGGATCATGCCCAGCATCCCGCTGCAGAACCACAAGGCAAAGGTAATCAGACAGGCCAGCGCCAGCCGACCACCCTTGAACCCCAGCATCTGCGACGGCAACACCGAACGTGCGGCGAAGAAGGCGACCAGCAGGGACAAGCCGGCGCTGACCAGCCCGCTCAACCCCGCCCAGCCGTCGAGCACCTCATTTGCCATACCGCCCATCGACAGGCGTGTCACCAGTGCATTCAACTGTAGGTTGACCACCACCATGCCCAACGCAAAACACCAGGCCAGCGTGGTCGCCGACACCGGCAAGGCAGCCTCTGCCGGCCTGGCCTGGTGGCGAAACAGATGCAGCACCAGCCACAACGTCAACAACGCCTCGACGGTAAAACGCAACAGACCGACCAGCCACCACAACCCAACACTGAGCAGGCCGCCAGCGCCGTAATGATCGAAATGCTCGTAAAGCCCCATGTGCAGGTAGCTCAGGGCATACCCCAGCGCCCAGGACACCAGGAACCAGGCCACGCCATAGGCCAGCATAAGCGACGCGGATTGCGGGTAGTCCGCCAGGCCGTTGCGCTCCAGATAGACCAACGTCAACCAGTAAGCGGCCAACGCCGACAGCAGCAGGTGACTCAGCCAGAACGACACCGATTGACGCAACAAACTGACGTAGTCGACCTCATCGATCCGACCCCAGGTAATCAATGTGATGACAATGCCGATCACCCCGACCGCCAAGGCAACCCAAGCCACGTGGCGCGGCAATGCCGGCCACTCGCCCGGACTGGAATTCACTGCCGCAGCCGGCAAAGGTTCGAAGGGATTGGCTTGGCTCATGAGGTACTCCCTGTCGAGGTCTGAATCCATCGAAACGCGAGAGTACCGCCCCTCCCAGCAGGGCAATAGCTCGAGATGGCAGAACTGTGCGGTATGGCCAGACAACGGTCAGCACCTACAAGGCATGCCCATACCCATTTTTCTACGACGGACAAATCGTCTTTTAAAAATCAATGAGTTGCCGGATGACGAGAAAAAATGGTCAACCACCACCGAATCCCGCCATACCTTGAGCGATGCAAGTTTGCCGGCTATCGCGCCTACCTCACTGCCGAATAGGCAGCTCAGAAAAGTTCCAACCAGGCTTCGACGAGCCTACGACACCTCACTGCCGAATAGGCAGCTCAGAAATGACCAACTCCGTCATCAAAGGCGAACAGCATCCTCACTGCCGAATAGGCAGCTCAGAAAACGTCCCACGCTTTCATCACCAGCTGGGTTTTCCTTCACTGCCGAGTAGGCAGCTCAGAAATGGTCGAATCCGCCCAGCTCTACGCCCCGCCCCTTCACTGCCGAGTAGGCAGCTCAGAAATTCATGTGCGCGGCGCGTGGCTTGATCTTCTCCTTCACTGCCGAGTAGGCAGCTCAGAAAGATCACGGCCAAACGCCCGTCGGCCACCATCAACTTCACTGCCGTGTAGGCAGCTCAGAAATGCACGCAGAGGCCGAGTCGCTGCGGACTGAGCTTCACTGCCGTATAGGCAGCCCGCCACTTGGCAGCCACAAGCAAAAGGGCTTAACTGCCAGCATTGTTTCAGGAGCCCCTCATGGACGACATCAGCCCCTCCGACCTCAAGACCATCCTCCATTCCAAACGCGCCAACCTCTACTACCTGCAGCACTGCCGGGTGCTGGTCAACGGTGGGCGGGTGGAGTACGTGACCGACGCAGGCAAGCAGTCGCTGTACTGGAATATCCCCATCGCCAACACCACCACTATCCTCCTCGGCACCGGCACCTCGATCACCCAGGCGGCGATGCGTGAGCTGGCCAAGGCCGGCGTGCTGGTGGGTTTCTGTGGCGGTGGCGGCACACCGCTGTTCTCGGCCAACGAGATGGACGTGGAGGTCGCCTGGTTCTCGCCGCAGAGCGAGTACCGCCCCACCGAGTACCTGCAGAAGTGGGTAGGGTTCTGGTTCGATGACGGCAAGCGCCTGGAGGCGGCCAAAGCCTTTCAACTGGCGCGCCTGCAACGTATCCGCCAGGGCTGGCTGCATAGCCGGCCCTTGAAGGATGCCGGCTTCCAGGTCGACGCCACTGCCCTGGAAAATGCCCTCGATGCCTCGCAGCGCGCCATCATGGCGGCACCGGATAACACCTTCCTGCTTACTGAAGAGGCCCGCCTGAGCAAGCAACTGTTCGCCCTCGCCGCCCGTGCCGTCAGCTATGGCGACTTCACCCGCGCCAAGCACGGCTCCGGCGGCGACCCGGCCAACCGTTTTCTCGACCACGGTAATTACCTGGCCTACGGCCTGGCCGCCAGCGCCACCTGGGTGCTCGGCATCCCTCATGGCCTGGCCGTGCTGCACGGCAAGACGCGGCGCGGCGGCCTGGTGTTCGACGTGGCCGACCTGGTCAAGGACGCGACCATCCTGCCGCAAGCTTTCGTCAGCGCCGTGCGCGGCGACGAGGAACAGGAGTTTCGCCAGGCCTGCATCGAAAACCTCACCCGTGGCGAGTCACTGGACTTCATGATCGACACCCTCAAGGCCGTGGCCGAGCAGGTTGGCGCATGAATGTGCTGCTGATCGCCCAGTGCGACAAACGCGCCCTGGTGGAGAGCCGGCGCATCCTCGACCAGTTCGCCGAGCGCCGCGGCGAGCGCACCTGGCAAACGCCGATCACCCAGGCCGGGCTGGATACCCTGCGCAAGCTGTTGAAGAAGAGCGCCAGGCGCAATACCGCCGTGGCCTGCCACTGGATCCGCGGCAAGGATCACAGCGAACTGCTGTGGATAGTCGGCGATGCCAGCCGCTTCAACGCTCAGGGCGCGGTGCCGACCAACAGCACCCGCCGCGACGTATTGCGCAAGGATGACGAGAACGACTGGCACAGCGCCGAGGATCTTCACCTGCTCAGCACCCTGGCCGCGCTACTGCATGATCTGGGCAAAGCCAGCCTGGCCTTCCAGAATCGCCTCAAACCTGGCGCGCCCATGGAGCGCAACCTGTATCGCCACGAATGGACATCGCTGCGTCTGTTCCAGGCCTTCGTCGGCAACGACGACGACCCGACCTGGCTGGCGCGCCTGGCCAACCCCAGCGAGCAGGATGACGCCAGCTGGTTGAGCCGCCTGCAACGCGACGGCCTCGACCCCGACTGCGACAAGCCCTTTCGCCACCTACCGCCCCTGGCCGCCGCCCTGGCCTGGCTGGTACTGACCCATCACCGCCTGCCCCTGATGCCCAGCGAGGACACGCGCCTGGGCAGCAAGATCCGCCACTTCCAGCTGGGCATGCTGAAGAACCTGCCAGGAGATATCGACGCCAGCTGGAACGAGCACTGCACCACCCAGGACAGGGCGCAGATCGAACCTTACTGGCACTTCCCCCACGGCCTGCCCGTGACCACCGAGCGCTGGCGCAAACGGGCCAGCAAGCAGGCCCAACGTCTGCTCGCCCTACTGCCACGCCGCCCACAGCGCGACTGGCTAGGCAGCCCCTACCTGATGCACCTGGCACGCCTGAACCTGATGCTCGCCGACCACCACTATTCCAGCCTCACCGGCCCAGGCCGGGTGCAGGGCGAGGCGGGCTATCCGCTGTGGGCCAATACCGAGCGCAAAAGCGGCAAGTTCAACCAGGGCCTCGACGAACATCTGCTGGGGGTCGAGGCCAATGCCGGGCTGATCGGCCATCGCCTGACCGACTTCGAGCGCAGCCTGCCACGCCTGAGCCGGCACAAGGGCTTGAAGAAGCGCAGCGGCAACGAACGCTTTCGTTGGCAGGACAAGGCCTTCGACCTGGCCGCCGGCATGCGCGAACAGGCTGCTCGGCACGGTGCGTTCATCGTCAATATGGCCTCCACCGGTTGCGGCAAGACCCTGGGCAATGCACGCATCATGTATGCCCTGAGCGACCCCGAGCGCGGCATGCGCTGTGCCTTCGCCCTTGGCCTGCGCAGCCTGACCCTGCAAACCGGGCGCGCCTTCCGCCAACGCCTTCGACTGGACGAGGATGACCTGGCCATTCGCGTCGGTGGCGCGGCCAACAGTACCTTGTTCGAGCACCAGCAGGCGCTCGCCGAACGCAGCGGCTCGGCCTCCAGCCAGGCACTGTTCGAAGACGATGGTCATGTACGCTTCGACGGCAATGTGGACGCCCATCCGCTGCTCAACAAGGTGATCCACGAACCCCAGGTGCGCGCCCTGCTGATCGCGCCGGTACTGGTCTGCACCATCGACCACCTGACCCCTGCCACCGAGAGTCAGCGCGGCGGGCGACAGATAGCGCCCATGTTGCGCCTGATGAGCGGCGACCTGGTGCTCGACGAGCCGGACGATTTCGATATCGCCGACCTGCCGGCCCTGGCGCGCCTGGTGCATTGGGCCGGGCTGCTGGGCAGCCGCGTGCTACTGTCCTCGGCCACCCTGCCGCCTGCCCTGATCCAGGGTTTGTTCGAGGCCTATCGCGCCGGGCGTGTCGAGTATCAGCATCATCGTGGCGAACGCCCTGGCGAGCTGTCGGCCATCGCCTGTGCCTGGGTCGATGAACAGCGACAAAGCCGCCTGGACTGTAGCGACAGCGCCAGTTTCAGCGCCGCCCACCTGGACTTCGCCCAACGCCGCCACGCCTGGCTCGCGACGCAGCCCACGCGCCGCCAGGCGCAACTGCTGCCGCTGCGCTTTGCCAGCCAGCGCCCGGAGGAGATTCGCCAGGCTTTCGCCGAGCAGATACTGACCGCCGCCCGCAGCCTGCACGACACCAACGCCACAACCGACCCGCACAGCGGCAAGCGCGTAAGCTTCGGCATGGTACGCATGGCCAATATCGAGCCCCTGTTCGATGTGGCCCTGGCGTTGTTCCGTCTGGGTGCGGCCGCCGGCACGCGGATTCACCTGTGCGTCTACCACTCGCAATTTCCTTTGCTGCTGCGCTCGGCCATCGAGAGTCGGCTGGATGCCACCCTCAAACGTGAGCAGCCCGATGCGGTATTCGCACTGCCGGAGATTCGCCAACGCCTGGAGCGCTTCGACGAGCCGGAGCAGCTGTTTATCGTGCTCGGCTCGCCGGTCACCGAAGTGGGCCGCGACCATGATTACGACTGGGCACTGGTCGAACCCTCCTCCATGCGCTCGCTGATCCAGTTGGCCGGGCGCGTGCGGCGCCATCGCCCCGAGCCCTGGAGCACAACCAATGTGCAGATATTCGACAGCAACCTGCGCCATGCCGAACGGCGCGACCAGCCAGCTTTCTGCAAACCCGGTTTCGAGACGGAACACCCCTGGCGGCTGAACAGCCATCGTCTGGACAGGCTGCTGGAAGCCGAGCAATACCAACGGATCGACGCCCGCCCGCGCATTCTCGAACGCCCCGCGCCACTGGATGCCAAGGGCAACCTGGTCGATCTGGAACACGCGCGCCTGCAAGGCTGGATGCTGCAACCCGCCGCACCCGATCCGGCCACGCTGTCAGAGCGCGAACGGCGGCGGCAAAGCAGCCAGCCGCGTGAAATGAATGCCCATGACGGCTGGAGCCAGCCGCTGTTGCACCTCACGGCCCTGGCCCAGCAGCAACAACCCTTTCGCCTCGACACCCAGCCAAAGGTCGAGCTGATCTTGCTGCCGGACGAAGACGATGAGGATTACCAGCTACACCGCATCGACCCCGGCCAGCGCCGCTACGAGCAAATCTACGTGCCGGTGGAAAACAGCCTGCACCAGCGCATCGCCGACAGCGAACTGGCCGGACCGCGCATCAGCCCCTGGGGTGCTACCGACTACCTCCAGGCCTTGTCTGAACTGGCACAGGAGCTGGACATGAGTCTGGAGGGCTGCGCCAAGCGCCTCGGCACCGTCAGTCTGCCCGAGAGCGAGCGCGGCTGGCGCTTTCACCCCGCGCTGGGCTTTGCCAAACGCAGGTGAGATTCCCCTACACCCTGCGCGGCGTGTAGCAGGGCTACAGCATCGCGGCTAAAGCCCCTCCCACAGCATTGAAGACCTGTGGGAGGGGCTTTAGCCGCGACTCCGTTGGGTAGGAACCGTGATGTCAGCAGCTAACTATCAATCCGAAAATCCCCATGCAGCGCCCGCCAGTGCTCACGCAATACGGCCTTGTGCGCCTCATGCATGGGGCTATCGCGCAGGGCTGCCGGCCATAGCGCGCGAGCCTTATCGATGGCGGCCTTGAGGTTGTAGAGAATCGGCGACTCCGGCAGGTCCGCGCGCCTGGCCCAGCGCCGGAAGTGCTCGAGCGATACCTCATACCACTGCTTGGTCTGCGCCATGTTCAGCGCGTAGTGCTGCTCGGCAGGGATATAGGCCTTGGTGAAGAGGATGTCGTAGGCCGGCGACAGCACCGGGTTCACGCCATCGGGATAGAGAATGCTCCAGTTCTTCAGATGCGCATCGCCGTTGCCCAACAGGATGTTGACCAGCAAGCGCACAGCCATCTGCACCACGTCACGCTGGCCGCTGTAGGTGTTCTGATAGATCAGCCGGGCGATCTGTTCGTAACTGGCCCTCTGGTACTTGTCCGCCGCATAGGCGAACAGCACCTGGGCGAAGTCCTCGGCATGCACGCGCTTGCCCTCGGCCCGGTCGAAGCGGCGGATGCCATAGGCATAGCCTTCATCCGGCAGCTTGATCTGCGGCAGACGCTCGAGCTTGTCGAGTTCTACCAGACGGATTTCCGGTATATCCACGCCGGCCAGTGCCGCAAGGTGCATGCAGGTATATTCGTTGAGCGGTACATGATCATGCACCGTGGAGGGCGTCTTGATGATCCAGTCACCGGGCGCCGCCGTATCCCCCAATTGGTAACGGCCATCGCGCTGGTGCATGGAAAACTTCATCTGCACCCCGGCCAGGGAAAAATGCGCCACCCGGTCCACGGTATCTACCGCCACTCGGTCGAGCCGCCCACGGTCACCAAAAGCCGCATCCGGGATAGCCTCGGCAGCAACCGGCTCGGCGATTAGCGCACCGGGCAGGTCGCCGCCCAGGTGTACCAACAGCGGGAACTCGTTGTGCTCATGGACCTTCAAGCGCTGGGCCAGCAGTTGGCGCAGCGCGCCTTCGGGCAGCAGGTTGCTCAGCAGCGGGTGCAACTGCATATTGGTCACCACCGGGAAACTCTTGCCAGCACGGGTCGCGAAAGTGGCCGGGTTGGCCAGTGACAGGGTCAGCGCGGGGCGGTTGGCATCCTCAACAAACGACGGCGCCAGCGACAACACCGTGCGGTTATGTGCATAGCCGGCCACGTAACCCACCAACTGCCCATGCAGCGTCAACCTGAGTGCCGAAACCTGCTCGCCGGCCATCAGTCGTCACCCAGGTCTTGCCAGGGGTCTTCGATAGTTTCCTTGACGCCCGCACCAGGCGCAGACGATGGCGAGCGATCCACGGCGTAGTTCTGTTGCGCCCTGGCGGGGCCGGCCTCCAGCAGTTGCTCGACCTGACGTGCCAGCTCCTTGGGGATCAGCATCAGCGTGGCGTCCAGGCCTTCGGCGATCTTGTCCAGGGTAGCCAGGCTGGGGTTACCGTCTTTCTCGATCTTGCCGTACTGCTGGCGATTCAACCCCACCCGCAACGGCATATCCGTACCTTTCAGGCCAAGCTGCAGGCGTCGACGTTTGATCTGGGTCAGCACTGTACTGCGCATGGGCTACCTCACTCGCTCTATCCAGAGTGCAGCAGATAAGGCTCTATTGGATATGAAGAGCCTTTGATGCTGCAAATAAATCTACTTGAAGCTTATGAGCTTCACTAGTATTTATTTGCAGTATAAATGCTGCTTTTAAAGCTAATGTAGCATAAAAGGCTCAATGCTCTGGATCAGACGGGCAGTCAAGATTAGTGGCAAAACAATGCTACTTTTTGTGTTGCCTCCCAGCATAAGGATTTGTCGCTATGCACAGCCCTTCCCCTGGCCGACGACAGGCCATCCGCAGCCTGATCGAGCGCTTTATCGCCGAGCGTCTGACCACCAAGCTCGAAGGCCTGGCCGATGATGACCCCAAGCGCGCCACCCTGCTTGCCCAATACGCCCCGGACGTATGGCTGGAAGATGCCGCTCGCCGCGCCGGGCAGATCCAGGCGGTGACGCATACGCTCAAAGCCATTCACCCGGACGCCAAGGGCACCAACCTATATTGTTTGCCGAACAGCTTGCCGCAACATGCGCTGGTCGGCAGCCATTGCCTGGGCGACGACTTTGCCGGCGATGTGGTGGGCAATGCCGCCGCGCTGGATGTCTACAAGCTGCTCAAGCTGGAGCACGACGGCCAGACACTGCTCGACCTGCTGCTGGCCGCAGATGCCGATGCCATTGCCGCGCTGCATACAGATGACGAGCAGGCCCGGAGTCTGGCCGCAGCCTTTACCGGCATCACCCGCGCGCGCGACGGCCTGGCCTCCCACACCTACGGCAAGCAGCTGTACTGGCTGGTCGGCGATGATCCGCGCAACGATGAGCACTACCATCTGCTCGCCCCGCTGTATGCCAGCTCGCTGGCGCATCGGGTGTATCAGGAGATCCAGGCCGACCGCTTCGGCGAGCCGGCCAAGGAAGCGCGCCAGGCACGACGCGACAAGCAGTTTCACCCTGGCGTGATCCACGAATACCCCGACCTGGCCGTGCAGAAGCTCGGCGGCACCAAACCGCAGAACATCTCCCAGCTCAACAGCGAACGGCGTGGCGACAACTACCTGCTCGCCTCCCTGCCGCCAAGCTGGCAGCCGCGCGATGTGCGCCTGCCGATCCGTACCCGTGACGGTTCGATTTTCCCCGCTTTCGGCCAGCGCCCGGCAGTGGCCGAACTGGTGCGCACCCTGCGCGACTTTCTGCTCAGCGGCCCACCAGCGAACGTGCACACCCGCAACAGCCGCGATGAACTGCTCACCGAGCTGATCGACGAATTGCTGTTGTACGCCGTCGAGCTTTGGGCCTTCGAGCCCGGCTGGTCGGCCAAGCCCGAGTGCAACCTCAACCGCGCCGAGCAGCTGTGGCTGGATTTCCGCCGCGCCGAGCACGACGCCATCTTCGCCAGCGAATGGCGACGCATGGAGTGGCTCACGGAAATTCGCGAGCGCTTCGCCAACTGGCTCAATGCGCGGCTGGTCAGCAAGCTTTCGGTCGGTGATGTGGAAAACAGCTACTGGGCCAAACAGGCCGGCAGCAATGCCCTGTGGCTCGACCTCGACTGGCTGAACCGGGCCTGGGTCGAACAATTCGAGCGCGAGCAACGCGACCTGGAGGCCGAACATGAGTGAGCTGCCCACCTCCAACGGCCTGCTGATCGTCCCCCACCTGCGGGTGCAGAACGCCAACGCCATTTCCAGCCCGCTGACCTGGGGCTTCCCCGCCATCAGCGCCTTTATCGGCCTGATGCAGGCCGTCGAACGCAAGCTCGAGGGTCGCTTCGCTCTGATGTTCGACAGCGTCGGGGTGGTCTGCCATAGCCATGACACCCAGGTCACCGGGGGCTATCAACGCGCCTTCCGCCTGACCCGCAACCCGGTCAACGAGCGCGGTGAAACCGCCGCCATCGTCGAAGAGGGGCGCATCCACCTGGATATCACGCTGATCTTCGGCGTCAGCGGCTATAGCGAAGACGGCCAGCCAGACCCGGTGCAGGGCGACTGGCAAAAGCGCCGCACGATCGCCGCTGAAATCGCAAATCTGCTGGGCAGCATGCGTATCGCCGGCGGTAGCGTGTTCCTCGATCCGCAACACCAGCCGGTACTGGAGCCATTGGCACAAGGCGAGGAGCGCAGCAAGCAGTTCCGCCGCCTGCGTCGCCGCTGGCTGCCGGGCTTCGCCCTGGTCAGTCGCGACGACCTGCTGCAAAACCACCTGCAGCAACTGCGTGGCGAGAACGCCAGCGCCGATCTGCTCGATGGCTGGCTCGACCTTTCACGCCTGAACCTGCGCGCCCAGGAAGCCCGCCCGGCCAGCGAAAGCCAGCCTGCCAAAGTCGAGTGGCGCGCCCAGCGCGTAATGCCCAACGGCTGGCTGGTGCCGATCCCGGTCGGCTATGGCGCCCTCGGCCCAATGCAAGCCGCCGGCAGCGTGGCCAACGCGCGGGACGGACAAACCCCGCTGCGTTTCGTTGAAAGCCTCTACTCCATCGGCCAATGGCTCAGCCCGCACCGGCTGCGCGATGTCGATGACCTGCTCTGGTACGCCAGCGCCGATCCCCAGGCCGGCCTGTACCGCTGCCACAACCTCTACAGCCAAACCCTCTGCACTGATGACATGGAGTGACCATCATGACCACCACCCCTCTGAAAACTGCTTCCGTCCTGGCCTTCGAGCGCAAGCTCGACCCTTCCGATGCGCTGTTTCATGCCGGTGACTGGCAGACGCGCGACACCTGGCAACCGCTCGCCGTGCGGGAAAAATCCGTGCGCGGCACCATCTCCAATCGCCTCAAGGCCAAAGACCAAGACCCAGCCAAGCTCGACGCCGCCATCGAGAACCCCAACCTGCAGACCGTCGACGTCGCGGCCCTGCCGCATGACGCCGATACGCTGCGCGTCAGCTTCACCCTGCGCGTACTCGGTGGTGCCGGCACGCCCTCAGCCTGCAACGATGCCGCCTACCGACAGAAGCTGCTGGATACCGTGCAGAGCTACGTCGCCAGCCACGGCTTCGCTGAACTGGCACGCCGCTACGCACACAACCTGGCCAATGGTCGCTTCTTGTGGCGCAACCGTATCGGTGCTGAACAGGTAGAGGTACAGATTGCCCACCTGGTCGATGGCAAAGCGGCCAAGCAGTGGAGCTTCGATGCGCTGAGCCTTTCCCTGCGCAACTTCGACGCCAGCGGCCCGGCGGCCACAGCGCTGGACGAACTGGCCAAGCTGATCGCTGCCGGCCTGAGCGGCGAGCGTCACCTGCTGCTGGGCATCACGGCTCATGTACGCATGGGTGCTGGCCAGGAGGTATTCCCCTCCCAGGAGCTGATCCTCGACCGGGGCAAGGGCGACAAGAGCAAGACCCTGTACAGCGTCGACGGCGTCGCCGGGATGCACTCGCAGAAACTCGGCAATGCCCTGCGCACCATCGACACCTGGTATCCGGACGCTGGCGAACTCGGCCCCATCGCCGTCGAACCCTACGGCTCGGTCACCACCGAAGGCCGCGCCTATCGCCAACCCAAGGCCAAGGCGGACTTCTACAACCTGCTGGACAACTGGCTGCTCAAGGACAAAGTGCCCAACATCGGTGACCAGCATTTCGTCATGGCCACCCTGATTCGCGGTGGCGTGTTTGGCGAGGCGGGCTAGCCATGAACCATTACCTCGACCTGAAACTGCTGCCCGACCCAGAATTTCCGGCCACGCAGTTGATGAGCGCCCTGCTCGCCAAGTTGCACCGAGGCCTGCATGACCTGCGTCGTAGCGATGTGGGCATCAGCTTCCCGGATGTGGAAACGGCGGGCCACGGCCTCGGCGCCCGCCTGCGCCTGCATGGCAGTGCCGAAGCGCTGGATAAGTTGCTGGCGCTGAACTGGCTCAGCGGCATGCGCGACCACTTGAACCTGGGTGAACTGGCGCCCATCCCGGCGAAGGTGCGCTGGCGCTGCGTCAGCCGCGTACAGGTGGACAGCAACCCGGAGCGCGCCCGCCGCCGCCTGATCAAGCGCCACGGCATCAGCGAAGCAGAGGCGCGCCAGCGCATCCCCGACAGCGCCGGCAAACGCTGCGACCTGCCTTATGCCACCTTGCGCAGCAACGGCAGCGGTCACAGCTTCCGCCTGTTTATCCGCCACGGCCCACTGCTCGACAAACCCACCCCCGGCACCTTCGGCGCCTACGGCCTTAGCGCCCAGGCCAGCGTGCCCTGGTTCTGACCCTTTTTCCCAGCCCAAAACGGAGCCCTTGCAAAATCAAGCACTTGCAAGCGGCTCCGAAAAAAGGGGTAGCACCGGAAAAATCGGGCAGGTTCTTTAACAATCAAGCCGTTAGGGTTATTAGGCTCTAGTTCACTGCCGTGTAGGCAGCTCAGAAATGTTCAAGGCCACCGACTACGCGCTGATTCGCGTTCACTGCCGTGTAGGCAGCTCAGAAAATGTATGCCGGTGCGGTTTGCCCGGCCTCCAGGTTCACTGCCGTGTAGGCAGCTCAGAAATGCTGGATCTGCCAGACTGACACACTCAGGTGGTTCACTGCCGTGTAGGCAGCTCAGAAAGCCGCGCCACGAAATCCACATATCCCCAACCGGTTCACTGCCGTGTAGGCAGCTCAGAAATGCGCATCAGCGAGGCTGCACGCGAGCTGGGTGTTCACTGCCGTGTAGGCAGCTCAGAAAAGACATTCGAACAAGGCTGGGCAGCTCGGCCGGTTCACTGCCGTGTAGGCAGCTCAGAAATCGATATCGATACGCGGCGCCATGCCCCACCAGTTCACTGCCGTGTAGGCAGCTCAGAAAGCACTGTCAGAGGTTGACGGCGTGGTATATCAGGTTCACTGCCGTGTAGGCAGCTCAGAAATCGAGCTGGGCCTGCAACTGCACCACTGAGGGGTTCACTGCCGTGTAGGCAGCTCAGAAAAGCCCCAGAGCCAGCACGTAGAGAGTAAAGACGTTCACTGCCGTGTAGGCAGCTCAGAAATAGCATATCAGGCAGGCATCACGCTGCCGATGGTTCACTGCCGTGTAGGCAGCTCAGAAATCACACAATAGAAACAACGCGCTGCTCTTGACGTTCACTGCCGTGTAGGCAGCTCAGAAAATGAGTCGCGCCAGGTGTTCGCGCTGGCTGTCGTTCACTGCCGTGTAGGCAGCTCAGAAAACAGTGGAGTAAGGCAGGAGCGAGGATGTGTAGTTCACTGCCGTGTAGGCAGCTCAGAAATGGGCGCTGGCATCTATGACCGCCTGGTGGAAGTTCACTGCCGTGTAGGCAGCTCAGAAACGACCATGAAAGAGCTCGCCGCCGCGGCGGGCGTTCACTGCCGTGTAGGCAGCTCAGAAAACGATATGAGCGCTGAGCTGATCGCGCCTCGACGTTCACTGCCGTGTAGGCAGCTCAGAAAAGGCTGAACGAAGGGGCGTTGATGGTAAGGTCGTTCACTGCCGTGTAGGCAGCTCAGAAAAGGTGCTAGCGTGCATCGAGCGGCAGGCGGTGGTTCACTGCCGTGTAGGCAGCTCAGAAAAAGCCACACGCGGCCGGGCTGCCAGTTCCAGCGTTCACTGCCGTGTAGGCAGCTCAGAAAATGGCTGTGGTCGGCATCATCGTGCGCATGCTGTTCACTGCCGTGTAGGCAGCTCAGAAAAGCGTGTGCTGATAACCGTAGTCGATCCCGTAGTTCACTGCCGTGTAGGCAGCTCAGAAAACTTGGCAGGACGAACAATGCCCGAACATCCCGTTCACTGCCGTGTAGGCAGCTCAGAAAAGATCGGGATACAACTACCGCGACTATACATGGTTCACTGCCGTGTAGGCAGCTCAGAAAAGTTCGAGTGGGTCTTGCAGGTTGAGCAGCAGGTTCACTGCCGTGTAGGCAGCTCAGAAAGGGGCTATTATTGAGCGCGGCAGTAATGCTAAGTTCACTGCCGTGTAGGCAGCTCAGAAAAAGCGCCTCACTGGCCACGGCCTGGGTGGTGTGTTCACTGCCGTGTAGGCAGCTCAGAAAATCCGCATGACGTGACCTCGTTCCCGTGATCCGTTCACTGCCGTGTAGGCAGCTCAGAAAAGCGCCCGAGGCGCGCGAGCTGATTTCTCGCCGTTCACTGCCGTGTAGGCAGCTCAGAAATACTGCGTTGACGCCGGGCAGGTTGATATTGGCGTTCACTGCCGTGTAGGCAGCTCAGAAAAAGCTGCAAACCGCGCGCACTATCGGCGGCGTGTTCACTGCCGTGTAGGCAGCTCAGAAATCGCCAGTGCGCTCGTCGCGGTAGATCTCGGGGTTCACTGCCGTGTAGGCAGCTCAGAAAAGCTCCGGCAGCGGGTTCGGGTCAGTCCAGAAGTTCACTGCCGTGTAGGCAGCTCAGAAATGCCACACGCGGCCGCAGGCGTAGAGCGTGGTGTTCACTGCCGTGTAGGCAGCTCAGAAAACGCCCTGCGCGTAGTTGCAGTACCTGCCTCGGTTCACTGCCGTGTAGGCAGCTCAGAAAATAAGGCGGCGACTAGGGATTCCAGTCGCGTCGTTCACTGCCGTGTAGGCAGCTCAGAAATCCAGCTCCGCCAACTGATCGTCTGTAATACTGTTCACTGCCGTGTAGGCAGCTCAGAAAGTCTAAGGCGAAGTCTGGCTCGGGCAGCTCAGGTTCACTGCCGTGTAGGCAGCTCAGAAAGTGGCCGAAGCGGAGAAGGTGCTGATGGCCATGTTCACTGCCGTGTAGGCAGCTCAGAAATGGTCACGGATCTGGTTCAGGGTCATGGATTTTGTTCACTGCCGTGTAGGCAGCTCAGAAAATGAAACGGCCTGCGCTCCAGCCACAAATCCAGTTCACTGCCGTGTAGGCAGCTCAGAAATGGGCGATGGTGGCGAGGATGGCGCCGATGGTGTTCACTGCCGTGTAGGCAGCTCAGAAATTGGCGATCTGGGCGTTGCAGGTTTTGCAGTTGTTCACTGCCGTGTAGGCAGCTCAGAAAAGCAGCAGCCAGTGCGCGGCAATCCGTCGGCAGTTCACTGCCGTGTAGGCAGCTCAGAAAAGGCGATGCCGAGCAGTGGATAGCCTCGGATGGTTCACTGCCGTGTAGGCAGCTCAGAAACCGTCCAGAACGCGAACTGCAGCAGGTTTCGGGTTCACTGCCGTGTAGGCAGCTCAGAAAATGCTAACCACAACGGCGAGGCGAAACGAGGAGTTCACTGCCGTGTAGGCAGCTCAGAAAATGGGTTGGTCGGCGGCGGTGCTGGTGGCAGCGTTCACTGCCGTGTAGGCAGCTCAGAAATGGTCGATGAAGACCAGGACTTTGTCCGGGTTGTTCACTGCCGTGTAGGCAGCTCAGAAATAGCACCGGCGAAGTTTGCCCCCCTGGCGATGGTTCACTGCCGTGTAGGCAGCTCAGAAATCGTAATGATTTGGCGCAAACTTCCCCCACTTGTTCACTGCCGTGTAGGCAGCTCAGAAATTGAAGGCTTCGCCATTGGTGGCGCCGCACTGGTTCACTGCCGTGTAGGCAGCTCAGAAATGCTGCAGAACGCGTTGCATCCGCTTGCGCTCGTTCACTGCCGTGTAGGCAGCAATTTGCGCGCACTTCGCTTCGCTCCTGAGCCCGCCCTACGCAAAAATCCGTGTCCGGAACCAAGCCGCCGGTCTAAGCGGAATCGCAGATACGACTCGCTGCCGCACGGACTTTCAGGTGTCCAAACTACGAAACATCACATGGCAATCCACCAGGCCATACCGGGCGTGGCGGTAGGCCTTGGGCAAGGTGCCGACTATCGCGAAGCCGTGTTTCTGCCACAGCGCGACCGCGACCTCGTTGGTGGCCACCACGCTGTTGAACTGCATGGCGCTGAAGCCCAATTCACGCGCCACCTGCAGCGAATGGGCGCAGAGCCGGCTGGCGATGCCGCGGCCACGGGCGGCCGGGGCGGTCATATAGCCGCAGTTGCACACGTGGTCACCCGGCCCAGCGGCATTGGCCTTGATGTAGTAGGTGCCGAGAATCTGCCCGTCCTGCTCGGCAACGAAGGTGGCGCGCGGCAGTTCGACCCAGGTTTTCCAGGCCGTCTCACGATCCATGTTCGGGTCGAAGGCGTAGGTTTCCTGCGCCTGCACCACGTCACGGATGATCGGCCAGACCTGGTCGAAATCGGCTGCCTCGATGGGCCGGATGATCAGTTCATCGCTCACTGGTCGTAGCCTTCGGCCAGGTGCAGATCCTTGAGTTTCACGTAGTTGCCGGCCGTGTAGCTGAAGAAGTTGCGTTCCTTGTCGGTCAGCGGGCGCGCCTGTTTCACTGGGCTGCCGACGTAGAGATAGCCACTTTCCAGGCGTTTGCCCGGCGGCACCAGCGAGCCTGCGCCGATGATCACCTCGTCCTCGACCACCGCGCCGTCCATGACGATGCTGCCCATGCCGACCAGAATCCGGTTGCCCAGGGTGCAGCCGTGTAAGGTGACCTTGTGCCCGACGGTCACTTCGTCACCGATGATCAGCGGGTAACCATCGGGGTTGAACGGCCCGGCGTGGGTGATGTGCAGCACGCTGCCGTCCTGCACGCTGGTACGCGCGCCAATGCGGATGCGGTGCATGTCGCCGCGAATCACGGTCAGCGGCCATACCGAGCTGTCCTCACCCAGCACCACGTCGCCGATGACCACGGCGGAGGCGTCGACGAAGACGCGCGCGCCCAGTTGTGGGAGGTGCTGCTGGTATTTGCGAATCGCCACGATAGAGGCTCCTGGGCTGCGGGAAAGCTTGATTGTAATTAAGATGGCCCCCATATCGACTGAAATCGCCCCGGTATTTGCCGGCTGTTGCCCTTCTTCCTTCGCCACAGGTGCCTCGTCGTGACCGCGAACAACCCCCTGCTGCAAGACTTCGACCTGCCGCCCTACTCGCAGATCAAACCGGAGCACGTCGAGCCCGCCGTTGACCAGATCCTGGCCGACAGCCGCGCCGCCATCGCCAAGCTGCTCGAGGCGCAGCAGGCCAATCCGAGCTGGGACGGCCTGGTGCTGGCGCTGGACGAACTCGGCGCGCGCCTGGGCCGTGCCTGGAGCCCGGTGAGCCACCTCAACGCGGTGTGCAACAGCACCGAACTGCGCGCGGCCTATGAGGCCTGCCTGCCCAAGCTGTCGGAATACTGGACGGAAATGGGCCAGAAAAAGCCGCTGTTCGAGGCCTATGACGCGCTGGCCAAGAGTCCGGCTGCAGCCAATTTCGACGTGGCGCAGAAGACCATTCTCGAACACGCGCTGCGTGACTTCCGCCTCAGCGGCATCGATCTGCCGGTCGAGCAGCAGAAGCGCTATGGCGAAATCCAGATGCGCCTGTCCGAGCTGACCAGCAAATTCTCCAACCAGTTGCTCGACGCCACCCAGGCCTGGACCAAGCACATCACCGACGAAGCACGCCTGAACGGCCTGACCGACTCGGCCAAGGCGCAGATGAAGCAGGCCGCCGAAGCCAAGGGGCTGGACGGCTGGCTGATCACCCTGGAATTCCCCAGCTACTACGCGGTGATGACCTACGCCGACGACCGCGCCCTGCGTGAAGAGGTCTACGCCGCCTATTGCACCCGAGCCTCCGACCAAGGGCCGAACGCCGGGCAGAACGACAACGGCCCGCTGATGGCCGAAATCCTCGACCTGCGCCAGGAACTGGCGCGCTTGCTCGGCTTCGCCAACTACAGCGAGCTGAGCCTGGCCAGCAAGATGGCCGAATCCACCGACCAGGTGCTGAGCTTCCTGCGTGACCTGGCGGTGCGCAGCAAGCCTTTCGCCGAGCAGGATCTCGCCGAGCTGAAAGCCTTCGCCGCCGAGCAAGGCCTGGATGACCTGCAAAGCTGGGACGTCGGCTACTACAGCGAGAAACTGCGCCAGCAGCGCTACAGCATCTCCCAGGAAGAAGTGCGCGCCTGGTTCCCGGTGGACAAGGTACTCACCGGCCTGTTCGCCATCGTGCAGAAGCTCTACGGCATCGAGATTCGCGAGCTGCAAGACTTCGACACCTGGCACCCGGATGTGCGCCTGTTCGAGATCACCGAGAACGGCCAGCACGTCGGGCGCTTCTTCTTCGACCTCTATGCCCGCGCCAACAAGCGCGGCGGTGCCTGGATGGACGGCGCCCGCGACAAGCGCCGCGACGCCCAGGGCAAGCTGATCGCCCCGGTGGCCAACCTGGTATGCAATTTCACCCCGCCAGTCGGCGGCAAGCCGGCGCTGCTGTCCCACGATGAGGTCACCACCCTGTTCCACGAATTCGGCCATGGCCTGCATCACCTGCTGACCCGCGTCGAGCACGCCGGCGCCTCGGGCATCAACGGCGTGGCCTGGGACGCGGTCGAGCTGCCCAGCCAGTTCATGGAGAACTGGTGCTGGGAGCCGGACGGCCTGGCGCTGATCTCCGGCCACTATGAAACCGGCGAGGCGCTGCCACAGGCCATGCTGGACAAGATGCTGGCGGCGAAGAACTTCCAGTCCGGGCTGATGATGGTGCGCCAGCTGGAGTTCTCGCTGTTCGACTTCGAACTGCACGCCACCCACGGCGACGGCCGCAGCGTGCTCGACGTGCTCGAAGGCGTGCGCGCCGAGGTCTCGGTGCTGCGCCCGCCAGCCTACAACCGTTTCGCCAACGGCTTCGCGCATATCTTCGCCGGTGGCTATGCGGCCGGTTACTACAGCTACAAGTGGGCCGAAGTGCTCAGCGCCGATGCCTTCTCGAAGTTCGAGGAAGAAGGCGTGTTCAACGCCGATACCGGCCGCGCCTTCCGCGAAACGATCCTCGCCCGTGGCGGCTCGCAGGAACCGATGGTGCTGTTCGTCGAATTCCGCGGCCGTGAGCCGAGCATCGACGCCCTGCTGCGCCACCTCGGCCTGAGCCAGGAGGCCGCATGAGCGATGCTCCTGTGAACAGCACGCCCAAGCGCTTTATCGCCGGCGCCGTGTGCCCGGCGTGCAGCGAGACCGACAGCATCAAGATGTGGAACGTCGACGGCGTGCCGAACCGAGAATGCGTCAAGTGCGGCTATGCCGACACCCTCGACGCACGCGGTAATTCGGTGCCCAAGGAGATCCCCACGCGGGTCAACGTCAGCGGCCTGAAGCCCAAGGCGGCCGCCCCCAACGTGCAGGCGGTGCAGTTCTTTCCCAACCCGAAGCTGAAGAAACCGAGCGAGCCCACCTAGCCCGGGCATTCTCGGGTGGGTTAGCGGTGCCGAGCGCCGATGCTGCAGGCGAGTTGCACCCGCATGACTTTACTCGCGGAAAAACTCCCCAGGCGTTGCGCCGAACTGGCGGCGAAAGGCAGCGATAAACGCCGATAACGAGTCATAGCCGCAGGCCAGCGCCACATCGGTTACACGCTCACCCTGCTCCAGTAGGGTGAGCGCATCGAGCAGACGCTGGCGCTGGCGCCACACGCGAAAGCTCAGGCCCGTTTCACGCAGGAACAACCGGCTCAGGGTCTTTTCCGACACCCCCAGGCGCTCGCCCCATTCGCCCAGGCCGAGCTGGCGCAGCGTCGCATCCTCCAACCCCTGACACACCTCGCGCAGCCGCGCGTCTTGCGGCAGCGGCAGCATCAACGCCACCTCTGGCGCAGCGCGCAGTTCGTCCAGCAACACTGCCGCCAATCTACCAGGCGCGCCCTGCTCGTCGTATTCGACCGGCAACGCACTGAAACCGCGAATCAGCTCGCGCAGCAGCGGGCTGACCGCCAGCACCCGGCACTCGGCCGGCCCCCAGGGCACCGCGCTGCCGTCGATGTACAGGCTGCGCATCTCGGTGCGTGGCGAGCTGAAGACCTGATGCTCGACACCCGCCGGCACCCACACCGCGCGCTGCGGCGGGGCGACGAAACGGGCGCCAGCGGTCTGCACCTCGAGCACCCCGGCGATGGCGTAGGACAGCTGCACCCAGGGGTGCGTATGACGAAAGGTCAGGGCGCGGTTGGTCAGCGATTCGGTGCGGCCATACAGCGGCCGAGGCAGGCTGCGCAGCTCGGGCAGGCTGCGATGCAGGGTGGCGCGATGTCTGTTTGGCGACACTTGCTGGCTCTTTAGCGTTAGCCGGAAATTTTCGACGACGATAGTCTGGCGCCCTCCTGTATCGCAAGTCCGAGATTCGCCATGTTCCTGCGCCGCCTGCTGCCCGACAATTTCACCCTGACTCTGCTCGCCGTTGTGCTCGCCGCCACACTGCTACCCGCCAGCGGCCAGGTCGCGACGATCTTCGAATGGATCACCAACCTGGCCATCGCCCTGCTGTTCTTCATGCACGGCGCCAAACTGTCGCGTCAGGCGATTCTTGCCGGTGCCGGGCACTGGCGTCTGCACCTGCTGGTGTTCGCCTGCACCTTCATCCTCTTCCCGCTGCTCGGCCTGGCACTCAAGCCGGCTCTGGAGCCGCTGCTGGGCAAAGAGCTGTATCTGGGCATGCTCTACCTGTGCGCCCTGCCGGCCACCGTGCAATCGGCCATCGCCTTCACCTCGCTGGCGCGCGGCAACATCCCGGCGGCGATCTGCAGCGCAGCAGCCTCCAGCCTGCTGGGTATCTTCCTCACTCCGCTGCTGGTGGCCTTCCTGATGGGCGTGCACGGCGACAACGGCTCGACCCTCGATGCCATCGGCAAGATCAGCCTGCAGTTGCTGCTGCCGTTCGTTCTCGGCCAGATCGCTCAACGCTGGATCGGCGGCTGGGTCAACCAGAACAAGAGCTGGCTGAAATACGTCGACCAGAGCTCGATCCTGCTGGTGGTCTACACCGCCTTCAGCGCCGCGGTGATCGGCGGCCTGTGGCAGCAGGTACCGCTGGCCACTCTGCTGCTGGTGATTGCCGCCTGCTGCGTGTTGTTGGCGCTGGCCCTGATGTTGACCCACCTGCTGGGCAAATGGCTGGGCTTCAGCCTGGAAGACCGCATCACCATCCTCTTCTGTGGCTCGAAAAAGAGCCTGGCCACCGGCGTGCCGATGGCCCAGGTGCTGTTCGCCGGCAGCGCCATCGGCGTGCTGATCCTGCCGCTGATGCTGTTCCACCAGATCCAGTTGATGGTCTGCGCGGTGCTGGCACAACGTTACGCCAAACGTGAGGAGGCACCGCAGACCGCGGCCGTCTGATCGACGCCGCGATAGAAGGACTTGCTCGGGCGCTAAATAACTGTATTTTTATACAGTATATTTTGGAGTCCGAGCATGTCCGTCAGCCTGCCGCCACGTGGCCGTGGCACCGCCAGCAACCCGCACAACCGCTATGCGCCAACCCGCTCGCAGCAGGAAGACGACGGCTGGTATCAGGACGAAACACCGCCAAGCCGCGCCACCGAAGTGCGCAAGGAGCAGGCGAAGACGGCGATCACCCGCAACAACTCACCGGACGTCGGCTTCGACCGCTCGGTGAACCCCTACCGTGGCTGCGAGCACGGCTGCATCTACTGCTTCGCCAGGCCAACTCACGCTTACTGGGACATGTCGCCGGGCATCGACTTCGAAACCCGCCTGATCGCCAAGACCAACCTGGCCGAGCGCCTCGAAGAGCAACTGCAAAACCCTGGCTACGTGCCGCAGCCCATCGCCCTGGGCATCAACACCGACGCCTACCAGCCCATTGAGCGCGAACAGCGCCTGACCCGCCGGACCCTGGAAATCCTGCTGCGCTACAAGCACCCGCTGCACATCATCACCAAGGGTTCGCTGATCCTGCGTGACCTGGATCTGCTCAGCGAGCTGGCCAGCCACAACCTGGTCAGCGTGGCCTTCAGCCTGACCACCCTGGATGACGAACTCAAACGCATCATGGAGCCGCGCACTGCCGCCCCAGCAGCGCGCCTGCGTGCCATGCGCACGCTGCACGAAGCGGGTGTCCCGGTCAGCGCCATCTGCGCGCCGATGATTCCGCAGATCAACGACATGGAGCTGGAGGCACTCCTGGAAGCCGCCCGGGATGCCGGTGCTCGCTCGGCCGGTTACGTGCTGCTGCGCCTGCCGCTGGAGATCGCCGGGTTGTTCGAGGAATGGCTACAGGTGCACTTTCCGGATCGCGCCGCCCACGTCATGAGCCTGATTCGCCAGAGCCGTGGCGGCAAGAATTACGACAGCCGCTTCGGTAGCCGCATGCGTGGCGAGGGCCTGTTCGCTGACCTGCTGGAGCAGCGTTTTCGCCTGGCGCGGCGCAGGCTCGGCCTGGATCAGCGAGGCAGCGTGGTGCTGGACTGTTCGCAGTTCTGCCCACCGGGTGCGCAATTGAGCCTGCTCTGACTTGGCGGCGCGCACCGGCCACCCTGGCGATGGTCGGCATGGACGCTGCCGCAGCTGGCGCAGCGCGAACACCCGCCCTCGATCCCAACGTACGCCTTGGCCCGACGCCGTATATCGCCCACTGGCGCGAGCGCGTCGGGACCTTCGCTGGCTGCGCGCATCTGATCAAGGCCAGCGAAAAGGATCTGCAGCTGCTGTACCCCGAGCGCGACCTGCGGCAGGTCGCGGCAACAGGCGCCTGGGCGAATTACCCGAAACCGCCGGTTGTCGCTCAGCTCGCTGGAGGTGACACTTGGCGTGTGACTCGCACAGCGCAGCGACAGTCGTTCTAGCAGCGTATTTTCAGACAACCCAGAGGTTCAGGGCATGCCTTACAAACATCAGGTGATTCCGCTTCAGGCCCACGAGGGCAACGAAACCGCCGAGCAGGCGCTGCACAGCATCGTCGATGGCTTCAAGCGCTTTCGCAACGAGGTCTTCCCGCAGCAGGAAGAGCTGTTCAAGAAGCTCGCCACCGCCCAGAACCCACGCGCCATGTTCATCACCTGCGCCGACTCGCGCGTGGTGCCGGAGCTGATCACCCAGAGCTCGCCCGGCGACCTGTTCGTCAACCGCAACGTCGGTAACGTGGTGCCGGCCTACGGGCAGATGATGGGCGGCGTCTCCACCGCCATCGAATACGCGGTGATGGCCCTGGGCGTGCAACACATCGTCATTTGCGGCCACTCCGACTGCGGCGCGATGAAAGCGGTGCTCAACCCGGCCTCGCTGGAAACCATGCCCACGGTGAAAGCCTGGCTGCGTCATGCCGAGGTCGCGCGCAGCGTGGTGGCAGAGAACTGCAACTGCAGCGACGACAAGGAAGCCCTGGCCGTGCTGACCGAAGAGAACGTGGTGGCGCAGCTCAACCACCTGTGCACCCACCCGTCGGTGGCAGCCAAGCTGGCGCGCGGCCAACTGTTCATCCATGGCTGGGTGTACGACATCGAAACCAGTCAGATCAAGGCCTACGACGCCGAGCTGGGCAGCTTCCTGCCGCTCGATGGCGACAAGATTCCAATGGCAACGCCACGCGCGCGTTTTCCACAAAGCTGAAAGCCCTTGCAGGGTGGCCGCGCACCGAGCCTCACCCGATCGCGGCTAAAGCCCCTCCCACAAAACGCACCGTGGACGTGGGAAGGACTTTAGGCCGTAGGGTGCGCCGCGCGCACCAGACTCCCCCGATCACGGCTAACCTGGGCTGGTGCGCATAGCGCACCCTAGGGTCCAGTCAGAACTTCTCCCCGCGCAGCACTTCCACCTGCGCCAGGTAGCAGACCATGGCGAAGTGGTCGTAGTAACGCACCTGCAGATGCTCGGCGATGCGCTCGGCCAATTCGCGGTTGCAGATGATTTCCAGGCGGATGTTGCCTTCGGTATCCCAGCCGGCGCTGCGCACGCCGCGGTGTCCACGGCCACGCGCGTCGGAAATGGTCCAGCCGGGTGCGCCGAGCGCTTCCAGATCGGCCAGCAGGCGCTTCTCCAGCGCCGCCTCGCAGATCACGGTGAGCAGAGTGCGGCTATGTGCGTTCATCTCAGAACCCCCAGGCGATCAGTCGTTCGGCCAGCGCCAGGTACAGCGGAATGCCGATCAGGATATTGAATGGGAAGGTGATGCCCAGCGAGGCGGTCAGCGACAGCGACGGGTTGGCCTCGGGCAAGGCCAGGCGCATCGCCGCCGGTACCGCGATATAGGACGCCGAGGCCGCGAGCGTGGCAAGCATCGCCGTGCCGCCCAGGCTCAGGCCCATGAAGCGCGCCAGCAAGGCGCCGATCAGCGCACCAAGCAGCGGCATCAGCAGGGCGAAGGCCGCCAGGCGCACACCGAACTGCTTCAGCGCACCGAGCTGGCCGGAGGCGATCAGGCCCATCTCCAGCAGAAAGAACGCCAGCACCGGCTTGAACATGCTGGTGTACAGCGGCTCCAGCGGCTTGATCGCCTCCTTGCCGGCGATCGCGCCGATCACCAGGCCGCCGAGCAGCAGCATGATGCTCTTGCCGAGGAAGATCTCGCGGCCCAGTTCGCCCCAGTGCGTCTCGCGCGAAATGCCCTTGGCCAGGACGATACCGACCAGGATCGCCGGAATCTCCAGGATGGCCACGAACAGCGGCATATAACTCTCGAACTCGATGCCCTTGGCCAGCATGTAGGCCACCACCACGGCGAAGGTACCGGCGCTGACCGAACCGTAGTGCGCCGCCACCGCCGCTGCATTGACGCGGTCGAAGCGCAGGCCGCGCAGCAGGATGAACGCCAGGATCGGCAGCAGCACGCCGAGCGCCAGTACCAGAGCCGACTGACCGAGCAGCTGCAGGCTGGCCTGCTGCGCCAGCTCCACCCCGCCGTGCAGCCCGATGGCCAGTAGGAGGATGATCGACAGCGTCTCGTACAGCGCCGCCGGCAGCTTCAGCTCGCTCTTGAGCAGGCCGGCGACCAGGCCGAAGACGAAGAACAGCACCACCGGATCCAGACCCACTTCAGTTCACCTCCCCTGCGTCTCAGGGTGCGCCGTGCGCACCTGTCACTGTTCACCAAGCGCCCCGGTGCGCACGGCGCACCCTACCCGGACGGCTACCCAACCAAAGGAAAGGGCCATGCCCCGGCACAAGGCGGTGCTGATCGCCCTGTTTTGCCTCGCCACGCAGGCGAAGCGCCGGGGCATGACCGGAAAGCTTAGCCGGCACGCCAGGCTTGGCCCCCGCGCTGGCGAGTCGCAAAGACGCCGTTAGCGTTTTCACGAGGCCACCGAAGGGGGTGAAGCACATGGATGTGCCGTGCAAAAAAAGGAGCCTTGCGGCTAATGCCAGTCAGTTAAGCCGTTGCACTCGATCTTTGTAGGAGCCGGCTTGCCGGCGATCCGCCATAAAAAGCATCGCCAGCAAGCTGGCTCCTACGAAAAGCGCCCCCCTCTACTGCAAGTAGGAGGGGGTGGTGACGAACTTATCTGATCAGCATTAGCCTTGCGGCTCCCCGGGACAAACCTGCGCCCTGGCGCTGAATAAAAAAGGAGCCCGGGTTACGCCCCGTCAAACTTGCCCATCCAACAGGCCGGGCTCCATAGAGGTTAACCTTCGATTTCCACCAGTACTTCGCCCGGATTGACGCGGTCGCCCTTAGCCACGTGAACGGCCTTGACGGTGCCGGCAATCGGCGCCTGCACTTCGGTTTCCATCTTCATCGCTTCGGTGATCAGCACCGCCTGACCAGCCTTGACCGTGTCACCTTCCTTGACCAGCACATCGACGATGTTGCCCGGCATGGTGGTGGAGACATCGCCCGGTGCAGCGGCCTGCTTGCGCTTGCCAGCGGCGCCTGCGACGTACTCATTAAGTGCCTCGAACACCACTTCTTCCGGCATGCCGTCGATGGACAGGTAGAAGTGGCGCTTGCCGTCACCCTTGACGCCGACACCGGTGATGTCCACGCGGTAGCTTTCGCCGTGCACATCGACCACAAACTCGGTCGGCACGCCTTCACCGCCGACTGGCGCCGCCTTGCCCTGGCCGTTCGGCATGGGCAGCAGCTCTTCCGGTTTGAGGGTGCCGGCCGCGCGCTCTTCGAGGAACTTGCGCCCGATATCGGGGAACATGGCGAAGGTCAGCACGTCCTCTTCGGACTTGGCCAGGCTGCCGATCTCTTCACGCAGGCGCGCCAGCTCGGGTTTGAGCAGGTCGGCCGGGCGCACATCGATCACTTCTTCGCTGCCGATGGCCTGCTTGCGCAGTTGCTCATCGACCTTGCCCGGCGCCTTGCCGTAGCGACCTTGCAGGTAAAGCTTCACTTCGTTGGTGATGGTCTTGTAGCGCTCGCCGGCCAGCACGTTGAAGAACGCCTGAGTGCCGACGATCTGCGAAGTCGGGGTCACCAGCGGCGGGAAGCCGAGGTCGGCACGCACGCGCGGAATCTCTTCCAGCACTTCGTTCATGCGGTTCAGCGCGCCCTGCTCCTTGAGCTGGTTGGCCAGGTTGGAAATCATCCCGCCCGGCACCTGGTTGACCTGCACGCGGGTATCCACGCCGGTGAACTCGCTCTCGAACTGGTGATACTTCTTGCGCACGGCGTGGAAGTACATGCCGATTTCCTGGATCAGCGCAAGGTCGAGGCCGGTGTCGAACTCGCTGCCCTTGAGCGCAGCGACCATCGACTCGGTACCCGGATGGCTGGTGCCCCAGGCCAGGCTGGAGATGGCGGTGTCGATGTGATCGGCGCCGGCTTCAATGGCCTTGAGCTGGCACATGGCGCCGAGACCGGCGGTGTCGTGGCTGTGGATGAATACCGGCAGGTCGACTTCGCTCTTTAGTGCCTTGACCAGCGCGAAGGTGGCGTAAGGCGTGAGCAGACCGGCCATGTCCTTGATCGCGATGGAGTCGATACCCATCGCCTGCATGGCCTTGGCCTGGGCAACGAAGGCCTCGGTGGTGTGCACCGGGCTGGTGGTGTAGGCGATGGTGCCCTGGGCGTGCTTGCCGGCGGCCTTGACCGCCTCGATGGCCACGCGCAGGTTACGCACGTCGTTCATCGCGTCGAAGATGCGGAACACGTCGATGCCGTTGACCGCGGCCTTGGCCACGAACGCCCTGACCACGTCATCGCTGTAGTGGCGGTAGCCGAGCAGGTTCTGCCCGCGCAGGAGCATCTGCAGGCGGGTGTTGGGCAGCGCCGCCTTGAGCTGACGCAGGCGCTCCCAGGGGTCTTCCTTGAGAAAGCGCACGCACGCGTCGAAGGTGGCGCCACCCCAGACTTCCAGCGACCAGTAGCCGACGCGGTCGAGCTTGTCGCAGATCGGCAGCATGTCCTCGGTGCGCATGCGGGTCGCCAGCAGCGACTGGTGGGCATCGCGCAGGACGGTATCGGTAACGGTGATCTTCTTGCTCATGATGTCCCCTACAGGCCCGCGTGGGCAGCGATGGCGGTGGCGATGGCGATGGCCAGGTGCGACGGGTTGCGCTTGATCGAGTACTGGGTCAGTTCCGGGTGGCTTTCGACGAAGCTGGTATTGAACTGGCCGCTACGGAATTCCGGGTTACGCAGGATTTCCTGGTAATAGGGCGCGGTGGTGCGCACGCCCTGCACGCGCATGTCGTCCAGCGCACGCAGGCCACGATCCAGCGCCTCTTCCCAGGTCAGCGCCCAGACGATCAGCTTCAGGCACATCGAGTCGTAATAGGGCGGAATGGTGTAGCCGGTGTAGATCGCCGTGTCAGTGCGCACGCCGGGGCCGCCGGGCGCGTAGTAACGGGTGATCTTGCCGAACGAGGGCAGGAAGTTGTTCTTCGGGTCCTCGGCGTTGATACGGAACTGCAGGGCATAACCGCGGTGGATGATGTCTTCCTGCTTGACCGACAGCGGCAGGCCGCTGGCGATGCGAATCTGCTCGCGAACGATATCGATGCCGGTGATTTCCTCGGTGATGGTGTGCTCCACCTGCACCCGGGTGTTCATCTCCATGAAGTACACCTCGCCCTCGGCGAGCAGGAACTCCACGGTACCGGCGTTCTCGTAGCCCACGGCCTGCGCGGCGCGCACGGCCAGGTCACCGATGTAGGCGCGCTGCTCAGGGGTGAGCTGCGGGCTGGGGGCGATTTCGATGAGCTTCTGGTTGCGGCGCTGGATCGAGCAGTCGCGCTCGTACAGGTGCACGGTGTTGCCGAAGCTGTCGGCGAGGATCTGCGCTTCGATGTGCTTCGGGTTGACGATGCATTTTTCCAGGAAGACTTCCGCGCTGCCAAAGGCCTTGGTCGCCTCGGAAATGACCCGCGGGTAGGCCTGCTCCAGCTCCTCGCGGCTGTTGCAGCGGCGAATCCCGCGACCGCCACCACCGGAGGTGGCCTTGAGCATCACCGGATAACCGATGCGCTCGCCTTCGCGCAGCGCCTCGGCCAGGTCGGCGACATTGCCTTCGGTGCCGGGCGTGCAGGGGACGCCAGCGGCCATCATGCTGCGGCGTGCTTCAGTCTTGTCGCCCATGCGGCGGATCACTTCGGCGCTTGGACCGATGAACTTGACCCCGCGTTCGGCGCAGATTTCCGCCAGTTCGGCGTTTTCGGAGAGGAAGCCATAGCCGGGATGCAGCGCATCGCAGCCGGTTTCCACGGCCAGGTTGACCAGCTTGCGCGGGTTCAGATAGCCGGCCAGCGGATCTTCACCGATGCTGTGTGCCTCGTCGGCACGCTTGACGTGCAGGGCATGGCGATCGGCGTCGGAATAGATGGCCACCGAGCGAATACCCATCTCGGCACAGGCCCGCACGATGCGGACGGCAATCTCACCACGGTTGGCGATCAGTATTTTTCTTATCACGATCCAATCCTCAGCGCAGAGCTGCAAGGCTCGCTGCAACAGTTGGTTGCAAAGCTGGTGAAACCCTATCCGGCTATACGAATTAACAAAAATGAATAATTATTTGATCGTGCATAAGTAATTACTTATGCATTGACCGAACGAGGACGAAACCGTGCGTAAAACCCTGCTGCGCATGACCTTGCGCCAGCTCCAGGTGTTCCGTGCCGTGTGCGAGCACGGCTCCTACAGCCGTGCGGCCGAGGAAATGGCGCTGACCCAGCCCGCCGTCAGCCTGCAGATTCGTCAGTTGGAGGAGCTGGTCGGCCAGCCGCTGTTCGAGTACGTCGGCAAGAAGCTCTACCTGACCGGAGCCGCCGAGGCACTCAAACGCGCCAGCAGCGATATCTTCGGCCGCCTGGAGAGCCTCGACATGCAGCTGTCCGACCTGCAGGGCTCACTACAGGGGCAGCTCAACCTGTGCGTGGAGTCCAGCGCGAAATATTTCGTTCCCCACCTTTTCGCCGAATTTCGCCGCCAATACCCGGAGGTCAGCCTGAATCTCACGGTGGTCAATCACGCCCTGGTGGTGCGCCGCCTGACCCAGAGCCGCGACGACCTGATGATCATGAGCCAGGTGCCGCAGGACCTGGCGCTGGACTTCATGCCTTTTCTCGAGAATCCGATCATCGCCGCGGCGCCGCCGGATCACCCCTTGTGCGAGGCGGACAGCCTGCAGTTGCAGGACCTCACCGCCTATCCCCTGCTGATTCGCGAAAGCGGCTCAGGCACTCGTCGCGCCTGCGAAGAGTACTGCCACCAGAAACGTGCACACTTCCCCAACACCCTGGAGATCGGCTCGCTGGAGTCGCAGCGCGAGGCGGTGCTCGCCGGCCTCGGCATTGCCCTGCTCCCACGCCATGCCGTGCGTCTGGAGCTGCAACACGGCCTGCTGCGCGAGCTGCCGGTGGTAGAGCTGCCCTTACAGCGCAGCTGGTGCGTGGTGAATATCCGCGGTCGGCGCCTGTCGCCGGTAGCGCAGGCCTTCGTCGACTTCATCCGCACCGAGCGCGCGCAGATCGTCAAACTGGCCGAGCGCTTCCAGCCCAGCCACACAGGATCGGGCAAGAATCTCGCAGGATCGGCCTAACCCTTCTTAACTGAGATACGGGACATTGGCATCCTGGGATCGCTCTACCAAAACCTGCCTGGGAGAAACCTATGCTGTCGGGAATCAGCGCCCTGCTCGGCGCCCTTCGCGCTCTGGAGCGCGACAACGGCCAGGCCGTGCTCGCCACCGTGGTCAAGGTCGAAGGCTCGGCCTACCGCCGCCCCGGTGCGCGCATGCTGATCCCGCTCTACGGCGGCACCGTGGGCACCATCAGCGGCGGTTGCCTGGAGTCCGAAGTGGCGAAGAAGGCCTGGTGGCTGACTGATAGCGGCGAAGCCGTGATCCGCCGTTACAGCACCGCCACCCAGGACGACGATGACGACCAGGACGCAGCACTGACCTTCGGCCTCGGCTGCAACGGCACCGTGCACGTGCTGCTCGAGCGCCACAGCGCGGAAAAGCCGCTGGCCGTGCTCGAGTTGCTGCGCCTGGTACGCGAAAGCGGCCAGGCCGGGGCGGTCGCCACGGTGATCGGCAGCTATCGCAACGCCCGTGTACGCGTGGGCGAGCGTCTGTATCTGCATCCATCACTGAGCGACGGCAGCCGCCTACTCGATTCCGCACTCGACGCCGAGGTTCGCGCCGATCTGCAACGAACCCTGACCGATGGCCGCTCCTCGCTGCGCAGCTACCGTGATGAGCGTGGCGAGATCGAGGTGTTCTGCGAATACCTGGCGCCACAGCGGCGCCTGGTGATCTTCGGCGCCGGGCATGATGCACAGCCGCTGACGCATATGGCCAAACTGCTGGACTGGCACGTCAGCGTGGTCGATGGCCGCGCCCATTTCGCCCGCGCCGAGCGCTTTCCCGACGCAGATACGGTGCTGCAGGTCGATGCACGCCCACCCTACGACCTGCACACGCTCACCGACGGCGCCATGGTGGCGATCATGAGCCACAGCTACAGCCAGGATCGCCACTGGCTGGGCAGCGTGCTGCAGGGCACGCCGGCCTATATCGGCCAACTGGGGCCACGCGATCGCACCGAACGGCTACTGGACGAGATCCGCCAACACAGCCCGCACTTGCCGGCGTTGGAGTGCCTGCACTACCCGATCGGCCTGGACATCGGCGGCGATACGCCGGAGAGCGTGGCCACGGCGATTCTCGCCGAGATGACCGCCGCCATTAACCTCCGTGCAGGCGGCATGCTCAAGCATCGCCAGGCGGCGATCCACACGCCAACACCACTGGACTGCAGCGAGATCGTGCCGGCGACCAGGCTAAGTGCATCCTGATCCCCGGATTGCATCGAGGCCACAGACTCGTAGGGTGGGCTAAAGCCCACCCTACGGCTACTTGCCCGCCATCTCCGTAGGAGCGGCTTCAGCCGCGATCACCTGGCTCGCCGCTATAGCGGCTCCTACGAAGAGCGATACCGCGAGAGACCTCAGATCTACCCCTGGCGCAATTCTGTGGCAGGCTTTGGCCGCAAACGCCCCCAGCTGCCCCATAAACACGAACGCCCGGGATTACCCCGGGCGTTCGTGTTTCCAGTATCGGACGTCAGGCCTTGATCTGCGCCGGGAACGGCAGCTTGCGCAAGCGCACGCCAGTGGCCGCGAACAGGGCGTTGGCCAGGGCCGGCGCCAGCGGTGGCACGCCCGGCTCACCGACACCGGTGGGATTCGCCGCCGACGGCACGATATGCACCTCGACCTTGGGCATCTCGTTCATGCGCAGCACCTGGAAGTCGTGGAAGTTCGATTGCTCGACCCGCCCTTCCTTCAGGGTGATTGCGCTGTGCCGAGCAGCCGCCAGGGCGAAGCCAATGCCGCCTTCCATCTGCGCCTTGATCACATCCGGATTGATCGCGATGCCACAGTCCACGGCGCACACCACGCGATCCAGACGGTAGCTGCCATCGGCCTTCACCGTGACTTCGGCGACCTGGGCCACGAACGAGCCGAACGACTCGTGCACGGCAATGCCACGCCCGCGCTTCTCGCCCTCGGCACCCGCCGCCAGTGGCTTGTCCCAGCCGGCCTGCTTGGCGGCCAGCTCCAGCGCACCGCGGTGACGCGGATGACTTTCCAGCAACGCATGACGGAAGGCGTAAGGATCCTGCCCTGCAGCGACGGCGGCCTCATCGATCATGGTTTCGGCGACGTAACCGGTGTGGGTATGACCGACCGAACGCCACCACAGCACCGGCACCTTGATATTGCTCGGCGTGCTCAGCTCCACCTGCAGGTTGGGCACCGCATAGGACAGGTTGGCGAGGCCCTCGACCGAGGTATGGTCGATGCCGTCCTTGATCATGAAGGGCTCCATCGAAGTACCGGCCATGATCGACTGGCCGACGATGCGGTTGTGCCAGGCCTGCAGCTTGCCGGCCTGGTCCAGGCCGATGCGCACGCGGTGCAGGTACAGCGGCCGGAAATAACCGCCACGAGTATCGTCCTCGCGCGTCCAGACCATCTTCACCGGCGCGTCCACGCCCTTGTCACGCGCAGCCTTGGTGATCGCCACCGCCTCCAGCAGGTAGTCCGACACCGAACTGGCGCGGCGACCAAAGCTGCCGCCGGCATACAGCTGGGTCAGCGACACCTGCTCGGGCGTCAGGCCCAGGTAGCCGCTGATGATGGTTTGGTCGACGGTCTGAAACTGCTCGCCGTTCCAGATTTCGCAGCGGTCGCTGGAGAGTTTCACCAGGCAGTTCATCGGCTCCATCGCCGCGTGCGCCAGATAAGGAAACTCGTAGTCGGCCTCGACGGTTTTCGCCGCCTGGGCCAACGCCGCATCGGTATCGCCCTTGCTCGTGGCCGGCAGGCCTGGCTTGCCCGCATCGTCGCGGTATTGCGCGAGAATTTCCTCGCTGCCCAGGGTGAAGGCCTGGCTCTCGTCCCACTCGATCACCAGCGCATCGCGGCCCTGGCGCGCCGCCCAGGTGTTCTTCGCCAACACGGCGACGCCCGAACGACCGTGGGGCAGATCGCGAAACTCCACCACCTCGACCACGTCACGCACGGCCTTGGCCTTGCTGCTGTCGACCGAGCGCGGCACGCCGCCGAAGCGTGGCGGATAAGCAACCATGGCCACCAGCATGCCGGGCAGCTTGAAGTCCTGGGTGAAGATGGCGCTGCCATCGGTCTTGTCGGTGCTGTCCTTGCGGCGCAGCTCGAGCTTGCCGATCAGCTTGAAGTCCTTGGGGTCCTTGAGTTGCACCTGCTCCGGCACCGGCAGTGATGCCGCCGCCTCGACCAGATCACCGAAGCCGGCACTGCGACCTGAACCGGCGTGACTGACCACGCCCTTGTCGACGCTGATTTCACTTACCGGCACGCTCCAACGCTGCGCGGCAGCCGCCACCAGCATGGCCTTGGCGGTCGCACCGGCATTGCGCATCTGCTCCCAGGAGTTGGCCATGGCGGTGCTGCCGCCAGTGCCCTGCATGGGGCCGAAGGCGAGATTGTTGTAGCGTTTCACATCGGCCGGCGCGCCTTCGACGCGTACCTTGTCCCAGTCGGCATCCAGCTCTTCGGCGAGCAGGGTGGCCAGGCCGGTGTAGCTGCCCTGGCCCATTTCCAGGTGTTTGGCCAGAACGGTCACCGTGCCATCGAGGTCGATGCGCACGAAGGCATTCGGTTCCAGCGGGCCACCTGCCGCCAGCGCATCCATACCGCGCATCAGCGGCGCGAAGAAGATGCCCAGCGCCAGGCCACCTGCGCCCTTGAGCAGGGTGCGACGGCTGACATTGAGGATGCCGCGAGTCGCGCTATCGGGGGTTTCGATCTTGCCCATGTCTATGCGCCTCCTCAGGTCAGTTTGCCGGCAGCTTCGTGAATGGCGGCGCGAATCCGCACATAGGTGGCGCAGCGGCAGATGTTGCTGCTCATGGCCGCGTCGATATCGGCATCGCTCGGCGCCTTGTTGCTGTTCAGCAGCGCCGTCGCCGCCATGATCTGCCCGGACTGGCAGTAGCCACACTGCACCACGTCGAGCTGGCGCCAGGCGTCCTGAACCACCTTGCCCACGGCGTCTTCGCCGACCGCCTCGATGGTGCTGATGCGCTTGCCGACCACCGCCGATACCGGGGTGACGCAAGAGCGGGTCGGCTGGCCTTCGACGTTCACCGTGCAGGCGCCGCACAAGGCCATGCCACAGCCGTACTTGGTGCCGGTGAGATTGGCGACGTCGCGCAACGCCCAGAGCAGCGGCATGTCATCGGCCACGTCCAACTCATGGTCCTTGCCATTGAGATTCAGGGTAATCATGGTCTACCCACCTTGTTCTGATGGTGTCTGATGGTTCCGGCATGGCGTGCCGGTGGTCACGGTCAACCCCGCACACAGGGGGCCAGGTCATCACTGTAGTGGGCACAAAAGCACCTGTCGCCGCCGACCACAGAGATCGGCAGAACCGGGCAATAAGTTCGTAGAATCGGGCAAGCTCACTACCCTGCCCGCAGGCAGGGCAACAAGAAAGTCAGGCGGCGCGGCGCGAATCAGGTTCGCCGTGCTGAAGGTAGCTGGCGGAAAGCAGCTCGGGGAAGTCGGCAAGCTCGCGTTGCAGCTGGCACTGCTCGGCATAGTGCTCGATGGCCCGGCGATAGGCCATGCGGCGCTGGTCTTGCAGTTTGCGCCGGGTCTTGGCGTCAGGTTGGTCGTGCAGTTGCGCGTCATCGAAGATACGAGGCATCTCGGTTCTCCCGGAACGAGGACTGGAGTACCCAGCTTCGCCCGAGGAGATGACGCTTTGACGGCGTGAAGATGAACAGGCGATGAACCCGTTCTCTCAATCCTCGCTGTTACGCAGCGATTTCGGCGACAGACGCAGACTGCGCAGACTGCGCTTGACGCTCTTGAGGTGGTTGACCAGGCTCGGCCCGCGTGCCATGGCCACGCCCATGGCCAGCACATCGATCACCACTAGGTGGGCGATACGCGAGGTCAGCGGGGTGTAGATTTCGGTGTCTTCCTGCACGTCGATGGCCAGGTTGACGGTCGACAGCTCCGCCAGTGGCGTCTGGCTAGGGCACAGGGTGATCAGGCTGGCGCCGGACTCACGCACCAGGTTGGCGGTGATCAGCAGGTCCTTGGAACGGCCCGACTGAGAGATGCACACCGCCACGTCGCCCGGCTGCAGGGTCACCGCACTCATCGCCTGCATGTGCGGGTCGGAATAGGCCGCGGCGTTGAGCAGCAGGCGGAAGAACTTGTGCTGGGCATCGGCAGCCACCGCGCCCGATGCACCGAAGCCGTAGAACTCCACGCGCTGCGCGTTGGAGCAGGCGGCGATGGCGCGCTGCAGCGCCTCGGGGTCGAGCTTCTCGCGCACCTCCATCAGCGTATGCAGGGTGGTGTCGAAGATCTTCAGGCTGAAGTCGGCGACCGAGTCATCCTCGTGAATCGCGAACTGACCGAAGCTGGCCCCGGCGGCCAGACTCTGCGCCAGCTTCAGCTTGAGGTCCTGGAAGCCACTGCAACCGATGGCGCGGCAGAAGCGCACGATGGTCGGCTCGCTGATGCCGACGCTGTGCGCCAGTTCGGCCATGGAGCTGTGCATCACCGATGCAGGATCGAGCAAGACGTGATCGGCCACCTTGAGCTCGGACTTGCGCAGCAGGTGGCGCGACTGGGCGATGTGTTGCAACAGATTCACTGAGATAGGCTCTATGCAGAAAAGGGTCTACCGCGGCACTCGGCGGGTCATAGCTCGGTTATGATCGGCGGGCGGCGGTTGTAGTGACCTTGTAGTTATACTACATAGCTCGCGCTCGCGCACAGCCAAGCCACTGCCAATTCGCTGAACGAACTTTCCGGTATGCCCGCATGCCGAAGAACACAGGCATACCTGAGGACGTTTTCGCGCCCCTCTCATGCGAACGCAGGTCACTTGCAATGGCCTGCCACAACGAGTCGGAGTCTTCCCTTGAGCATCCCCTGCGACATGCTGGTCTTCGGTGGTACGGGCGACCTGGCCCTGCACAAGCTGCTGCCGGCTCTCTATCACCTGCACCGCGAAGGGCGCCTGCACGCCGATGTGCGCATCCTCGCTCTGGCCCGCAGCAGTCACAGCCGCGAGGCCTATCAAGCCCTGGCCGAGCGTCACTGCCGCGCCCAGGTGGCGCGCGCCGATTTCGCCAACGAAACCTGGGCCAGCTTCGCCGCGCGCCTCGACTACTTCGCCATGGATGCGGCGCAAAGCGCCGATTTCGGTCGCCTGGCCAAGCGCCTGGGGCGTGATGACGAGCGCGTACGGGTCTATTACCTGGCCACCGCACCGAGTCTGTTCGAAGCCATCGCAGCGCACCTGGCCAACGCCGGCCTGGCTGGTCCTGCCGCGCGCATCGTGCTGGAAAAACCCATCGGCCACTCGCTGGAATCGGCCCGCGCGATCAACGCCGCCATCGGCGCCGTGTTCGACGAGGCGCGGGTGTTTCGCATCGACCATTATCTGGGCAAGGAAACCGTGCAGAACCTGATGGCGCTGCGCTTCGCCAACGCCCTGTTCGAGCCGGTGTGGCGCGCTGGGCACATCGATCACGTGCAGATCAGCGTGTGCGAAACCCTGGGCGTGGAAAACCGCGGCGGCTACTACGACAAGGCCGGCGCCATGCGCGACATGATCCAGAATCACCTGCTGCAACTGCTCTGCCTGGTGGCCATGGAGGCGCCGGTGCGCTTCGACGCCGACGCGGTGCGCAACGAAAAGGTGAAGATCCTCGAAGCGCTGAAACCCATCTCCGGCCTCGACGTGCAGGACAAGACCGTGCGCGGCCAGTACACCGCCGGCAAGATCGGCGGCCATGACGTGCCCGCCTACTACTTCGAGAAGAACGTCGACAACGACAGTGATACCGAGACCTTCGCCGCCGTGCAGGTTGAGATCGACAACTGGCGCTGGGCCGGCGTGCCCTTCTACCTGCGCACCGGCAAACGCCTGGCGAAGAAAACCTCGGAAATCCTCATCCAGTTCAAGCCGGTGCCGCACCGCCTGTTCCATGAAGGCGAAGCCAACCAGTTGCTGATCCGCCTGCAGCCGGAAGAGCGCATCAGCCTGCAACTGATGGCCAAGAACCCCGGCAAGGGCATGCATCTCAAACCCGTGGAGCTGGACCTCAACCTGGCCAATGTCTTCAACCAGCAGCGCCGCTGGGACGCCTACGAACGTCTGCTGCTCGACGTGATCGAGGGCGACTCCACCCTATTCATGCGCCGCGATGAAGTGGAAGCGGCCTGGCAATGGGTCGACCCGATCCTGCAGGGCTGGCACCAGCACTACCAGAGCCCGCGCCCCTACCCGGCCGGCAGCGATGGGCCGGAACAACTGCAACACTTGCTGGAGCGTCACGGCCGGCATTGGGCGGAGTGATCCGCCCCGATTACTCAGGCGGGCTTGCGGCACCCATGCAGCAGCACGACCACCAGCACAAGCATCCCCAACACCCCCGCTCCGACGAACAAACCCTCGTAGCCCAATGCCTTGGCCAGCACCCCGCTGCTGGCCCCGACGAAGCCGGACAGCAGCAACTGTGCCGAGGCCTGCAAGGTGAAGTCGGCGCCTTCGTGTTCGGGGCGGCACATGCGCATCATCGCGGCGAACAGGGCGACGGTGGACATGCCGTCGGCCACCTGCTCGATCAAGGTCACGGCATAGACCAGTCCGGTATTGGCACCTTGCCCCACCAGCAAGGCCAGGGCGGCGATGCCGATGGCCTGCAGGGCACCGAACAGGATCAGAGCGCGCAGCACACCGATGCGGGCGTAGAGCAGGCCGCCGAGCAAGGCGCCGCCGATGCCGGCCAGGCTGCTGATCAGGGTCAGTTGGCCAAGCGCGCCCGTGCTCCAGCCCTGATCCACCAGCATCGGCTTGATCATCGGCGAGCCGAGCGAGTCGCCCAATTTGAAGGTCAGTACCACAGCCAGCCACAGCAGCATGCCGGGTTGCGCCAACAGGCCACGGTAGTGATCCAGTAGCAGGCGCGGGCCGAGGGCGTTTTCAGCCAGAGCGGGCTGGAACGGCAACACGCGGCGCTCGGGAAACAGCCAGATCGGTACGGTCATCAGCAGGATCAGGCCGGCCACCAGCCCCACAGCCAGGTTCCAGCCCAACGGGTCGATCACCAGCAACAGGCCGCTGCCGCTGACGATCATGCCAACCTTGTAGCCGCCCACCTGCAGGCTATTGCCCAGGCCACGCCAGCGTTCGGGCAGCAAGCGTACGGTGAGCCCGTCGGTGGCGATGTCCTGGGTCGAGGCCAGCAGGTTGATCAGCAGCAGCAAACCAAGCAACAACCACAGGCCGGAGCCGAACAACGTCTGCGGGGCGAGCAGCGCCAGTGCCGCGACACAGGCGATGAGGCCGCTTTGCAGCGGCAGGATCCAGCCACGGTGATGGCCCAGTCGGGGCGAGGCCAGACGGTCGATCCAGGGTGCCCACAAGACTTTGAGTAGCCAGGGCAGCGCCAATAGTTTGAGCAGACCGATCAGCGCCAGGTCGACGCCATGCTGGCGCAGCAGCACCGGTAGCGAGTGGGCGATCAGACCGGATGGCAAACCCTGAGCACAATAGAGCGAGGCCAGCAGCACCAGTGTGGCGTTGGACGGGCGAGGTGCAGTGGGCGACATGACGGGCGCTCGCGGCAAAAGCGCAAGCCTAGCAGCCTGTCGGACTTTTCCCCTCGCCGGTAGAATTGCGCATCGCTCCTGGAACCTGACTGTATGAGCCGCTTTCGACCGATAAACCGCGAAATCGACTACTTGCTCCCGCCGTCGGTGCAGGACTGGCTGCCCGAGTCACATTTGGCGCGCTACGTGGTGGAGGTCGTAGAGGGCCTGGATCTGTCGAAGCTGGAGAGCGTCTATGCGGGCCGTGGCAGCGCTGCCTACCATCCGGCTATGTTGCTGTCGTTGCTGATCTACGGCTATGCCACGGGTGCGTATTCAAGCCGCAAGATCGAGCGAGCCAGCTATGACTCCCTGGCGTTCCGGTTTATCGCCTGCGACCAGCACCCGGATCACGACACCCTGGCCAGCTTCCGCCGTCGCCACGGAGAGCAGTTCGCCGCGACCTTTGTGCAGGTACTGCAAATCGCGCGCGAGAACCAAGTCTCGCGTTTTGGCACGGTCAGTCTGGACGGCACCAAGATCCACGCCAATGCCTCGCGGCACAGCGCCCTGTCCTATGCTCACGCCGAGAAGATCGAGGCCCAGCTAAAGGCCGAGGTCCAGGAGATGCTCAAGCTGGCAGAAGCGGCCGATCAGAGCGACCTCCCCGACGGGGTCAGTCTGCCCGACGAGATCAAGCGGCGCGAAGACCGCCTGGCCGCCATAGCAGAAGCCAAGACCAAGATCGAAGCGCGGGCCAAGGAACGCCTCGAGCGCGAGCAGGCCGAGTATCAAGCCAAGCTGGACAAGCGCGAGGCCAAGGAAAAGGCCAACGGCAAGAAGCCTGGAGGCAAACCGCCGAAGCCGCCGCAGGTGGGCCCGCGCCCGGACGACCAGATCAACCTGACCGACGAAGAGTCGCGCATCATGAAGGTGGCTGGTGGCGGCTTCGAGCAGTGCTACAACGCCCAAGCGCTGGTCGATAGCGAATCCATGTTGGTCATGGCGCCGCATGTGACCCAGGCGGGCAACGACAAGGAACAGGTCGTACCGATGCTGGCCAAGCTTCAAGCGCTTCCCGAGGAGCTGAACCAGCCGGAGAAATTCCTGGCCGATAGCGGCTACTTCAGCGAGAAGAATGTCGAAGCCTGCGAGGCCGCCAGGATCGAGCCCCTGATTGCCGTGGGCCGCGACGCCCACCATCGGCACTGGCGCGAGCGTTTCGAAGAGCCGGCAGCGTCATCGGAGCCGACCAGTCCGGTCGACAAAATGAAGCACCGACTCAAGACCAAGGCCGGGCGCGCGGCCTATGGGCAGCGCAAGCAGACGGTGGAACCGGTATTCGGAATCATCAAGTCGGTGATGGGCTTCCGTCAGTTCCTGCTGCGCGGTCTGGCGAATGTCCAGAACGAATGGACCCTGGTGTGCCTGGCGTGGAACTTGAAACGCATGGCCACGTTGCGCCCGCATTCCGTTCAAAATGCGTGAACAGAGGCTGAATCCGCTCGAATTCAGGAAATTCAGGGCAACAACCGGTTAAAAACGCTCAAATAGTGGGCAATTCGCTTTGTCTTTGTCGCGCTCTGTCCATTTATGAATTCAAGTCCGACAGGCTGCTAGTGGTTTGCGCATGCGGGCGGCAACGAGGCGGTGGTTACAGTTCGTAGCGCGGCGAGTCGCGGCTGAAGCCCCTCCCACAAAAGCCTGGCCAGCCCGTGCTCTGGATGCAATCCGGGGCGCTTCAATCGCGAATGAATTCGCTCCTACACAGGGCCTGCCGCTGGACTCTCCAATGCGTGTCCTACAGGCTATTCAGGCACTCGCTCAGGCCGCCAGCCAGATTCTCCAGCAGTTGCTCGTAACCGCTGGCGTCGACCGGCAAGGCGCCGCCCAAGGCATCCAGTTCCGCCAGTTTCACCGGCAAGCCTGCGGTCAGGGTTTCAGCCAGACGCGGACGTAGCGGCGGTTCGCTGAACACGCAGCTCGGGCCAGCCTGTTGCAGCGTCTTGCGCATGGCAGCGACATGCCGCGCACCGGGTTGTACTTCGGTCAGCACGCTGAACACGCCTGCGTGCTTGAGGCCGTAGGCGGCCTCGAAATAGTCGAAGGCCTCATGGAAGACGAAATACGGCTTGCCCTGCAAGGCGGCCAGTTGCGGGCGAATGCGGCCATCGAGCACATCCAGACGAGCTTCGAAGGCTTTCAGGTTGGCGGCGTAACGCCCGGCATTGGCGGTATCCAGCTTGGCCAGGTCTGCCGCCATGCGTGCGGCGATGACCTTGGCGTTGTCTGCTGCCAACCACAAATGAGCATCCAGGCTACCCGGGCGGTGGTCGTGATCGTGGCCCAGGTCGTCGCCAGCATGTGCGTGCTCGTGATCATGATCGTCGTGATCGTCTTCCTCATGACTCTCGCCGAAATGACGCAGGGTCATACCGGGCAGGTCCTGCACGGCCACCTGAGGCTTGTCACGGCTACCCAGCACGCGCGGCAGGAAGGCCTCCATGTCCGGGCCGATCCAGTACAGCAGGTCAGCATCACGCACACGCCGTACGTCGGACGGGCGCAACGCATAGTGGTGCGGCGAAGCGCCAGGCGGCAGCAGCACTTCAGGTTCACCGATGCCGTCCTGCACCGCTGCGGCGATCAGTTGCAGCGGTTTGATACTGGTCAGCACACGCACTTCGGCCTGAGCGCTGGCGACGAAAAACAGGGTAAAGAGGCAGAAAAGACGCAACACGGGGCATACTCGAATGGCATTGAACAGGTAATATAATAACGTCTCTCTCCATCGCCGTCCTTGCCCATGACCGACACACCCCTGGCTGCACGCCCTCACGACCACTCTCGCTGCGTCAGCCATGCTCTGGCCGAGGCCGAAGCCATCTGCGCGCGCCAGGGCCTGCGCCTGACTGCTCTGCGCAAACGCGTGCTGGAACTGGTCTGGGCCAGTCACAAGCCACTCGGCGCCTATGACATCCTCGGCGTATTGAGCGATGAAGACGGTCGCCGCGCGGCGCCGCCCACGGTGTACCGCGCACTGGATTTCCTGCTGGAAAACGGCCTGGTACACCGCATCGCATCACTTAACGCCTTCGTCGGCTGCAGCCATCCCGAGCACCCGCATCAGGGCCAGTTCCTGATCTGCCGAGCGTGCCATGCGGCGACCGAACTGGAACAAGCCACCATCAGTCAGGCCATCGTCGACAGTGCAGCCGGCGTCGGCTTCGTCGTCGAGGGTCAGACCGTGGAAGTCGTCGGCCTGTGCGCCGGCTGCAAGGGCACGGCATGAGCGACGCCCTAATCCGCCTCGACGGCGTCGCTGTCAGCTTCAACGGCCAGCCGGTGCTGGATAACGTGCAGCTCAGCGTACAGCCCGGCGAGATCGTCACCCTGATCGGCCCCAACGGCGCCGGCAAGACCACCCTGGTGCGCGTGGTACTCGGCTTGCTCCAACCCGACAGCGGCAACGTGCGCCGAGCGCCGCGCCTGCGCATCGGCTACATGCCGCAAAAACTCCACGTCGACGCCACCCTGCCGCTCTCGGTGCTGCGTTTCCTGCGCCTGGTGCCTGGGGTGGATCGCAAGCGCGCTCTGGCAGCACTGGCCGAGGTCGGTGCCGAGCAGGTGATCGACAGCCCGCTGCAGAGCATTTCCGGTGGCGAGATGCAGCGCGTACTGCTGGCCCGCGCCCTGCTGCGCGAGCCGCAGTTGCTGGTGCTCGACGAGCCGGTACAAGGCGTCGACGTCGCCGGCCAGGCCGAGCTGTATCGGCTGATCTCACGGCTGCGCGAACGGCATGGCTGCGGCGTACTGATGGTCTCGCACGACCTGCATCTGGTGATGAGCGCCACCGATCAGGTGGTTTGCCTCAACCGCCATGTGTGCTGCTCGGGGCACCCGGAGCAGGTCAGTGGCGACCCGGCCTTTATCGAACTGTTCGGCCAGGACGCCAAGAGCCTGGCCGTCTACCACCACCATCATGACCACGATCACGACCTGCATGGCGGCGTGGTCAAGCCCGGCCTGACGATTCACGGCCCGGCCCACGTCCACGGCCCGAACTGTAAACACTGATGCCTGACTTTCTCCTCAACGCTCTGCTCGCCGGCCTGGCGCTGGCCTTGGTAGCCGGCCCGCTCGGCTCCTTCGTGGTCTGGCGGCGCATGGCCTATTTTGGCGACACGCTGTCCCATGCCGCCCTGCTCGGCGTGGCGCTGGGCCTGCTGCTCGACGTCAGCCCGACCCTCACCGTGACCGTCGGCTGCGTGCTGCTCGCCGTGCTGCTGGTGACCCTGCAGCAGCGCCAGCCACTGGCCTCCGACACCCTGCTGGGTATCCTCGCCCACAGCACCCTGTCACTGGGCCTGGTGGCGCTGAGCTTCATGCATGACGTGCGCATCGACCTGATGAGCTACCTGTTCGGCGACCTGCTCGCCGTCAGCCCCACCGATCTGGCCTGGATCATCGGCGGCAGTGCGCTGGTGCTGGCGCTGCTGGCCTGGCTGTGGCGGCCACTGCTGGCAATCACCGTGCACGAGGAACTGGCGCGGGTCGAAGGCCTACCGGTCGCGGCAATCCGCCTGGCGCTGATGCTGCTGATCGCTGTGGTAATCGCCGTGGCGATGAAGATCGTCGGTGTGCTGCTGATCACTTCCCTGCTAATCATCCCCGCCGCCGCCGCCCAGCGCCACGCACGCACGCCGGAACAGATGGCCGTGGGCGCCAGCCTGCTAGGCCTGCTGGCGGTGTGTTGCGGCCTGGCGCTGTCCTGGTATCAGGACACGCCGGCCGGACCGTCCATCGTGGTCAGCGCTGCTGCGTTGTTCCTGGCCAGCTTTGCGCTGCCCAAGCGCAATAGCTGATGGCGCGCTCTGCGTAGCCGATCAAGATGAAATCAGCGGTACGAACCTGTATGATTGCGCGTTTTTTGCACAATTCGAGACGCGTAGTTATGAGGTCGTTCGCTTTTCGTGGTCTTCCGCTTTTTCTGGTTCTACTTCTGGCCGGTTGCCAGAGCAGCCAGCAGCACAGCCTTCCGCCGGTCGACGATCTGGTCGTCGCCTTCCGTCAGCTCGACCTGAGCCTGGCCGAAGAACGCCTCGACGACGCACGCAGCCAGCTCAGCACACTGCAGCAGCGCGCCAGCCGCGATACCCGTCTGGAGCAGTACCAGCGCCAGCTGGCCGAGGCCTATATGGAACAAGGTCGCGAAGCGCTGCAGCAGGGCGATCTGGATCGCGCCGCGCAGGCACTGGGCCAGGCCCGCAACCTGATGCCGCAGGCGCCGGCCCTGAGTCACGATCTCAACCAGGCCATCGACAGCGCCCGCGCTGCCCGCCAGGCAGCAGCCGAGCAACAGGCCCGCGAAGCGGCCGCCAAGCTCGATGCCGAGCGCCAGGAACAACTGCGTCAGCAGCGCCTAGACAGTGAGCGCCAGGCTGCCGCCAAGGTAGCAACCGCTCCGATAGCCGCAAGCCAGCCAGCACCAGTGGTCGAGAGCAAGCCCACAGCACGCCTGATCGATCCGAACGCCGCCACCAGCAGCGTGGCCATGCCTATGCTGGACAACCAGGACAACGAAAACCTGCGCCGCCTGCTCGACAGCGTGGCGGCGGATGTCGTGACCTTTCGCTGCGCCGTGCGCATCGAAGTACGCGAGGCCAAGGATTATCCCTGGGTTGCGGCGCTGTTGTCGGCACGCATCAAGAAACTCGACCCAAGCTTTCGTCCGCAGTTGAGCCAGAAGATCGCTCCGCAACAGGTGCCACGCCTGCTGTTGAGCCCAAAGCGCAACTGATGTCTGTCGCTTATCGGTAATGCCATTTTGTAATAACCATAGGCCAACAAAGATTTTCTAGACCTAAACACCGCCGGGTAAACTAGCGCCCTTTTGCGCCTCACCCGGCGCCCGATGGCCGGCCCCTTCCACCTTGGGGCTCGCCCTTGAACACACCCAAAAGGTCGTTCGCGTGATCCAGTTTCAATCCGTCCACAAAGCCTACCGCGTCGCCGGTCGCGAGATTCCGGCGCTGCAGCCCACCACGCTGCAGGTCGGCAGCGGCCAGGTGTTCGGCATCATCGGCCACTCCGGCGCCGGCAAGAGCACCCTGCTGCGCCTGATCAACCGCCTGGAAGAACCCTCCGGCGGGCGCATCGAGATCGACGGTGTCGACGTCACCGCCCTCGATGCCAATGGCCTGCGCCGCTTCCGCCAGCAGGTCGGGATGATCTTCCAGCACTTCAACCTGCTGTCGTCGAAGACCGTGGCCGACAACATCGCCATGCCGCTGCGTCTGGCCGGCGAACTGAGCCGTGCCGAAATCGACGCCCGCGTCGCCGAGCTGCTGGCCCGCGTCGGCCTGCAGGATCACGCCAACAAATACCCCGCGCAGCTCTCAGGCGGACAGAAACAGCGTGTCGGCATCGCCCGTGCGCTGAGCACGCGACCGAAGATCCTGCTGTGCGATGAGGCCACCAGCGCCCTCGACCCGCAGACCACCACCGCCGTGCTGCAGCTGCTGGCCGAGATCAACCGCGAACTGGGCCTGACCATCGTGCTGATCACCCACGAGATGGACGTGATCCGCCGCGTCTGCGACCGGGTGGCGGTGATGGACGCCGGCATCATCGTCGAGGAAGGCCCGGTGGCCGAGGTGTTCCTGCACCCGCAGCACCCGACCACGAAGCGTTTCGTGCAGGAGTCCGAGCACGTCGACGAAGCCGAGCAGCGCGATGACTTCGCCCATGTCGAAGGCCGTATCCTGCGCCTGACCTTCCAGGGCGAGGCCACCTACGCCCCGCTGCTGGGCACCGTAGCCCGTGAGACCGGGGTGGACTACAGCATCCTCGCCGGGCGCATCGACCGCATCAAGGACACCCCCTATGGCCAGCTCACCCTGGCCCTGACCGGTGGCGACATCGACGCCGCGCTGGCGCGCTTCGCAGCCGCCGACGTGCATCTGGAGGTACTGCGCTGATGCTCGAACAACTGCTGCCCAACGTGTTCTGGCCGGAAATCTGGCAGGCCAGCCTCGACACCCTGAACATGCTGCTCGGCTCGATGCTGTTCACCGTGCTGCTCGGCCTGCCACTTGGCGTGCTGCTGTTCCTCACCGGCCCGCGCCAACTGTTCGAGCAGAAAGCCCTGTATGGCGCGCTGTCGCTGGTGGTGAACATCCTGCGCTCGGTGCCTTTCGTCATCCTGCTGATCCTGATGATTCCCTTCACCGAGCTGCTGGTCGGCACCTCGCTGGGCGTGGCCGGCGCCATCCCGCCATTGGTGGTAGGCGCCACGCCGTTCTTCGCACGACTGGTGGAAACCGCCCTGCGTGAAGTCGAGCGCGGCATCATCGAAGCGACCCAGGCGATGGGCGCCACTACCTGGCAGATCATCACCCGCGCGCTGCTGCCCGAGGCGTTGCCCGGCCTGCTCGCGGCCACCACCGTCACCGCGATTACCCTGGTGTCTTACACCGCCATGAGCGGCCTGATCGGCGGCGGCGGCCTCGGAGACCTGGCCGTGCGCTACGGCTACCAGCGCTACCAACCGGACGTGATGGCCGTGACCGTGATCCTGCTGCTGATTCTGGTTCAGGTGCTGCAGATGGTCGGTGATCGACTGGTCATACATTTTTCTCGCAAGTAATCACGACAAGCGGCGACTCGCTACCTGCGAGACCCGCACCAACCTTCCCAAAAGGAACCTTGAAATGAAGAAGCTGCTGACTGCCATCGCCGCCTGCGCGGCCTTCTCGGCCCAGGCCGAAACCCTCAACGTCGCTGCCACCCCGGTGCCGCACGCGGAGATCCTCGAGTTCGTCAAACCGGCCCTGGCCAAAGAAGGCGTGGAGCTGAAGGTGCGTGTGTTCACCGACTACGTGCAGCCCAACCTGCAGGTACAGCAGAAGAACCTCGATGCCAACTTCTTCCAGCACCAGCCGTACCTGGACGAGTTCAACGCCAGCCGCAAGACCGAGCTGGTCAGCGTTGCCGGCGTGCACGTCGAGCCCTTCGGCGCCTACTCCAGCAAGATCAAGGATCTGAGCGAGCTGCCGCAAGGCGCCACCGTGGCCATCCCCAACGATGCCACCAACGGCGGCCGTGCCCTGCTGCTGCTGCAGAAGGCCGGCGTGATCAAACTCAAGCCGGAAGCCGGCATCCTCGCCACGCCGAAGGACATCGTCGAGAACCCGAAAGCGATCAAGGTGCGTGAACTGGAAGCGGCCACCCTGCCGCGCGTACTGAGCCAGGTCGACCTTGCCCTGATCAACACCAACTACGCCCTGGAAGCCAAGCTGAACCCGACCAAGGACGCCCTGGCCATCGAAGGCAGCGACTCGCCGTACGTGAACATCCTGGTGACCCGCGCTGACAACAAGGACAGCGAGGCCGTACAGAAGCTGGTCAAGGCCCTGCACAGCGCCGAAGTGAAGCAGTTCATCGAAGAGAAGTACCTGGGCGCCGTCGTCCCGGCGTTCTGATCGCCGCCGACCGCTCTTGCTGTAAACAATGCCGCGCCGCTGCAAAGCTGCGCGGTATTTTTATGCGTGGAATCTCAGCGATCCGTAGGGTGCGCCGTACGCACTGCCAACAATACGGATCAGCGCCGCAGGCACTCCAGCAGACAATCCAGCGCCGGCTGGCGCTGCGCACGGCGCACCAGGGCAACCAGCTCGCGATGGAAGGTCAGCGCGCCCAGCTCGATCACCCACAGCCGCGTCGGCCGTTGCAGCCACAGGCCCGCACGCGGAACCAGGGCCACGCCCATACCGTTTTCCACCAGGCGCACGATGGCATCCAGTTCATCCAGCTCCAGCGCCTCACGTACGCTCAGGCGCTGCTCGCGCAGAAAGCGGCTGACCTGACGACCGCCGAACGAGGCGCGGTCGTAGCGCACGAAGGGCTGCTCCGCGAGCAGCCGCAGCGGGTCGTCGCCCGGCACGTCCAGCGGCGCAATAAGCACGAAAGGCTCCTGTGCCAGCGGCACTTCCAGGATTTCCTTGGGCAAGGCGAACGGCGGCTTGATCAACAGGGCCAGGTCCAGCTCACCGGCATCCAATTGGCTGAACAGCTGTAGGGAAACGCCCGGCACCAGCTTCAGCTCGACGAGCGGTGCCAGCTGGCGAAAACGCGGTAAAGCCTCGGCCAGCAGACCAGTCTGCAAGGTAGCGATGGCACCGACGCGCAACTCGCCCTGCCATTGATCGGCGGCCTGTGGCAGCGCCATCTGCGCATACAGCGCGAGCATCTGCTCGGCCAGCGGCAAGGCGTGCCGGCCGGCGGCGTTGAGCACGGCAGCGCGGCCACTGCGGTCGAACAGGCGCACGCCGAGGTGCTGCTCGAGTACGCGCATCTGCGCGCTGACCGCCGACTGGGTCAGCCCCACCTGCTGGCCAGCGGCAGCGAAGGTACCCAGGCGAGCGACGGTGACGAAGGTTTTCAGTTCGCGCAGCATCGAGGCCTCGATTGATCAAAAATATTTGAGCTTGCGCGCAAGGATATTCGCTTTAGAACAATTTTGCTGTTGATAGGCTGGTGCAATGAACACCGATGGCGGGTTTCACCCGCCCTACCCACAACAATCAGAGGTATTGCGTGATGGCCCTTGCTCCCTTTCACCTGGCGATTCCCGTGTACGACCTGGCTGCCGCGCGGCATTTCTACGGCGAGGTATTCGGCTGTGCCGAGGGTCGCAGCAGCGACCACTGGGTAGACTTCGACTTCTTCGGCCACCAGTTGGTGATCCATGAAGCGCCGAAGATGGCCTACCAGGAGTCGGCCGCCAGCAACCCCGTGGACGGCCACGACGTACCGGTGCCGCACTTCGGCGTGGTGCTCGGCTGGGCTGACTGGGAAGCGCTGGCCGAGCGCCTGCGCAGCCGCGAAACGAAATTCGTCATCGAGCCCTATGTACGCTTCAAGGACCAGGTCGGCGAGCAGGCCACCATGTTCCTCCTCGACCCCTGCGGCAACGCGCTGGAGTTCAAGGCGTTCAAGGACATCGGCCAGCTGTTCGCCAAGTGAACGCAGGCTACCTGGGGAGCGAGCAAATGCCGTTCAATCCAGTGGATTATCGATCTGCGCACGCAGCAGCTCGGCGAAGGTGCTCGCCTCCACCGGGCGGCTGATCAGAAAGCCCTGGATCTCATCGCAGTTCTGGCTCTTGAGAAAGTCCATCTGTGCCTGGGTTTCCACGCCCTCGGCCACCACTTTCAGCTCCAGGCTGTGAGCCATGGCGATGATCGCGCGGGTGATTGCGGCATCCTCGCCACCGGGTGACAGGTCGCGGATGAAGGTCTGGTCGATCTTCACGTAATGCACCGGGAAGCGCTTAAGGTAACTGAGCGAGGAATAGCCGGTGCCAAAGTCGTCGATGGCCAGCTTGACCCCCAGTTCGCGCAGCTGGCGGAAGGTGACGATGACGCTGTCGACGTTATCCAGCAGTTGGCTTTCGGTCAGCTCCAGTTCCAGATACTGCGGCGCCAGGCCGGTTTCTTCGAGCACCTGGCGCACCAGGCTGGTGAGGTTGCCCTGGCGCAACTGATACACCGAGATGTTCACCGACACCCGTATCTGCGCCAGCCCCTCCTCCTGCCACTGGCGCGCCTGGCGGCAGGCCTGACGCAGCACAAACTCGCCAATCGGTGCGATCAGCCCGGTTTCCTCGGCCAGACCGATGAACTCGCTCGGCGGCACCATGCCCTGCTGCGGATGGCGCCAGCGCACCAGCGCCTCGGCGGCGTTGAGCTGGCCGTCGGCAAGGTTCAGCTTGGGCTGGTAGAACACCTCCAGCTGGCCTTCGTCGATGGCCTTGCGCAGCTGGTTCTCCAGTTGCAGGCGCTCCAGGGTGCAGGCCTGCAGGTTGTCGGTGAAGAACTGGAAGGTGTTGCCGCCCAGGTGTTTGGCATGTTGCACGGCCATATTGGCCTGGCTGATCAGCGCGCTGATCTCGCGCGCGTAGTCCGGCATCAGGCTGATGCCCAGCGAGGCGCTGATCACCAGTTCGTGGCCACCAACGGTCATTGGCACACGCAACTTGGCCAGCAGCCGACTGGCCACCCGTGCCAGGCTGGAAAGGCTGCCATAGGCATCGAGGATGATGGCGAACTCATCACCCGAGAGCCGTGCAATGCAGTCAGCTTCCGGCACGGCCTGGGTCAGGCGACGGCTCATCTGCCGCAGCAATTGATCCGCCACTTCATGGCCGAGGCTGTCGTTGAGCAGCTTGAAGCGGTCCAGGTCGATATGCACCAGAGCGATGCTGCGGCCGCTCTGGCGGGCGCGCTGGCTGGCATCGTGCAGACGCTCCTTGAACAGGCTGCGGTTGGCCAGGCCGGTCAGATCATCGTAGTGCGACAGGTAGCGCAGGCGCTCCTCGGCCTCGCGCCGCGCACTGAGATCAGCGAAGAAGCCGACGATATGACTGGACCGACCGCTGGTATCGCGCACCAGATTGAGCTGCAACCATTGCGGATAGAGTTCACCGCTCTTGCGCGTCTCGATCAGCTCACCCTGCCAGGTGCCGTTGCTGTCCAGCTCCTGGCGGATCAACTGATACTGCCTGCGCATCTCACCACTGCTGAACAGGCTGGTCACCGTGCGCCCGATCACTTCCTCGCTGCTGTAGCCGGTTACCGCACTGAAGGCGCGGTTGACTGCCAGCACGCGGTAGTCGGGGTCAAGAATGAAGATGCCCTCGCTGGCGGCCTCGAACACGGTCGCGGCCAGACGTTGCTGCTGCTCCTGCTGGCGCCGCGCGCTGACGTCACGTCGCGTGCCGAGCATGCGCCGGACACGACCGGCGGCGTCGCGCTCGACCGCACGGCCACGGTCTTCGACCCAGACCCAGTGGCCATCGACATGACGCACGCGGTACTCGATCTGGTAATCCTCGCTACGCCCCTTGAGGTGCTGAACCAGCGCTCGGCGCAGCCGTGGCAGGTCGTCCGGGTGCAGACGCGGGGTGAGGTCGCGCAGCATCACCTGCACCTGCTCCGCCGTCAGACCGAACAGTTCATGCAAGTGCGAGTGATGCACCTGATCGCTTTCCAGATCCCAGTCCCACAGCCCCAGCTCACTGGCCTCCAGCGCCAGGGCCAGGCGCTCCTGGCTCTTGCCCAGGGCATGGGTCGCCTCGTCCAGCTCCAGGGTGCGCTCGGCCACGCGCATTTCCAGCGCACCATGGGCACCGCGCAGCTCACGTTCGGCGCGACGGCGTTGCTCAACCTCGCGCGCCAGCTCTTCATTGAGCCCTTCGGCGCGCTGCTTGGCATGCTCCAGGTTGCTGATCAGCGCCAGGTTATAGAACCGTTGCAGCAGGCTGCGCTGTACCAGGCGGTTGACCTGCCAGGCCACGATCAGCAGGGCAAGAAACAGGATCAGCCCAAGCAGCCCCCAACCGCGTTGCAGGCTGTTGTCGGCCAGCAGCAGATAGGCCACCGAAGGCAGCAGGCAGGGCAAGGCGAAGCTGAGAAAGGCCGACAAGCTGACGGCATAGGCCACGCTGGCCGACAGAATCGCCGCAGCGATCAGGCCATAAACCAGTGCCTGCTGATAGAAGACATCGGCCGGCACCAGCTCGATCACGGCAAAGGCGAGGGTCAGGCCGGAGGCCCCCGCGCCGAACAGGAAGATGTTTCGCCAGTAGGGTTCGGCCTGGCGGCTCGGCAGCGCCGCGTTGAAGGCGTTCACCTGGGTCAGACGCAGCAGCACCAGCAACACCACCCAGCCCAACCATGCTGCGAGCATGAGGGCGCTCTGCTGACTCCACAGCAACAGGCTGCAGGCCAGCCCGACCAGCAGCATGAGCAACGTGGGCAGACGCGAGCCCTGAAACAACAGTCGGGTACGCTCGACGGCAATATCCGTGGCGAACTGACGTTCAGCCTGATGCGGGTCCAGCGTCACCTCTTGAACTTCGGCGCTAGTCGTGGCGGTCATGGGCGATTTCTTGTAATGATTGCCTGAGGGGCCGCGGTGTTTTTCAGCTGCCTCAGCCCTGACGTCGCGGGAGAATACCCGAGACAGACGCTCTGCCCAACAATGATGTGGCCCCTTTCACAGCTTGACGCCCAACTTTTGGCGGGCACCGGCAGAGCATGATGGCCTTTGGCCGCCTGACCAGGCGCATCTGCGCCCTGACCTGCCAGTCGTCGGTTGCATCGGACGCGTTTCTCCACGCTCGGCCAACGGTTTGCCCTCCCCTGTCCGGCCCCCTAGAATGCCGCGATGCAAAATGACCTCGATCACAGACTCACTACCCTCAATCCCGCCCAGCACCACGCGGTTACCACGCCGCCGGGTCATCAGCTGGTGCTGGCCGGTGCCGGCTCGGGCAAGACCCGTGTGCTGGTGCACCGCATCGCCTTCCTGATCCAGCGCCTGGACGTGTCGCCGCACAGCATCCTGTCGGTGACCTTTACCAACAAGGCGGCCGCCGAGATGCGCCACCGCATCGAAGACGTGCTCGGCCACGCCCCTGCGGGCATGTGGGTCGGTACCTTCCACGGTCTGGCTCACCGCCTGCTGCGTGCACACTGGCAGGAGGCAAAGCTAGCCGAGAACTTCCAGATTCTCGACTCCGACGATCAGCAGCGCCTGATCAAGCGGGTAATCCGCGACCTCGGCCTGGATGAACAGCGCTGGCCGGCCAAGCAGGCGCAGTGGTTCATCAACGGGCAGAAGGACGAGGGCATCCGCCCGCAAGGCATCCAGGCCAGCGGCGACCTGTTCCTGGCCACCATGCGCGGCATCTATGAAGCCTACGAGGCGGCCTGTGCGCGCACCGGCGTCATCGACTTCGCCGAACTGCTGCTGCGCGCCCTCGACCTCTGGCGCGACAACGCCGGCCTGCTGGAGCACTACCAGCGCCGCTTCCGCCATATCCTGGTCGACGAGTTCCAGGACACCAACGCCGTGCAGTACGCCTGGCTGCGCTTTTTGGCTAAGGGCGGCGAAAGCCTGATGGTCGTGGGCGACGACGATCAGTCGATCTACGGCTGGCGCGGCGCGAAGATCGAGAACATCCAGCAGTTCGACAGCGATTTCGCCGATGCCGAGATCATCCGCCTGGAGCAGAACTACCGCTCCACCGCCAATATCCTCAATGCCGCCAACGCGCTGATCGCCAACAACCAGGGCCGCCTCGGCAAGGAGTTGCGCACCGACGTCGGCGATGGCGAGCCGCTGGCCCTGTATGCCGCCTTCAACGAGCACGACGAAGCGCGCTACGTGGTCGAGACCATCGAGGACGCCCTGCGCAAGGACGGCCTCAAGCGCAGCGAGATCGCCATTCTCTATCGCTCCAACGCCCAGTCGCGGGTGCTGGAAGAGGCGCTGCTGCGCGAGAAGATCCCCTACCGCATCTACGGCGGTCAGCGCTTCTTCGAGCGTGCCGAAATCAAGAACGCCATGGCCTACCTGCGCCTGCTCGACGGGCGCGGTAACGATGCGGCGCTGGAGCGCATCATCAACGTGCCGGCGCGCGGCATCGGCGAGAAGACCATCGAAACCATCCGCGAGTACGCCCGCGCCCATGACGTGCACATGTGGGAGGCGATCCGCCTGATGCTGGCGGTCAAGGCTCTGCCGGGCCGTGCCTCGGGGGCCCTGGCCGGCTTCATCGAACTGATCGACAGCCTGGCCGAGCAGGTCTTGGCCATGCCGCTGCACCAGATGACCCAGGTGGTCATCGAAAAGAGCGGCCTGCTCGCCTATCACGAGGCGGAAAAAGGTGAGAAGGGCCAGGCCCGGGTGGAAAACCTGGAGGAACTGGTCAGCGCCGCACGCACCTTCGAGAACGATGAAGACGACGAGCTGACCCCGCTGCAGGCCTTCCTCACCCATGCCTCGTTGGAGGCCGGGGACACCCAGGCCGCAGAGAACGAAGACAGTATTCAACTGATGACCCTGCACAGCGCCAAGGGCCTGGAATTCCCCCTGGTGTTCCTGGTGGGCATGGAAGAGGGTCTGTTCCCGCACAAGATGAGCCTGGAAGAACCGGGCCGATTGGAAGAAGAACGCCGCCTGGCCTATGTCGGCATTACCCGTGCCATGCAGAAGCTGGTGATCAGCTACGCCGAAACCCGGCGTCTCTACGGTAGCGAGACCTACAACAAGGTGTCGCGCTTCGTCCGCGAAATCCCCGCACCGCTGATTCAGGAGGTGCGCCTGAGCAACAGCGTCAGCCGCCCGGTGAGCACCAGCTCGATGGGTGGCGGCAGCCTGTTCGCCGGCAGCGCCGTGCCGGAAACGCCCTTTAGTCTGGGCCAGCGCGTACGTCACAGCCTGTTCGGCGAGGGCACCATCCTCAATTTCGAGGGTGCTGGCGCCCAGGCGCGGGTCCAAGTGAACTTCGAAAACGAAGGCAGTAAGTGGCTGATGCTGGCGTACGCCAAGCTGGAAGCCTACTAGCACACCCTATCTGGAGAGAATCGATGAAACGCCGCAATCTGTTCGGCGCCGCCGTGGCACTGATCGCCGCCATCGGCCTGGCTGGCTGCAAAGAAGACAAGGCCGCCAGCGAACAAGCCGCTACCAAGCCGGCAGAAACCGTCCACTGGAAGATGGTCACGTCCTGGCCGAAGAACTTCCCTGGTCTGGGCACCTCTGCCGAGCGCCTGGCCGAGCGCATCAACGCCATGAGTGCCGGGCGCCTGACCGTCAAGGTCTACGCCGCTGGTGAGCTGGTGCCAGCGCTGGAAGTGTTCGATGCCGTCTCGCGCGGCACCGCCGAGATGGGCCACGGCACGCCGTACTACTGGAAAGGCAAAATCCCGGCTGCGCAGTTCTTCAGCAGCGTGCCGTTCGGTCTTTCGACTCTGGAAATGAACGCCTGGCTCAGCCACGGCGGTGGCCAGGCGCTGTGGGATGAAACCTACGCACCGTTCGGTGTGAAGCCGCTGTCGGCGGGCAACACCACCATGCAAATGGGCGGCTGGTTCAATAAGGAAATCAACAGCCTGGACGACATCAAAGGCCTGAAGATCCGCATGCCGGGCCTCGGCGGCGAAGTCTGGAGCCGTCTGGGTGCGATCACCGTCAACCTGCCGGGCGGCGAGATTTTCACCTCCCTGCAGACCGGTGCCATCGATGCCACCGACTGGGTCGGCCCCTATAACGACCTGGCCTTCGGCCTGCACAAGGCTGCCAAGTACAACTACTTCCCGGGCTGGCAGGAGCCGCAGGCGGTGGTCGAGGCCATGGTCAACCAGAAGGCCTTCGACGCACTGCCGACCGACCTGCAAGCCATCGTCGTCGAAGCCGCGCGTGCCGCGACCCTGGACATGATGGACGACTACGTGTTCAACAACGCCAAGGCGCTGCAGAGCCTGAAGAGCGAAGGCGTGCAGTTCAAGCGCCTGCCGGATGAGGTGCTGCAAGCCATGCGTGAGCAGTCCAACCTGGTGCTCGAAGCCCTGGCCGCCGAGAACGACCTCAACGGTCGCATCTGGGCCTCGCAGAAAGCCTTCCTCGAAGAAGCCAGCGCCATGCAGGCGCTGACCGAGAAAGAGCTGTACAACTGGCGTTGATTCAACAAGAGAGTCCCTTCAGGCCAGGCTCCCAACGCATTATTGTGTGTGGGAGCCCCGCCTCGGGGCGAAGCTTATACCGCCCGCCATCGGCGCAATGATAGCCAAGAGCGCACCCGGCATTGTTTCGAGCCCGGGTTCGCGGCGAGGCGCCGCTCCTACAGACTCGGCGCGTAGCTTGACTAACAGGTATCGACCACCAAGAGCCCCGTTCTTCCTCAGGGATGACTGCCCATGCGCCTTCGCTCTCTGCTTCTCCTGCCTCTGCTCGCCCTCGGCCTGATCGGCTGCAAGGACGACTCCGCACCGGCCGACCAGGCCGCAGCCCCCACGCAAACCTTCCACTGGAAGATGGTCACCACCTGGCCGAAGAACGCACCCGGCACCGGCACCGCGGCCGAACGCCTGGCCGAGCGCGTCAACGCCATGAGCGCCGGGCGTCTGACCATCAAGGTTTATGCCGCTGGCGAGCTGGTGCCGGCGCTGGAGGTGTTCGACGCCGTGTCGCGCGGTACGGCGGAACTCGGCCACGGCACACCCTATTACTGGAAGGGCAAGGTGCCGGCCGCGCAGTTCTTCGGTGCGGTGCCCTTCGGCCTGTCCACCCTGGAAATGAACGCCTGGCTGAACAAGGGCGGCGGCCAGGCGCTGTGGGACGAAGCCTACGCGCCGTTCGGCCTCAAGCCGCTGACGGCGGGCAACAGCACCATGCAGATGGGCGGCTGGTTCAACAAGGAAATCAACAGCCTGGCTGACATTAAAGGCCTGAAGATCCGTATGCCGGGCCTCGGCGGCGAAGTCTGGAGCCGCCTGGGTGCGACCACCGTAGTGATGCCGGGTGGCGAAATCTTCACCGCCCTGCAGACCGGTGCCATCGACGCCACCGACTGGGTCAGCCCCTACAACGACCTGGCCTTCGGCCTGCACAAAGCCGCCAAGTACTATTACTACCCGGGCTGGCAGGAGCCGCAGTCGGTGCTCGAACTGCTGATCAACCAGAAAGCCTTCGACGCCCTGCCCGCCGACCTGCAGGCCATCGTCACCGAAGCGGCGCGTGCGGCGACCCAGGACATGATGGACGACTACGTCTACCACAACGCCCTGGCGCTGGATGAACTGAAGAAGAGCGGCACGCTGCTCAAACGCTTCCCCGACGAAGTGCTGCAGGCGATGCAAAACGAGAGCGAACAGGTACTGGGCGAGCTGGCCGCACAAAGCGAACTCAATGGCCGCATCTGGGCCTCGATGCAGGCGTTCCAGGCGCTGGCCACCTCGATGCAGGCGCTGTCGGAGAAAGAGCTGTACGACTGGCGCTGAGCCGCTCAGGGTTATAGCCCTTACCCTTGTGGGAGCCCCGCCCCGGGGCGAAGCTGTATTACCTCAGGTTCGCGGCGGAGCGCCGCTCCTACCCGTTCGGCGCGGCCACATCTGACCTATCCGGCTCCGTTTGTCGTTCCAGGCTGCGCCTCATGCCCTGGCGGCCATACTTCACGGATGAAGAACAAACCGACTGACCCCGCCCAGATCCTCGACAGCGCCCTGCACCTGGCCGACGTATGTGGCTGGGAGCGCCTGCACCTGTTCGACGTCGCCGCCGCACTCGACATCGGCCTGGACGATATCGCCCGCCATTACCGCGACAAGGACGACCTGGTGGAAGCCTGGTTCGACCGCGCCGATCTGGCCATGCTCGGCCACGCCAGAAATCCCGATCTGCAGGGTCTGAACGCCGAACAACGTCTGGAAAGCTGCCTGCTGGCCTGGCTCGAGAGCCTGGCAGCCCATCGCGCAGTGACCGGGCAGATGCTGCTGTACAAGCTCGAACCCGGGCATATCCACCTGCAGGTGCTCGGCCTGATGCGCATCAGCCGCACCGTGCAGTGGTGGCGCGAAGCAGCCGGCCGGCAAAGCCTGCACCTGCGCCGTATCGCCGAAGAAACCCTGCTCACCGGCGCCTACCTGCGCAGCTTCGTGCACTGGCTGCGCCATCCCGAAGAAGACGCAGCAACCTTCCGCGGCTTCCTGCGCGCTCAACTGCGCTGCGGCCCGCTGCCTCTGCTGCTGCAACGCCCGTAGCCCGATGAAATCCGGGGCCATGGTTGCGGATTGCATCGGGCTACACGGACAAATCGCAGGGTGCTCGCCCTACAGGCAAAAGCCGGAAACATTCTGTCACTGGTCATGCCCCCCCTATGACGGGCAAGATGCCGGCCAAGCTTTTCCATAAGAGAGAAAACCGTGATGCAGCGTTTCCTCAGTATCGCCATGGTTCTGTGCCTGGCACTGACCTTCAGTTTCGAAGCCCACGCCAAGCGTTTTGGCGGTGGCAAATCCTTCGGCTCCGCACCCAGCCACCAGACCCGCCAGGCCACGCCGCCGGCGCAATCGGCTGCCCAGGCACCCGGTCGTCAACAGCCTGCCGCTGCCGCCAGCGGTGCTTCGCGCTGGCTCGGCCCGCTGGCCGGTCTGGCCGCCGGTGGCCTGCTGGCCTCGATGTTCATGGGTGACGGTTTCGAAGGCCTGCAGATCATGGACATGCTGATCTTCGGCCTGATCGCCTTCCTGCTGTTCCGCTTCCTCGCCGCCCGTCGCGCTCGCCAACAGCCGCAAATGGCCGCTGCCGGTGCGCCGTACCAGCGTGAAATGCCAAATGCCGACAACGCCCCGGCCGCTGGCAGCAATATCTTCGGTGGTCGTCTGGCCTCGGCCGCTCCGGTGATCAACGCACCGGCCTGGTTCAATGAGCAGAGCTTCATCGCCGCCGGTCGCGAGCACTTCATGAACCTGCAGCAGCACTGGGACGCCGACGAGATGGACAAGATCGCCGAGTTCGTCACGCCGCAACTGCTGGACTTCCTCAAGCGCGAGCGCGCCGAGCTGGGTGACGGCTTCCAGTCCACTTATGTCGATAACCTCGACGTGCAACTCGACGGTGTCGACGACAACGCCGAGAAGACCATCGCCACCCTGACCTTCAGCGGCGTGTCGAAAACCTCGCGCTTCGACCAGGGCGAGCCCTTCAGCGAAAGCTGGCGCCTGGAGCGTGCCCAGGGCGACAACCAGCCGTGGCTGATCGCCGGCATTCGCCAGAACTGATCGCTACGGCGCACTAAAAACCCGGGCTTGCCCGTAATGCTGTTCACTTAAGAAACGGTCGAGCTCGATCAGTCCCCTCGCCCCTCCGGGGAGAGGGTTAGGGAGAGGGGGAAACTGGCAGTTTTGCGGTGTTTTCTGCCCTCTCCCCCAGCCCCTCTCCCATAAATGGGAGAGGGGAGCCAAACGTGTGCAACCTTAAGTGAACAGCATTAGGGCTTGCCCGGGTTTTTATTTCGGCATTTGCCGGTTATCGCGGCTGAAGCCGCTCCTACAGCCCCTCACGACAGATCAGTAGCAGCCCGGCGCATGCCGATATGCGGGATGTCGTCCTCCAGATACACCTCGGTCACCGCCACGAAGCCATAACGCCCGTAGTAGCCCTGCAGGTGCGCCTGCGCCGACAGATAAACCGGCGCCCCCGGCCAACGCTGACCACACTCGACCAGCGCCCGCTCCATCAGCCGATGGCCCAGCCCGCTGCCGCGTGCCCGCTCGGCGGTCAGCACGCGACCGATCACCACCTCGCCTTCCATATGCTGCGGATCGAGCAGGCGCAGATAGCCCACCAACCCCGACTCGTCGCGTGCCAGCAGGTGGCAGGTGTCACCGACCAGGTCCTGGCCATCGGTTTCCAGATAGGGGCAGTTCTGCTCGACCACGAACACCTGGGTGCGCAGTGCCAGCAGTTCATAGAGGGTCGCAGCATCGAGTTCGCTGTGGTGCAGGCAGTGCCAGGTAAGAGATGACATGAAAGGCTCCGCAAAAGCGCCAGTATGCAGTGACGACGACATGTTTTCATTCTGCCGGCCAGCTACTGTATAAAGCCGATCCACCCTGATGAGGAGCCGACGCCGTGGAAGAAGTCATCGAACAGTTGCGCGAACTCAACGAGCCGGTACCGGTACCGCTGGAGCTGCCGGAAGAAGAAACCCTGGTGGAGATTCAGGAGCAGATCCTCATCCACTTGCCCTTCGAGCTGCGCGAATACCTGCTCAAGGTCAGTGATGTGGTCTACGGCCGCCTGGAGCCGGTGACCGCCAGTGATCCGCACTCGCACACCTACCTGCCGGAAGTCGCCTCGGTGGCCTGGGATCTCGGCCTGCCGCGCGATCTGGTGCCACTGTGCCAGGACGGCCGCGATTACTACGCGGTGGACGTGGAAGGCCAGGTCTGGCTGTGGGATGGCGACGAAGGCGAGCTGACCGACGAAAGCTGGGACTCGGTCTGGCACTGGTGCCGTGACGTCTGGCTGGAAAGCTGATCACGCCTTCGCCCTGGGGTGCGCCATACGGACTATCGGCTTCGCGAACGCCGTCGCCGCTGAAGCGCCTCCCACGATATGTCTCCGAGACTCAGCCCCGAGGGAGGGGCTTCAGCCGCGAACCTCATCAAGCGAGTTACGCGAACAGCACCCTCACACCTCGCCCTGCTCCAACGCCAGCAGGTTGAGCAGAAAGCGCGCGAAGTAAAGCAGATCCTGTTCCATCGCCTGGCGAGCGCCCTTGGCATCGCCGGCTTCGATAGCGGCAAAGGCGTCTTCATGAAAGTCATTGAGCCGCAGCGACAGGTCGGCGCCGGTGAACAGGCGGTTGAAGAAGGGGCCGATCTGCAGCCATAGCGACTCGATCGAACGCAGCAACACCGGGTTGCCACATGCACCGTACAAATGCAGGTGAAACTGGCTGTTGGCGTTGAGGTAGTCCTGCACCTGGCGCTGCTCGATGGCACTGTCCATGCTTTTGACACACTCGCGCAGCGTGCCCAGATCATCGGCCGTGAGACGCGGTGTCGCCAGTTCAACGGCCAGACCCTCCAGCGCCAGGCGCACCTGAAAGATGTTTTTGTAGCGCTCGCGGGTCATCGACGGGACTCGCACCGAGCGCTGCTGCTCGCCCTCCAGCGCGCCCTCGGCCACCAAACGTTGCAGAGCCGCACGCACCGGCATCGGGCTGGTACCCCACTCGGCCGCCAGGTCGCGGATCTTCAAGGCTTGCCCCGGCTGAAAACGTCCGGCCAGCAATCCCTCACGAATACGTTGGTACAGCTGTTCCTGCAGATTATCGCTCATGGTTTCAATGCCCCTTTGGCGGTGCAGGAAGCTGGGAGAGGGTAAGCAGGCAGTCACGCATGAGTTTCTCCATTGAACGAAGATCGGGCCGACAGGAACGAGTGATCGCCGTTCGTCTGCTTCATTTTTTTGTGATCACAAAGTTAGCCAAATACTAACTCATATAGGTTCAATAAGTGGATATTGCGATTTCTGTGATCACAAAATATGATGTGCGGAAATCCGAACGAGGTGTTCAAGATGACTGCCAGTGGTATCGCCGCAACCGCCGTGGAAACCTTCGCTGCCCGTGAGCGCGCGCGCTTCCTCGAACGCAACCCGAAGTCGGTGGCCCTGGCCGAACGCGCCCGCCACTCGCTGTACGGCGGCGTACCGATGCACTGGATGGCCGATTGGTCGACGCCGGTGCCACTGTTCGTCGAACGTGCCAAGGGCGCACGTTTCTTCGATGTGGACGGTCACGAGTACATCGACTTCTGCCTGGGCGACACCGGCACCATGTTCGGCCACTCGCCCGACCCGGTCGCGCGCGCCCTCGCCGAGCAAGCGAACAATGGCCTGACCACCATGCTGCCCGGCGAGGACGCTGTGGTATGCGGCGAGCTGCTGGCCCAGCGCTTCGGCCTGCCCTACTGGCAGGTGACCGCCACCGCCACCGACTCCAACCGCTACGTGCTGCGCTGGGCGCGCGCCATCACTCAGCGCAAGACCCTGCTGGTGTTCGACGGCTGCTACCACGGCACCGTCGACGACGTCATGGTGCGTCATCGCGATGGCCAGACCGTGCACCGCTCCGGTCTGGTCGGCCAGGCCTATGACCTGACCGAGCACAGCCGCGCCATACCCTTCAACGATGTCGAGGCGCTGGAAGCGGCGCTGGCTCAGGGCGATGTCTGCGCCCTGCTCTGCGAGCCGGCGATGACCAATATCGGCATGGTGCTGCCCGATCCGGGCTTTATGCAGAAGTGCCGCGAGCTGACGCGCAAGTACGGCAGCCTGCTGATCATCGACGAAACCCACACCATCTCCACCGACATCGGCGGCTGCACGCGACTGTGGGGCCTCGACCCGGACTTCTTCGTGGTCGGCAAACCCATCGCCGGCGGCGTGCCTTGCGGCGTCTTCGGTTGCAGCGCAGAGATGGCAGGCGCCATGACTAAGGCGCGTCAGCGCGACAGTGAAGAAAGCCACGGTCACGGCCACAGCGGCATGGGCACCACCCTGTCGGCCAACGCCCTGGCCATGCACTGCATGCGCGCCAACCTGGAACAGGTGATGACCCAGGCGGCCTACGACCACATGCTGCCGCTGGCGGCGCGCCTGGCCGAGGGCTTGCGTCAGTTGATCGGCAAGCACAACCTGAACTGGTCGGTGACCGAGCTGGGCGCACGCTGCGAATTCCAGTTCTGCGCCACGTCGCCACGCACCGGTGCCGAGGCTGAAGCGGCATTCCATGACGAGCTGCAGATGGCCCTGCACCTGTACCTGATCAACCGCGGCATCCTGATCACCCCGTTCCACAATATGACCCTGTGTTGCCCGAGCACCACAGCGCAGGATGTGGACAAGCTGATCACGATGCTCGATCAAGCCCTCACCGAGCTGCTGGCCATCCCCGGCGCCCGCGAGTAATTCATCGATCAGCCTGTGGGAGGGGCTTTAGCCGCGACAGTCGCCGCTAAAGCGCCTCCCACGAGATAACGACTCACTGTGAGAATCACCATGCAATTCGCCAACCCGCAGGAAGCCCGCGACTTTCTCGCCGCCCACCCCGAGGTCCGCAGCATCGAGCTGATGCTGATCGACGCCAACGGCATCCCGCGCGGCAAGCTGCTGCATCGCGACGAGCTGCTGGCCATCTACGAAAACGGCCGACCGCTGCCCAGCTCGATCCTGTCGCTGACCATCCAGGGCGAGGACGTCGAGGAAAGCGGCCTGGTCTGGGAAGTGGCCGACGCCGACTGCTGGACCTACCCGCTGCCCGGCAGCCTGACCCTGCAACCCTGGCGCGTGGTGCCCACCGGCCAGGTGCAGGTGAGCATGCACCCGACCCAGGGTCTGCCGGCCACGCCGGGCGACCCACGCCACGTGCTGGTACGTGCCATCGAGGCGCTCAAGGCCGATGGTTATCACCCGGTAATGGCGGTGGAGCTGGAGTTCTACCTGCTGGACAAGCAGCGTGACGCCAATGGCCGCCCACAGCCCGCCGTACAGATGAACGGCGTGCGCCCACAGGCGCCGCAGGTCTACGGCGTGTACGAGCTGGAGCAGATGCAGCCGTTCCTCGACGACCTCTACGCCGCCTGCGAGGCGCAGGGCCTGCCGGTGCGCACGGCCATCTCCGAATACGCGCCGGGCCAGCTCGAGCTGACCCTGGAGCACCGTTTCGATGCACTGCAGGCGGTAGACGAAGGCGTACGCTACAAGCGCCTGGTCAAGGGCGTGGCCAACAAACACGGCTTGCAGGCCTGCTTCATGGCCAAGCCGTTCGGCGACCTGGCTGGCAGCGGCATGCATATGCACGTGTCGCTGGCCGATGCCGAGGGCAACAACCTGATGGCATCGGAAGACCCACAAGGCACGCCGCTGCTGCGCCATGCCATTGGCGGCATGATGACAACGCTGGGCGATGCCATGGCGATCTTCTGCCCCAACGCCAACTCCTTCCGCCGCTTCCAGGCCAACAGCTACGCGCCGCTGGCCAAGAGCTGGGGGGTGAACAACCGCACCGTGTCATTCCGCGTTCCCGGCGGGCCGGCCAACAGTCGCCATGTCGAGCACCGCATCTGCGGTGCCGATGCCAACCCCTATCTGGCGGCAGCCGCGATCCTCGCCGGCATCCACAAGGGCATCCGCGAGCAGCTCGACCCAGGCGCAGCCATCGTCGGCAATGGCTACGAACAGGCCCGTGAAACCCTGCCCACCGACTGGCTCACCGCCCTGCGCAACCTGGAAGATTCGAGCTGGGCACGCGAAGCGCTAGGCGAGGACTTCCTCAGGGTATTCCTGGCGATCAAGTGGGCCGAGTTCCGTCAGTTCATGGGCGAAGTGGGCGAGCAGGATTGGCGTTGGTATCTGACTCACGCCTGATCGTCGCGGACGATAAGTTGGCGGCGAGCCCTGCCGCACACCCTTATCTACAGCGGCATGCAGCGCCCATTGAATCCTGCCTCGTGCGGGCCGTCGAAGCATAGCTGGCCTTGTCCGTCGGGTTCGGCCAGCTGTGTCGGATGGTAGGGGTTGCGGGCATCCGGCATCTTGGCCAGCTGCTCGGCATCGAAAGGCCCCGGAGGCAGGCTCACCACCACGGCCAGCAAACGGCGCTTGGCCTCCAGGTCATGCAAACGCCCGGCATACCGGCGCATGTCAGGGCCGGCAACGGTCAGCAGGATATTGCCGGCCCGGTTGCGTATGCCGCCAACCGAGGCCGGCCCGGGAGCCGGCTCCTGCATCGCTGCGGCAAACGCCTCTGGCTCCAGCTGCGACAACTGCACAGCCCGCGCATACGGCGCCAGGCTGGCGTTGATGGTCATCTGCGGGCGGAAGAACAGCTGCAGGCCAAGGTATTCCCGGCCGGAGACGCTCTCCGGCAGTTGCGCATACATCTGCGCGATACCGTAGAACTCGCGCTGCATGGGCTTGAGCAGCGAGCGCTCGTCCACGCTGAACGGCTTCGGAACCGACGGGCGCGGGATCAGCCCCTGGCGATACAGGCGGACCTGCCATTCCAGATTGCGGTTGACCAACACGCCCAGCAGCATCTTCAGCACCAGGTTGTCCGCACGCGCCAGTTGCTGGCGCAGTAGCCTGAGCTCCTCGCGCAGCCCTCCCTGTGCCACATCACCCTGACCATCACGGGCCATTTGCAGCATCAGTAGATTGAGCACCTGCTGGCCCGCGTACACATAAGTGAGTCGCGGTACCGGCTCGGCGACACTCACCGAGGTCAGCGTGCGGTAGTCGTCCATGTTGAGAAAATCCCAGTAGCGCCGCTGCAGAGCGAACCAATCGGGGGCGATACGGCTGCCCAGGTCGGCCTGTGCCAGCAGGCTGTCGAAGCAGCCGAGCGCCTCGATTCGGCAGAACAGTCGCCCTTCTGGCAACGACAGGCTGGCAACGGTCGGCCCCGAATAATCGCTATCGGTCACGCCGCGCCCGGCGTACCAGCGCTCGTAGTGCTGCAGACGGGCCTTACCCAGTGCCTCGGGCTGCTCATCGAAAGGCGCATCGATCCCGTTGAGGAAAAGGTACGCGCGGCTTTCGCCGGTCGCCGCCTGCACCTGCTGCTGCCAGTCCTGCACCTGAGTGCCAAGCGGCTCATCACGCAGCCAGGCGCTGCCACCGACCAGCAGCGCCAGCGCCAGAATCACAGCACCCAGCAGGCCATCCCGTCGGCTCACTGACGCACCTGCGCATCGACCTTGATGTAGTCGCCCGCCACGCTGATGCCCATGCCGCCATAGTCCTGGCAGCCATCGGCGAACACTTCCAGCACGCGCAGCGAGATTCCCTCGCGCAGCAGACTCACCGCGCAACCAGCATTCAGCGCGGCATCCTCCAGGCGCATCTGCACAGCGTCGCCGACCAGCTTGCCCTCAAGCTCACCGACGGCCGCCGGGCCGTACTCCTCGACCCGCGCCCCCGCGCGCAACGGCGCGAAGCTGGCGTGATAACCGCCGCCAGGAATCTCGCTGATCTGCAGTTCGCTCCACACCGCCTGGCCGCTGTAGCGCAGGTAGCGGCCTACCGGGCTGGCACTCAGTGCCGGGTAATCCAGCGCCTGGCTGACCTTGATCAGGTTGTGCCGCGTTGCCGAACCGTAAAGGTTGGTGTCCAGTGCCAACTGCAGCCAGGCGCGGGCCATGCCGGCGTCATCGGCGCGCAGGTTGGCCAACATCAGATTGTTAACGGCGAGCTCGAGCCCAGCTTCATCTTCGTTCTCGACGCGACGCAGCTGACGTTCGAAGGACTCGATGGCCACCTCGAAACGACCGGCCTGATAGGCGGCCGAGCCCTCCTGGTTGCACTGCGCCGGTGTATCGCACGTTTGTTCTGCCAGTGCCGGCAGGGCGAGCAGGCCAAGCAACATAAGGGGAATGTGGCGCAAGGGCATCATCTGGCATCCTAACCAAGCAAAACCCCATATTAGCCGGGCGACGCACAGCGCGGCAGCGCACAGCCTCCCAATTTCGGAGTCACCATGGAAGCCGGAACCGCACAACTCACGATGACCGTACTGATGACCCCGGACATGGCCAACTTCTCGGGCAACGTCCACGGCGGCACCCTGCTCAAATACATGGACGAAGTCGCCTACGCCTGCGCCAGCCGCTACGCAGGGCGCTACGTGGTGACGCTGTCGGTGGATCAGGTGATCTTTCGCGAGCCGGTGCATGTCGGCGAAATGGTCACCTTCCTCGCCTCGGTCAACTATTGCGGTCGCACCTCCATGGAAGTCGGCATCAAGGTGATCACCGAGAACATCCGCGAACGCTCGGTACGCCATACCAACAGCAGCTTCTTCACCATGGTGGCGATGGACGAGCAGGGTCGCCCGGCAGTGGTGCCCGAACTGCACCCGGACACACCCGACGGCCTGCGCCGTCAGCGCCAGGCCAAACAGCGCCGGCAGATTCGTGAAGAGCTGCAACAGCGCTACCAGGCGTTGAGCGACGAAAAGAACCTGGCATAGGGTCGTAACGGGCGGGCCATCGCCCCCTTCAATCGTGACCGATATAGAACAGCAGCTCGCGGCGCTGCGGATGATCCTTGAGCCAGGTACGAATTTCGTCAGCACGGGCGATGGCGTCCTCGCCGGCGATGCGGCTGAAACGCTCGCGACGTGCCTGTTCGCTGGCTTCCTGCCGCACCTGGCGCTGCCAGGCGTCGGTGAAGATCGCCGGCATGCGCTGGCTCAGCTCCAGGGCCTTGAGCAATTGCCATTCGCCACTGTCCAGCCAGGCTTCGTCGCAAGTACCGCATAGGTCGAGACGGTTGGCACGGGTGCCGCTGAACTGAAACTTGCTCATCAGCTTGGCGCACTTGGGGCAACTCAGGGCATGACTGGTTTCGCCCGCTTCGGCCTCGGCGGCCAGCTCAACTGATGTCTCGTGTGCTGGCTGGCGCTCGGCCCAGTCGCGGTAGTGCAGCAGGCTGACCAGTGTGCCTTGGCACTGTGCACTGCCATGGCCAAGCAGGCCATCTTCGAGTTTTGCTGGTTGCAGGCGAGTCGTACGGCAGGCGGGGCAATGCATGGTGACGTCCTTTTCCTATTGAGTGCGCGAACGCTAATCTAGGGTCTGTTGCCGTTTCGCGCACGGCCGCGACGAAACGGCAACAGACCCTAGGGCAAATACGAGAGCAAGAGCGACCCTGAGAACTACTTGGCGGATAGGCTAAGCTCTGTCTCCCGGATCTGGAGTCGTCATGATCAACCTGTTCGATGTCTTCCTGCTGATGCTGTTCGCTGCCGTCTGCGCCTGGCTGTGGCGCGGCCATGGTATTCGCGAGCGTGCACTGGCGTTCGCCAAGCAGCACTGCGCCAAGCTCGACGTGGAGTTGCTCGACGGTGCCGTGGCGCTGCGCCGCCTGGCCATCCAGCGCGACGGCAAGGGCCACCGGCGCCTGGCGCGACTCTATGACTTCGAGTTCACCGTCACCGGCGAGCAACGACTGCGCGGGCATATCAGCATGTTCGGCCCGCATCTCGGCCGCATCGAACTGCAGCCCCATCCGATACTGGAGCCGCAACCCGAGCCGGTTGCGGTGCAGCAGCCAGGCAACGTCATCCGCCTGGAAGACTGGCGGCGCAAGGCGCAGTAGAGCAGCGTGCAGCCTCAATCGTAGGAGCCGGCTTGCCGGTGATATTCGCTACTTGATCGCCGGCAAGCCGGCTCCTACATGATGTAGAGATCTATCAGCTGCGCTGCAGCAGAAAGTCAGCCACGCGCTCGGCGCTGTCTGCCGGTTGCTCCTGCATGAAGCAGTGCCCACCCGGCACCACCTGACTGCGCACATGGGGGTTGCTCGCGCACCAGCGCGCCACGGACTTGGCAACGAAGGGATAGGTGCGTGAGCCGTGAATCACTTCGGTCGGCGTCGTCACCTTGGCCAGCGAAGGCCACAGGCGCCGCGGGAAGGAACCGAAAATATCCGCCTCGCGGCTGGGTCGACACTTGAGTTCGACACCGCCCTCGACCTCCTTCAGCGCATGCTCGATATAGGCGTCGAATGCCGCCTCGTCCCAGCCACGGAACATGCCACGACCATGCAGTGCGGCGTGCGCGCTGGCACGATCCGGCCATTGCCGGCGGCGCTTCTGCGCCTTCTTCGCCATGCCGGTGCGCTGCGCCAGGCCGACCACGTCGGACAATGCCATCACCCCGATCATCGCTGGGCTAAATAGCACTGGATCGAGCAGCACGGCACGGCGGAACAGCTCGGGATGACGCGCCAGGATCAGGCTGGTGAGCACACCGCCGAAGCTGTGACCAAGGGCGAAGCGCGGCACGTCGCCGAACGGTCCTCGCAGGGTATCGAAGGCCTCCACCGCCAGCTCAGCGTTGCGGTTCCAGCCGTGAAAGCGGCCGCCATGGTCGCTGTCACCATGGCCCTGCACATCGCACAGCCATAGGTCGAAGTCCTCGGCCAGCAGCGCCAGCATCGGCGTGTAGACACGCCCGCAATAGCCATTGCCGTGCAGGAAATGCAGCAGCGGCTTGCCCGACGGCGGCGTGTGCCAGCCACGCAGGGTGAAACCGGCAGAGGTGTCATGAGACCAGGGCAGCAGTTGCATTGAGGTTATCCACAGCGACGAAAGCGCGGCGAGTTTAGCAGTCTGTCGCCCGGATTCGACAGGTGGCGAAGGAGGTAGTCAGCACGTCGACGCTCTGTGCCTGATCGAAGATCAGCTCCAACCGTGAGTCCCTGCGCCATTCGCTCGGACTCCAGGCCGCCAACGCTTGCCCCTGCAAGGCATTCAACGAGTGCCAGCCTGCGGCACCATGCAGCACGGCCTTGGCCCTGCGCCAACCCAGGCTTTGCAGCCAGCGGCTGACCTGCTCGAGGTCGAAACGCTGGCTCGGGTGCCAGCGCCAGCCGATACTCCAGCCTTCGACCTGATCCTGCACCTGGCAGACAGGCTCGGCGGCGTTGCGCCAGATCTGCGCCAGGCCGGGTGCAGCTGTGGGTAACTCGGCGCTCACCCCGATGGGCGAGGCCTGCGCCGCCAGCCCCGGCAACAGGGCCAGGTCGAGCCGGCCCTGCGCGGTCCAGTGCAGCGGCACGGATGGCAGATCGGTAGCAATCCGCGCTCGCGCCTCGGCGTCCAAGCCTTCGCTCTTGTTCAACAGCAGCAAGCCGGCCTCAGCCAGCGCCTGACGCTGCACGTCCGGCAGCGGCTGACCGCTAGCCAGCGCGGCAGCATCCAGCACCATCAGTGCCGGTTGCATGGCCAACACATCGAGCCAGGGCGGCTGGCGCAATTGCGCCAGCACCTGCGCCGGATGCCCCAGGCCGGACGGTTCGATCAGCAGGCGGTCGGGCCTGGCCTTGCGCAGCAGGCGCCCGAGGCCGACCTGAAACGGCGCACCATTGACGCAGCACAGGCAACCACCTGCCACTTCGGCCATGGCAATGCCGTCGTCGCCCTGCTCGAGCAAGGCGGCGTCCAGACCGATCTGGCCGAATTCGTTGATCAGCACCGCCCAGCGCTCGCCCGCCGGTTTCTGCGCCAGCAGGTGACGGATCAACGTGGTCTTGCCGGCACCGAGCGGGCCGGCAATGAGGTGGGTAGGGATTTGACTGAGCATGAATTTATGTTCGGTGGTTCGCCAGACAAGTGCCAGCACAGACTGCGATTAAGCAGCATGTTAGATTCGCCGGCAGTTTTTCGGGAGTCGAAACGATGCGTGCATGGCTGTTGCTGTTTTCCCTGCTGCCGGGCCTGGCCCTGGCCGAAGCCTGTGTGGTGCATAGCCAGGCCGAACGCCTGGACGTGAAGGTCTGCCAGGAGAATCGCAACATCCCCGCCACGCTGTTTCGCGAGGGCTTCTGCCAACCGCAGTTGCAAGGCCAGACGGTCGAGGTGGAGTTCGTCGAGCAGTGCCCCAAGGGTGCCCACGGCGTCTGCCAGAACGCGCGCGCCGGTAGCGGTATGTACCTGCAGAACATCCACTACTACGGCGTGGCCAGCGACGCGTTGTACCTGGAGCCGGCCTGCAAGACGCAGTATCAGGGCCAGTGGATCAAGCCCTGAGTACCTGCAATCACCTGCGCAACGCCGAGCCACGTGACTCTGAATAGCGTAGGGCGGGTGCAACCCGCCAGGCTGCGAATGGCGGGTTGCACCCGCCCTACGAGGAAACGCAACGATCCTGACATCAAAGCGTCACCAATAAAACGCTTAATGACTTCGGGTACCTCACGTAACCCTCATGCCGAGACACGCGTCGGCATGATCTCTTGGTGCTTAAGGCCGGGGCAGTCGCTCCGGCCTATTTTTTGTTATGCCCCATTGCAGTGGATCATTTCTCGTAGGAGCCGCGCCTCGCGGCGAATAGTGATCACGCCGCAGGTTTCCTGAACAGCCACGATCGCTTCGCCCCGAGGCGGGGCTCCTACCGTCGTCAGCGGGCGATATTCAGGCCAACCAATCCAGGGTCAACAGCAAGCGTCGCTGCCCGGCAGGTGGTTGCGGCGAACGGTGAATCAACCCACGCCCCTCGTTACCCTGCCACTTCTCGCCCTTGGCCAGCGCTACATGGCCGGCGTCGAGACGCTGGATCAACGCCTCGTCCTGCGGCTCTGCGCCCGGCTGACCGAGCTTGCTGCGCGGCATCGCGCCCTCCTCCAGCCAGTCGCTGCCGACACCGGCATAGCTGGTGATCAGCCGCAGCGGTACATGGTCGACGTGAAAGCGCGGGCACATGGCCTTGTCCAGCGCGCGCAGGCGCAGGCCGATGCGCCGGGCGTCGAGCAGGCAGGCGTAGGCCCGCACCAGCCAAACCACGTCGGCGAGAAAGGCCGCCTGACCCGGCAGATCGGCGTACTGCGCCACCAGGCCATCGAGGTTCGGCTCGCTGTCCGGCTGCGCCAGCTCCAGGGTCATGGACTGCGCCAGCGGCTCACCCTGGGCCAGCAGCGCCTCGGCGAAGTCGGCGATCTGCGCCGGCAGGCGGCGCTGCCAGACGGCCAGATTGACGCCGTCATGCAGCACCTCGCTGAGCACCTGGATATCCTCGCCCAGCACCTGCCGGGACACTTTCGGCAACTGCAGGGCGAACATCAGGCGGCCTCCTGCTGCCAGGCACCGAACGGGTCAGCGAGCAGGCACCAGGCATCCGGGCCGCCGGCCATTTCCTCGTCGGTCAGCAGGCAGGCGTCCAGCTCACGCACCAACTGCGGGAAGTCGATGTTCTGGCCAATGAATACCAGCTCCTGGCGGCAGTCGCCGACTTCGGCGCTCCAGTGCTTCATGATCGTCTGCAGACCTTCCTCGTCCTGCGGCCAGTGCTGCTTGGGCACGAAGCGCCACCAGCGTCCGGCCAGGCCGTGGCGCATCAGGCCGCCGGCCTGCGACCAGCTGCCGGCTTCCTGGTATTTGCTGGCCAGCCAGAAAAAGCCCTTGGAGCGCAGCAGACGACCGTTGCGCCATTCCTGCGAAAGGAAGTCGAAGAAGCGCTGCGGATGGAACGGCCGGCGCGCGCGGTAAGCGCTGGAGGCGATGCCGTATTCATCGGTTTCCGGCACGTGCTCGCCGCGCAGTTCCTTGAGCCAACCCGGTGCCTGCGAGGCGCGGTCGAAGTCGAAGCGGCCGGTGTCGAGGATCTTGTCCAGGGCGATCTGCCCCATGCTCATGGCCTGGATGTCGGCGTGGGTGTTGAGCCCACGGAGGATGGCCATCAACTCCTCGCGCTCGGCCTGGCTGATCAGGTCGATCTTGCTGATGAGGATGACGTCGGCGAACTCCACCTGCTCGATCAGCAGGTCGGTAATCGAGCGTTCGTCCTCCTCGCCCAGGGTTTCGCCACGGCTGGCCAGGCTGTCGGCCTCATGGAAATCGCGCAGGAAGTTCATCCCGTCGACCACCGTGACCATGGTGTCCAGCCGCGCCAGGTCGGACAGGCTGCGGCCCTGCTCGTCGCGGAAGGTGAAGGTTTCGGCCACCGGCAGCGGCTCGCTGATGCCGGTGGACTCGATCAGCAGGTAGTCGAAGCGGCCTTCGCTGGCCAGGCGGCTGACCTCGTCGAGCAGGTCCTCACGCAAGGTGCAGCAGATGCAGCCGTTGCTCATCTCCACCAGCTTCTCTTCGGCACGGTTGAGGCTGACGTCCTGCTGGACGGTGGCACCGTCGATGTTGATCTCGCTCATGTCGTTGACGATCACCGCGACCTTGCGGCCTTCGCGGTTCTTCAGCACATGGTTGAGCAGGGTGCTCTTGCCGGCGCCGAGAAAGCCGGACAACACGGTAACGGGTAGACGCTGATTCATGGGGGTGTTCCTCGTTCAGTCACGGTCACGCTGATGTTTTTCGCGCTGCTCCTGGCGCTCCTTGGCTTCGATGCACAGGGTCGCGGCCGGGCGCAGCAGCAGGCGCTTGAGGCCAATGGGTTCGCCGGTTTCGGCGCACCAGCCGTATTCGCCACGCGCCAGGCGTTCGAGCGCCTGGTCGATCTTGTCCAGCAGCTTCTTTTCCCGCTCCAGCAGGCGTAGCTGCCACTGGCGCTGCTCCTCGGCGGCGCCGATGTCGGCCACGTCACTGCTGATCTCGGGCTGGCGCAGCTCGGTGAATTCCTCATCGATGCGCGCCTGCAACTCGGCACGCTGAGTCAGCAGCAGCTCGCGGAAGAACTGCTGCTGGGCGTCGTTCATGTAGTCGTCGGCTGGCTGGGCCAACAGTTCGGCTTCGGTGGTCGCGGTCAGGGTCATGGCAAATCGGCTGGCTTGTTTTAATTGTTATAACATAACATTTATTTCTGACCGCTACCCACGGATTTACGATGAACGAACAGCCTCTGCCGGATATTGCCGCCCAAGCCACCCACCATGACCTGCCGCTGGACTGGGTCGGCATGGCCGGCATCGCCCTGCCCCTTCGTCTGGCGGACGCCGCCGTGACCGCCTGCGTCGATATCGGCGTGAGCCTCGACGATGCCGGCGCACGCGGCATCCACATGTCGCGCCTGTACCTGGCGGCGCAGCGCCTGGTGCATCAGCCATTGAACGTGCCGGCGGTGCTTCAGGTGCTGGACGACTGCCTGAGCAGCCACCAGGAACTGTCCGACAGCGCCACCCTGACTCTGCGCGGCGAAGTGCCGCTCAAGCGTCCGGCGCTGGTCAGCCCGCTGCACGGCTGGAAGACCTACCCCTTCGAACTACACGCCCGGCAGGACGGCCGGGGCGTGAACATCGAGTTGCAGGTCGAGGTCAGCTACTCGTCCACCTGCCCTTGCTCGGCAGCGCTGGCACGGCAGCTGATCCAGCAACGCTTCGCCTGGGACTTTCCCGACCAGCAGGTGGATTACTCCAGCGTGCTCGACTGGCTCGGCTCGACCCAGGGCATCGTCGCCACCCCGCACAGTCAGCGCAGCACGGCGACCCTGCAACTGCGCCTGGCACCGGGCTGCGTCGAACTGCCCGTACTGGAGTTGATCGACAGTGCCGAGCAGGCCCTCGGCACGCCGGTACAGACCGCGGTGAAGCGCGCCGACGAACAGGCCTTCGCCCTGGCCAACGGGCAAAATCTGATGTTCTGTGAAGATGCCGCACGCCGTCTGCACCGTGCCCTTCGCCAATTGCCGCAGGCCAGCGGCTTCCGCTTGCGGGTCGTGCATGCGGAAAGCCTGCACGCCCACGACGCAGTGGCCGAAAGCAGCTGGAACTGGTGTTGAACAGGCATGCGGGCGGCCACGACCCAGTACCGCTCACCGATCGTTGCCCCCAGAAACATCGTCATGACTGATGTACAGCAGCCGGGGTTATGTCAGCGGCCTGCGCAGCAAAGGGCGCGGTGGCTATCCTGAACGGGTAACGGCCATTCCCGGAGCGGCTGCTTGAGCGGCCTGGAACCGGGCAAAGCCTGTGGCGTCTGTGCTTAGATAGACGCCCACGCTGTAAAGGACACCGCATGCAGATCGAACTGATCGAGATCCGCGACCACCTGAATCGCTACGCCCCCTTCGACAACCTGCCGGAACAAACTCTCGACGAGATCGCCCGCCAGGTGCAGGTGGGCTACTTCAAGGCCGGTAGCGAAATCCTCGCCGTCGGTGCGCCGATCCACGAGCTGCATTACGTGCGCAGCGGCGCGGTGGAAATCCACCGGCGTGGCGGCGAACTGCACAACCGCCTCAGCGAGGGCGACATCTTCGGTCAGGCCGGCCTGCTGCGCGGCAACAAGGTACGCCTGGGTGCCACCGCGATCGAAGACAGCCTGATCTACTTCATCCCCGGCGCGCTGTTCCATCAGCTCTGCGAGCAGTTCGACAGCTTCGCCGACTTCGTCGAGGCCGAAGGTCAGTCGCGCCTCAAGTCCGCCCTGGAAGACAGCCACGGCAAGGCCAGCGAGCTGATGAAGATCAAGGTGCGCAAGCTGATCTCGCGCGGCGCTGTCAGCGTGCCGCTGGATACGCCGATCCAGCAGGTAGCGCAGGTGATGACCGAACACAGCGTGTCCTCGGTGATCGTCGTCGACCCCGGCACGCGCTGGCCCGACCCGCACCAGGTGGATGTCGCCGACCAGCAGAGCCAGGTCATGGCCGGCATCCTCACCGACCGCGACCTGCGCACCCGCGTGGTTGCCGCCGGTCTGCCCAGCGACACCCCGGTCAGCCAGATCATGACGCCCAACCCCATCACCCTGCAGGCCGACGACTCGGTGTTCGAGGCCATGCTGTGCATGCTGCGCAACAACATCCACCATCTGCCGGTGCTGCATCGCCGGCGCCCGGTGGGCGTGGTGGCGCTGGCCGACATCATCCGCTACGAGTCGCGCAGCAGCCTGTATCTGGTCAACGGCATCTTCAACAAGACCTCGGTGGAAGGACTCAAGAGCCTGCTGCCAGACCTGCGCGCCACCTTCGTGCGCATGGTCGCCGACGACGCCAGCGCACACATGGTCGGCAGCGCCATGAGCGGCATCGGCCGCGCCTTCAGCCAGCGCCTGCTGGAGTTGGCCGAACAGAAGCTCGGCCCGCCGCCGGTGCCCTACTGCTTCATGGCTGCCGGCTCCATGGCCCGCGACGAACAGCTGCTGCTCACCGACCAGGACAATGCTCTGGTGCTCGACGACCGCTTCGATACGGACGAACACGACGCCTACTTCGCCGAACTGGCGCAGTTCGTCAGCGACGGCCTGGCCGCCTGCGGCTACAGCTACTGCAAGGGCGGCATCATGGCCACCAATCCCAAGTGGCGGCAGCCGCTGAAGGTGTGGCGGCAGTACTTCAGCGAATGGATCGAGCGGCCCAACCCGGAAACCCTGCTCAACGCCAGCATCTTCTTCGACCTCGACGGCCTCTATGGCGAAACCGAGCTGGTGGAAAATCTCAAGGATCTGCTGGCACAGAAGGCCAGCGCCAGCCCCGCCTTCCTCGCCGCGCTGGCGCGTAACGCGCTCAACCGCACGCCGCCGCTGGGCTTCTTCCGCACCTTCGTGATGGAAACCGACGGCCGCCACCGCAACATCATCAACCTCAAGGGCCGCGGCACCGCGCCGCTCACCGACCTGATCCGCGTGCACGCCCTGGCTTGTGGTTCCAAGGCACAGAACTCGCTGGATCGCCTCGACGCCATCGCCGCCACCAAACTGTTGCCCAAGGAAGCGCTGGAGCACCTGCGCTACGCCTTCGAGTTCCTCAGCCTGGTGCGCGTGCGCCACCAGGCCCGTGAAGTAGAGGCTGGCAACGCGCCGAGCAACTACATCGAGCCGGAACAGTTCAGCGCCAGCGAACGCCAGCACCTCAAGGAAGCCTTCCAGGTGATCAGCAACGCGCAGAAATTCCTGCGCTTTCGCTACCCGGCGCAACCGGCGGGCCGCCCGCGATGAGCGAGCGCGCGGCCCAGGACTGGCCGCAACTGTTCGCCAGCCTCGCCGACAGCAGCCGCGACCCGCGCCTACGCGCCTTCTACGGCGCCGGCTGCGTCGCCGCCGATACGCCGCTGCAGGATGCCCCGCTGGTGGCGCTGGACGTTGAAACCACCGGCCTCGACCCACGTGAAAACGCCATCGTCAGCCTCGGCCTGCTGCCGCTGAGCCTGCAACGCATCCGTTGCAGCGAGGCGCGCTACTGGGTGGTCAAGCCCACCGGCGAGCTGAACGCCGAATCGGTCACCTTCCACCACATCACCCACAGCGACATCCGCCACGCCCCACGCCTGGCCAGCGTGCTCGACGAGTTGCTCGAAGCAATGGCCGGCAAGGTGGTGGTGGCGCACTACCGTAATATCGAACGCAGCTTCCTCGACCAGGCTGTGCGCCAGCACCTGGGCGAAGGGCTGATCTTCCCCATCATCGATACCATGGAACTGGAAGCCCGCCTGCACCCCAAGCGCAGGGTGAGCTGGTGGGACCGCCTGCGCGGTCGCGAGCCCATCTCCATCCGCCTGGCCGACAGCCGCCTGCGCTACGGCCTGCCGCTGTACTCCGCGCACCATGCACTGACCGACGCGCTGGCTTGTGGAGAGTTGCTGCAGGCGCAGGTGGCGACGCACTATCCGGGGCGTACACCGATCAGCGCTCTCTGGAGCTGAACCCCAGCCACCCGCGCGACGCGCGGGTACTCTCGAATCAGGACAACACAAGCACAGGCCCATGAATCGCCGCAAAAAGATCAAACAACTGCTCGAAGCTCACGCCAAGAAGGCCAACGCCAAGCTCGCGCCTAAAAGCAACAAACCCAAGTACATCAGCAAAGCTGACAGGCTGAAGTTAGAGGCTGAAGCGGCTCAAGAGCCTGTCACGCCCGCTGAGTAAAATTCGGCAAACGGACACGATCGTTCCCACGCTCCGCGTGGGAACGCAGCCAAGGACGCTCTGCGTCCGTTACGGTTTACGCAGAGTCCGCCGACGCAGAGCGTCTCGAACGGAGGTGCCCATGCAGAGCGTGGGTACCATCAAAAGCACCCTCTCCCCCGGCCCCTCGGCGTGGGCATCCTGCGTTGCTCTACCTCCTGCATCCATGCAGTCGTCTCCCATGAATGGGAGAGGGGAGCAAAAGCCTCGCGGCTAAGCCCAGCCGGTCCTACCCGGCGGGATGGCGCTAGCCTAGGACTTTGTCAGCCGTATACACCGCCTCATCGAGAAACACGTTGACCGCAGGATGATCACGTTCACCCTTGCGGTAGGCGAGGAAGACGCCGCGCTGGATAACCGGCAGCAGCGGTATGGCGGTGACACCAGGTAGCGTTCGTACCAAACGCAGGCCGGAGACGATGGAGATGGAGTTGCCCGAGGCGACCATGGCCGCGACCATCTCGAAGCCGGCGCAGTGGGCGTTGATGCGCGGCGCGTAGCCCGAGCGGCGGCACAGGTTGGTGATGAATTCGCCGAACGAGCTGCCGGTGGAGTCCAGCGCCCAGGCTTCGTCGCGCAGCTCGGCGATAGTCAGGCTGTCGCGCCTGGCCAGCGCGTGATCAATCGGCAGCAGCACGTGCAGCAGGTCCTGGGTCAGGGGAATCAGCGCGTAGTTCTCGCGGTTCTCGTCGGGCTGCACGGCCAGGTCGTCGATCACCGCCACATCGATCTGCCAGGCGCCGAGAGCGCTGAGGCTTTCCTGCGGCTCCAGCTCCAGCACCACCACGTTCAGCCGCGGGTAAGCGCTGCGCAGCGCGCGCACGGTTTCCGCTATCACCGCCACGGCGATCGAGGGGAAGGCTGCCACGCGCAATTCACCGGCGATTTCCCCGCGCAGCAGCGCCAGCTCCGAGCGCGCTTCGTCGAGCACCATGAGGATGCGTTCGGCATGCGCCACCAGGCGCTCGCCGGCCGGGGTCAGCACCACGCCGCGCCCGCGCCGTTCGATCAGCGCCATGTCCGCCTCACGCTCGAGCTGGGACACCTGCTGCGAAACCGCCGAAGGCGTCAGGTGCAGCGACTCGGCGGCGGCCGCCATGGTGCGGCAGCGGGCCAGTTCACGCAGGGTGCGCAGGCGGGTGATGTCCATGGCGCGATCTCAATAGTTAAGGGTCGCTAACGAATAGGTTAAAAATAAATCAGTATACATAATGATATGGCCGGCCTTAGATAGAGATATCCACACGCGCTGAACCGGGCGCGTGGTTCACCCACATACAGGCATCGCTGAAAACCCGGTTTTCAGCGATGCCCACAGAAGAAGAATCTCGCCATGGCTATCAGCGTTTTCGACCTATTCAAAGTCGGTATCGGCCCTTCCAGCTCCCACACCGTCGGCCCGATGCGCGCGGCCGCGCTGTTCACCCACGCCCTGGAAAACCACGGCCACATGCCGCAGGTGACCCGTGTCGCCGCCGAGCTGTATGGCTCGCTGGGCGCCACTGGCAAGGGCCACGGCAGTGACAAGGCGGTGCTGCTCGGCCTCAGCGGCTACGAGCCGGACACCGTCGACGTGGATCAGGTGCCCGGCTACATCGAGGCCATCCGCCGCGACAAGCGCATCGTCCTGGCCGGCAAGCACGCCGTCGCATTCGACGAGAAGGCCGACCTGAAGATGTTCCGCAAGGCGCTGCCGCTGCACGCCAATGGCCTGCGCTTCGCCGCCTTCGACACCGCCGGCATTCAGGTGCACGAGGCCACCTACTACTCGGTGGGCGGCGGCTTCGTGGTCAGCGAGGCGATCCTCGCCGACGGTTCCAAGCACAAGGTCATCGCCCCGGACGCCACCAGTCTGCCGCTGCCGTTCAGCAGTGGCGCAGACCTGTTGCGCCTGTCCCGCGAGAACGGCATCGGCATCGCCGAGGTGATGCGCCGCAACGAACGCCACTGGCGCAGTGACGAAGAAACCGACGCAGGCCTGCTGGAAATCTGGAAGGTGATGCAGGCCTGCGTCGACCGTGGCTGCCGCACCGAGGGCATTCTGCCGGGCGGCTTCAAGGTACGTCGCCGTGCAGCGATCCTGGCGCGCAAGCTGGGCGGCTTCCAGCGCAGCTACCTGGAAGACCCGCTGCGCATGCTCGACTGGGTCAACCTCTGGGCCCTGGCGGTAAATGAGGAAAACGCCGCCGGTGGCCGCGTGGTCACCGCGCCCACCAACGGCGCCGCCGGTATCATCCCGGCCGTGCTGCACTACTACGCCAATGCCATTTCCGGCGCCAGCGAGCGTGGCATCATCGATTTTCTGCTGACCGCCGGCGCCATCGGCATCCTGTACAAGGAAAACGCCTCGATCAGCGGCGCCGAAGTCGGCTGCCAGGGTGAAGTGGGCGTGGCCTGCTCGATGGCCGCTGGCGCGCTGTGCGCGGTACTCGGCGGCACCCCGGAGCAGGTCGAGAACGCCGCCGAGATCGGCATGGAGCACCACCTGGGTCTGACCTGCGACCCGGTCGGCGGCCTGGTGCAGATCCCCTGCATCGAGCGCAACGCCATCGCTTCGGTCAAAGCCATCAACGCCGCGCGTATGGCGCTGTACGGCGATGGCTCGCACTACGTAAGCCTGGACAAGGTAATCAAGACCATGCGCGAAACCGGCGCCGACATGCTGACCAAATACAAGGAAACCGCCCGTGGCGGCCTGGCGGTGAATATCATCGAGTGCTGATACGCTATCGCCATATGCAAAACGCCGCGAACCTGCACAGGTTCGCGGCGTTTTTGTGTGTGGCAGGGGGCGATGATAGGGCGTTTAAAGCCCCCTCTCACCTTGATGCCAGTCAGTTGAGCGTCGACGCTGCGAATGCGTAGGAGCGGCGCCCCGCCGCGAACCAGGGCGATGCGCAATTGAAAAGCTTCGCCCCGGGGCGGGGCTCCTACGAAAGGCAACTTTGGCGGCCTTATCTGATCGGCAACCCTATCCCTCTCCCATAAATGGGAGAGGGACACAGCGACGCTCTCCTCGATGCCCTTCTCCCTTGGGAGAAGGTGGCGCCAAGCGCCGGATGCGGGGGTAGCCCGCCTAACGCGGCTCGCTCATCAGGCCTTTGACGATGGAAATACAGCCCACCAGCAGCACGATGGTGAACGGCAGGCCCGTCGACACGGCCATGGCCTGCAGCGCCACCAGACCACCGCCGAGCAGCAGGGCGATGGCGATCACGCCTTCGATGCTGGCCCAGAACACGCGCTGCGGTACCGGCGCGTTGACCTTGCCGCCGGCGGTGATGGTGTCGATCACCAAGGAGCCCGAGTCCGACGAGGTGATGAAGAACACCACCACCAGCACGATGCCGATGAACGAGGTGATGCCGGTCAGCGGCATTTCACCGAGCATGCTGAACAGCTTCAGCTCCAGGCCGGCGTCCTGCGCGCCGGTGAAACCATCGACCAGCAACTGGTTGATGGCGGTGCCACCGAAGGCGGTCATCCACAGCACCGACACCAGCGACGGCACCAGCAGTACGGCAACGAGGAATTCACGCACGCTGCGGCCACGGCTGACGCGGGCGATGAACATGCCCACGAACGGCGACCAGCTGATCCACCAGGCCCAGTAGAAGGCGGTCCAGCCCTGGCTGAAGTTGGCATCTTCACGGCCGACTGGATTGGACAGCGCCGGCAGGTACTGCAGGTAAGCGCCGAGGTTCTTGAAGAAGTCGGTGAAGATCACCACGGTCGGCCCGGCGATGATGATGAACAGCAGCAGGGCCATGGCCAGGCCCATGTTGATCTCCGACAGGCGCTTGACGCCCTTGTCGAGGCCGGCGACCACCGAGGCCAGGGCAATCAGGGTGATGGCGATGATCAGCAGCACCTTGGTGGTGTCCGTGGCCGGGATGCCGAACAGGTATTCCACACCCGCCGCCGCCTGCTCCGCGCCCAACCCCAACGAAGTGACCAGACCGAACAGGGTGGCGAATACCGCGAGAATGTCGACGATATGCCCCGGCCAGCCCCAGACGCGCTCACCGAGGATCGGGTAGAAGATCGAGCGGATCGACAGTGGCAGGCCCTTGTTGAACGAGAACAGCGCCAGCGCCAGCGCGACGATGGCGTAGATCGCCCAGGGGTGCAGGCCCCAATGGAAGATGGTCGCGGCCATGCCCAGGCGCACGGCCTCCTCGGCATTACCGGCGGCGCCGCCAAGCGGAGCCCAGTCGGTGCGCACGCCATCTTCACCGACGGTGATCCCGCCCATCGCCGCGCTGTAGTGCGACATGGGTTCGGACACACCGTAGAACATCAGACCGATGCCCATACCGGCGGCGAACAGCATGGAGAACCAACCCATGTAGGTGTAGTCGGGGGTCGCGTCCTTGCCACCGAGGCGCACCTTGCCCAGTGGCGAGACGATCAGCCCCAGGCAGAGCAGGACGAAGATGTTGGCGGCGCCGATGAAGAACCAGGCCATATGGTGGGTGAGCCAGTCGCGCACACCACTGAACAGCGGTTCGATCTGATTCTGCAGGGCCAGGGCGAGGATCACGAAGATCACCGCGACCAGCGCGGAGATGGTGAAGACCTTGCCGTGAATGTCGAGGGCGAAGACGAACTGCCCTTTGATGTTGTCCTGACCGATGACGTAATCGGTGTCGATCAGGTTGGCTTCACCGGTCGGTGCCGGGATGCCTTCGTGGGTTTCCGCTGCGGATGGCGGGGACGTGTCATGCGAAGGGACGTTTCCCATACGTGGCGTGCTCCTTGATGCGTTTGACTCGCTAGACGAGCGTGAACAGGACGGATGCCCTCCTCCAATTAAAGACGACCTGCAAACGGGTCGAACCGGAAAGGGTAACACATGAATTCCGCTCACTCAGACTCACAGACACATGAGAGCCCTGAATAATTCCTCGAAAGGTGGCAATTTGCCCGACACTGCCATTTGCCAGATAGCCATGGCAGGATGCTCGCGAACGCTGCATAACCCCCATGGTCAGCTGCACACAGCCTGTGCAAAGGAAGACCCTGCATGCCTGCGGATTTCGGCATTCCCCACCTGTTCGCGTACCTGATCGCCACCATCCACGCCCTTGGCGTACTGGCCGCGATCCACGCCGTGCTGACCGTGCGCACCGCCCAGGGCGCGCTGGCCTGGGGCCTGTCGCTGTTCTTCATGCCCTACCTGACGCTGCTGCCGTACCTGGTGTTCGGCCGCAGCCGCTTCGATGCCTACGTCAAGGCGCGGCGCCAGGCCGACAAGGAAATGCACCACGCCATGGCCGAACAGGACTGGCGCCCCTGGGTCGAGGAAGCCAAGGCGGCGCACCTGTCGCCGGCCTACGACCGCCTGCGCGCGCTGCCACGCCTGTCCCATCTGCCCGGCCTGATCGGCAACCGCGTCGAACTGCTGATCGACGGCGAAGCCACCTTCGCCGCCATCTTCGCAGCCCTGGCCAGCGCCCAGCAGGTGATCCTGCTGCAGTTCTTCATCATCCGCGATGACCGCCTCGGCCGGCGCCTGCAAGACGTACTGCTGGAGCGCGCCGCCGCGGGCGTACAGGTGCATGTGCTGTATGACGGCGTCGGCAGCCATTCGTTGTCCGCCGCCTTCATCGATCGCCTGCGCCGCGGCGGCGTGCAGATACACGCCTTCCCCACACGCTCCGGGCTGTTCAATCGCTTTCAGCTGAATTTCCGCAACCACCGCAAGATCGTCGTGGTCGACGGCGAGATCGGCTTTCTCGGCGGGCTCAACGTCGGTATCGAATACCTCGGGCAGAAGCCGCCGCTGGCGCCCTGGCGCGACACCCACGTCGAAGTGCGCGGCCCCGTGGTGGCCAGCCTGCAGGAAGCCTTCGCCGAAGACTGGTACTGGGCCTGCCAGAAGCTGCCGCCGCTACTGATGCCGAGCAAGCAGGATGACCCCGGCCTGCTCTGCCAGGTGATCGCCAGCGGCCCGGCCGACCCGCAGGAAACCTGCTCGCTGCTGTTTGTCGAAGCGATTCACGCAGCGCGCGAGCGGGTGTGGCTGAGCAGCCCCTATTTCGTGCCCGACGAGGCGCTGTTCGCCGCGCTGCGTCTGGCGGTGATGCGCGGCGTGGACGTGCGCCTGCTGCTGCCGTCACGCCCCGATCACCGCATTGTCTATGCCGCCTCCAGCCTCTACGCCTTCGAGGCGCTACGCGCCGGCGTGCGCATCTTCCGTTACCAACCGGGGTTCCTGCACCAGAAGGCGCTGCTGATCGACCACGATGTCAGCATGCTGGGCAGCGCCAACCTGGACAACCGTTCCTTCCGCCTGAATTTCGAGGCCAGCCTGCTGACCTTCGACGAGGGCTTCAACGCTCAGGTGGCAAACATGCTGGAAGAGGATTTCAGCCGCTCACGCGAGCTGGTCAACGCCGACCGGCGCAACCTGCACCGCCTGCAGCAACTGGGCATGCGCGTAGCGCGGCTGATCTCGCCGATTCTCTGAGCCGCGGCTATGGTTAGGGTGCCAGCCGCTGTTAGCTGTCAGCGAGAACCCGCCTACCATGACCAAGTGCTTTGCCCTGCTGCTCTGCCTGTTCGTCCTGCCCGCTCTGGCACAGGAGGAGATTCACGTCGGTGTCGAACTGCAGCCCTATCAGCCTTACTCGGATGTGGAGAACGGCGAATACCGTGGCTATGCACGCGATCTGCTGGACGCCTTCGCCGCCGAGCATGGCTATCGCTTCGTCTACATGCCGCTGCCGGTCAGGCGCCTGCTCGGCGGTTTCCTGTCTGGCCGGATCGACCTCAAGTTCCCCGATCACCCACAATGGAACGCCGACCAGAAAGCCGGCCATGACATCCACTACAGCGCCCCGGCAGCGCCTTATGTCGACGGCATTCTGGTCAAGCCGCAGCACCTCGGTCAGGGCCAGCAGCGCATCGAACTGCTTGGCACGCAGAATGGCTTCACGCCCTGGCCCTACCTGCCGGACATCCGCGCCGGAAAAATCCGCCTGATCCAGGCCAACCAGATCGACTCGTTGCTGCGCATGGCAAGCAGTGACCGCGTCGACGCGGTCTACCTCAACCCCAGGGTAGTGGCTCACCAACTCAGGCAGATGCGCATGGCAGCCGACAGCCTGGTGTTCGACCCAGAGCTGCCGCACGTGGAAGATCACTACTACCTGTCGAGCATCCACCACCCGCAACTGATCGAGGCGTTCAACCGTTTTCTCGAAGAGCGAGCCGCGCTGGTGGGAGAAATCCGCCGTCGCCACGGGCTGTGAGCATCAGCGCTTCAGCGCCCCGCAATCCGCCCCTACCCAACGAGCTCGACTTTCCATGCTGCTCGGCTGGCCGTTGTAAGTGCCTTTGACCTGGGTGGTGAATTCCTTGTCACTGACGAAACGCGTCTCCCCTTCGCCCTGAGCATCCGGGCAGTTGAAGCGGAATTTCCATAGCGTCGCGCTGCGTTCGAGAATCTCGTTGCTGCAACCGGAGTCGGGATCGTGCAGGGGGATTTCCTGAGCCTTGATCTGCTCGGCGGTGAGGCACATCTGCACGCCACCGGCACCGAGTTTGATGCCCTGCTCGGCCATCATGCTCTCCATCATCTGCCGCTGCTCGGGCGGCAGGTTCTGCATCTGCGCCAGCATTTCCTCCATGCCGGGCATGGCCTGACCGCCCACCTGCATGTTGTGCGAGCTGACTTCCCAGACACCGGGCTGCAGATCCAGAGCGCTGGCCACGACGGGCGACAGACAGAGAGCGAGCGGGAGGGTGAAACGAAAGATAGGGCGCATGACGGGTCTCCTGGGCAGGTGGTTAGCCAAGCCTAGCAGGCCGCAGATGAACAAAACCCCCACCGGCTCGCGCCGCATGGGGGTTTCCTTCTTTTGATCCGGCACTTGTGGCGCCGGAAGCCTGAGTCCGCTCTGGCGAACCTAGCCCGCGTCAGCCGCAGGGGAGCTCAGCTCACAGCTCCAGAGTTCCAACGCCGGCTGGCTCGCTTGTGGCGGGCCGAGCCAATCGCTCATCGGGCGACAACGCTGGTTGAAACACAGTTGGTAATCCCCGGCTTCAGGCGTACGCCCGACTCGCAGGGGTTGCAAAGGCGGTAGCTGACGCTGGTAGTGCCAGCTGCCATTGCGCAGTTCGGCGCCGTCGGGAATTTCCATTCCGGCGCCGGAACCCTTGACCCGCGCCTCGCCGAGGACCAGGCCCTCGGCGGTGACACGGTAATCCTCTTCCCAGCGCACCTTCTCGATGGTGTGGGTCCAGGCCAGGGTGAAGGCCGGCGTGGGCAACTCTGCCCATACCACGCCGGCCAACCCCAGGCACAGGCCGATCACGCCGTCGCCGCCTCGGCACGGCGAGCGCGCCAGACGTGTTGCGCGATGAAGATGGCGCTGAGGGCAAAGCCGATTTCGTCACTGATCGGGGTGGCGAGAATCAGGCTGGCACCGGCGGCCAGGCCCAGAATGCGTTCCCACCAGGTCAGCTTGGCCTGCAGGTAGCCGGTGAACACGGCACCCCAGATGCCGATAGCCAGCATTGCCTTCAAACCGACGTAGACAGTTGCCAGCAGGCTGTCGCCCTGCAGCATCAGCGCCGGCGAGTAGACCGCCATGAACGGCACGACGAAGCCGGCCACGGCGATGCGCACCGCCCAGAAGCTGATCTTCAGACCACGCTCCTTGGCGATCGGCGCAGCGGCGAAGCAGGCCAGCGCTACCGGCGGCGTGAGGTCGGCCATGATGCCGAAGTAGAAGACGAACATGTGCGAGACGATCAGCGGCACGCCCAGCTCCAGCAGGGCCGGCGCGGCAATCGAGCTGGTGATGATGTAGTTGGGGATGGTCGGAATACCCATGCCCAGCACCAGACAGGTGAGCATGGTCAGCACCAGCGACAGGAACAGGTTGTCCTGGCCGATGGCGAGGATGTAGCCGGCGAAGGTGGACGCCACCCCGGTCAGCGACACCACACCGATGATCACGCCGACCAGGGCACAGGCGATACCCACCGGTACGGCATGGCGCGCACCTTCGACCAGCGCGTGCAGGCACAGGGTCAGGGTTTCACGGCCGCCCTTGACGAACCAGCAGGCCGCCACCAGCAGGGCGATAACCCCGAACACCACGCCGATACCCAGCTGGAAGAAGCCGGCGCAGAGCACGCCGAGGGCGATCCAGAAGGCGAAGCGCATGACCTTGGACGATACCCGCAGGATGATCGCCGAGCCGAGGATGACCATGGCGGTCAACGCCAGGCCAACGGTGCCGGAGAACAGCGGGGTACGCCCGGAGAACAGCAGGTAGATGAGGATGAACAGCGGGATCAGCAGGAACCAGCGCTCGCGCACGGCCTTCCACGGGTTCGGGCATTCGTCCTTGGGCAGGCCGCGCAGGTTGGCGCGCTTGGCCTCCAGGTGGACCATCCAGAACACCGAGCCGAAGTACAGCAGCGCCGGGATCAGCGCGGCCTTGGCCACTTCGAAGAACGGCACGTTGATGGTCTCGGCCATGATGAAGGCCACGGCGCCCATGATCGGCGGCATGATCTGGCTGCCCATCGACGAGGTGGCCTCGACGCCACCGGCGAAGGCCGGGCGATAACCGAAGCGCTTCATCAGCGGAATGGTGAACTGGCCGGTGGTGACCACGTTGGCCACGCCGGACCCGGTGATGGTGCCCATCAGCGCCGAGGACACTACCGACACCTTGGCCGGGCCGCCAACCTTGTGGCCGAACAGGCCCATGGCGAAATCGGTGAACAGCTTGATCATCCCGGCCTGCTCGAGGAAGGCGCCAAACAGGATGAACAGGAAGATGTAGGTAGCCGACACGTAGGTCGGCGTGCCGTACAGGCCCTCGGTACCGAAGGCCAGCTGGTTGACGATCTGGTCGAAGCCGTAGCCGCGATGCATCAGCTCGCCCGGCAGGTACTGGCCGAGCATGCCATAGGCAAGAAACAGCGCGCAGATGATCGGCAGGGCGATGCCCATGACTCGGCGCGCGGCCTCGAACACCAGCACGATGAGGGTTATGCCGATGATCATGTCGCTGGTGGTCATGTCACCGGAACGCTGGATCAGGTCCGCCTCGAAATACCACTGGTAGGCCGCCGTGGCCATGCCGGCCAGGCCGAGCAGCCAGGCCAGAGGCTGCCAAGGGCGCTTGGCGCCGAAAGCCGGGATGCTGATGAACACCACCAGCAACAGGAAGCCGACGTGCACCGCGCGCAGCACCTGGGTAGATACCGGGTGGAAAGCGGCGGTGACGATCTGGAAGATGGAAAACAGCAGCGCGACGGCGAACAACGCCTTCGGCCAGTCGGACGGGCTGGCGCCCATACCCTGATTCTGCTCACTCATGGAGTGCAAACCTCATGACTACTTTGATTGCGGTGACAGAGTCGCCAACAAAACCCACCGTCCATGAACGCCGGTTTTATTCGCGATTCTGGGGGCTCTGTCCGCTCCAGCCTGTGCGCTGTAGGAGCGGATTCATCCGCGATTTCCTCGCGAACATCGCGGATGAATCCGCTCCTACAAAAGCAACATCGGCGTGGATACAGAGCAAGCAGGCCGCGACCCATGCCGCGGCCTGAACCGGTATTACAGCGCGCCGGCTTCCTTGTAGAAGCGTTCGGCACCCGGGTGCAGCGGGATCGGCAGGTTCTGGGTGGCAGTCTCCAGCTTGATGTCCTGAGCGGCGGAGTGAGCGGTGCCCAGACGGCCGAGGTTGTCGAACATCAGCTTGGTCATCTGGTAGGCCACTTCGTCGGAGACGCCTTCATGGCTGACCAGGATATTGGTGATGGCCACGGTAGGTACGTCAGCGTCCTGGCCGTCGTAGGTGCCGGCCGGAATGGTGGCAGCCTCGTAGGCGGCGTTGTCGATCTTCGCGGTCACTTCGGCCGGGATGGCGACGAAGCTGATCTTCATGGTCGAGGCCAGGTCACGGATGGCGGCCATGCCCAGACCGGAGGACTGCAGGGTGGCGTCCAGCTGACGGTTCTTGATCAGCTCGACCGACTCGGCGTACGGCAGGAACTCGACCTTGCCCATGTCCTTGTAGGTCAGGCCAGCGGCTTCGAAGATGGCGCGAGCGTTGAGCTCGGTGCCGGACTTCGGCGCGCCCACGGAGATGCGCTTGCCCTTGAGGTCTTCCAGGGTCTTGATGCCGGATTCGGCGTTGGCAACGATCTGGATGTAGTTCGGGTAGGTACCGGCGATGGCGCGGATCTTCTTCAGCGGCGCCTTGAAGCCAGCGTCTTCGACGCCGTTCCAGGCATCGGCGACCGAGTCACCGAGGGCGAAGGCCAGCTCACCGCGACCGGCTTCGAGCAGGTTGAGGTTTTCCACCGACGCCTTGGTCGCCTGGACCGAGGTCTTGGAGCCCTCGATGCCGTTGCTGTAGAGCTGCGAAAGGGCCACGCCAATCGGGTAGTACACACCGCTGGTACCGCCAGTGAGCACGTTGATGAAAGTCGGGGCAGCGAGCACTGCGGTGCTGGCAGTGATGGCCGCGGCAGCGGCGAACAGGCTGATTTTCTTGGTCAGTCGCATGGAAGTATCTCCGTCGTTGTTATTGGCTATATGCAGAGTTTCACTCTAGACGACGCCGCACAGGCGACGTCGACGTTGCGCGATCAGCAGCGCAGGGTGCAGCGTCGGACAAGAGCCGCAGCGGGCGCGGTAGGAAGGCGGCCCATGCACGGCAGCGAATGCGGCATGGCGCGAGGGGCATGGCAGTTCATGGGCTGACCTCTTGTCGTTGTTATGGTCGCCACGTCGGCAAGATGCTGCGCGGCTGCAACTGTCATAGCAGATGCCGTGCCAGGGCCTGGAAAGCCCGAGATAGAGGGGTTACATCTAAAGACCAATGGGTCATTGAGCGGGAAATCGCCTACATCCGTGACAGGGTCGGCAAAAATCCGCTTATCACGTCACGCGCCCTGTAGGAGCCGCGCCCCGCGGCGAATGGCGGCCATCGCGCAATGCCAAGCTCCTACCCAAAAGCGTCGCCCGGGGCGGGGCTGCCACAGGTCAAGGGAAACCGTCATGCCCGCGCAGACGGGCACCCAGAATCTGCAAATCACCAGGGCTCCCGACTTCGCGGGAGTGACGATAAGTGGCCTTTTCAGAACATCCCAAGGTGAGCAGCCGCCCAAGATCGCCGGCAAGCCGGCTCCTATAGCGCGTGCTCATTCTTCGCCGCCAGGCAGGTAATCACCGCGCGCCAGGCCATGGCGCTGCATCTTCTCGTTGAGGGTGCGGCGCGGCAGCTGCAGCATTTCCATCACCGCGGTGATGTTGCCCTGGCACTGCAGCAAGGCGTTGTGCAGGCACTGCGCCTCGAAGGCTTCCATCTGCTGCGCCAGCGCCTGGCCGGCAAAGCGCTCGGCCGGCGGCGGGCTGGACAGCCCCAGGGCATGGCGCTCGGCAGCGTTGATCAGCTCACGGACGTTGCCCGGCCAGTCATGACCGAGCAACCGAGCAAGCTCGCTCGGCGCCAGTGGCGGCGCTTCGCGCCCATGACGCAGCGCCGCCTCGTGGGCGAAATGTTCGAACAACAGCGGAATGTCCTCGCGGCGCTCGCGCAGCGGCGGAATATGCAGGGTAGCGACGTTGAGGCGGTACACCAGGTCCTCGCGGAAACGCCCGGCCTTGACCTCGTCGAGCAGATCCGGCTTGGCCGCGCTGATCACTCGCAGATCGACCTGGATGCTCTTGTTCGAGCCGAGGCGTTCCAGGGTCTTTTCCTGCAGCACGCGCAGCAGTTTGACCTGTTGCGCCAGCGGCAGACTCTCCACCTCGTCGAGAAACAGGGTACCGCCATCGGCATGCTCGATACGGCCGATGCGCCGTGCCTGGGCGCCGGTGAAGGCGCCACTCTCGTGACCGAACAGCTCGCTTTCGAAGATGGTCTCGGGAATCGCCGCACAGTTCAGCGCGGCGAAGGCCTTGCTGGCACGCGGGCTGAAATCGTGCAGGCTGCGCGCCACGCGCTCCTTGCCGCTGCCGGTCTCGCCGCGGATCAGCACGTTGACCGAGGTGCCGGCCAGTTCGAGGATCTGCCGCCGCAGGTTTTCCATCGGCCGCGAAATGCCGATCAGTTGGCTCTCGATACGGCCCTTGTCGGCCACCTGCCGACGCAGTTGGCGGTTCTCGCAAACCAGCCGGCGCTTGTCCAGCGCGCGGCGCACGCTGTCGAGCAGACGCTCGGGGGTGAAGGGTTTCTCGATGAAGTCATAGGCACCCTGACGCAGCGCCTGTACCGCCATGGGTACATCGCCATGACCGGTGACCAGGATCACCGGCAGGTCGGTGTCTACCTGCAGCAGCTTGTCCAGCAATTGCAGGCCATCGCTGCCGGGCATGCGCACATCGCTGACGACGATGCCGGGGAAGTCGCGGTCGACCAGAGCCAAGGCTTCGGCCGCACTGGCGCAGGTACGTACGTCGAAACCGGACAGCTCCAGCCACTGCTGCACCGCCTCGCGAATCGCCGCTTCGTCGTCGACCACTATGACCTGAGCGCTCATGGCACCTCCTCTTGAGAACGGCGGGCAGTGTAGCCCGACGAATGCAATCCGGGGCAACGACCGGTGCGCACCGCGCACACTACGATCAGGCAGCGCCGCGCAGCGAGCACCAACCCACCCCAGGCCCACCGATATGCCCCGTGTAGGAGCCGGCTTGCCGGCGATAGGCCTTTGTGGCGCGGAGCATCGCCCGCAAGCGGGCTCCTACAAGGCCTACGCGCAGCAATCCGGGTTACGGCGCGGCGGGCAAACGCAAGGTAAACACTGCACCCAGCTCGCCGTTGTGCGCCTCCAGCGTGCCGCCGAGATCGCGCACGATACCGTAGGACACCGCCAGCCCGAGCCCCAGCCCCTGCCCCACCGGCTTGGTGGTGAAGAAGGGTTCGAACACCCGCCCGAGGGTTTCCTCGGCGATGCCGCCGCCACTGTCCTCGACGCTGAGCAGGCAGCTGTCGCCTTCGCGGGCGATGCGCACCAGCAAAACGCGCGGCTCGCTCTCGGCCATGGCATCGAGGGCGTTGTGCAGCAGGTTGAGAATCACCTGCTCGATGCGAATGGCATCACCGAGCACTTCGGCGTCATCGTCGATCTGCGTGCGCAGTTCGATCTGCTCGTTGCGCATGCGCGGCGCCAGCAGCTGCAAGGCCTGCTCCAGCACGTCACCGAGGCACAGGCGCTCGCTGAGGCCGGCCGGGGTCTTGCGGGCAAAGGTCTTGAGGTGGCCGGTCAGCGCCGCCATGCGCTGCAGCAGACCATCGATGCGCTGCAGGCCGTCGCGCACCGCTTCCGGCCGACCACTGTCGAGCAGCAGGCGCAGGCTGCCGAGCTGCATCTGCAGGGCGGTCAGCGGCTGGTTGATCTCGTGCGCCAGCGCCGCCGACATCTGCCCCAGCGCGGCCATCTTGGCGGCATGCACCAGGCCTTCCTGGGCCTGGCGCAGCTCGGCGGTGCGCAGCGCCACCTCGCGCTCCAGGCGCTCGCGGATACCGGCCTGCAAACGCTGGTTCTTGCGCCGCTGGATAAGGAATAGCAGGAGGAAGGCCAGGGTCATCCATACCCCGGCAGCAGCCAGGCGATAGCTGCGCACGCTGTCCGCCAGACCGACCGGCTCGCTGAGCAGATGCAGGTTCCAGCCCTCTTCGGGCATGTGCAGACGCTGCCAGAGATAGTCGCGATTACCGTCGGGGCCATCGACGCGTGCCCAGTCAGCATCGTCGTCGATGTGCCGATGCACCTGATGCGCCAGCGGCTGCAGCGCCTGCTCGGCGTAGCGGCGCACCTCCACCAGTTCGGCACGCGCCTGTTCGTCGAGCGGCTGCAGAGCGCGGAAGCGCCAGATCGGCTTGTTGCTGAGGATCACCACCTGATAGCTGTCGGCGACCATCAGCACCCCGGGCTGGCCGACCCATTCGCGCTGCAGGTCCTCCAGCTCCAGCTTGACCACCAGCACGCCGAGCAGCTCGCCCTTGGCATCGCGCACCACGTGGGAGAGAAAATAGCCGGGAATACCGGTGGTCACGCCCACCGCGAAATAGCGTGCGCCGCCATCGCGCAGGGCGTTCTGGAAATAGGGCCGGAAGGCGTAGTTGTTGCCGACAAAGCTGCTCCAGTCGCGCCAGTTGCTGGCCACCAGGGTTTCGCCCTGGGCATCGAGCAGGTACAGCACGGTGGAGCCGGCCGCCGCGTTGAGTCGCTCCAGGCGCTGGTTCAGCGCCAGGCGCAGCTGACGATCATGCGGTGCGCGCAGCAGGCTACGAATGTCGCTGTCCAGCGCCAGCACCTCGGGTACCGAGCTGAAGCGCTCGACCAGGGTGCGGATCGACTGGGCATAGAGCTGCAGTTGCCCGCGCGCCTCGATGCTGCGCTCGTCCCAGGCGCGCTGCTCGGCATAGCGTCCACCCAGCCACAGGCTCAGCAGCAGGCCGGCAAGAATCGCCAGGACGGTGAGCAGAACGCGGGAGCGATAACGGGGACGCTGCGGCAAGGGCATAGGCGGCTCGCGGGATCAATACGAGCCGCATGTTACTCCATCACGAATACAGGTCAGCACGGGTCCACGGCAGATCATGACCGCCGTCATCGCGCGGTTTCACCGCCAGGATCTGATGCAGGTTCATCCAGCCATGCTGGAAGCCGTACGCGCAGCCGGCCAGGTACAGGCGCCAGATACGCAGGGACTTTTCCGGTACCCACTGCGCGGCCTTCTGCAGCTGCCGCTCCAGGCCCTGGCTCCACAGCTGCAAGGTGCGCGCGTAGTGCAGGCGCAAGCTCTCGACATCAACGATCTCCAGCCCGACCTCGCTGATCGCCTTGCTGATGGTCACCAGGTGCGGCAGCTCACCTTGCGGGAACACGTAGCGGTCGATGAACTCACCGGCGCCACGACCGACCGGACGGCCGTCGGTGAAGCGCGAGGTGATGCCATGGTTCATCACCAGGCCGCCGGCCTTGACCGCGCCGAACAGACGCTGGCAGTACAGCGGCAGGTTGGCGTGGCCGACGTGCTCGAACATGCCGACGCTGACCACCTTGTCGAAGCGTCCGTCCTGCGGCAGGTCACGGTAATCCAGCAGCTCCAGGGTCACGCGCCCTTCCAGACCTTCCTCGACCACGCGCTGCAGGCCCAGCTCCAGCTGCGCCTGGCTGAGGGTGATGCCGTAGACCTCGACGTCGAACTCGCGCGCGGCAAAACGCGCCAGGCCGCCCCAGCCGCAACCGACGTCGAGCAGCCTGTCACCCGGCTGCAGACGCAGCTTGCGACACAGGTGGCGCAGCTTGGCCTGCTGGGCCTGGTTCAGGTCTTCCTGACCGGTTTCGAAGTAGGCGCAGGAGTAGACCATGTCGCGGTCCAGCCAAAGTCGGTAGAACTCGTTGGACAGGTCATAGTGGTAGCTGATGGCCTCGGCGTCGCTGCGTTTGTCGTGGGCGGCGTATGGCTCAGCTGGTGTGGATTCATCCCCGAGCAGCGCCGTACTCAGCGCATCGCCAACCTCGATGGCCTCTTCGATGGGGCCTTCCAGATCCACACGCCCCTCGACATAGGCAGCGCCCAATGCATCCAGGCTGGGGTGGGCCAATTGCGTGACCAGCGAGGGATCTTTCACCACCAGCGTCACCCTGGGTTTGGGCCCAAGGTCGATCTGCTTGCCGTCCCACAGTTTCAGGCGCAGCGGCAGTCGTAGATCACGAAGTGCGGTGGGCAGTTGCGCGAGCATGGGCATCCCTCCTGGCCAGGAGTCTGTGTTACAGAGACTAGCTTAGATGACCTTTGCGCCCTTGCAGCAGTTCGATCCTGGCGACTAGCGGCGCCTGAGCAGGGCCACGAAGAATGCTCCGCCAATGGCGGCGGTGACGATGCCGATGGGCAGATCCTGCGGTGCCAGCCAGGTGCGCGCGGCGACATCGACCCAGACCAGGAACAGCGCCCCCAGCAGCGCCGCCACCGGCAGCACGCGACGATGCTCGGCGCCGACCAGAAAGCGCGCCACGTGCGGCAGCATCAGCCCGACGAAACCGATGGCGCCGGACAGCGATACCAGCACGCCGGTGAGCAGCGAGGCCACCACGAACACCACGAGACGTACCCGCCGTGGCTCCAGGCCCAGGCTCACCGCGCTCTGCTCGCCGGCCATCAGCGCATTCAGCGCGCGACCCAGGCCGAGCAGCACCGCCAGCGCCAGCAGCAGGCACAGCGCCGGCAGCCAGAGCAGCTCCCAGCGCGCCAGACCGAGGCCGCCAAGCATCCAGAACAGCACCGAGCTGGCCGCGTGCGGGTTGCCCAGGTACAGCAACAGGTTGCTCGCCGCCATCATCACGAACGACACCGCCACGCCGGCCAGCAGCAGGCGCTCGCTGTGCAGCCGACCGCCGCGACTGGCGATGGCCAGCACCAGCAGCATGCTCGCCATGGCGCCGACGAAGGCCGCCAGCGGCAGGCTGAGCATCCCGGCGAACTCGCCCAGATAAAGCACCACGAGCACCGCACCGAAGGCTGCGCCAGAGCTGACGCCGAGCAGGTGCGGGTCGGCCAGCGGGTTGCGCGTTACCGCCTGCAGCGCCGTACCCACCAGCGCCAACCCGGCGCCCACCAGCGCGCCGAGCAACACCCGTGGCGCGCGCAGTTGCCAGACGATGCTGTCCTGGCCGACGCTCACCGCCACTGCGGGCTCGATGCCGAACAGCTGCCGAGCGAGTATTGCCAGCACGCGCTCCAGCGGCACCTGAGCCGCGCCGAAGACCAGCGACAGCGCACAGGACAGCACCAGCAATACCGCCAGGCCGAGCAGCAGCAAGCGAAAACGCGTCACTGCGCGAAGGCCTCGGGATGCAGCGCGGCAGCCAGGGTTTCGATGGCGGCGACGTTGTCCAGGCTCGGTGTGACGGCGAGATAGGAGAGCACCACGAAGCGCTGCTCGCGAATCGCCGTGACGCCCTGCAGCGCCGGGTGCTGCAGGAGAAAATCGCGCTTCTGCGTAGCCGTGCGCTCACCATAGTCGACGATCAGGATCAGCTCCGGGTCCTGCTCGACCACGGCTTCCCAGCCTACCTGCATCCAGTTGGCCGCTACGCCGTCCATCACGTTGCGCCCACCGGCCGCGGCGATCAGCGACTGCGGCATGCCCAGGCGGCCGGCACTGAAGGGCAGGTCCTCGCCGCTGTCGTAGACGAACACCCGCGGCCGTGTCGGTTGCTCACCGAGCTGCGCACTTACCGCCGCTACCCGCGCCTGCATGCCCTGTACCAGGGTCTCGGCACGATCCTCGACGGCGAAGATGCGCCCGAGATTGCGCAGGTCGGTATAGACATCGTCCAGGCTGGCGACGCGCTTGGGCATAACGTGCGCGCAGGACTCGCTCAGCTCGTACACCGGGATGCCGAAGCGCGCCAGGCTGGCCGGGGTGACCTCGCCGCCGATGCGCATGCCGTAGTTCCAGCCGGCGAAGAAGAAGTCGGCGTCGGCATCGAGCAGATTCTCCAGCGACGGATAGCGCGCGGCCAGTTCGGGCAGCCCATCGAGCTGCGCCTGCATGGCCGGCTCGACGGTCTTCCAGCCGCTGATGCCGCTGTAGCCGACCATGCGCTGCCTCAGACCGAGGTCCAGGAGCATGGCGGTCAGGGTGATGTCGTGGCTGACCGCACGCTGCGGCGGTCGCTCGATGGTCAGTTGGCGATCGCAGCTGGTGACGGTGGCGGCCCAGGCGGGGCTGGCCAGCGCCAGCAGGATCACGCCAATGAGTGTAGGAGCGAGCTTTGCTCGCGAAGCTTCTGTCGTTCCCCAGGGTTCGCGAGCAGAGCTCGCTCCTACAGATGCAACCGTGCGTAAACGCTTCATCAAACAATCCAGGTAATGCGCGGATAACCCGCCAGTGGATGGGTATCGACCAGCGCCTGCAGGCCGAACACCTGCCGCAGCAACTCGGCGGTCAGCACCTCGGCAGGCGTGCCGATGGCCACCAGACGGCCCTGGTCGAGCACGCAGAGGCGGTCGCAGAAGGCCGCCGCCAGGTTGAGGTCGTGGAAGCTGGCCAGTGTCGCCAGGCCCAGCGCCTTGATCTGGCCCAGCAGTTCGAGCTGGTAGCGCGGATCGAGGTGGTTGGTCGGCTCGTCGAGGATCAGCACTTGCGGCTGCTGCACCAGGGCACGGGCGAGCAGAGCGCGCTGCTTCTCGCCACCCGAGAGGCAGGCGAAGGGCTGCTGCGCCAGGCCGCTCAAACCGACACGGGCCAGCGCCTCATCCACCAGGCGCCGATCCTCGGCATCGTCGCCATCGAACAGCCCCTTGTGCGGCGTACGGCCCATGGCCGCCACCTCGTGCACGCGCAGGCCGAAGTCCTGCGGAAATTCCTGCAGCACCACGGCCACGCGCTGCGCACTCCAGCGCGGCGGGCGCTGCCACAGCGCCTCGCCGTCCAGCTTGACCTGGCCGGCGCTGGGCCGCTGGAAGCGATAGGCGCAGCGCAGCAGGCTGGTCTTGCCGCTGCCGTTGGGGCCGATCAGCCCCAGCAGCTCGCCATCGCCGACGTCCAGGTCGATGCCGTCGAGCAGCGGACGCTGGCCGTCGGGCGACCAGGCCAGCGCCTGAATACGCAAACGCGGAGTCATCAGAAGCTGTAATCCGCGGTGACGAAGAACGAACGCGGCGCCCCCAGATACCACTGCTCGCCGTCGCTGCTGGCGGTGGTGGCGTACTGGCGGTCGAACAGGTTGTTCAGCTCCAGGCCCAGGCGCACGTCCGGCAATGCCTGCCAGGCGACGTTGGCATCGACCACGGTGTAGCCAGGGACCTTGGCGGTGTTGGCCGTATCGGCATACCGCGCATCGACATAACGCGCGCCGATGCCGGCATCCACGCCGCCACCAAGCGCCTTGTTCAGCCACAGGTTGGCGGTGCGCTTGGGCACATCGGTCGGGCGCTTGCCGCTGCGGTCGCCACCACCTTCGATGAAGTCGTCGTACTCGGCGCGCACCAAGGCGGCGTTGGCCGACACCTGCCAGCCCCGACCCAGCGCCAATTCCAGGGTGGCCTCCAGACCATCGGAAGACTGCTGGCCGATCTGCTCGGTGGGCGAGGTAGGGGTTTCGCGGCTGAGCAGCTTCTTTTTGACGATATGGTAGGCCGCCAGCGTCCACTCGCCCTGCCCGCCCCAGAACATCTGCTTGAGGCCGATTTCGCTCTGCCTGGCTTCGCTGAGGTCGAACTGCTGCTGAGTCGGGTTCAGGGTCAGCAGGTTGTTCACCCCCTCGGTGCTGGTGGCGTACTGACCGTACAGCGACAGCTCCGGGGTCAGCGCGAAGACCAGCCCGGCGCGCCAGTTGTCGCCACTCAGGCTACGGTCGGCGCTGCTGCCATCGATCAGGTTGTCGCGCTGCAGATGCACCTGATCCCGGCGCACCCCGGTGACCAGCGACAGGCGCTCGGTCAGCTGGGTGCGGTTCTCGGCGAACAGCGAGAACTGCCGCGCCAGGTTGCGCTCACGCGGGCCGTAGCCGAGCGGGTCGGTGCTCTGGTACTGACCGCCGCCGGAGCCGGCCAGCGGCACGCTGTCGCTGAAGCTGCTGGCGAAATCGTGCTGGCGGGCGAAGTGGATGCGGTTGTAATCCACACCGACCACCGTGCGGCTATCGAGGCCGAACAGGGCGTGATCGAGGGTGAAGGTCTGGCGGTCGCCGACCTGCTCCTGGGTGTGCTTGATCCGGTAGAACTCGCTGCGCTCGACCGTATCACCCGGCTGCCAGCGATAGGCCTCGGCATTGCGCCAGTAGCGCTGGGTCTTGATGTAGTAGAGCTGGTTGCTGGCGCTGAGCGCGTCGTTGATGCGCCAGTCCGTCACCAGGCGGGTGATCTGGTCGTTGTAGCGGATATCCGCGTCGGCGACGTTGTAATTGCGCTCGCGGATGCTCTCGCGGTACTTGCCGGCCACCAGCGGCGTGCCGAGATAACGCATCGGGCTCTGGTCGCCATGGTCGTGGGACAGGGTGAAGCTCAGGTCGTCATGGGCGTCCCAGCGCAGGGCGGCGCTGAGCGCCAGGCTGTCCGAATCACCGCGGTCGACCCAACCATTGCTGGCCTGCTGATTGATGTTGAAGCGGTAGCTCAGTTCGTCACTCAGCGAACCGCCGCTGTCCAGCGCAGCCTGACGGCGGTCGTCGCTGCCGTAGCCGAGGCGCAGCTGGTTGCGGATCTCGCCGGCGAAGGGCTTCTTCGGCACTACGTTGATCACCGCGCCGGTGGCGCCCTCACCATAGAGCACCGAAGCCGGGCCGCGCAGCACGTCGATGCGCGCTACAGACCAGGTGTCCACCGGGAAGGTCACGGTGCCGGCGCCGACGTACTGGCGGGTGCCATCGTACAGCTGCATGGTCGCCGAATGGCCAGTGAAGCCGCGCGCCGACAGCGCGGTGCCGCCATTGCCGGGCGAGCCGATGCTGCTGATACCCGGCGTGCGGGTCACGGCGTCCTGCACCGTCAGGTTGTTGCGCCCGCGTACCTCGGCGCCGCTCAGGCTGCTGGTGCTGGCCGGCGTTTGCAGGGCCGAAAGCTCCAGGCGCGAGCCGGACGTAGTAGGTGTATGCAGATCGCTCTCGCCTTCCTCGGCAGCATGCGCCTGGACGGTGACGGCAGGGAGATCGACAGGAGATTCGCTGGCCATGGCCACACCGCCAAGCAGCAGCGCGAATGGCAGGGAGCAGAGGCGTAGAAGGTGCTGCACGTGAGTGATTCCGGATCTTCCAGGAGAGTCGTCAGGACGCTCCAGGCTCCGGGTGTGCGAGTTGAAGGCGGCCAGCCTTGACGCTTCGCAGTCAGTGCCTGAGGCGATAATGTTATTGTTATAACATAACATTATCGTTTTTCGCAGGTAGCCCGAGACGGGCTCACGCCCTTCGTTCAGGCATGCAGAAGAGAGGTTCTTGTAGCGGAAATGGCGCGCCATATTGCTTCCATCGCAAAGAGAAAAGGCACGGCAATCCGATGGAAATGCGCAACAGCAGACAGGGGCACGGCGGCGCCATACTGGAGTCAACGCCCGCCCACCGCGGGTTGCCAGACACAAACGACTCCAGGCCGGTCTCCGGGCTTGCGAGGGTCATGAACGCATCGCCTTCCCATGCGCGTGGCGCACAGTGGCGTATCGATGCGGTCGCTCGCTTACCGTTGCGGGGGCAGCGTCGGACTTCAACCGACTTCCCGTTTCACCTCACGCGCGGCGGCGTGAGACACCTGAAGCGGGGCGGATATGACCACCCGCACCCGCTCAAGTCAAGGCGCGGGGGCAATTGTGGGAGGTGCTTTAGCGGCGATTGCTCGTAGCCTGGATTGGCCGCAGGCGTAATCCGAGTTGCTAATTGTTGCCCTGCTCATCGATACGCAACTCCGGCAGCGCCCTGCCCGCTACCAGGCGCTCATCGACCAGACGAATCACCGCCGCCTCGTCCTGGATGCCGTACCACTCGCCCTGTGGATATAGACTCGCGGTGGGGCCCAGGTCGCAGGGGAACTGGCACTGGCTGCGGGTGATATGCACACCGCCCTCGCACTCCAGCTTGCCTGCTGCCTTGAGCCGTTGGCGCAGGGTTTTCCACAGGCCCAACGCACCCTTGCGCGTGCAGCGCGGGCCATTGCACAGCAGCAGGCGTTGGGCGTGTGGCGGGATCTGCGACCAGGCGTGGTGCGCAGGCACGGGCGGCACGTCACTGCAGGGCAGATGCGCCTGACGATGCGCCAGCAGTGCGCTCAGGCCATCGAGCCAGGCATCTTCCATGGCGCTGCAAACCACGAATACCTCGCTCCCGTTACCGCGTTCGGCGATGCACTCGCGCAGCCAGTCGCGGTGCGCGGCATCGGCGCGTGGCTCCAGATCGACCACCAGCAACGGGCGTGGCGCCTCATCGATGGCCTGCCAGAAGCCATCCTGCTCGCTGTCATGCAGATGCGCCTCGCCGAGCAACGCTTCAATGCGCTGCTGCAGACGCTCGGACGATGCACCACGCCCCAGGCCGGGGCCGATGAACAGGATGCGCGCGTAAGGGGCTTGGCTCATGACAGTCTCCAAAAGGGCCGGCAGTCTAGCAGCGCAACGGCAAGCGTAGGGCGGCTGCAACCCGCCAGATCGGCAGTGGCGGGTTTCACCCGCCCTACAGAAGCAGCGCTTCGCCCCAGGCATCCAACTCAGTGAACTCGCGCGTCACCACTGGCAATGGCAGGCGGCGTTGCGTCAAGCGTAGGGCGGGTTTCACCCGCCCGACAAGGACAGCGCCTCGTAGAGAGCGTCCAACTCCGCGAAATCACGCGTTACCACCGGCAACTGCGGGCGACGCAACAGCAAAACCGGCAATCCAAGCTCACGGGCGACCTGCAGCTTGGGTTCGGTGGAGGCGCTGCCGCTGTTCTTGCTCACCAGCACGTCGCAGCGGATACGGGCGAACAGCGCGCGCTCCTCATCCAGCGAGAACGGCCCACGTGCGCCGATCACTTCTGCGCGCGGCGGCGCCGGCTCGGCCTGCAGGCAGCGTACCGTCCAGTGCTGGTGTTCGGGTATTTCATGCAGATGCGCCAGCGGCTCACGCCCGGAGGTGAAAAACGGCCGCTCGAAAGGCGCCAGTGCACGGGTCAGTTCATCCCAGCCTTCCACCTCGCGCCAGTCGTCACCCGCGCCGGGTTGCCAGCCAGGGCGACGCAATGCCCAGCAGGGCACGCCCGCCAGTTCTGCAGCGCGGGCCGCGTTATGGCTGATCTGCGCCGCATAGGGGTGGGTCAGATCCAGCAGCAGCTCGATGCCTTCGCTGGCGGTAAAGGCGGCCAGGCCATCGGCACCGCCAAAGCCGCCGACGCGCACGCGGCAGGCCAGGTCATCCGGCACCCGGCCAAGGCCGGCCAGGCTGTAGATGGTTTCCGGCCCCAGTCGACGCGCCAGACGCAGCGCCTCGGTGGTGCCACCGAGCAACAGGATACGCGCCGTCACGATTTATAGGCCGCCAGCAGGGTGATCGGCAGCGCCGCGCGCCAGGTGTCGAAGCCGCCCAGCGGCTGCGCCTGGGCCACGGTAAGACGCAGCAGCTCACCGCCATTCTGTTCGCGGAAGGCGACCAGCGCTGCCTCGCTCTGAATGGTCACGGCATTGGCCAACAGACGCCCGCCGGACTTGAGCGCGTCCCAGCAGGCGTCCAGCACGCCGGGCACGGTGACGCCACCGCCGATAAAGATCGCCTCCGGCGCGGGCAGTCCATCCAGCGCCTCAGGCGCGTGCCCGGCGACCAGTTGCAGGCCGGGTACGCCGAGCGTGTCGCGGTTATGGCGGATATGTTCCTGGCGCCCCTCGTTGGCTTCGATGGCGATGGCCCGGCAGGCCGGGTGTGCGCGCATCCACTCGATGCCGATGGAGCCACAACCGGCACCGACATCCCACAGCAGCTCGCCGGGTAGCGGGGCCAGGCGCGCCAGGGTGACCGCGCGCACGTCGCGCTTGGTCAGTTGGCCGTCGTGGCGGTAGGCCTCGTCCGGCAGGCCGCAAGTTGGTGGCAACAGTTGCGCCCCGGCATCAGCCAGGCACTCCACCGCCAGCAGGTTGAGGTCGGCGCCACGCGGAAGGTTCCAGCTCGCGGCCAGGCCATCGATACGGCGCTCGTTGGGGCCGCCAAGGTGCTCCAGCAGATTCAGGCGGCTGGCGCCGAAACCGCGCGCACGCAGCGCTTCGGCAACCAGCGCAGGCGTATCGCCATCGGCGCTCAATACCAGCAGGCGCGTACCGGGATACAACCGGGCGTTGAGCGTGGTCAGCGGCCGGCCGACCAAGGAGACCACCTCCACCTCCTGCAGCGGCCAGCCCAGACGCGCCGCTGCCAGCGACACCGAGGACGGCGCCGGCAAAACCTGCAGTTCGTCGACCGGCACCTGGCGCGCCAGGCTGGCACCAACGCCATAGAACATCGGATCACCGCTGGCCAGCACGCACACCGCCTCGCCACGCCGGGCCAGCAGCGGTTGCAGATCGAAGGGGCTCGGCCAGGTTTCCCGCTCGCCCGTGATGCACGGTGGCAACAGCGCCAGCTGGCGCGGTGCACCGACAATACGCGTGGCCGCCAACAGTGCGCGGCGCGCGGCCTTGCCCAGGCCGGGATAGCCGTCTTCGCCGATGCCAACCAGGGTCAACCAGGGTTTCATCCAATGTCCTCGCACAGGCCCGACGGAGCGCCTGTCCGCGCTCGGGGCAAAGCGGGCATAATAGCGCCTTCGTCGGTGCCCTTGAGTCGATACGACTCAGTAAAGGGCCTAAGGAAACTCTGAAATAGTCGTTATTCCCGCGCAGGCGGGAATCCATAATCTCAGTACTACCTGGGCTCCCGCCTTCGCGGGAGTGACGGTAAATGGTCATTTCAGAGTTTCCCCAAGAGGGAACACGGTAAAACCGTGGCTGCCCCCGCAACTGTAAACAGCGAGTCCTACGCAATCGGCCACTGGAAACAGGCCGCTGAAAAACGTAAGCGAGGCAGGCAAGACAAGGCAAAAACGACCGAAAAAGCGCAGTTTACGTGTTGTAAATGAGCATTTTGAGGCCGTTTTTAACGCCGTATTGCCAACGCAGATAGTTTTTCAACGGCCTGTACCGGGAAGGCGCAGCGGATCAAGACCTGTCAGCCAGGAGACCTGCCGACGAACGCTGGTCGCGAGTGCCAACATCGGGCGGGGTGTACCGATGCCATGGAGTCCCCTATGGGATTTCGCTGGTTCGGTCGCCGCGTCGTTATCCACAGGTGACCGCTTGCCCACATCCGTCCGCCCTTCCGCCTGCCCCGGCCTGCTGCGCATCGTCCCCGCGCTCGATGGCGGCATCTGCCGCATCAAGCTGCCTGGCGGCGTGCTGCGCTGCGCCCAGGCGCGGGCGATTGCCGAGGCGGCCAGGCACTGTGCCAGCGGCGTGCTGGAGCTGACCAACCGCAGCAACCTGCAGGTTCGCGGCGTGCTGCCTGGCCAGGAAAGCGCGCTGATCGACGCCCTGCTGAGCGCCGGACTTGGCCCGCGCGTGGCAGACGCAGACGATGTGCGCAACCTGCTGCTCAGCCCCGCCGCCGGCCTTGACCCACAGGCGCGGATGGACGTGCGCCCGTTGGCCAATCAGTTGCTCGACCTGCTGCAGGACACCCCGGTGCTGCACGCACTGTCGCCCAAGTTCGCCCTGCAACTGGATGGCGGCGAAACCTTGGCCATGCGCGAACACCCGCACGATCTATGGCTGGTCGCCGAGAACGAGCAGCACCTGCTGCTGGGCCTGGCCGGCTGCCCTGTCGAGACGCCGCTGGCGCGCATCGAAGCGACACACGGCGTAGAGCTGGTGCGCCAACTCCTGCAGCTGTTCCTCGAACTGGCGACACCCGAGCAATCGCGCATGCGCCAGTTGCTGCAACAGATCCCAGCCGACGAACTGCTGCAACGTCTGCAAGCACGTCTGGATTTTCCCTTGCAACCGGTGCCGGTCAATTGGCAGCAGAGCGCTCCGCTCGACCACGTCCCGGCTGGTATTTATCCACAGGCGCAGAGCGGCCTGTGTATGGTCGCTGCTGGCGCCCAACTAGGCCGGCTGCACGCCGAGCAACTGTTGACGCTGGCCCAACTGAGCGAGCACCACGGCGATGGAAATTTACGCCTGACGCCCTGGCAGGGCGTGCTGCTGGGCAATGTGCCGGAAGCCGCCAGCGGTGAGCTGCTGGCGGCGCTAGGCGAGCTCGGCCTGCTGACGCATATCGACGAACCGCTGCTCGGCCTGGTCGCCTGCACCGGCGCGGCGGCCTGCGAGCGCGGCCTGGCCGATAGCAAACACCACGCCCTGCACCTGGCGGAGCTGCTGCGCGAAAGCGGCGCCCGCCCGCAGGTGCATCTCAGCGCCTGCCCGCGCAGTTGCGCCAGCGCCCGCGTGCTGCCCTATACCCTGCTGGCCAGCACGCCCGATCACTACCAGCTCTACCAACGCACACCCGAGGCGCCCGGTTTCGGCCGTCTGCTGGTGCCAGCCATGACCATCGACGAAGCCGGCGCCTGGTTCGCCCGCCAACACCCCGCAGGAACCCCCGATGCTTGATTACATCCGCGACGGCCAGGAAATCTACCGCCGTTCCTTCGCCACCATCCGCGCCGAGGCCAACCTCAACGGCATTCCCGCCGACCTGGAAAAACTCGCCGTGCGGGTGATCCATGCCTGCGGCATGGTCGATGTGGTGGAGGACCTGCGCTTCTCCCCCGGTGCTGGCGCCGCTGGCCGCGCCGCCCTGCTAGCCGGCGCGCCGATCCTCTGCGATGCGCGCATGGTCGCCGAGGGCATCACCCGCCCGCGCCTGCCGGCGAACAACCAGGTGATCTGCACCCTGCACGACGCCGGCGTACCGGAGCTGGCCCGCGAAGTCGGCAACACCCGCTCGGCGGTGGCCCTGGAGCACTGGCGCGAGCATCTGGAAGGCAGCGTGGTGGTGATCGGCAATGCGCCCACCGCGCTGTTCTACCTGCTGGAAATGCTCGACGCCGGCGCGCCGAAACCGGCGCTGATCATCGGCATGCCGGTGGGCTTTATCGGCGCGGCAGAATCGAAAGATGCGCTGGCCGCAGACAGCCGTGGCGTGCCCTACGTGATCGTCCGTGGTCGCCGCGGCGGCAGCGCCATGGCAGTGGCGGCAGTCAACGCCCTCGCCTCGGAGGTGGAGTGATGGCTGGCCGTCTGCTTGGCCTGGGCGTCGGCCCCGGCGACCCCGAGCTGCTTACCCTCAAGGCGCTGCGCCTGCTGAAATCGGCGCCCGTGGTGGCCTATTTCGTGGCCAAGGCCAAGCACAATGCCGGCCATGGCGGTAACGCCTTCAGCATCATTGAGGAACATCTGGACGCCGCCCAGCAGCGCCTGCCGCTGGTCTACCCGGTGACCACCGAGAAGCTCGCCCCGCCGCTGAGCTACGAGGATGTGATCGCCGACTTCTACGACACCTGCGCGCAGCAGATCGCCCAATTACTGGACGCCGGCCAGGACGTGGCGGTGATCTGCGAAGGCGACCCGTTCTTCTACGGCTCCTACATGTACCTGCACGACCGCCTGGCCGACCGCTACAAGGTGGAGGTGGTGCCCGGCGTCTGCTCCATGCTCGGCTGCGCCTCGGTGCTGGGCACGCCGCTGGTCTACCGCAACCAGAGCTTGAGCGTGCTCTCTGGCGTGCTGCCGGAAGACGAGCTGGAACAGCGCCTGCGCGACGCCGAAGCGGCGGTTGTGATGAAGCTCGGGCGCAACTTCGACAAGGTGCGCCGCGTGCTGCGCAAGCTCGGCCTGGACGACCGCGCCCATTACGTCGAGCGCGCGACCATGGCCAGCCAGAAGATAGTGCCGCTGGACGAGGTGGAGCCGATGGATTCGCCGTACTTTTCCATGATTCTGGTGCCTGGGCAGAAATGGCGGGGGTAATGCCGTAGGGCGGGTGCAACCCGCCTGCAGCGAGCTGGCGGGTTGCACCCGCCCTACCCGTCTCAAGACCGTATACGGATGCACCCCGGGAAACCCATTCCCCGGATTGCAAGGATTTACCGCATGAACATCGTCATCCTCGGCGCCAGCGCGCTGGCCACTGCACAACGCCTCAAGTCACTTTATCCACAGGCCGTGATCCATGGCCTGCGCGGCCGTGCCGATGGCGCCGAACGTCACTACGACGACTTCGGCGAACACCTGCGCGCCCTGTATCGCGCCGGCCAGCCGCTGCTGGTGCTGTGCGCCGCCGGCATCGTCATCCGCAGCCTGGCCGCGCTGCTGGCGGAAAAAGGCGCCGAGCCGCCGGTACTGGCCCTGGCCGAAGACGGCAGCGCCGTGGTGCCGTTGCTCGGCGGCCTGGCCGGGGTCAACCGCCTGGCCCGCGAGATCGCCGCGCACCTGGGTGTGACGCCGGCCATCACCACCAGCGGCGAGCTGCGCTTCGGCACCTGTCTGCTGGAACCACCGGCCGGCTACGCGCTGGCCGACCTACAACAAGGCAAGCGCTTCGTCAGCGACCTGCTCGGCGGCGAGACGGTCCGCATCGAAGGCCAGGCGCCCTGGCTGGAAGCCGCGCAGTTGCCTGTGGATAACGCTGCCGATCGTGTAATCCACATCACCGCGCAGGCACGCCCGGCGCAGCCGGACGAACTGCTGATCCACCCGCGCAGCGCCGCCGCACTTATCGAACGCCCCGGCGCCGACCTACCGGCTCGCCTGCAGCAGGCGTATAGCGATGCCAACCTGGCGCCGCAAGCGCTGGCCGTTTTGCTCGCGGACAAAGACTGGATGGCCAATGCCGAGCTACACGCTGCTGCAGCCGAGTTGAACCTGCCACTGCGCTTTATTCACAGCACAGCCGAGCTGCCGCCCGAGCACCATGCCGGCGACGGCCTGCGCCTGCTGCTGGGCGAACAACCACTGGATATCGAACGCCTCGGCCAGCGCCGTGGCCGCCTCAGCGTGGTCGGCCTCGGCCCCGGCGCCGCCGAACATATGACGCCCGCCGTGCGCCGTGCCCTCGACGAGGCCGAAGACCTACTCGGCTACGACACCTACGTGAAGATGGCCGGCCCGCTGCGCGCCGATCAATGCGTGCATCCCAGCGACAACCGCGAAGAGTTGCAGCGCGCCGCTCACGCCTTCGAGCTGGCCGCCGCTGGCCGCCGGGTGGTGATGATCTCCTCGGGCGACCCCGGCGTGTTCGCCATGGCCGCGGCGGTGATGGAGGCGCTGGAAAGCCCGCAGAACGAGGCCTGGCACGGCGTCGAACTGGAGGTGCTGCCGGGCGTCTCCGCCGCCCTGGCCACCGCCGCCAAGGCCGGCGCACCGCTGGGCCACGACTTCTGCCTGATCTCCCTGTCCGACAACCTCAAGCCCTGGGCGGTGATCGAGAAGCGCCTGGAGCATGCCGCCGCAGCCGATCTGGCCATGGCCTTCTACAACCCGATCTCCAAGTCGCGCCCCTGGCAGCTCGGCCGCGCGCTGGAGTTGCTGCGCCAGCACCGCACGCCAGAAACGCTGGTGGTGCTCGGCCGCGATATCGGCCGCCCGGCCGAAGCCCTGCGCACCCTCACCCTCGGCGAGCTGACGCCGGAGCTGGTCGATATGCGCACCCTGGTGATCATCGGCTCCAGTCAGACCCGCCGCTTCCCGCGCGCCGATGGCGGCGAGTGGGTCTATACGCCGCGCTGGTATCCCGATCTGTAGGAGCCCGCTTGCGGGCGATCCAGCACCGTCGGACACCTTGATCGCCGGCAAGCCGGCTCCTACGAACGGCGCGTCTGCGCACACCTTACAGACCCACGCACCAAGTGCCGGTATCCCAACCCGTAGGAGCCCGCTTGCGGGCGATACAGCACCGTCGGACACCTTGATCGCCGGCAAGCCGGCTCCTACGAAAAGCGCGTCTGCGCACACCTCACAGACCCACGCACCAAGTGCCGATATCCCGACCCGTAGGAGCCCGCTTGCGGGCGATACAGCACCGTCGGACACCTTGATCGCCGGCAAGCCGGCTCCTACGAAAAGCGCGTCTGCACAAACCTTCTAGCCCTGCGCGTCGGACGCGCTAAGCTCGGGCGTTCACAGCAACGACAGGCAACAGTCGACGAACGCGCAATCATGGGTCGACCTCAAGCAGGATGCCGATACCGGCATCGAGGTGATCCGCGCGCATTTCGAGGGGCACGCCTACGATCCACACTGGCATGACAGCTACCTGATCGGCTTTACCGAGCAGGGTGTGCAGCAGTTTCATTGCCGCCGCGCGCTGTTCAGTAGCGTGCCCGGCCAGACCTTCTTCCTCGAACCCGGCGATATCCATGACGGCCACGCGCCGACGCCGGGTGGCTTCACCTATTCCACGCTCTACCTCGAACCAGCCTGGCTGGAAAAGGCATTGCCGGGACTGTTCGAGCAGGCACCCGCCGACTGCCTGCCCGGCGTGCGGCGCACCCAGCCGGACGATCCTGGCTTGCTGCCGTGTATTGCCAACGCCCTGCAGGCGCTGCGCGACGGCGAGCCACGCATGGTGCGCGACGCCACGCTGGATGCGCTGCTGGAACGTATCTCGCGCAGTCTGCACTGGCGCCAGCGCCTGTCGGGCAACCCACAGATCGCCAGTGTGGCCCTGCGTGCTCGCGATTATCTGCATGCGCACTTTCACCAGAACATCGGCCTCGACGAACTGGCGCGAGTCTGCGGCGTCGACCGGCGCCAGGGCTTCGCCCAGGGCGCTGGCCTGCAACTGATCAACCCCAAGACCTGGCTGATGAGCATCTCGGTCACGGCGATCTTCCTCGACGGCCAGGCCTCGTTCGGCGCGGTGGCGAGCTACGCGACGCTGTTCCTGCTGGTATCCACGCCCTGCCTGCTGGTCTGGGGTGTGCTGGGCGTCGGCGGCGCGCGCCTGTTGCGACAACCGGCCCGGCTGCTGTTGTTCAACCGCAGCATGGCCCTGTTGCTACTGGCTTCAGTGTGGCTGCCGCCGCTGGCAAGCCTGTAGGAGCGCCGCCCCGGCGCGAAGCGATTGCGGCGATGCCGCGATACCGAGCTTATCCGCAGCATTCGCCGCGGGGCGCGGCTCCTACAACACACCGCCCTGACGGCGGAAGGCGCCAGGCGCAACACCGAAACGCTGGCGGAACAGCTTGCCCAGGTGGCTGGCATCGCCGGCGCCGATCTCGTCGGCGAGTTGCGCCAGGCTGTGGCTGGAGTTGAGCAGGCGCCAGCGCACATGCTGCAGGCGCAGCTCGTTCCAGTATTCGCGCGCACTCATGCCCTGGCTGGCGTGGAACAGGCGATCCAGCTGACGCCGGCTGATGCCAACGCTGGCCGCCAACTGCTCGATGCCATCGGCACTGGCCAGACCGTGGCGCATCAGGGCGATGGCGCGGTCGACATGGCGCTCGCCGCTCGGTGTGGTGTGCAGTGAACGCAGCGCGTGCTGGCCGCTGCGCGTCTCGTCCACCAGCATGTCGGCCAGGCCCTTGAGCGCCCGCGCCCGGCCGCTGCCCTGGGCCAACAGCTCCACCGCCAGGTCGATGGCCGCCGTACCGCCAGCGCAGGAGATCCGCGCGCCATCGAAGCAGTACAGGCGCTCGCGGGCTAGGCGCAAGTTCGGGAAGCTGGCACGGAATTCCGCCTCATGGCGCCAGTGCACTGCCACCCGATGACCGTCGAGCAGGCCGCAGGCGGCGAGCAGGAAGCTGGCATTGTCGATCGCCACCAGCTTCACTCCGGCGCGTGCGGCGCGACGCAGCAACGGCTGGTAGGCCGGCGCCAGCGCAGCGGTGGCCTGTGCGTTGCGCCCACCGAACAACACCAGATAGTCGTAGTCGGCCAGCTTCAGCTCGTCCGGCGTCGCCTCGATACGCAGCGCCGCACCGCTGCTGGACAGCACATGCCCTGGCTGCAGGCCGAGAATCGTCCAGGTGCAGTAACGCTGGCGACTGTAGTCCTCGTCGTCGGCGCTAAAACGCAACTTGTCGAGAAAACCACCAAACGGCAGCAGGGCGAACTCCGGCAAGGGCAACAGGAGAAAACGCAGATCGGGGCTTTCGGCCATGTTATGTCCAGAATCAACTGCTAGATAGCCAGAATCTACCTTATTCAAGTACCTGCCGCTGACTAGACTGGCCGCGCCCAAACAGGAGACCCGCATGGCTCTAGAACTCTGGCTCGTCTACTTCGTCGCCACCCTTGGCCTGGCTCTGACGCCCGGCCCCAACAGCCTTCTGGCGCTGACCCACGGCGGGCTGTACGGCTCGCGCATGGCACTGGCCACCATCCTTGGCGGTGTGGTTGGCTTCAGTACCTTGATCGCACTGGCCATGTTCGGCCTCAGTGCGCTGCTCAAGACCGCGCCCAACGCGCTGCTGGCGCTGAAGTGGATCGGCGGCGCCTACCTGATCTGGCTGGGCGTGCAGCTGTGGCGCTCGCCACCGATGACCCTGACCCTGGCCGACAGCGGTGTGCGCCCCAGCGCCAGCCGGCTGTTTCGCCAAGGCCTGCTGTCGGCGCTGTCGAATCCCAAGGTGATCCTGTTCTACGGCGCCTTTCTACCGCAGTTCGTCGACCCGCAGCGTGGCCTGGCCGTGCAGTTCGTGGTGATGGCAGCGACCTTCGCCGTGGTCGAGTTCCTCGTCGAGCTGCTGCTGGCGTTGCTGGCCTTCCGCGTACGGCCCTGGCTGCAACGCGGCGGCCGCACCTTCAACCGCAGTTGCGGCGTGCTCTTCGTGCTGATCGGTGTAGCGCTACCGCTGGCGCGCTGAGCACGCCCGACATCAGGCCTTGAGCGCCTCGCCAATCGCGTAGTAGTGCCCGCCCGCGACGTGATGCAGGCTGCGCAGGCTCGGGTCGGCCGTTTCGAAATGCCAGCGGCCGTCGCGGAACACGCGCTCGTCCGCCCAGGCCGCGATCACCTCGCCGATGAACAGGTCGTAGGCCTGCTGGTTATGCGGCTCATCGATCAGCCGGCAGACCAGCCAGGCGGAGCAGCCGGCCACCAATGGCACATCGTGGCCTGCCATCTCGAACAACTCGACCCCGGCATGGGCCAGCTTCGCCGGATCATCGGCCAGGCTGGCGCTGCCCACCGCCTGGGTCAGTTGCAGCTGAGCCACGGTCGGCACCTGGATGGCGAACAGGCCGCTGCCTTCGATCAGCGCGCGGGTGCGGGTGGCCTTGTCCAGCACCACGGTCAGCTTCGGCGGATCGAAATCCAGGGCGCAGCACCAGGCTGCCGCCATGACGTTATCCACAGCCTGATGACGCGCCGACACCAGCACGGTCGGCCCGTGGTTGAGTAGACGGTAGGCCTTGGCCAGGTCGACGGAATGAATGGACGCGCTCATGCAGACTCCTGAAAGCGAAAAAGGCGCCTGCATGCTGGCTCGGGTGAACCAGCATCGCAAGCGCCTGCAACAGCGGTTATGGATCAGAACTCCTGCGTGGTCGGACGCAGAACGATCTCGTTGATGTCGACGTCAGCCGGCTGCTCGATGGCGTAGGCAATGGCGCGTGCCACCGATTCCGCCGGAATCGCCTGCTTGTAGAAGTCGACGACGAAGTCGCGGCTCTGCTGGTGCGAGCTGCCGAACTTCAGCTCCGAATCCACCGCGCCCGGCTCGATGGTGGTGGTGCGGATGCTGCCGCCCACTTCATGGCGCAGGCCTTCGGAGATGGCGCGCACGGCGAACTTGGTGCCGCTGTAGACGGTACCACCGGGGCTGAACACCTTGATCCCGGCCACCGAGGCGATGTTGATGAAGTGCCCGGCATTCTGCTGCTGGAACACCGGCAGCGCCGCGGCGATGCCGTACAGCACGCCCTTGATGTTGATGTCGATCATGCGCTCCCACTCCTCGACGCGCACATCGCTCATCGGTGCAATGGACATAAGGCCGGCGTTGTTGATCAGCACATCGACGCGGCCGAAGGTGTCCAGTGCGCCCTGGATCAGTGCCTTGACCTCGTCGGCGCGGGTCACGTCGGTCTGGTAGGCCACGGCCTCGCCACCAGCGGCAACCAGTTCGCTGACCAGTTGCTCGAGACGCTCTTTGCGCCGTGCGCCCAGCACCACCTTGGCGCCCAACTTGCTCAGATGACGGGCGGTGGCTTCGCCCAGGCCGCTGCTGGCGCCGGTGATGACCACGACCTTGCCGGAAATATTGTTGCTCATGGGTAAGCCCTCTCTCGATTGATTGGAGTGTCCACGCCATACGCCGGACATGAGCTCACGTTATAGGCGATTCCCGTTTCAATGAATGGAAGAGTTTGGATTAAAATATTCCATATTCTGGAATATGAAGGCGCCCCGACATGCTCAATCGCATGGAGATGATCCGCATCTTCTGCAGCGCGGCCGACTGCAGCAATTTCCGCGAGGCGGCGACTCGCCTGAGGATTTCTCCGCAGGCGGTGACCCGTGCGATCAAGGCGCTGGAGGAAGAACTCGGCGAGATTCTGTTCCACCGCAACACCCGCCAGGTGCATATCACCGCCTTTGGCGAGGCCTACGCGCTGCGCGCCCGGCAGATGCTGGAAGACTTCGATGCGCTGTTTCGCGGCCATCGCGCCGAGGCCGAATCGGCCATCGCCGGGCGCATCGGCATCACCGCGCCGCAGGCCATTGGCAAGCGCTTTCTGGTGGCGTTCCTGCAGCCCTTGCTCAAGCAGCACCCACAGCTGGTGCTGAACCTGCGCCTGGAGGACGAGATCACCGACGCGGTGGAAGCGCAGATCGACATCGGCATCCGCGTCGGCTTCCTGCGTGACAGCCGCTACGTCGCCCGCGCCCTCGCACCCGTACCGTTGCAGGTGGTGGCCACACCGCAACTGATCGCCGCCAGCGGTGCGCCGCGTGACCTCGACGAGTTGCAGCAGCGGCCGCTGTCGGTGCTGATCGACCGCAAGAACGGCCGCCCCTGGCCGTGGACATTCGCTCACGGCCCCAGCCTGCATCCGCCCGCGCCAGCGCTGGTGTGCGACGACCCTGAAGCCGAGCTGGAAGCCGTGCTCGCCGGCCTGGCCTACGGCCAGTTACCCGCCTACCTGGCGCAACCGTACCTGGAGAACGGCCGCCTGCAGGCGGTGCTGACCGAGCAGGCGCCCGATCCCTGGCAGCTGTTCATCTACCGCCCACAGCAGGGCCCGGTGCCGCCAAGGGTGCGTCTGGTGTTCGATCACCTGCGCGCCTGCTTCTCCAATCCGGCGCAGTTTCCCCAGGGCTGAGGTCGCTCACGACAACGCCGCTGTCGCCTGCGAAGCGCCCACCCCGGCTATCGCTCCGTAACCTGCCTGAAGCCGTCTAAATCAGGGATCAGGAGCGTTACATGAATGCCATCCACACGGGCCAGCAGGTCAGCCCGGCCACCTTGCACAAGGTGATCGCCGCCTCGGCCATCGGTAACTTCGTCGAGTGGTTCGACTTCGCCGTCTACGGTTTTCTCGCCGTGACCATCGCTTCGCTGTTCTTCCCGCCGGGCAATCCGACCCTGGCGCTGCTGCAGACCTTCGCCGTGTTTGCCGTGTCGTTCGCCCTGCGCCCACTGGGCGGCATCGTCTTCGGCATTCTCGGTGATCGGATCGGACGCAAGCGCGTGCTGTCGATCACCGTGCTGCTGATGGCCGGCGCCACCACGCTGATCGGCCTGCTGCCCACCTACGCCAGCATCGGCCTGTTCGCCCCGCTGCTGCTGGCGCTGGCGCGTTGCCTGCAAGGTTTCTCCGCCGGAGGCGAATACGCCGGTGCCTGCGCCTTCGTCATGGAGCATGCGCCCACCGAGCAGAAAGCCCGTTATGGCAGCTTCGTGCCGGTCTCGACCTTCATGGCATTCGCCTGCGCCGCCGGCCTGGTATTCGGCATGGGCTTGTGGCTGGACGAAGCGCAGATGCAGGCCTGGGGCTGGCGCGTGCCCTTCCTGATCGCTGCGCCGCTGGGTCTGGTCGGCTTGTACATGCGTCTGCGTCTGGACGAATCACCGGCCTTCCAGGCCCTGGCTGCGCAACCTCATCCCGAACATTCACCACTGCGCGAAACCTTGCGCGAGCACGGCGGCACCGTGCTCTGCCTGTCGGCGTTCATCTCCGCCACGGCGCTGTCGTTCTACATGTTCACCACTTACCTGACCACCTACATGCAGGTGGTCGGTGGCGCAGCACGGCCGGTGGCTTTGCTGGCCAGCCTGATCGCGCTGTTCTTCGCCGCCCTGCTGTGTCCCTTCGTCGGGCGCTATTCGGATCGCGTCGGGCGCCGCCGCACCATCCTGACTGCCGTGGTGGCGTTGATCGTCGCGGTGTATCCGGCCTTTACCCTGGCCGCCCCGTAGATCGTCTCGCGACAGACGTAGGCCTCTCTGAGGCTGGGAATGTTCATGCTGCGCAGCTTGCCGGCAATCTGCTCGGGAGACAAACGCTCACGCAGCATATGCGCCACCAACTCGAAGCGCTCACCACCCGGCAACAGCTTTCGCTTCGGTCGACACACCTGACGGCGGGCCTGCGTAATTAACGTCCAGCGTGCCCCTACGCCACCCGATCCTTACGCAACAAATAACTATCCATGATCCACCCATTGCGCTCCCGCGCCTCGGCGCGGGTGGTGACGATGCGCTCAGCCACCTCATCCAGCGGCCCGGCGATCAGGATTTCATCGGCAGTGCCGACATAGGCGCCCCAGTAGATATGCAGGCCCTGGCCGACGAAGCGGCGGTAAGTGTCCTTGGCGTCCAGCATCACCGCCACGCTGTCCACGCCCTGCGGCCAGCCTTCGGCGAGCAGGCGGCCGGTGGTGATTTCCACGGCGCGGCCAATGCTGTTGAGCGGGATGCGATGCCGCGCCGTGAGCGCCTGCAGGCTGGTGATGCCGGGGATCACGTCATAGGCGAAATCGCTACGGCGCGCGGCGATGGCCTCGATGATGCGGATGCTGCTGTCATACAGCGACGGGTCGCCCCAGACCATGAAAGCCGCCGTTTCGCCATCGGCCATCTGCTCGTCAATAAGCTGCTCGAACACCGCCTGCTTGTCGCGGTTGAGTTCGTCGACGCTAGCGCGGTAGTCCGCCGCCTCGCGTTCGCGCTCCGGCTGCTGGCCTTCGGCGAAACGCGGCGTGTGGCCTTCGAGAAAGCGCGCGCAGATTTCCCGGCGCAGGGCGTTGAGCTTGTGCTTGGCCGGGCCCTTGTCCATCAGGAAGATCACGTCGCTGCGGCGCAGCGCCTTGATCGCCTGGTAGGTGATGTAGTCCGGGTCGCCGGCGCCGATGCCGACCAGCAGCAGGGTTTTCATGGGGTTCTCCAGGTAACGGACAACCCGTAGGAGCCGGCTTGCCGGCGATCAGCGTCCTCGGCTCCTACAGGCAGTAAATCATCAATATGTTGGTACTCGGCCTGCAGCGCCTGCGCCAGTTGCCGGGCGCGGCCCAGGCGGATTGGCGCACGCTCGGTGTCGAGCAGCAGGGTTGGGCACGGCAGCGGCGCCAGATTTGACTGATCACGCAAGCGGCCGTCGGTGAGGATCAGCAGGCGCTGGCGTTCGCTCGGTTTCGCCCGCTGGCGACGCAGCAGCCAGTCACCCGCCTGATTCAGTGCATCGAGCAGCGGCGTGCCGCCTCCCGCACCCAACTCGTGCAGCCAACGGTGCAGCTCGGCGCTGGCCTTGCGCCCTTGCCATAACCATTGTGCCTCGCGGCCGCCGGCCTGCAGCACGGCCAGGCGCGCGCGCTGGCGATAGGCGTTGTCGAACAGCTCGGCGAGCACGCCCTTGGCCAGGCTCAGAGCACTATGCCGGCGCATCGAGGCAGAGGCATCGACCAGCACCAGCCAGAGTTCCTCAGCCTGCTGGCTGCGCGGGCGCAGCACCAACTGTTCGCGGCATTGCGGCCGGCCCTGGCGCAGAGTGGCCGCCCAGTCGATACGACCGGCCACGCCGCTACGCGCAGCACCGCGCAGGCCTCCGCCGAGTCGTCCGGGCCGGTTACGGGCATCCGCGCCAGTGGCTGTGCGCGGGCGGATGCTCAGGACTTTTTTGGCCAACGCGGCGGCACGCGCCGTTCGCCCATGGCCTGCGGCTGCGCCGGCAGCTCGCCCCACTGGCTCTCGCCCTGGCTCTGTTCCTGCGCCTGCTGCGGCGCCTGGCTCTGCTCGGGCGGTGTGGCAGCCGGCGGTTGTTGCTGGCGACGGCGATGGCGCAGAACGAAGTCCTCCACCGCCTCGATATCCACAGGCTCGATGCCCGCCGCGCCACGCCAGGCCGTATGGGCACGAGCGGCACGCAGCCAGACCAGATCGGCGCGCAGGCCGTCGACACCGGCAGCGAAGCAGCGCTGGCTGATCTCGCCCAGGGCGGCGTCATCCAGCGGGATATCCGCCAGGCGCTGGCGGGCGTTCTGGCAACGCATCGCCAGGGCATCCTGCTCATCCTGCCAGCGTTGCAGAAAAGCGGCGGGGTCGGCATCGAAGGCCAGACGGCGACGGACGATCTCGGCGCGCTCAGCCGGCTGCGGCTGGCCATCGAGCGCCAGGTTGAGGCCGAAGCGGTCGAGCAGTTGCGGGCGCAGTTCGCCCTCTTCGATGTTCATGGTGCCGATCAGCACGAAGCGCGCGGCGTGGCGATGGGAGATGCCGTCGCGCTCGACGTGGTTGACCCCACTGGCGGCGGCATCGAGCAGCAGATCGACCAGATGATCGGGCAGCAGGTTGACCTCATCCACATACAAAACGCCGCCATCGGCACGGGCCAGCAGGCCTGGGGAAAACTGCGCGCGGCCCTCGCCGAGGGCCGCGTCCAGATCCAGGGTGCCAACGATGCGCTCCTCGCTCGCCCCCAGCGGCAGGGTGACGAAGCGGCCACCGTCGAGCAGATCGGCCAGGCTACGGGCCAGGGTGGACTTGGCCATACCGCGCGGGCCCTCGATCAGCACGCCGCCGATGGCCGGATCGATGGCCGCCAGGCACAGCGCCAGCTTCAGCGAATCGGCGCCGACCACGGCGGCGAGGGGGAAGTGATGTTCGGTCATGGCTCTGGCCTGTGGATAAACATGGTTCCGACGGTAGCCCGGATAAAATCCGGGAATGGCGGTGCGGGCAATTGGCGATTGCAGCGGATCAGAGGGATTCCTCCCCTCTCCCATTTATGGGAGAGGGGCCGGGGGAGAGGGTTTATCCAGCGACACCGAGCGACCTGAACCACCCTCTCCCCAGCCCTCTCCCGCAAGCGGGAGAGGGAGCACAACCCCCCCGCACTCAAGCGCTTCATGACTCCTCACTATCGAGCAGCAGGTTTTCCAGCGCCTCTCGGTATTCGCCGGGATTCTCCCACAGGCCGCGCTGCTGAGCCTCCAGCAGGCGTTCGAGGATGTCGTTGAGCGCGCCAGGGTTGTGTTGCTGAATAAAGTCGCGGGTATCCCTATCGAGCAGGTAGGCATCGGTGAGCAGCGCGTACTGGTGGTCATCGACCAGTTCGCTGGTGGCGTCGAAGGCGAACAGGTAGTCGATGGTCGCGGCCAGTTCGAAGGCGCCCTTGTAGCCATGGCGCTTCATGCCCGCGATCCACTTGGGGTTGGCGGCGCGAGCACGTACCACGCGATTGAGTTCTTCCTTGAGGCTGCGGATGCGCGGCGTGTCCGGCTGGCTGTTGTCGCCGAAGTAGCTGGCCACCTTGAGCCCGCGCAGGGTTTCCACCGCCGCCAGCATGCCGCCCTGGAACTGGTAGTAGTCGTTGGAGTCGAGGATGTCGTGCTCGCGGTTGTCCTGGTTGTGCAGCACCGCCTGCATCTGCTCCAGGCGGTCGACGAAGCGCTGCCGCGCAGGCAGCCCCTCGGCGCCGCTGCCGTAGGCGTAACCGCCCCAGTTGAGGTAGACCTCAGCGAGATCCGCACGGCTCTGCCACAGGCGTTCCTCGATGGCGTTCTGCACCCCGGCGCCATAGGCGCCCGGCTTGGCGCCGAACACCCGCCAACCGGCCTGCCGCCGCGCTTCGGCTTCATCCAGGCCACTGTCCTTGAGTACCAGCGATTCGCGCCAGACCCTCGCCGACAGCGGGTTCATATCTTCCGGTTCATCCAGTTCGATCACCGCCTGCACGGCCTCGTCGAACAGGCGAATTAGGTTGCTGAAGGCATCGCGGAAGAAGCCCGACACGCGCAGGGTCACGTCCACCCGAGGCCGACCGAGCTGCTCTAGCGGCAGCACCTCGAAGCGCTCGACACGCTGGCTGCCGGGCTGCCATACCGGGCGCACACCCATCAGCGCCAGTGCCTGGGCGATATCGTCGCCACCGGTGCGCATGGTCGCCGTGCCCCATACCGACAGGCCGAGTTGGCGCAGGTGATCGCCCTCGTCCTGCAGGTGTCGTTCGAGCAGGCGATCCGCCGCCTGCACGCCGAGGCGCCAGGCGGTGGGCGTGGGCAGGTGACGCACGTCGACAGTAAAGAAGTTGCGCCCGGTGGGCAGTACGTCGAGGCGCCCGCGACTGGGCGCACCGCTTGGCCCAGCCGGCACGAAACGTCCCTCCAGCGCCGCCAGCAGGCCGCCCATCTCGGCGTCGCCACAGGCATCCAGCAGCGGCGCGATATGCTCGGCCAGGCCGTCGAGAATCAGCGCCACCTCGGCGCCGAAGTCGCCGCAGGTCACCCCCGCCAGGCGCTGCTCGATCAGCCTCAACGCCAGCAGTTCCAGACGCTCGCGGGTATCGCCGATGGTACGCCAAAGACTGTTATCCACAACCTGCAACGCCTGTGGACGCAGCCCCTCCCAGGGCTGGCCCATATCACAGTCCAGCGGATCAAGGCCCAGCTCCAGGCCACGGGCCAGGGCCCGCAGCAAGCTGGCATTGGCGCCCTGGCCATCACCACGGGGAATGCGCAGCAGCGCCAGCAGGGTGTCGCGGCGCAGCTGGCCAGTCGGCGACTCACCGAACACATGTAGGCCATCGCGAATCTGCGATTCCTTGAGGTCGCACAAGTAGGCGTCGAGCTGCGGCAACCAGCTGTCGCCGTCATCGTTAAGTTGCAGACCCAGTTCGCGGTCGAGGCTGGCCTCGCGCACCTTGGCCAGAATCTCGCCACGCAGCTCCACGGCTCGGCGCAGGTCGAGCTGGCTGGCGTCATAGTATTCGTCGGCCAGGCGCTCCAGATCGCGTAGCGGGCCATAGCTTTCGGCACGAGTCAGCGGCGGCATCAGGTGGTCGATGATCACTGCCTGGGTGCGGCGCTTGGCCTGCGCGCCCTCGCCCGGATCGTTGACGATAAAGGGATAGACGTTGGGCAGCGGGCCGATCAGCGCCTGCGGCCAGCAGCCCTCGGAGAGGCCGACGCTCTTACCCGGCAGCCACTCCAGATTGCCGTGCTTGCCGACATGGATCAGCGCGTCGGCGACGAACGCCGTGCGCAGCCAGGCGTAGAAGGCGATATAGCCGTGTGGCGGCACCAGATCGGGGTCGTGGTAGACCGCCGCCGGATCGAGCTGATAACCGCGTGCCGGCTGGATGCCGACGAAGGTCAGGCCGAAACGCAGGCCAGCAACCATCATCCGCCCGCTGCGGAACATGGGATCGTCCTGCGGCTCACCCCAGCGCTCGCGCACCGCCTGCTGGTTGGCCGCCGGCAGGCTGTGGAAAAACTTCAGATAGTCGTCCAACGCCAGGCTTTGCGCACAGGGGCGCGTATCCAGGCCGTCGAGGTCGTTGGTGACACCGCCGAGCAGGCTGTGGACAAGTGCGGTGCCGCTGTCCGGTAGGTTATCCACCGGATAGCCCTGGGACTGCAGGGCGAGGAGGATATTCAGCGCGGCGGCCGGCGTATCCAGGCCGACGCCGTTGCCGATACGACCATCACGGGTCGGGTAGTTGGCAAGAATCAGCGCGATTCGCTTCTGATCGTTGCTTTTGATCGCCAACTGGCACCAGTTCCGCGCCAGTTCCGCGACATAAGCCATACCCGGTTCATGCGCCTGGTAGCACACCACATCGCTCTGGCTGCGCTCGCTACGCCAGGCCAGCCCCTTGAAGCTGATGGCGGTGCCGATCAGCCGGCCATCCAGCTCGGGCAACACCACATGCATGGCCAGGTCACGCGAGCCCAGGCCCTGAGTGCTGGCCTGCCACTGCGCGTGGTTGTCCAGCGAGCAGATGGCCTGCAGTACCGGGATATCGCGGCGGAAGACCCGCGCCTGCGGCGCCTCGGGGTTGGATAGGGCGAAGCCGGTGGTGTTGATGATCAGCGCGGCGTCGGTGTCATCCAGCCAGGCCTGCACCTGATCCAGGCAGGCAGGTTCCTTGAGGCTGGCCACAGCAATGGGTAGCGGGTTAAGGCCCTGGCCGAACAGGTGCTGGCAGAAGGTATCGACGAAGACGGTGTTCGCCGACTGCACATGGTTGCGATAGAACAGCAGCGCCACCACAGGCGCGTCCGGTCGCCACTGCGCCTGCCAGGCGGCCAGCGTCGCCAGGCTGCACTGCGGGTGATAGAGACCGACACGCGGCAGCGGCTGCGGCTCCTGCCAACTGTCGCCACGCCCCAACCAACGACTGCCGATGCAGCGAAACAGCTGGCGGGCGTTATTCAGCCCGCCCTGGCGCAGGTATTGCCACAGGCGCTGGCTGTCTTCTTCGGCGACGTTGCCAAGGGCATTCAGCTCCGGGTCGGGCTTGTCGTCGCCCGGCACCATGATCATCGTGGCACCGCGCGCACCCAGCTCAACCAGACGCTCGACGCCGTAGCGCCAGTAGCTCACGCCGCCATGCACCGAGATCAGGATGACCTTGGCATGCTGCAGCACCTGCTCGACGTAATAATCCACCGAGGCGTTGTTGCTCAGTTGCGCCGGGCTGGCCAGACGCAGACTGGGGTAGTCGTCCGGCAGTTGCCGGGCGGCTTCGGCTAACAGGGAAAGGTGCGAATCACCCGTGCACAGGATCACCAGATCGGCAGGCGTCTGGCCGAGGTCGGCGATGCTGTCTGCCGGCAGTTGAGCGCCGGGTTGGGTGCGCAGTAAGTGCATCTACGAATCCAAGTACATCGCCCGCAAGCGGGCTCCTACAGGGTGTGTAGGAGCCCGCTTGCGGGCGATCATTATCAAGCCAGCGCCGCCTTCAGCTCGGCTTCGATAGCCGCGCGGTCGAGCTGCTGGCCGATCACCACCAGGCGGCTCAGGCGCGGCTCGTCGGCCTGCCAGGCGCGGTCGAAGTGGCGGTCGAAACGCTGGCCAACGCCCTGCACCAGCAGACGCATGGGTTTGCCAGGGATGGCAGCGAAGCCTTTCACACGCAGGATGCCGTACTTGGCCACAGCGTCCTTCAACGCAGCCAGCAGGCGCGCCTCCTCTGTTTCCGGTAGTTCCACGTGGAACGAGTCGAATTCCTCATGATCGTGGTCTTCGTCTTCATCGTCATGGTGGGTGCGACGGCTGTCGATATGCAGCTCGGTTTCGCTGTTCAGGCCGAGTAGCACGTCCAGCGGCAGTTCGCCGCCGTGCGCCTCGATCACCTTGACTGCCGGCGGCAGCTCTTCGGCCACCTCGGCGCGCACGGCGGCCAGTGCCTCGGCGTCGAGCAGATCGGCCTTGTTGAGGATCACCAGGTCGGCGCTGGCCAACTGGTCGGCGAACAGCTCGTGCAGCGGCGATTCGTGGTCGAGGTTGGGGTCGAGCTTGCGCTGCTCGTCCACCTGATCGGGGAAGGCGGCGAAGGTGCCGGCGAGCACCGCCGGGCTGTCGACCACAGTGATCACCGCGTCGACCGTGCAGGCGTTGCGGATTTCCGGCCAGTTGAAGGCCTGCACCAAAGGCTTGGGCAGCGCCAGGCCACTGGTCTCGATGAGGATATGGTCAAGGTCACCGCGGCGCGCCACCAGCTCGCGCATCACCGGGAAGAACTCTTCCTGCACGGTGCAGCACAGGCAGCCGTTGGCCAGCTCGAAAACACGGCCGTTGGCTTCTTCCTCGCTGCAGCCGATGGAGCATTGCTTGAGGATTTCGCCATCGATGCCAAGCTCGCCGAACTCGTTGACGATCACCGCGATACGACGACCGCCAGCGTTGGACAGCAGATGGCGCAACAGCGTGGTTTTGCCGGCACCGAGAAAACCGGTGACGATGGTGACAGGCAGTTTGGCGAGGGTTTTCATGGAGGGCCCCGTGGCGTCGGTAAGTTCGGCGGACGGGTACGCGCAGGCGAGCACGCAAGGGCGTGCTGGCCGCGTCGGATCACCCCGTCCGAGCAAGTGGCTATCAGTCGAGGCAGGTCTCCTGGCTCACGGCTTGCGCTACGCGCATCCCTTCACCTTCCCGCCGGTTGGCAGTGGTCTAACGAAGGGCATAACCGTTTACAGTTGCGGGGGCAGCCAGGGCATCGACCCTGTTCCCTCTTAGCTCCCCGGCGCCATGCCGGGAAGAACCTCGAAAGCGAGAAGGCTACGCAGGCCGCAGCGGCCGGTCAATCGCGGTTGACCGTTGGCAGGTGCCATGATGAGCTACGCCACCGCACAGCCCGAACATCACTCATGTTGCCGACCCCCTCAGATCGCCTATCCGCCTCAACGACACTGGTCGTCGCCGGGTTGGGGTGCCGCCGTGGCTGCAGCCAGGACGAGCTGCTCGACCTGCTTATCCACAGCCTGGCTTTGCATGAGTTGACGGTGAACAACCTCGCCGCCCTGGCCAGCATCGCTCACAAGCGCGACGAAGCCGGCCTGCACGGCCTGGCCGAGCACCTAGCTCTGGAGCTGGTGTTCTTCGCACCCGAGCAACTGAGCACCTATCAAGCCATGACCGCCGGCAGTGCATTGACTCAAGCAGCCACAGGCAGTCCCGCCGTAGCGGAGCCTTGTGCCTTGGCATTGGCAGCGCGCCTGGGCACATCGCCCTGCCTGCTCGGAGAGAAAACCCGCAGCGCCAGCGCCACCTGTGCACTGGCCACCTTCGATAGAGAACCTGCATGACTGTCTACTTTATCGGTGCCGGCCCCGGCGATCCTGAACTGATCACCGTCAAGGGTCAGCGACTTATCCACAGCTGCCCGGTGATTCTCTATGCCGGCTCGCTGGTGCCCGAAGCCGTGCTGCAGGGTCACAGCGCCGAGCAGGTAGTCAACACCGCCGAGCTGCACCTGGGCGAGATCATCACGCTGCTACGCCAGGCCCATGAACGCGGCCTGGACGTGGCCCGCGTGCACTCGGGCGACCCGTCGCTATACGGCGCCATTGGCGAACAGATTCGCGAACTGCGCACGCTCGGCATTCCCTTCGAGATCATTCCCGGCGTTACCGCCACCGCTGCCTGTGCGGCGTTGCTGGAATCCGAGCTGACCCTACCCGGCATTGCTCAGACGGTGATCCTCACCCGCTACGGCACCACCTCGCCGATGCCCGAGGGCGAGCAACTGCACGACCTGGCGCGACACCGCGCAACCCTGGCCATCCACCTCGGTGTGCGCCATCTACCGGCCATCGTCGAAGAACTGCTGCCGCACTATGGCGCCGACTGCCCCATCGCGGTTATCCACAGAGCGAGCTGGCCGGATCAGGACTGGGTGCTGGGCACACTGAGCGATATCGAAGAAAGGGTCGCCGCCAAAGACTTCCGCCGCACGGCGCTGATCCTGGTCGGCCGCGTGCTCGATCCAGGCGCCTTTGCGGAATCTGCGCTGTATGACGCAGCGCATCGGCACCTCTACCGCCCCGGCAGTGCCTGAACCCTGGCGATAAACCGTACAAAGCGCTGAAAGCCTTTCTTCGTGCGGCTTTCAGAGCCTTATCAACAGCATAGGAAGCGACTTATCCAATCACCCTGTGGATAGTGGGCGAGCTGGCGAGCACTTTCTGTACAACTGGCTGTAGAGCCCTATTTTCAAGGGTTTCAGCCAACTGTCACTAGGATATCCACAGCTTGATCCACGCCAACTGTGAGCAACTGCTCAGAGCTGTACTTCCACCCGTTTGATACCCAAGCCACGCAGCTCAACCATCAACGCATCCAGACTGGTAAAGGTCTGCACCTGCTCGGCAGCGTCCACCAGAAAGAAGCTGCGCCCCGCATCCTTGTTGAAGAACACGATCCATTCGCTGGTATTGGCCGGGTTGACCATGACCTGGGTGTGGAACACCACGCCATCAGCCAACCGCTGTGGGATGCAAATAAAGTTTCATCCTAACGGGAACGATTTGCTGGGCTGGCTGGGAAGCTCACTGCCCGACCTGTACCTAAAGTCTCATCCTAATGCCTCGCAGCGGCCTTCAAATGGTCGGAAAACCCCGGAGCCATGCGAATAAAGTGTCATCCTTACCTGAAATCGTAAGTCGTTGATTTCTATTGTGACCTTGCTAATTTCCTCCCTGATTGCGGCCTTGCAGGCCGCAATCATTGGGGGTTCCAGGGGCGGACAAGGCCAGAACCCGATTGCTCGGGATGACACTTTATTTCTAAGGATGAAACTTTATTTGCATCCCACAACCGCTTGATCACGTCCTCACGCTTCATTCGACTGTCACGCTCTTGGCCAGATTACGCGGCTGGTCGACGTCGGTGCCCTTGAGTACGGCGACGTAGTACGACAATAGCTGCAGCGGCACGGTGTAGAGGATCGGCGCGAGCAGGTCGTGGATATGCGGCATGGCCACCACATGAGTGCCCTCGCCGTTGCTCATGCCGGCCTGCTGATCAGCGAAGACGATCAGTTCGCCACCCCGTGCACGCACTTCCTGCAGATTGGATTTGAGCTTTTCCAGCAGCTCGTTGTTCGGCGCGACTGTGACCACCGGCATGTCGGCATCCACCAGGGCCAGAGGACCGTGCTTGAGCTCGCCGGCCGGGTAGGCCTCGGCGTGGATGTAGGAGATTTCCTTGAGCTTGAGCGCGCCCTCCATGGCCACCGGATACTGCGCGCCACGGCCGAGGAACAGGCTATGGTGCTTCTCGGCGAACAGTTCGGAGATTTTCTCCACGGTCTTGTCCATGGCCAGGGCTTCGCCCAGACGGGTCGGCAGGCGACGCAGTTCGTCGACCAGTTGCGCTTCCAGCGCCTTGTCCAGGGTGCCGTGCACCTGGCCGAGGGACAGGGTCAGCAGCATCAGGCCGACCAGCTGGGTAGTGAAGGCCTTGGTCGAGGCCACACCGATTTCCGGGCCGGCCTGGGTCAGCAGGCACAGGTCGGATTCGCGTACCAGCGAGCTGGTGCCGACGTTACAGATCACCAGGCTGGCCAGGTAGCCGCCCTGCCCCGGCGCCTTCTCCTTGGCATTACGCAGCGCGGCCAGGGTGTCGGCGGTTTCGCCGGACTGCGAGACGCTGACGAACAGGGTGTCCGGCTGCACCACCACCTTGCGGTAACGGAATTCGCTGGCCACCTCGACCTGGCAGGGAATGCCAGCCAGCTCTTCCAACCAGTAACGGGCGACCATACCAGCGTGGTAGCTGGTACCGCAGGCAACGATCTGCACGTTCTTCACCTTGGCGAACAGCTCGGCCGCCTGCGCGCCGAAGGCCTGCACCAGTACATGATCGCTGCCCAGACGGCTTTCCAGGGTGCGTTGCACCACCTTCGGTTGCTCGTGGATTTCCTTGAGCATGAAGTGGCGGTACTCGCCCTTGTCGGCGGCTTCGGCACCTTCGTGGTACTGCACGGCTTCACGCAGCACCGGCTGACCGGCGGCGTCCCAGATCTGCACACTGTCACGGCGGATTTCGGCGATATCGCCTTCTTCCAGATACATGAAACGGTCAGTGACCTGGCGCAGGGCCAACTGGTCGGAGGCGAGGAAGTTTTCCCCCAGACCGAGACCGATCACCAGCGGGCTGCCACTGCGCGCAGCGAGCAGACGATCCGGCTGTTTGGCACTGATCACGGCCAGGCCGTATGCGCCGTGCAGTTCCGGGATTGCAGCCTTGAGCGCGGCCGCAAGGTCGCCGAACTGCTGCAGCTTGTGCTCGAGCAGGTGGACGATGGTTTCGGTGTCGGTATCGGAGCTGAAGACATAGCCCAGGCCCTTGAGGCGCTCACGCAACTCTTCGTGGTTCTCGATGATGCCGTTATGTACTACCGCCAGCTCATGACCAGAAAAATGCGGGTGGGCGTTACGCTCGCTCGGCGCACCGTGGGTGGCCCAGCGAGTGTGGGCGATGCCCAGACGCCCGGCCAGCGGCTCGGCGTCCAGCGCGGCCTGCAGTTCGCTGACCTTGCCGACCCGGCGACGGCGATCCAGTGCACCCTGCTCGGTCAGCAGCGCTACACCGGCGCTGTCGTAACCGCGGTATTCCAGGCGCTTGAGGCCTTCGACCAGGACAGGGGTGATATTGCGCTCGGCGATGGCGCCTACGATTCCACACATGGGGCTCTCCTTAGTTTTCCAGCGGCGCGAGGATCAGCTGGATGCCACGCGCGCGTATCTGTTCGGCGGCCTGGGTATCCAGGCGCTCGTCGGTAATCAGGGTGTGGAGGCTGCTCCAGGGCAGTTCCAGATTGGGAATGCGCCGGCCGATCTTGTCGCTCTCGACCATGACGATGACTTCGCGAGCCACCTCGGCCATCACCCGCGACAGACCGAGCAGCTCGTTGAAGGTGGTGGTACCACGCTCCAGGTCGATGCCGTCGGCGCCAATGAACAGTTGGTCGAAGTCGTAAGAACGCAGCACCTGTTCGGCCACCTGGCCCTGGAAGGATTCCGAGTGCGGATCCCAGGTACCGCCGGTCATCAGCAGCACCGGCTCGTGTTCGAGTTCGCGCAGGGCGTTGGCCACATTGAGCGAGTTGGTCATCACCACCAGCCCGGGCTTGTAGCCAAGCTGCGGGATCATCGCCGCCGTGGTGGTGCCGCTGTCGATGATGATGCGTGCGTGTTCGCGGATGCGCGCCACGCCGGCACGGGCAATCGCCTGCTTGTAGGGAGAAATGGGCTGCGTCGGCTCGCTGATCAGCTCCTGCGGCACCGGCACCGCGCCGCCGTAGCGACGCAGCAGCAGGCCGTTCTTTTCAAGAGCGGCGAGATCCTTGCGAATGGTCACTTCGCTGGTGGCGAAGTGCTGGGCCAGGGCGTCCACGCTCACTTCGCCCTGCTCGGCGAGCAAGGCGAGGATGGTGTGACGACGTTGCGGCGTGTTGCGCTTCGACATGCTTAAGTTTCGATTCGAAAGATAATGGCGCGAATCAAAACATATGATCGAAAAGCCCGCAAGCGTCCGTCGATCAGTTCAATGTCAGTTTGACCCCGAAGCCGACCAGGCACAGCCCCGCCAGCTTCTCGAGACCACGGGCGATACGCGGGTTGGAGCGCATGCGCTCGGCGAGAAAGTGCGTCAGCAGTACGACGAGCAAGCCGTAGAGAAAGGTCAGCGCCATGATGGTCACGGCCATGAAACCGAACGTAATCAAGCCCTGATGCCGCTGCGGATCGATGAACAGCGGGAAGAAGGCAATATAGAAAATGATGGCCTTGGGGTTGAAGACCGTGATCACCAGGGTTTGCCAGAGGTACTGGCGCGGCTTGATCTCCAGTGTCGGCGCCGCCCCCGGCTTGGCCAGGATCATGCGCAGGCCGAGGTAGACCAGATAGCCGGCGCCAAGCCATTGCACCAGATGGAAGGCTGCCGGATAGGCCTTGAGTAGCGCGGCGACACCGGCTACCGCCAACCACAGCAACACTTGATCACCAAAGATGATGCCGAAAGTCGAGGCCAGACCACCGCGAATGCCGCCCTTGCCCGTGGAGAGAATCAAGGCCAGGTTACCCGGCCCGGGAATGGCCAGAAGAATGATGAAGGCCACCACGAAGGCAGCGTAATCCGTCACACCGAGCATACAGGACTGTCTCCGGCAGGTTATCCACAGGCCCGGTCACCCAGACCCGATCGGGTTCACTTCTTGGTGGGGCGCTTCCAGCCTTCTATATTGCGCTGCTTGGCCCGACCCACTGCCAGCATATCGGCCGGCACATCGCTGGTCACTACCGAACCGGCACCCGTGGTCGCACGGTCGCCCAGCGTGACAGGCGCCACAAGGGCACTGTTGGAGCCGATGAATACGTCCTCGCCCATAATGGTGCGGAACTTGTTGGCACCGTCGTAGTTACAGGTGATAGTGCCGGCGCCGATATTGCTGCGCGCACCGATCTCGGCATCGCCCAGATAGCTCAGGTGGCCGGCCTTGGCGCCCTGCCCCAGCACGGCGTTCTTCAGCTCGACGAAGTTACCCACATGAGCCTTGGCGCCCAGTTTGGTGCCGGGACGCAGGCGGGCGAACGGACCACAGTCGGCGCCCTCGCCCATCTCGGCACCTTCCAGGTGGCTGTTGGCCTTGACGATGGCGCCCTTGCGCAGCACCGAGTCCTTGATCACGCAGTTGGGGCCGATCTGCACATCGTCCTCGATCACCACCTTGCCTTCGAGGATGACGTTGATGTCGATGGTCACGTCGCGGCCAATGCTGACTTCGCCACGCACATCGAAACGATGCGGATCGCGCAGGGTGACGCCCTGAGCCATCAGGCGACGAGCCACACGCTGCTGGTAATGGCATTCGAGCTGCGCGAGCTGAATGCGGTCATTGGCACCCAGCACTTCCATCTCGTCGGCGGCACGCTCGGTGGCCACGGTCAGGCCATCGGCAACGGCCATGGCGATCACGTCGGTCAGGTAGTACTCGCCCTGGGCGTTGCTGTTGGACAGACGCCCCAGCCAGTCGGCCAGGCGCTTGCCCGGTACGGCGAGGATGCCGGTATTGCCTTCGCGGATCTGCCGCTGCGCGTCGCTGGCGTCCTTGTGCTCGACGATGGCCTGCACCACGCCGGCCTCATCACGGACGATACGGCCGTAACCGGTCGGGTCAGCCAGCTCGACGGTGAGCAGGCCCAACTGATCATCGCTGACCAGGGCCAGCAGGCGCTGCAGGGTGGCAGGCTCGATTAGCGGCACGTCGCCATAGAGAATCAGCACGCGCTCGGCGCTGAGCTGTGGCAGAGCCTGAGCCACGGCATGGCCGGTACCCAGCTGCTCGGCCTGGATGACGAAATTCAGGTCATCGGCGGCCAGGCGCTCGCGCACGGTGTCGGCGCCATGCCCGATCACCACCTGGATGCTCTGCGGCTGCAGGCTGCGTGCGGTGTCGATGACATGCCCGAGCATGGGTTTGTCGGCGACCGGGTGCAGTACCTTGGGCAGCGCCGAACGCATGCGCGTGCCCTGGCCAGCGGCAAGAATGACGATATCCAGACTCATAGAAAGCTCCTTGCTGGGCAAGAGTTGGCCGCGGCCAGAGGGCCGCGCGAAGAAAGCGCTATTTTGCCAGAAACGTAAAGGGGCGACCTAAGTCGCCCCTTTACGTGATACCGCGATACGCGATCAGCGGATGCGGCCGCCGAACTTCTTGCGCATTTCTTCGATGGTGCGCAGCTGGGCAGCTGCCTCGGCCAGGCGTGCTGCCGCACTGCCGTAGTCGAACTCGGTGCCCTTTTCGCTCAGCGCCTTCTCGGCCGCCTTGCGCGCCTCGATGGCGGCGGCTTCATCCAGGTCGCCGGCGCGAACAGCGGTGTCGGCAAGTACCTTCACCATGCTCGGCTGAACCTCCAGGAAGCCACCGGAGATGTAGAACACCTCCTCGGTGCCACCCTGCTTGATCACTCGCACCGGACCCGGCTTGAGATCGGTCAGCAGCGGGGTGTGGCCCGGCAGGATACCCAGGTCACCGAGGTGACCGTGGGCGATGACCATTTCCACCAGCCCCGAGAACAGCTCTTCTTCCGCACTGACGATATCGCAGTGGACTGACATAGCCATAACAATGCCTCGGTTGAGAGGCCGGATCGGGCTGCTGCCCGCTCCGGCGCGGACGCCCTCTGGAGGGCGCACCCATTACTTACAGTTTCTTGGCTTTCTCGATGGCTTCGTCGATGCCGCCTACCATGTAGAACGCTTGTTCCGGCAGGTGGTCGTAATCGCCTTTGAGAATGCCGCTGAAGCCGGCAATGGTGTCCTTCAGGGACACGTACTTGCCCGGGGCACCGGTGAAGACTTCAGCCACGAAGAACGGCTGGGACAGGAAGCGCTGGATCTTACGAGCGCGCGCTACCAGCAGCTTGTCGTCTTCGGACAGTTCGTCCATACCCAGGATCGCGATGATGTCCTTCAGCTCCTTGTAGCGCTGCAGAACATACTGAACGCCACGAGCGGTCTCGTAGTGCTCCTGGCCGATCACGTTCGGATCCAGCTGACGGCTGGTGGAGTCCAGCGGGTCAACGGCCGGGTAGATACCCAGGGAAGCGATGTCACGGCTCAGTACGACGGTGGCGTCCAAGTGGGCGAAGGTGGTCGCCGGGCTCGGGTCGGTCAGGTCGTCCGCAGGTACGTAGACGGCCTGGATCGAGGTAATGGAGCCTTTCTTGGTGGAGGTAATACGCTCCTGCAGAACGCCCATCTCTTCGGCCAGGGTCGGCTGGTAACCTACTGCCGACGGCATACGGCCGAGCAGTGCGGATACTTCGGTACCGGCCAGGGTGTAACGGTAGATGTTGTCGACGAACAGCAGAACGTCACGGCCTTCGTCACGGAACTTCTCGGCCATGGTCAGACCGGTCAGCGCGACGCGCAGACGGTTGCCTGGTGGCTCGTTCATCTGACCGTAGACCAGGGCTACCTTGTCGAGAACGTTGGAGTCCTTCATCTCGTGGTAGAAGTCGTTACCCTCACGAGTACGCTCACCTACACCGGCGAACACGGAATAACCGCTGTGCTCGATGGCGATGTTACGGATCAGTTCCATCATGTTCACGGTCTTGCCGACACCGGCGCCACCGAACAGACCGACCTTACCACCCTTGGCGAACGGGCAGACCAGGTCAATAACCTTGATCCCGGTTTCCAGCAGGTCATTGCCACCGGCTTGCTCGGCATAGCTCGGTGCAGCGCGGTGGATTTCCCACTGCTCTTCTTCACCGATGGGGCCGGCTTCGTCGATCGGGTTGCCCAGCACGTCCATGATCCGGCCCAGGGTCGCTTTACCGACCGGTACGGAGATGGCCTTGCCAGTGCTGTTGACGTCCAGGCCACGCTTGAGGCCTTCGGTCGAACCCATGGCAATGGTACGTACCACGCCGTCGCCCAGCTGCTGCTGGACTTCCAGGGTGGTTTCAGCGCCCTGTACCTTCAGGGCTTCGTATACGTTCGGCACCTGATCGCGCGGGAATTCCACGTCGATAACGGCGCCGATGATTTGAACGATACGTCCGCTACTCATCTTTGGTTCCTCTGACTTTTTTCAACTGTTCTAAACAGTTGAACCGTTCTTAAACCGCGGCAGCGCCGCCGACGATTTCCGAAATTTCCTGGGTGATCGCTGCCTGACGCGCCTTGTTGTAAACCAGCTGCAGGTCTTTGATGAGATCACCGGCGTTATCGGTTGCGTTCTTCATCGCGATCATCCGCGCAGCCTGTTCGCACGCGCTGTTCTCGACCACGGACTGATAGACCTGCGACTCGATGTAGCGTACCAACAGGGCATCCAGCAGTTGCTGGGCATCCGGCTCGTACACGTAGTCCCACATACCTTTCTGTACACCCTGCGCATCGCTGGCGGCCAGCGGCAGCAACTGCTGCACTTCCGGCTTCTGCGTCATGGTGTTGACGAACTTGTTCGACACCAGATACAGGCGGTCGATACGACCCTCGGCGTAGGCATCCAGCACGACCTTGACGCTACCGATCAGGTCGTTGATGGACGGTTCTTCACCCAGCTTGCTAATGGCGGCAACCACGTTGCCCCCGTTGCTGCGGAAGAAGCTCGCGCCCTTGCTGCCTACCACGCAGAAATCGGCCTCGACCTTCTGGTCGCGCCATTCCTTCAGGCTTTTCAACAACGCCTTGAACAGGTTGATGTTCAAGCCACCGCACAGACCACGATCCGAAGTCACCACGATATAACCGACGCGCTTTACATCACGCTCCACCATAAACGAGTGGCGGTATTCCGGGTTCGCGTTGGCCAGGTGACCAATCACCTGACGAATACGCTCGGCGTAGGGGCGACCGGCAGCCATGCGCTGTTGAGCCTTGCGCATTTTGCTGACCGCCACTTTTTCCATGGCGCTGGTGATCTTTTGCGTGCTTTTGATGCTCGCAATCTTGCTGCGAATCTCTTTTGCGCCTGCCATTTCACACCTTTTGGTTCAAGCAGGCGGGGGCCGAAGCCCCCGCTGCGGTTACCAGGTTTGGGTGGCCTTGAACTTCTCGATACCGGCTTTCAGGCCAGCGTCGATCTCGTCGTTGAAGTCACCTTTCTCGTTGATCTTCGCCATCAGGTCGGCGTAATCACGCTTGAAGAAGGCGATCAAAGCCTGCTCGAAGCTGATGACCTTGGCGACTTCGACGTCCTGCAGGAAGCCACGCTCGGCTGCGTACAGGGACACTGACATTTCGGCAATGGACATCGGCGCATACTGCTTCTGCTTCATCAGCTCGGTGACACGCTGACCGTGCTCGAGCTGCTTGCGGGTGGCTTCGTCCAGGTCAGAAGCGAACTGGGCGAAAGCAGCCAGTTCACGGTACTGAGCCAGAGCGGTACGGATACCACCGGAGAGCTTCTTGATGATCTTGGTCTGAGCCGCGCCACCGACACGGGATACCGAGATACCAGCGTTGACGGCCGGACGGATACCCGAGTTGAACATGGCCGATTCCAGGAAGATCTGACCGTCGGTGATCGAAATCACGTTGGTCGGAACGAACGCGGAAACGTCACCGGCCTGGGTTTCGATGATCGGCAGAGCGGTCAGCGAGCCAGTCTTGCCCTTCACGGCGCCATTGGTGAACTTCTCGACGTACTCTTCGGAAACGCGCGAAGCGCGCTCCAGCAGACGGCTGTGGAGATAGAACACGTCGCCCGGGTAGGCTTCACGGCCTGGCGGACGGCGCAGCAGCAGGGAGATCTGACGGTAGGCAACGGCTTGCTTGGACAGGTCGTCGTACACGATCAGGGCATCTTCACCGCGGTCACGGAAGTATTCACCCATGGTGCAGCCGGCGTAAGGAGCCAGGAACTGCAGCGCAGCGGATTCGGAAGCCGACGCTGCAACCACGATGGTGTTGGCCAGGGCGCCAGCTTCTTCCAGCTTGCGGACTACGTTGGCGATGGTCGATTGCTTCTGACCAATGGCGACGTAGACGCAACGGATGCCGCTGTCTTTCTGGTTGATGATGGCGTCGACGGCCAGAGCAGTCTTACCGATCTGACGGTCACCGATGATCAGCTCACGCTGGCCACGGCCTACCGGGATCATGGCATCGACCGACTTGTAACCGGTCTGCACCGGCTGGTCGACCGACTTACGCCAGATCACGCCCGGCGCAACCTTTTCAACGGCGTCGCTAGCGGCGGCGTTGATCGGGCCTTTGCCATCGATCGGGTTACCCAGTGCGTCGACAACGCGGCCCAGCAGTTCCGGACCAACCGGGACTTCCAGGATGCGGCCGGTGCACTTGGCGCTCATGCCTTCGGCGAGAGTCAGGTAGCTACCCAGTACCACGGCACCCACGGAGTCTTGCTCCAGGTTCAGGGCCATACCGTAGACGCCACCCGGGAATTCGATCATCTCGCCGTACATGACGTCGGCGAGGCCGTAAATGCGCACGATACCGTCGGAAACGCTGACGATGGTGCCTTCATTACGGGCTTGAGCGGTTACATCAAGCGACTGAATGCGCTGCTTGATGATTTCGCTAATTTCGGAAGGATTCAGTTGCTGCATGCCAGTTCCCTCAAATCAGGATTTCAACGCTTCGGCCAGCTTGTTCAGCTTGCCGCGGACCGAACCGTCGATGACCAGGTCACCTGCACGAATGACAACGCCGCCGATCAGGGCGGGATTGACCACGGGCTTGGGCTGGACGGTGCGATCGAGCCGCTTGGAAAGGGCGGCAGCCAGAGTTTGCAATTGTTCGGCATTAAGCTCGAAAGCCGACTCGACCTCAACATCGAGGGCGCGTTCGGCTTCAGCCTTCAGCACGGCAAATTGTTCGCGTACCACCGGCAACAGCGACAGTCGGTCGTTGCTGCCCAGCGAACGCAGGAAGTTGCTGAACGAAGCGTCGATGTGACCGGCACAAATCTGCACCAGTACATTGACTTTCTGCTCATCGGTCAACGCCGGGTTGACCAACTGCTGAGCCACGGCCGGCGTCTGAACGGCAGCTGCCGACAACGACAGCATGTTCAGCCAGGCATCGGCCTGCTGTGCAGCACTGGCAAACTCAAACGCAGCTTTCGCGTAGGGCCGAGCGAGCGTGTTGGTATTGATCATCGCGAGCCTCGCTTAGAGTTGAGAGGCCAGTTTTGCGACCAGATCGTTGTGCGCAGCGCCGTCCACGGTGGACTGCAGGATCTGCTCGGCGCCTGCAACGGCCAGAGCCGCTACCTGTGCACGCAGTTGATCCTTGGCACGATTCACTTCCAGATCGATTTCGGCTTTGGCGCCAGCGATCAGCTTTTCACCTTCGGAGCGGGCCTGAGCCTTGGCTTCTTCGACGATTGCGTTGGCGGTCTTGTTCGCCCGGTCGAGAATCTCGGCAGCTTGCTCTTTGGTTTCACGAAGCATCTGGGCAGCGCGTTCCTGGGCCAACTGCAGATCGCGCTCGGCGCGCCCGGCAGCATCCAGACCTTCTGCGATTTTCTTCTGGCGTTCCTGCATGGCCTGCGTCAGCGGCGGCCATACGAACTTCATGCAGAACCAGACGAAAATAGCGAAGGCAATCGTTTGACCGAACAGGGTCAGGTTAATGTTCACAGCGATTTACCTCGTGCTATCTCGTTGTTTCCCGGGTGCTGAAGCCTAACCGGCAGGGCAACGCCCTGCCGCTCGGACGGGTCAGCGAATTAAGCAGCCATACCAGGGGCAACAACGAAGATCAGGTACATCGCGATACCAACGCCGATCATCGGCACGGCGTCGAGCAGACCAGCCATGATGAAGGTCTTGGTTTGCAGCTGCGGAGCCAGTTCAGGTTGACGAGCAGTGGATTCCAGCAGCTTGCCACCCAGCAGGGAGAAGCCAATACCGGTGGCCAGAGCGCCCAGACCAATGATGATGGCGGCAGCGATGATTACGAGTTCCATGATTACTCCTAGGTTTTCAGAGGTTAGAGTTGCAGTTCAAGTTTGCTAAGGGTTTACGGTCGCTTTCGCGTCTCAATGGTCCTCGTGGGCCGCGCTCAGGTACACGATCGACAGCACCATGAAGATGAAGGCCTGCAGCGGGATCACCAGGAGGTGGAAGATCGCCCACGGCACATTCAGGGTCCACTGTACGTAGAACGGCAGCAGCGCAATGAGGATGAACACCACCTCACCTGCATACATGTTGCCGAAAAGACGCAGCGCAAGGCTCAGCGGCTTGGTCAGCAGACCGAGAATCTCTAGGAACAGGTTGAAAGGCACCAGCGACCAGTGGTTGAAGGGAGTGAATGCCAGCTCCTTGCTGAAACCACTGAAGCCCTTGACCTTGACGCTATAGAACAGAATCAGGAAGAACACGCCGATGGACACACCGAAGGTACCGTTCGGATCGGCTGTCGGGACGATCTTGAATGCCGGCAGACCAAGCAGGCCAGCCAGGCCGGGGATGTAGTCGACGGGGATCCATTTCAGGCTGTTCATCAGCAGGATCCACATGAAGATGGTCAGAGCCAGCGGCGCGATCAGAGGATTGCGACCGTGGAAGGTGTCCTTGACCATGCCTTCGACGAACTCGACGACCATCTCTACCAGGTTCTGCAACTTGCCGGGCACACCCGCGGTAGCCGAGCGGCCAGCCATGGCAAAGATACAGATGAACAGAAAGCCCGCGAACAGCGACCAGCCCAGGGTATCCAGGTGGACGGCCATGAAGCCCATTGCCTGTGCTTCAGCCGAAGTTTGCGCGATGGTCCAGGTGGCCTGGTCGATCACGGTTCCGTCAACGCGTTCGTAGCCAGCCGGCAGCTTGCCGTAGGTCAGGTTTTGCAGGTGATGCTGAATATATTCCGCCGGGGTACTCGCCATGTGCGCGCCTCAATGCTCAATGCTTCGGATTATTTTTCATCAGCAGGAGCGCGCTCGCGGAAGTGCCTAGGACCAGCACGTAACCGACGAACAGGGCAACCGGCTCCAGCGGTCGCACTCCCACAAACACCAGCGCAAACAGCGCTGCTGCCAGAATTTGTTTCCCCATCTGCCCAGACCATAAGGACTGAATGATCGCCCTGGCCGAGCGTGCGCCAAAGTAACGAAAAGCCTTGTACGCGAAATACACGTTCGCCGACAGCGCAATCAGACCACCGAACAGCGCGGAGTAGCCGGCGACAATACCAAAAACCAACCCACATGAGACAGCGGTCACTACTACGACCATTGCCTGAATCAGCAATACGCGAAAAGCCGGGAGACGATGGAAGGGTGTTCTGTTGTGTATGTTCACCTGAATTCCATCGTCGCAGCAGGCTGCGTAAATAATTGTCCGCAGTCAAAAAAGCGCGGCGAGTATAGGAGCAGGCCAGTCAGGGTTCAACACTCAGGTAGTTATTTCCGACTGGCACTACAAACATTTTGTTTCAACGAATGTGCGCCAGTACGCCCTGCAATTCGTCGAGTGAACTGTAGCGGATCACCAGTTGTCCTTTGCCCTTGCTGCCGTGCTTGATCTGTACCGGCGAGCCCAGACGCTCTGCGAGCTTCTGCTCCAGGCGGCTGATGTCCGGATCGGCCTTGGCCTTGACCGGGGCCGGTTTGGCACTCAGCCACTGGCGCACCAGCGCCTCGGTCTGACGAACGGTCAGGCCGCGTGCGACAACGTGTCGCGCCGCTTCGACCTGCTGTTCCAGGGGCAAACCGAGCAGCGCACGCGCATGGCCCATTTCCAGATCGCCATGAGCGAGCAGGGTCTTGATCTCTTCGGGCAGGGCGATCAGACGCAGGAGGTTGGTGATGGTGACGCGGGATTTGCCGACGGCATCGGCGACCTGCTGCTGGGTCAGCTCGAATTCCTGCTGCAGGCGCTGCAGGGCCACGGCTTCCTCGATGGGGTTGAGGTCTTCGCGCTGGATGTTCTCGATCAGCGCCATGGCAATGGCGGCTTCATCCGGCAGATCACGGACCATGGCCGGGATCTTGTCCTGACCAGCCAGTTGGCTGGCCCGCCAGCGGCGTTCACCGGCAACGATCTCGAAACGGCCGTTACCGATGGGACGCAGCACGATGGGTTGCATCACGCCCTGGGCGCGGATGGATGCGGCGAGTTCTTCCAGCGCAGTCTGGTCCATGTCACGACGCGGCTGGTACTTGCCGCGCTGGATCAGCTCCAGCGGCACGTATTGCAGCTCACGGGTGTCGACCTGGGCGGCTTCTTCCTGCAGTGCGCTGACGGTGTTGCCGCCAAGCAGGGCGTCCAGACCTCGACCCAGACCTCGTTTCTTCGCAGCCATGCGGATGTTCCTTAAGCGGTAGCGGTTTTCGCGGCGGCGCGCTGACGGCGCACCAGCTCGCCGGCCAAAGCCAGGTAGGCAATGGCCCCACGGGATTGTTTGTCGTAGACCAGCGCCGGCATGCCGAAGCTCGGCGCCTCGGCCAGGCGCACATTGCGCGGAATCACGGCGTCATACAGCTTGTCGCCGAAGTGTTCCTTGAGCTGAGCGGTGACGTCGTTGGTCAGGCTGATACGCGGGTCGTACATGGTGCGCAGCAGACCTTCGATCTGCAGCTTGGGATTGAGCAGTTGGGCGATGCGCTGGATGCTGTTGACCAGATCGGACAAGCCCTCGAGCGCGTAATACTCGCACTGCATGGGGATGATCACGCCATCGGCGGCGACCAGGGCGTTGATGGTCAGCATGTTCAGCGACGGCGGGCAGTCGATGAGGATGTAATCGTAGTTCTCGCGGATCGGCGCCAGAGCATAACGCAGGCGGCTTTCCTTCATCTTCATTTCCAGCAATGCCACTTCCGCAGCGGTCAGATCGCGGTTGGCCGGCAGCAACTGGTAGCCACCGTGTTCGGAAAACTGCATGGCCTGGCCCAGGTCGCATTCGCCGATCAGCACGTCGTAGATCGAGTGCTCGAGGGCGTGCTTGTCGATGCCGCTGCCCATGGTCGCATTGCCCTGCGGGTCGAGGTCGATCAGCAGCACGCGGCGCTTGGTCGCTACCAGTGAAGCAGCCAGGTTGATGCACGTCGTGGTTTTGCCCACGCCGCCTTTCTGATTGGCGATCGCGAATACCTTGGCCATCTTCTTTCCCCTTAGACCGAGCGACGCAGTATCAACAGATGGCGTTGGCCTTGGCAACCGGGAACCCGCAACACGTGCGTGGCACTGAGACGGAAGTCCGTCGGCAGCGCCTGCAGCTCGTCATCCGGGTGCACGCCCTTCATCGCAAGCCAGTGCGTGTCGGCGTTGCCGAGGTGGCGCGTCCAGTTGCTGAAATCTTCCAGGCTGCTGAAAGCCCGCGAGCTGATGCCGTCGAAAGGCTGCTCCGGTCGATACGCTTCGACCCGGTTGTGGACAACCTCGAGGTTGGCGAGTTTCAGCTCCAGCTTCACCTGCACCAGAAAACGAGTCTTCTTGCCGTTGGAGTCGAGCAGCGTGAAGCGGCGCTCGGGGAACATGATCGCCAGCGGTACACCGGGCATGCCGCCGCCGCTGCCGACGTCAAGCCAGTTATCCCCACGTTCGGCCACGAAGGGGACTACCGACAGGCTGTCGAGCAGATGGCGCGAGACCATCTCGTCGGGGTCGCGCACCGCGGTAAGGTTGTAGGCCTTGTTCCACTTGATCAGCAGGCCCAGGTAGGCGAGCAGTTGTTCCTGTTGCAACGCGCTGAGCTCGATACCCAGTTCGCGGGCACCCTGCAGCAGTTCTTCGGCGTGACGCTGAGTGACCGACATCAGGCGCTCTGCTCCAGCTTCTGTCCGGCGCTACGTTTTTTCAGATGAATCAGCAGCAGGGAAATCGCCGCCGGGGTGACCCCGGGGATCCGTGAAGCCTGGCCAAGCGTGGCCGGGCGGGTGCTGCCGAGCTTGAACTGGATTTCCTTGGACAGCCCGGAGATCGAGGCATAGTCCAGATCATCCGGCAGCTTGGTGTCTTCGCTGGCCCGCAGTTTGGCGATCTCGTCCTGCTGGCGGTCGATGTAGCCGGCGTACTTGGTCTTGATCTCGACTTGCTCGGCCACCTGGTTATCCACAACCGGCGCGTCGGTCAGTTCGATCAGCGTGGCGTAGTCGATCTCCGGGCGAGCTAGCAGGTTGAGCAGGTTGTATTCGTGGGCCAGCGGCGTGCCGAAGCGTGCTGCAATGGCATCGCCCTGCGGCGTGCCCGGGCGCACCCAGGTGTTCTTCAGGCGCTGCTCTTCCTGCACGATGCCTTCGCGCTTGGCTTCGAAAGCTGCCCAGCGCTCGTCATCGATCAGGCCCAGTTCGCGCCCCTTAGCGGTCAGGCGCAGGTCGGCGTTGTCCTCGCGCAGGATCAGCCGGTATTCGGCACGTGAGGTGAACATGCGGTACGGCTCCTGGGTGCCCAGGGTGATCAGGTCGTCGACCAACACGCCGATGTAGGCTTCGTCACGACGCGGGCACCAGGCCTCCTTGCCCAGCGCGCGCAACGCCGCATTGCAGCCGGCCAGCAGGCCCTGCGCACCGGCCTCTTCGTAGCCGGTGGTGCCGTTGATCTGCCCGGCGAAGAACAGACCGCCGATGACCTTGGTTTCCAGGCTGTACTTGAGATCGCGCGGGTCGAAGTAGTCGTATTCGATGGCGTAGCCCGGACGCACGATATGCGCGTTCTCCATGCCACGGATGCTGCGCACGATCTCCAGCTGCACGTCGAACGGCAGCGAGGTGGAGATGCCATTGGGATATAGCTCATGGGTGGTCAGGCCTTCCGGCTCGATGAACACCTGGTGGCTGTCCTTGTCGGCGAAGCGATGGATCTTGTCCTCGATCGACGGGCAGTAGCGCGGGCCAACACCTTCGATCACCCCGGAGTACATCGGCGAGCGGTCGAGGTTGGCGGCGATGATCTCGTGGGTACGGGCGTTGGTATGGGTGATCCAGCAACTGATCTGCTTGGGCTGATGCTCACGCTTGCCGAGGAAGGACATCAGCGGCGTGGGTGTATCACCCGGTTGCTCGGTCATCACCGAGAAATCCACGGAACGACCGTCGATGCGTGGCGGCGTGCCGGTCTTCAGGCGACCGACGCGCAGTGGCAACTCACGCAGGCGATGCGCCAGAGCGATGGAGGGCGGATCACCGGCACGGCCGCCGGAGTAGTTCTGCAGACCAATGTGGATAAGTCCGCCGAGGAAAGTGCCTGTGGTCAACACCACGGAATCCGCGTGGAACCTGAGGCCCATCTGGGTGACCACGCCCTTGACCTGAGCGTTTTCCACAATCAGATCATCAGCTGCCTGTTGAAAAATCCACAGGTTGGCCTGGTTTTCCAGAATTTCGCGTACCGCAGCCTTGTACAGCACGCGGTCGGCCTGCGCACGTGTGGCGCGAACGGCTGGGCCCTTGCGGCTGTTGAGGATACGGAACTGGATGCCACCCTTGTCGGTAGCAGTGGCCATGGCACCACCAAGTGCATCGATTTCCTTGACCAGGTGGCTCTTGCCGATCCCACCGATGGCCGGGTTGCAGCTCATCTGGCCGAGGGTCTCGACATTGTGGGTGAGCAGCAGGGTCTTCACGCCCATGCGTGCTGCAGCCAGGGCTGCTTCGGTACCGGCATGACCGCCACCGATCACGATCACGTCAAAACGGGAAGGGAAATCCACCACGCACCTCGTGCCTGTTGAGAAGGGGTCTGAAAGAAAGGCGGCAAGTATAGGGACTTAAGGCTGCTGAATGAAGCCTTCTGCACAAAAAATAGCCAACCGGATAGCGCTGGACTTTCCCATCGACCTGCTTAACTGATCACCCTCTGACCCGTGAGAAATACGCTCAGGCTTATAAAGAATAGAAAGAGAGAATTTTTATAAAGCTTGTTCTTTATGTTTATGTATAGAGCAAGCCCTTTCTGTGGATAACCATCTGTAACCCTTGCTTTTAGAGGTGTATAGCGAATGATAAGCCTGTGTCGATCCTGCTCGCTTCCACTGAGAAAGCTGCTGAACCACTGTGGATGGAAGTGCCAGTTATCCACAGGGGTGGTTACGCCCAGCTTTGTCAGAGGGTTATGGGCAGGGTTCAGGGGCGGTTTTCCACAGGGTTTATTTGGGCCTGAATAACTCAGTAGATGCGCAACAGCAGCCCATTCATTGGTGATCCAGCAAGCTCGTTTGTGGGGAAATCTGCCCGGCGCGTAAGTCCAGTCAGATGTGTGAAGGAGTGGATGCCCCGCCGCGAATCAAGACGACGCGCAAGGGTTCTTAACCCGGGTGAAAACCCGGGAATGACAAGGAGGGGAAAGATTAATGGCGGGCACGCATGCGCTTTCGCGGATAAATCCGCTCCTACAAGAGCCCTGTTGGCAAGAGCATGGAGGAAGGTTTCACTTGCCGATGCAGAAGTGGCGTTTTCGCCGCATGTCGTTGATTTTCAAAGTACTCATGGCGGTCCCGCAACGCGCTTGGACCTATTCTTGGACCCAAATACCAAGCGTGTCCCTTTGTAGCGGCGAATGGCCTGTCTTGGACGCTCCTCGCTCTGCTTGTTCCCGGTGCAACGTGTCAGCGGACAACCTGATCTGAGGCAGCGAACCCGGCCATCGACGTTCAGCAACGTCCAATGCGCTGCAGCGTGCTCATTTTCCCACCTCCTGATCCGGAGCACCAAGGATGTTGCACCCTGCTTCAGCCCGAAAAAACGGGAGGCGCGCAGTTCGGATTGATGGCTGCGGCAGCGGTGATGTCGGGGTGAGATGGCGGCTCCTTTGGCCAGTTGGCCGATACCGACAGGAGCCTCACCATGCCACACCAAACTTCAGACATCATCACCCCGAAAGCTCTGTTGCTCGATGAGCGGCTGACGCCGCTGGAGCGCAACGCCTGGCTGACTTTCCGTGCGCTGGCCAGCAGCGACGGCACCGTGGTCCTCAGCTACGACGCGCTACGCAAATACCTGCCCAGCGCACCGGGCTGCAAGCGGGCGGCCCTTGAAACCGTGTCCAAGGCTGTGCTGTGCCTGCGGCTGTCCACGTGGATTGCGCTGGTCGAATACCGCCGCAATCCGATGACCGGCTTCTCGATGGCCAGCCGCTACGCGGTACGGAATCAGCCCCTCGCGTTCGACGAGGCCTGCCTGGAGGACGAGGATTACCTGCCCCTGCTGGAACGGGCGCTCGGCCATGCCAGTGCGACGATTCGCCAGTTGGCGCAGTCCATTCTCGATGAGGCCATGCGCCATCCGGACAGGTTGGAAAAGCTGCCTGCAACGATGCAAGAGCGGATCAGGCGCCTGCAGCAGCATGACGATGACCATGATCCGGGCAATCCTGGTGGCTCAACTGCGCGCGATGCCCTCGTTCCCGAAGCCAGCAGCGGCATTCCGAAACCCGTTCCGGCATCTGCAGCAACAGTACGTACTGTAGAAAAAGAAGTATTAAAAGAAGTACGTACGTACCGCTCACCACCCGAAGTGCAGGGATCTGGGCCGTATGTGCCGGCCCGCTTCCGGCAACTGCCACAGGATCAGCAACGGGTTCTCACCGCGCGTCTCAGGGGCTTGCCTCCGGAGCAACGCCTGGCGGTACTGGCCGAGTGGGACGTGCGCTGCGAATCAGGTGGTGTGCACAACGCCATCGCCTACCTCTACGGGTTGATCAAGAAGGCCGTGGAAGGCGTCTTCAAGCTCTGGGCGGCGCGCAAATCCGCCCCGCAGCAGACACCCGTGCAGGCCGTCAGCAACAGCCAGCATGGCTCGCCGCCTGCCCCTTCTCCATCGTCCAGCAACCAAGCTGCAAAACCTGCGTCGCGCGAGGTGGCGCAACGGCATCTGGATCAGATCCGGCGCATGCTGAAGACGCCATCGCTGCCCATCGGGCAGATCATCGGGTGCATGGCTGGCAGCGAAATGCTGCCAACAGCCCTGGGAAACACGCCTGCTGCTGCACGGCTGGGGTCCCTGGGCTCGGCATGAGACAGATAGGGCCGTCACTGCCCGCCGCAGTGACGGCCCGGCGAACTGCAGCAACAATGCGGGTTGGCGCGGCATCGCATTGATGGCGGCGCACATGACGATGCCCCGGGACACTGGCCCAGCAACAACCTGCCGGTGGGTATGAACACCGGAACCCTGGCGCAGGTTCCTGCAAGCGCCGACCCGGCTCGCCGGACGGAACCATCCCTGGCACACCCCGGCTCGCTCTGTGTGCCGCCCTACCGATGGGCAGAGCCTTCCTCATCCTCGGCGTGGTTCGTCCCGCCATCGTCGCAATACACATCCGGCGCTCCAGCCACTCGTCGCGGGTCGCCCGACCTCGCGCGGTCTGTCAGCTCGTTTCCACCACTCCACAGGAGGTACCTATCCCAGCACATCGCGTTGTCGTCCCTTGCAACTCTTCCGCCCGGCCTTCCCACAGGAAGCAAGGCGGACGCCTCATTCGAGGCCACAGGTGAACTGAGCACCTGGCCCTTGCCCTTCGGGGATCTCGCCTTGGCGAGTTGGCAAAAACACTGACCGTTCGCTTCTCAGCCCCGACAACCGACGAAACAACATCGCAATGGACGACCTGACCTACACCCTGCGCCAGCTTTGCCAGCGCAACCGCGACGGCAGCCACGCCACCCAGGCCGACCGGCAGCGCTCACTGAGCCTGGCCGCACGCCAACTGCGCGAAGCAGGCTTCCGCCAGATGCGGGCGACCTCGCTCAAGGGCAAGCACGTCGAAGCCCTGTTGCAGCGCTGGCAAGCCGAAGGCCTGTCGGCCGGCACACTGAAGAACCGCATGGCTCACCTGCGCTGGTGGGCCGAGAAGGTCGGCAAGGCAGGCATCCTGCCAGCGGACAACACCAAGCTGGGCATTCCCGAGCGGCGCTATGTGACCGGCGAAAGCAAGGCCAAGGAACTGGGCGACGGACTGGACAGGATCACCGATCCACACGTTCGCATGAGCCTGCGTCTGCAAGCGGCCTTCGGTCTGCGGCGAGAGGAATCCATCAAGTTCCAGCCCCGCTATGCCGACCGTGGCGATCACATCGCCATCAAAGGCTCATGGGCCAAGGGCGGGCGCGACCGGACGGTACCGATCACGACACCGGAGCAGCGGACGGTGCTGGACGAAGCACACCGGCTGACAGGGTTGGGCTCGCTGATCCCTGCGAACAAGACCTACATCCAGCAGCGGCACGTCTACGACGGGCAATGCAAGGCGGCAGGGTTGAGCAACATGCACGGACTGCGGCATCGGTACGCGCAGATGCGGTATGAGGTGCTGACGGGATGGAAGGCACCGGCGGCGGGTGGGCCTTCAGTCAGGGCATTAAGCCCAACACAACGTATGGAAGACAGCCGTGCTCGCCAAACCATCAGCCGTGAGGTGGGACACGAGCGCGTTCAAATCACTGCCATCTACCTCGGTAGCTAGGTCAGGCAGTATGAGCCCCCTGGCCTATATACACAGCCGTCCACCGGCTCAATCTGCAGGCCCAACAAACGTATTCAGCGCCGTTGCAATCCTCTTGCGTCGCTCAAGCAAGAAAGCCTTGTAGCTTTCCACTTCCAGCAGCGATGCCTCGACCGGGATGCACTGTGCTGCGAACGCTGGCTCGCCAAGCTGGTCCACCAGCGGGGGCAGGTAAACCGCCGGGGCCTTGTCGCTGATCGCGCGATTCGTCTTGCCGCCGATGAAGGCCAGATTGGCGATGTCATCCGCCTCGCGGGCAGTGAAGCTGGTCTTCAATACGGCTTTGGGAAAGATGTGATGGAACTGCAAGCGATGCTGGGCGCCCGAATGATCCAGAGCAATGGCCAGATGGCTGCGCCAATCTTTCGCACCGGCAGCGCGGAAAGCCAGGAACATGGTCTTGAACAGCGCGCTGCGCTGGTTGCGGCCTTCTAGCTCCTCCGCGGTAATGTCCAGGCGGCCGAACTGCAGGCGCAGCCGGTCAATCAGCTCGCTCACCGCTCCGCCCTGACGAATACTTGCCAAATCCTGATCCAGAATGGTTTCGCTGGAGCCTCGGGAGAAGCGGCCTTTGGCATTGGCCATCAGCGCCCAATAGCGCAGTTGGCGGGCCTCATTGTTGCTCAGCGCATAGTTGCGGTTGTGTCCGAAATACGCCAGCACCACCAGCAGGAAGGGCGACGACAGCAGCGCCGGGCTATCGATGCCCAGATTGCTACGCAGGAAGTTGAGCGCGAATTCCATGCCCTCGCAGGCTTCTTTCCACGCCTTCTGCAGCTTCTCCACACTCAGGCTACCCACGATCTGGAAACGCGATTGACCGGTGGCAAACGCCATCAGGTTCTTCAGGTGCAAACCGAGATCGAGGTCAAAGCCCGTCTTGGCACAGGCCTTCTGAAAATCCTGGAACGTCTGCAGCGAGTGCCGCCACTTGGCGGTGATCTGCGCCAGAGCCAAGTCGGAACTGCGCAGCTTGGCTCCCAGTGAATTGACCCGGACGAAGATTTCCGTGACCTCATCGTAGGAAAGCGTCCGTTCCAGTACATCCATCCGATAAACGTACTTGCGGATGCCACGTAGCCGGGCCAGGCGCTGGCTGTACTTCTCATAACGAGGATCGTCAAAACCACTGATGCCCGCACGTTTGAGGAACGGCGCATCGTTGTCGGTCTTGAACACTTCCGACACTTTCACCCAATGCGGCAACTGCTCCAGCTTCCTCGTGGCCACCACGAAAGTCATCTTGTTGAAGCGCTTGAGCAGTTCGTCCTCGGTCGAGTCCGTCTCATCGCCAATCAGTTCGCTATCGTCGTCAACATCGTCCTCGTCGTCGCCGTTCTCTTCCACTTCGGTCACGACCGCCAACTGGTCGGGATGTTCCAAGTTGAACAGCAAGTCGATCGGCCGACGACGGCCGCGTACCGATACTGGCTCGCCGCGAATGACGGCAGAGAGCGATGTCAGACGCTGCTGACCATCCAGCAGAAGCCGCGTGCTCTGGTAAGGATTCGTGCTCTGGCTGACCGCGAAATCCTGCAGCGGCACAGCTTCATCCGTTTCCCAAAGCAGGATTGCGCCCGATGGGTAGCCGCGGTACAGCGAATCCAGCAGATCGCGCACTCGCGTGGAGCGCCACACATACTGGCGCTGCATCTCTGGCAAGCGCAGTTCGCCCCGCTCGATCATTGATACCAGCTCTTCGACGCTTGCTTCGGCCTTGGCCATGTTTTTCCTTCGATCAGGCACCGAGCAGGAAGCGCTCGCGGTGCCACTGTAAATAATGCCGGTGCTCCCTGGTCAGCCAGCGCAACGTCATTCCCGAATGAATGCCAAGCCCAGGCAGATCGCTTTGGGACAGGCGGGCGCTGGTCAGCAAATGTCCGGTATCGTCGAAGCTGATCAGAAAGCGGTCGAACAGCGCATCGAGATTGGCCACCAGCAGAAAGCCGTTGAAGGCATCCAGCCGCTCGGCGTCGTCGGCGCATTCGGCCCAGGGTTTGGCATGGCTAGCGCGCAGTGCCTCGGTCACGGTGACGCCGGTCACCGCGCAGGCACCCCCCCCAGTAGGTCAGCAAGGCATCGCGGTAACGCGCCTGCCCCACGCGCTGGCGCACCAGGCGTTCGACTTCCGTGCCCCGGTTCTCGACAGGCAGTGCCTCCACAGCCTGCGCGACGGCCGTGTGGTAGTCGCGCACGGCCTGATTCGGCAAGGCCTGCGACAAACTGGCCGTGCGACGCAGGAGAGCCGCCAAATCGGGCAGGGTCGGCACACAAAACACGTCATCAGCTCCGGCCCGCGGTTGGAAACTACGCAACAGTTCCGGCAGCAGCGCGGGCGTAGCCGGTTGAAGGCGCAAGCCGAAGCCATCGGCCGATGCCGTCACTACCGCCTGGCTGCGATGACGGGCCGAAGCCAGTGTCACCGCATCGCCTGCCGGAGATAGCACGTGCTCGAAGCCATTGTCGTGGCCGGCTTTTTCGATGAGGGTGCGTTGCAGTGGGTTCATGCCATCGTTGCCTGTTCGGCACCCAAGCGCTTACGGAAAAGAAGTCCGTCCACGCTCTCTGTTGAGAGCCTGTGCCGCTCATAAATCTGGAGTGATTCAGGTGGTTCAGTTGAAGTGGTAACGATGTATTGCAACGAGTCTCCACCTTTTTTTGCGACATGTTCGAGCAGGGCCCAGAGTATGTCTTCGCTCATCTCCGCTTCGCGGGGAGAATCGTGCAATAGAAACCCGGGATGGAAGCTTTGCTCCTGAGTGCTATCGAGCAAGCAGGCCACATCACCTGCGAGAATCTCCAGAACTTTGTAGGTGGTCGAGTGTCTCGGCCCCATTCGAAAGGGGTGATTGCGGTGTTCTTCTTGATCGTTGAAAACGCCCCACGTGAAGGAAGGCAGTGATCTGGCAACAGCCATCATGGCGTCGCTGATTGCCTGGCGGCGCCCCGCTACCATCTGGCGCTGTTGTTCGAGCTGTAGCTTCAACTGATTGCAACGACGCCGATGTTCATCCAGCTTGCGTTGTAACGCATCCATTTCGGTTGATTGTGACTTTCCAGAGGCAAGGCTTTCATAATATTCGTAGCTCTCGATAGCCTCCGTGAGCAGCTGATCAGCCACCATTGCTTGGGCGTACCTCTGGTCCATATCAGCACTTCTTCCATCAATAGCGGCAAGTGCTTTATCCAGCGGTGCCATCTCGTCAATCAGCCCATTCCGGCGGCGGCGCAGCGCAACCAGACTGCGCTCAAGGGATTCTTTGTTTTGCTGATAACTCAAGGTGCGCTGCTTTCGGTCAATCTGAACCAGTTCGATGCGCTGAGTAACATAGTGACACTCCTTGAGCAGGCGATTTCCTGCGTCGCAATGCTTGGAGAGATTCTTTTGCAGTGATGCTGCTTCGTTTTGCAACGCCTCTAACCGCTCGATATCGCCAGCAATCAACGCTTCTACCTGGGCTATTTCATTGGCAATGACGTCTAGATTGCCTTTCAGCGGGGCACGCTTTTCCAGCAAGGACTGGCGTTCGTGTACAAGTGCCTTTCGCTCTTCCTCGATTGATCGCAGTTCCTGCTGATAGGCTTCGTGGCGTTGCCTGGCGATACCAATCAAGTTGGGATGCTCGATCAATCCTTCCTGCCGGAAGGGTGTATTGATTGGCGCTTCAAGGCGGTTGGCCAATTGCCGGCGCACATGGTTCAGCAAACGCGTAGGTTCCTCTCGCAGTTGCTCCAGTCTCGCCTTATGGGTTTCTACCGCTTTTGCTGCGCTATCCAGATCACGCAGCGTCGTGGCGTCGTGCAGCATACCTAATACGATCTGTATGAGAGCCAATGGCGACTTCGCCGGCAAACTGAACCGGACACCTTCCGCACGCCATTGGAAGTAATGCTGGTATCGGGCGTTCTGGTCACGGGAGCACCAGGCCAGAATGTGGTGCCATTCAATAGGCTGCCCGGAGCCAGGCAACTCCTGAACCGGCAAGGTTTCGACAAAATGCTGTCGCAGTGCATTCTGGTAAGCGTGGTATTCGTTCTCAGCGTTACCTGCGGCCAGCTGCCGCCAATCCGCATGACGGGAAGCGCGGTACATCTTCTGGTGTCGCCACGGCTTCAAGACTGTCCATACTTCCCCGCCAATATGCACACGGGCGGCAACAGCCCCCTCCTTCAAATCCTCGCTTTGCAGCAGTTCATCGCGCAAGGCTGACCCCTCGGACCAGAGGGGGTCATCCAGTGCGAACCGCAGCAATTGGCAAAAAGCGGTTTTTCCCACGCCATGCCCAGAGCTGCCTTTTCCTGGTGGCGATACGATCAGGTTGAGGCCGCGGTGCAGCGGTATTTCGCGCAAGGGTTCATCCGCTGTCAGTGACTCCAGCAGCCACAACGTCTCTACCCATAGGCGAGGCTTTGTAGAAAATGGTTCTGGCATACCGACAGCGTTCATCCCTTATCCCCTTTTTTGCAGACCTTCCGTTTGCATGGGCGTTTCTGGTGCGGCCAATGCCTGCTCCAAAGCCAACTCCTGTTGTTTCCTTGCCTCAATCAAGGCGCTGGCAAGCGATGCCGTACGACTGTCGCCCAGCACCTGTGCCAGACCTTTCGCATCACGGATAGACAGAGGTTCTGTGGTCGGCACCCCCAACAGGCTGCGCAGCCAGGCACAGATATGTGACCACCGCTCGTTCTTGATCGGCTTCAGCCACTCACTCAGAAGCTCCCTGTGCGGAATATGCTCCGGCAAGTCTGTCAGCAGAATCTGGCGCAGGCGAACATCATCGCAAGTACCTGTCTGAAGGAGAATGTCGCAGACTAAACCCGCGAGCCAGTCTTCAGCTTCGGTAGCGGGTGTGTAGCCCGCTGCATAGGTACGGAATGGCGTGCTCGGGCGAGCAGGTTGGGCTTGCGGAATGATGGCCGGGGGTGCTTGTTCCAAGCGCTCCCAAGCCTCCAGCACCAGCCGTCGCGTGCGGTATTCGCCATACTCACGAATTTCTTTTTCCTTGAGAACGCGGAAGGTTTCACTGGGGTAGTCTTCGCCCATGACGTCGGTGGGATCGAGGATATAGCGTAGTTCCTCCTCGGTGAGGCCGTAGAGTTTGGCGTAGTACTGATCTAATTGACCACGGAGATAGGCGCGACGGTCTGGATCACAGGGGAATGGGACCAGCGGCGAGCGACGGATGGCGTCGGGAGTACCAAGCTTCCAATCGCCATTTTCCGTTTTCCATCCACCTATCAACTCCTCGGCCCAGGGTTGCAGATCCCAGGCTGTGTAGGTCAGCTCCAGCACACGCGGGACGATGAAGTCGAGGTCAGCCTCGGTGTAGTGTTCGGGTGGCAGGATAGGAAACTGCTTCAAGTAGCCATACGTCAGGTGTGTACCGCCCACCTTCACGCGAGCGCAGTAATCAAGCACCAGTGAGCACAGATTGCCCAGCAGGCAGGCCGCCAATTGAGCATTTGCGGTCGTGGTGAACAACGGCATGGTATGGCCCACCCCCACCAACGGCACCGCCGACGCAATCACCGTCCGCTCATTGGTCGCATTGGTGATATCGCGCCAACCCATCAGCCACTGTGGGCAGGCGGCCTGCAACCAGCGTTCGGCGAGGGCGAGCACGGCCTGCTCGTCTGCCAATGGCTCATCCGGTGCGGGTAGATGGCAGTAATCAGCAGCCAATCTCAGCATGGCTTCTTCAATCTGCGGATCAATGGCAATCCAGCCGGTGGCGTTGCGTGCCCCTTCTGTGTAGCGCACCACTTCCGGTTCGGGCGCACCGGGCAAGTAGTCGTCATTGAGTGGTTGCAGCACGGTGGGGTTATTGCCACATAGCCCCAAGGACCACGGCGAGACCTGTTGCGCATACGGATGCTGTTTGACGAAACCTTGCCAGGCCGGGTAAAGGCGCAGGCCGGGATGGGTCTGGCGTTGTTCGGCCAGGTAGCGCCCGAACAGCAACTGGGTGACACACAGCACGGTGGCCTGGGGGTTGCCGTCCTTGAGGGCCTTCATCAAGCCTTCGGGCAGGCGGGCGACGCGCAGCCAGACTTCGCGGGCTTGCACCCAGTAGCGCGGGGTGACGGTGAAAGCCGGGTCGGCCTTTTCCGCCGGCGTGACATCACGGCTGTTGCCGTCCGGTGTGTAGGTGGCCCAGCGGTGGTCGAACTGGTGGATCAGTTTGGCCTCGTACAGCGGCAGGCGATCGGCAGCTGGCTCGTCCTTGAACAGGTGGCTTGCGCTGGTCATGTTGAATAGACCTTGCGAGAACGTAATGCCCCACGGGTTTTGCGCGGGTTCCACCACCTTGGCCTGCTTGCCCTCGCCTGCGATCACGGCATCGCGCATCAGCACCGGGGCGGCGCGGTAGAGCTTCTTGGTCAGTTCCGCGTCGCGCTCGCTGCGGAACACCGGGCAGGTGAGCGTGTTGGGGTTGATGAGACGGAATTCGTCGGGCGTGAGGGTGAAGCGACGGCGCGGGTCGGCCAGTTGGCTGACCTGGGTGGCGAAGCAGACGAATTCGGCCTGGTCCGCTGCGCCCAGGGTGAGCAGGCAGAACTTCATGCGGCTATCGACGGCGGGGAACAGCTTTTCGCGGTTCTCGATGTCGTACAGGCTGACCAGCCGCCGGTTCTGGGTGATGTGCCCGAAGTAGGCTTTGGTGCTGTCGTCGGTGGCGATGCCGGTGGGCACGACGAAGCCGGCGCGGCCACTGTCGGCATGGATTTGCAGGATGGTTTCGGCAAACAAGGGATAGGTGTTGAGCTTGCCAACAGCCGTCAGCGGAAAGCGTCCCGATTCCCGATAGAAGTTGTTGGCGGCCGCAATCCGTTGGCTTTCTTTGACAAACTCATCCCACAAACGCGGATCGGTTTCAGGCAGTGCAGCAATGGCTTGTTTGCGCGCATCGCCCGCCAGTTCTGCAATGTGCTGTGCTCGCGTGGCGAAGAATTCCTCCTCGCCCATCTGCGACACCTCCCACGGCGGATTGCCCAGCACACAGTCGAAGCCGCCCTGCGCAAACACCTGCGGGAAGGCCAGCGGCCAGTGGAACACGCGCGCCTGTTCGCAGGCCGCGCGTGCGGCGGCGATGGGCGCGGCGTGCTCGGTCTGGGCGCGTTGCGGGTCGGTCAGCAGCGCATGCAGGGTGATGCTGGTGGGCACGGTTTCTGCCGTGTCCTCCGTCTTGGGCAGCAGGTAGGCGCCCACCAGCGCATCGGCGGCGTGGGCGAGCGGGCTGTGGGCGGAGTCTTCCAGAAAGCGGCGCCAGGCCTGTTCCTTGGCGGCCACCTGCTCCGGGGTGTCGGCGGGCAGGGTTTCGATGGCGCGCAGGGCATCGAGGCCGCTGCAGTTGTCCACGCTCAGCAGCATCTGCTTGCCTTGCAGGTCCCTGGCAATCTGCTTGAGACCGGCGGCGTTGGCCTTGGCCAGTACCTTGCAGGCGTCCTTGTCGTCGCCGCTCAAGGGCTTGAAGGCATCCTTGGCGATACCTTGCTCGAGCACGTTCAGGTCGGTCAGACCCAGCAGGGCGTCGCCCACTTGCAGGTGGTGGTCGAGAAAGCCCAGCGGGCGGCCTTCCTCGTAGCCTTCCAGCCACAGCGCCATGCGCGCCAGTTCGATGGCCATGGGGTTGCGGTCCACCCCGTAGATGCAGCGGGCCACCACTTCGCGCAGGGCATGGCGGTAGTCCTGCGGCTGGATGGCGCCTTCCTGCCCACCTTCCAGGCTGCGCAACTGGGCCAGTTTTTCCGCCAGCCGGCGAGCGGCGGCGAGCAGGAAGTGGCCACTGCCACAGGCCGGGTCGATGACGCGGATGGCCAGTAGCGCCTCGGTGGGGTTGGCCGGGTTGGCTGCCAGACGCTGTTCGATGACGGGGTCGAGCGCGCTCCTGATCAGCTCCTGCACCAGGCTGTCGGGGGTGTAGTAGCTGCCGGTGAGCTTGCGGGCGTTGCCGGCGGTGCTGCCTTCCTCGGTGCGGCCGACGAAGCCGAAGGTGCGGGCGGGCAGGTCGATGGCGGGCACCAGTTCCAGCAGGCTTTCGTAGACACTGCCCAGCTCTTCCGGGCCCATGTTGCGGTAGTCCACCGGCACCAGGCTTTGCGCGCCGGTCGGCTTGGCCCAGCGCAGGTGCTGCAGGGCGGCCAGCAGGTGGGCGTTGTCCAGGCTGGCGGCATCCAGATCTGGGCATTGCGCGGGAGCGAACAGGCCGCCCAGGGCGGGCAAGGCCAGACGCGGCTCGCCTTGTGCCAGGCCACGGAAGACGATGCGGATGGCCTGCCACTGGTCGTCGTGCCGGGTGCGGGCACGGCGTTTGAGGCACAGCTCGCGCAGGCGGGCCAGGGCATAGCCTTCGGCATAGGCGCGGCGGGCGGTTTGTGCTTCGGCGCTATCGTCCTGCGGATGCAGCAGGCCGCGCTCTTCCACGGTGAAGACGAAGATGAGCCGGTAGACCAGGCGCAGCAGTTGTTGGAAAAAGGCGTCCTTGCTGAGTGTGCCGTCATGCAGGGCGGTGCGCAGGGCGTGGTTGTCGGGGTGTTGCAGGAAGCCCTGACCGAAGGTCAGCAGCGCCTGCTCGACGCCATCGCGCAGGCCATCGCGTACGCGGGTGCCTTCCTGCTGGCCTTCGCTGCGCCATTGTTCCCAGATGCACGCCATAGCGCCCTGGCCGAGGCGGAATGCGCGACTGGCATGCAGTAGACGCCAAACGTTGGCGAATTCGGCATAACGCTGGCCACCCAGAAGGTCGGCCAGATCGACTTCGAGAAAGCTGGGGCGGGTAAGGCTGGCCGCGTCGCGCAGCAGGCGCAGTTGCTTGCCGTTGCTGACGATGCCCCATTGCAGCGGTTCGCTGGCGTTGAGCAGTTCCTGCATGGCCTGGAACGGGGCTTTCCTGCGGTTGCCGCCGCCCTGCACGGCAAATCGTGCGTCGGCCTCGTCCAGGCCCAGGGTGTGTGGTGCCACCAGGACAGGCAAGCTGCCTGCCATCAGGCTGACCGGGTAGCTCAGTTCGCCCACTGGCTGTGCTGCCGTGGCTTGCAAGGTGGTGTAGCCAAAGGCGTCGCGCAACAGTTCGTGGACGAAAGCGGTGGTGAGCTGCGCGGCATCGACGTCGGCGCGTTCCATCTGCGCGGCAAAGTGCTGCCATTGGGCGCAGGCGATCTGGAAAGCGCGGCTGTATTCGTCCTTGAGCTTGACGCCTTTGGGGGTGCCGTAGTCGGCCTCGCTCTGGGCACTGGCGCGGCCCTGAGCGGCTTTTTCCAGTTGGTCGGGCAGGAACAGGCCACCTTCGAGCTTGAGGGTGGGCAGGTTGAGCGTGGCCTGGGTTTTGCGGATGCGTTTCATGATTTGGTCTCCCCCAGAATTTCCCAATGGCCAGCCTTGGTCGGGCCAACGTGGCGCAGCCTGCCCTGTTTCTTCAGTTGCTCCAGGTGATAGCGAACGCCCTTTTCCGTGATGCCGATTTTTTGGGCAAGGTCTTTGGCGGTGCTGGCCGGTGTCAATTGCAGGTGGTGCAGGATTTTTTGCGCTGTTGAAAGCCCTGCCAGTGCATCGGAAGGGGCAGTTTCTGTACTGGTTTCTCTACCAGTCTTGGCGTTTTCTCTGCTAGTTTTCAGAGTTTCTGTACTGGTTTCTCTACTAGTATCAACGGTTTCTGTACTGGTTTCTGCACCAACCTCCAGCGCCGATGGCCGCTTGAAGCGGGTAATGAACAGCCCGCCGATTTCGATGAAGCTGGCATCCGGGGCGTTTTCCAGAATCAACGGCACCCCTCGGCCCCAGGCTTCCACCAGATGAATGCGGCGCAGCAGCTCTGCGATTTTCGGGTTGCGGCGGCGGGAGACGTTGCCCTGGCGTATCTCGTCAAAGGTCAGGTTGCCGTAGAGGCTGCCGGGGCTGCGGATTTCCAGGCGATCCTTGAACACGGCAACCTGCACAAAGTCGGGGTCGCGCCAGTCGCGGTGGCAAAAGGCGTTGACCAGCGCTTCGCGGATGGCCTTGAGGGGGATTTCTGGCACGTCCACGCGGCGCAAGCCTTCCAGCCGCATGCCGATGTGGATGTTTTTGAGGGCGTATTTTTCGGCTTCTTCGATCAGTTCGAGGATATCGCCGTCGAAATCATGACGGTCGATGATGGTGGAGCTGGTGGTGGTGGCAAATACCGCGCAGCGCAACTGGATGGGCTGGTGGGCAAAAAACAGTTTGGCGGCGTTGATGGGCGCACCCTGGCGCAACAGGTCGAGCTTTTCCAGGGCGTTGGCGACGCTGTCTGGCGGCAGGCCGGCGCGTGCAAGGAAGCGGCTGATTTTTTCGGGGTTCAATTGTTCCAGCGCCAGGCCGCTGGGTTCGTTTTCCCAGCGCAGCGCATCCTGGTTGCTTTGCAGGATGAGGTTTTTCAGTTCGCTGGCACTGAGTTTTTTATCTTCATCGGCCACCCGCATGTAGGCACGGCCATAGGCCAGATAAGGCTGCTGCCAGCCCTCGGCCTTGATTTGCAGGCAATGCTTACCCTCAATGAGCTGCTGGGTGATTTGTGGATAGATAGCGGGTTCGATATGCGCGGCAATGGCCTGGGAGACATCACGCAGGGTTTTTTCGTTGATCTCCAGCCCCACGGCTTTACCGTTTGGCGCAATGCCGAACCACAGTTCGCCCTGGCCGTGCTTGTTGAGCATGGCGGTCAGCGAAACCAGCCCCTGTTTCAGTTCGGCCAGAGACTTTTTGAGCTCGGTGGTTTCGGTCTCTGTCATGGGCGGCTCGTGCATCATCAGAGAGCGTCCGGCAGCAATACGTACACACCCATCACATCCACGGGCAGGCAGGGGCTGACGCTGTACTGGCCAATGTCCCGGGCGGCTTCGCGCACGCGCTGATGGTCGGCCAGCAGCGCTGCGGCGCGTTGCTCGGCCAGTGCCTGCAACTGCTGTGGATGAGCAGCCAGATAATCCAGCGCGGCGCGCACTTCACGCTGCACGGCCTCGGGCGGCAAGTTGCCGCTGGGGGTGCATTCGAGCAGACGGCTGGCACTGTCATTGGCCAGCCATTGCGGCGTGTTGCGGCCTTGCACGGCCAGGGCCACGGTTTCCTCGGCCATCATCTGGAACGGCTCGCGGCGGCGCACGTAGCTGAGCTGGTGGCGCAGGCGCAGCAGGTAGAGGGTGGTGACGACTTCCACGTCATTGGTCAGCGTGGCGGCGCAACGGGCGGCCAGTGGACGTTCGCCGCCGAGTGCGTCTTCCAGCAGGTGTTGGGCCAGCAAGCCGACCAGCGGATGGCTGCGGTGCAGTTCGCTGAAGTCGATCACCTGGGGTCTGTCTATGCCTTCGTCGGCCAAGCGTTGGCGCAGGGCTTCGGGCAGGTGTTGCGGCAGGAAACGGGCGGTTTGCTTGCGGCCGATTTCCAGTGGCGACCCCAAGCGCACGCTGGCGCTTTGCAGGAAGCGCTGCACGTCAGTCTGGGTGCCCAGGGCCTGCTGCTGCTTGTGCCATTCGGGCAGCACTTCGTCGGGCTTGATGCGGCGCTGGGCAAAGACGGTGCGGTTGGCCTTGGCCTTTTCCAGGGCGTCTTGCCATTGCGCTTGCAGCGGGGCCAGCAACTGTTCGGGTTCGCCAAAGTCGAACGCCGCCTGGGGCGATGCGGCGCGGCTGTCACTGCGTTTCATCAGCGCGGCTTTGACCAGCGCCTGGTTGATGCGGGCTTCGTCCTCGGGCAGAGGCACCAGCACGCCGAGTTCCTTCTGGATGGCCTCGCCTTTGCGCAGGATGACGTTGAGCACGAAGCCATCCACCGGGTTGTCCTGCCCGTAGAGCATGGTGCAGCGCACTTCATCGGCTTGCTGACCGAAACGATCGACGCGGCCTTCGCGCTGTTCGTGGCGAGTGGGGTTCCAGGCCAGATCGTAGTGAACAACAGCGGTGAACAGATGTTGCAGGTTGATGCCTTCGGAGAGGCAGTCGGTGGCGACCAGGATGCGTTGCTCGGCATCCTCCATGTCGTCCACGCGCTCGCGGCGTTCTTCGGGGGTGAGTTCGCCGGTGACGGCATCGACGGTGGCCTTCGGAAAAGCGGCCTTGATGTGTTCGGCCACGTAATGGGCGGTGGCGATGTAGCGGCAGAACACCACCGGGTGGTAGCCATCCTTCACAAGAAGGTCAATATGCCGGATGAGCGCGGCCAGCTTGGGATCACCGGCCTTGCCGGAAAGACGTTGCGCGTCGGCGATCAGGGCTTGCAGGCGCGGCGCGGCATCCTGCACCTGGGCGGGCGGCTCCAGATCACTGCCGGAAAGATCATCGGCCTCGCCATCGTGCAAGCGTTCATCACTGAGGAGGGCGTCGTCAGGCAGGGTTCCTTCCAGCCTCGTGGTCAGGGCCTTGACGGCGGCCGCGGGCGACGATGCCACGCAGCGCAACAATGCCAGGGTGGCGTACCAGATGAGGCGCGCGCCGCCTTGCTGTTCTTGCTGCTCAATGGTTTCAGCCAGTTCGCGGCAGTAATCCTGCACGGCGTCGAAGAACGCGCCCCATTCGCCGCTGAGCTGGTAGGTCAGCTCGGTTTTCATGCGGCGGGGAAAACCTCGTCCGTCATGGGTCTCGGCCTGCCATTCAACGATGTCCTTGCGACGGCGCTGGACGAAGTGGCGCGCCAGTTCCTGACGCAGCGGGTCGGAGGCTGTCATGCGGCCTTGCAAGGCGGCAAAGCGTGGATCGAGCAGCGACAGCAAGTTGTAGAAGGCGGTTTCGTCACCGGAGTGAGGGGTGGCGGTCAGCAGAATCAGGTGTCGCTGCGCGTCACGGGCAAGGCGTTGCAGCAACTCGAAGCGCAATTGCTTGCCCGCGCCGCTGCTGGCGCAGGTGTGGGCCTCGTCAACGATGATGCACTCGGGGGCGGTGGCGAGAAACTGTTCGCGGTGGCGTTCGCTCTTGATGTAGTCCAGGCTGACGACCACCACGGGATGATGGTCGAACAGGCGCGCACCATGCGGAAGGTCGCGTTCGATGCGCGATGCGGATGCCGAGGTCAACGCGATGGCATGCAGGTTGAAACGGGCCTCCAGCTCACGTTGCCATTGTTCGACCAGGTGTGGCGGGCAGAGGATGGCCAGGCGGGCGATTTCGCCACGGTCCATCAGTTCGCGGGCGATCAGACCGGCTTCGATGGTCTTGCCGATGCCCACGTCATCGGCGATCAGCAGGCGCACCGTGGACAGGCGCAAGGCCATCAGCAGCGGCACAAGCTGGTAGCCGCGCGGCTCGACAGCGATGTTGCCGAAGGAGCGGAACGGCCCAGCGCCGGCGCGCAGGGTGAGGCGCAAGGCATCGCGTAGCAACAGCGCGGCGGCGTGGTTGCCGGCGCGTGCGGGATCGGGCCAGTCGAAGGTGGCAGGTTCGACGGGATGCAGTTCCAACTCGGGGATCAGGGCGATGCTTTCGTCATCGGCGCCGCTCAATGGACGCAGGCGCAACCAGTCGCGGCGGGAGTCGCTCTGCACCACCCATTCGCGGCCTCGGGCGCGCACCAGGTTGCCGGGTAGAAAGTCGTGTTCGAGGATCGTCATGCGCCTTTATTCCTTGGAACCGAACACATCGGCGTGCGCGGCGAATTGTTGTGGCCAGCGTGAAGCGTCCGAGAAATCGAGCACCTGCCAGCCTTTGTCCTGCAATACGCTGGCGGTCTGCTCATCCACCGCGGACAGAAACACCAGAGCACGGGATGCCTTGTACTGGGCTGCGGCGATGGCCGCGCCATTGTTGACGGGTACATTGACCGCATCAGGTTGTCTAGCCCCGGCCTGGCGGAGTTCGGACAGCCAGATGTCGAGCAGCTCGTCTTCTGAAGTCGTTGCGGCAACGGTGGCCGGGCTATTCGTTACGGGCTGCACCTGAGCATTGGCCAGCGCGACCAACAGTTTCAGCGCATCCGCATTGCGGCGGTTGATGTGTTCGTGATCCGGCTGGTTGAAGTAGGAGAGCAGGCATTGGTAACAGCCGGCCTCGCATTGATGATTGCCCAGTTCATCGGTCTGCTCCAGCGACGGCAGATCGTCCAGCGTCCAAATGCCACTCTGCGGTTTGCGATGGTGAATCAGTTGCAGGGCATTGCTGGCGACGAGTGCAAGGTCGTCGCGATGGTTTGCCAGGCGTGTGAGCACACCCGCACCGCCTTCCGCCGCTTCGTAGAACAGCAAGGCGCGGCGCTCGTCAGACTTCGGCAGTGGCTCGACCACCAGTTCGGATTCCTCGATCTGGAAGGTCATTTCGATACCGCGCTTGAGCGCGGCCTGCAAAGTGGCCATGGCCTCCAGAGGCAAGGCATGTACGGGAGCGAAGATCAGCAGATTGCGATGATCTTCCACAAAGGGAACGATGCGTTGGTTGGGCACCTTTTCCAGCAAGGCATCGTCGCCGCCCTGGTCGTCTTCCGCATCCGGTGCATCCTGCTTGCTCCAGGTGCCCGTGATGGGGTTGATGTAGAAGCCCAGTTGCTCCTTGTCCTTGCGCCTGCGCCAGCCGCGGTTGATGCGCCAGATTTGCGCAGCGGGCGCGTAGGTGAGCTCGCCCAGCACGTCCTCGCCTTGTTGGATCGTGGCCTTCTGCTGCTGGATACGGCCATCGGGGCCGGGCAGGAAGCGGTAAGTGGTTTGCAGCTCGAAGCCTTGACGCTGGCGCTCCTCGTCGTTGATGGAGATGCGCTCGGTGGCCACGGTCTCCACGGTTTCGATGCGGTAGAGCTCGCGCACCCAATCGTGCTCGGTGAGCAAGGCGTCGCAGTTCTCGCAGCGATTGACCAGCGGCTGTTCGCCGCCCGGCTCGCCGAGATGGCCGTAGCCGCACTGGCTGCACACCAACGAGGCAATGGTGGCCAACTGGCTGTTGCCGGAAATGTGGTCTGTATTGCCTACATTGAGTTTGGCTCGCACCACGCGGTACATGCGGCCCTGGTGATAAATGAGGCTGCGGGGGCCGAATTCGGACAGGGCCAGGAAGCGCGGCCGGCTGACCATGCTGCCTTCGTCATCCTTGCCGTTGACCGTCTGACCTCCACGGGCAGGAATCCAGGCCATCAGCGGCAGGCGCGGGAAGTTGTAGCCGGGCAGGAAGCCCTGGCTGGCCAAGTAGCGATAGGTGTAGAAGTCGTTGTTCTGGCCGTTGCCGGACTTGAGCAACACGGCGTACTGGCGCGCGGCGTCGCCGTAACGGCGCTGGGCATTCTGGCGTTCAGTGTGCGAGGCGGTATGGCTCTTGACGATGCGATCAGCCATATCCATCTGTTGGCGGGTGGCATCGAACAGCACGCGCCAGCGCTCCAGCGCCCCAGAGAACGCTTGCGCCGCGTTGTCGATGACCTGGCGCACATAGTCAGGCGTGAACCAGGCGCTGCCTTCAAGCTCGCCCTCAAGCTGGTTGATGACCCGGTCGGCACTGGCCAAGGCCCGCTGCTGGACAGCCTGCGCCCGCAATGCTTCGTGCAAGGGCTGTTTCAGTGGTTTTCCAGGTTGGTCGAGATCCAGCATGGGCGCAATGCTGTCGTCCAGCGGCACCTGGGTGCTGGCCAGCCAGACCGCTTGCAGATGGCTGTCGATGAGATCGCGGTTGCTCAGGTCGAGGGTTGGCGCGCGCACGACGCCATGCACCATTTGCTCTGCATTGTGGAAGAACCACTGGTCATGCGGACTGAGCGCCGCGCAATAGGTGATGACCAGCGCCTGCTGACCCGAGCGACCCGCACGGCCGCTGCGCTGGGCGTAGTTGGCGGGGGTCGGCGGCACATTGCGCAGGTACACGGTGTTGAGCGCGGAGATATCCACGCCAAGCTCCATCGTGGGGGAGCAGAACATCACCGGCAGACGTTCCAACGGCGCTTCGTGGGCCGGGTTCTGCGCCCAGTCCTGCCTGTCTTTTTCGGTGTAGCGAAAACGCTGCTCCAGCAGTTGCCGGCGTGGCGCATCCACCTGGGCGGTGTGTTCCTGGGCCTCGAAGTCGAACAGCGGATGCGAAGGCTGACGCAGCAGGTCGGCAATGCCGAGATACAAGGTGCGGAAATACTGGTTGATCCGATTGCTATCAGTTTGCGGCTGATCGGCAATCAGGCACCAGTCCAGGGCAGCCGCGTTCAGGCGCCAGCCTGCGAGCTGCGAATCAATGGCATGTTTTTGCACGTAACCATAGTTGCCGGCTGCCTTGAGCATGTATTCGATCAGCTCGACCCACTCAGCATCTTTCCACTGAATGACCTCGCTGGCGCAAGCGCTGTCTCGCCAAAGTTTGTCTGTCTTGATTTGCCGCAGCAGTCGGGAACGTGGACCACCTGTCACCAGGTCGGTGCGCGGCTTGCCCTTGTATTCCGGGCGCTTGCCGAGGATGAGATGGCGGCCGGTATCGAGTTTCTCGTCGGGCGCGAAGGCCCAACGTTCATTCAGGTAGGTGTGGGCGCTGGTGCGTGCCTTGTCCTGCTCGACCGGGTCGAGGTAACGACTTTCCAGGCACAGATGGCGGCGCAAGGTGTCGAACAGTAATTCGAACAGAACTGTCCGTTGCACTGCCGTCAATTTGGTCAAGGTGCTGTTTGCAGCAAAGATGCTGGCGTCGGCGCAAAAGGCATCCAGGTCTCGATAGCGAATCCGCAACAGGCCGAGTTGATCCAGATTCGGATTATTGAAGCGCCAGCCACGCCGCAGATCACGCAGTAGCCGGTAGGCGATGATGAAGCGCAATGTGCGTTGCGCTTCTTGTCGGGCCAGTCCCATGAGTTTGGGGGTGCGCAGATATTCCACCAAGGTGGCTTCATCGACCCCTTGAAAGCCGAGGGCCTTGAATACGCTTTCGGCCAAGTGTTCTTCATCGAGCTGGCCGCCGCTGCCCTGTAGTGCGCCGATCAAGCCGGCGCGCAGCGTGAGCAGGAAAATGAAGTCGTTGAAATGCCCCGCCTGCAGGGCGGCATCCTGGCGGTTGTCGGTAAACCCAAGCAACTTGCGTGGGTCAGGCTGCCCTGGCGCAGGTTCGGAAAGTGCGAACAATTGCTGCAAGGCCGCCAGGGCAATCATGGTCGTGGCCGAGGAGCGGCCTTCGCCGGACAGGCTGGAGAGGCGATTGGCATCCTTGCCGTGGGCTTCGTGTGTCGTGCCGCAGTTCAGGCAGAAGCGGAACTTTCCCGGAATGAACCAGAACTCCGTCCCCGAGCCCGATTGCCCTTTGGCATCGACCGTGACCATATAGGGAACGGCATTCTTGTAGGCTGACTTGACTTTGGGCTCGCTACGGCTGAGGTCGATCCAGGTTTCCGGCAGGTCTTCGAGCAGGCCGCCGTATTGCTGGCCGGGCACCAAAGGGCACAGAAAGCCATAGCTGGCGTCGTCTTCTGCCGCGATGTCGTCGATTTCACGCGGGCTGAAGCTGACCGGTTGCTGCGTGTGCCAGACAGGCAGGTACTCCTGGCCGCAATCGCGGCAGAAGTGCGTGGGGTAAAGCAGCACATTCTCTTGTTGCCGCCCAGGTGCGAAACGCTGGGCATCGAGCGTGACATGGCGCTTACCCCGCTCTTCCAACGTGGTGAGCACCTTGCCCGGTCCACTGATGAACTGGTGCAGCTTGAACGCGAAAGGCGGCCTGCCCTGGGGCGTGCGCACATCATGGGCAGCCACCAGAAAGCGCTGCAGGGCGGTGCGAGCGGCTTCAGGCTGGCAGCCCGCGTCTTCGGCGAGACGGCGGCTTGCCTCTTCCAGCGTCATGGGTCTCGCGCGCCTTGGCGGCTCGTCGGCAGGCAGTTCGATACCCAGGTTCAATTCCACCCAGATGGATAACGGATCATTGCGAAAGGCATCGAAGTCAGCCCAGATATCCTGCTTTCGCGTAACGGCCGCCAGTAGTTCTGTGCGGATGGCGTTGACGTCCTTGAGCGGGTTGGTGACGCGCTCCAAGGTCTCGCCGATGACGTCATGCTCGCTGATCTGGGTGCCAAAAAGTTTGCTGGCCACATCGGCCACCACGCGGTTGCGGTCGGCTTGGCTACCTGTGCTGGACATGGTGGCCGACGTGCCGATGCAGACCAGTTGCTCGGCTTTCAAGCGCTCTCGCAGGCGCCGCACCAGCAAGGCAACGTCCGCCCCTTGACGGCCACGATAGGTATGCAACTCATCCAGCACCAGGAACTCAAGTCCCTCGCAGTGTTCCACCACACGCCGATCCACTTCGTCGAAGCGGGTCAGGATGTACTCCAGCATCATGAAGTTGGTGAGCAGGATATCGGGCGGGTCATCCGCGATGGCGCTGCGTTCCGCCTTGCTTTCCTGGCCGGTGTAGCGCTTGACGGTGAAGGGACGACGCTCTGGCGCATAGCCATGCAGAAACTTGTCGAGTTCTTCCAGCTGACTGTTGGCCAGGGCATTCATCGGGTAGATGACAATGGCCCTGGTACGTGCTTTGCCATCGGATTGCTTGGCCTTGAGAATGCGGTCGATGATCGGGATGAAAAAGGACAGGGACTTCCCCGACCCCGTTCCGGTCGTGACCACATAGCTTTGGCGTTCCTGGCCTTTGGCCAAGGCTTCCATCTGGTGCTTGTAAAGATGCAGGGGTTCTGGCGAACCTTCAGACTTCCCGACCTGGAAGATCTCTGCGCAGGCAGCATGCAAGACCCCCTGTGCCGCCAGGTTCTGCACCGTGCCCTTGCGTTGGTAATTCGGGTTGATCTGTACCAGCGGCTCAGGCCAGTAGCGGCCTTGCGCATATTGATGCTCGACCTCGGCCTGGATATCAGGCGCAGCGATGCGAACAAAACTGCGGGAAAAGCTGCCGTATCGTTCGATGAGCTGATCGCGGAACTGGAAAACGTTATCCATGGAGAGTCCTCACTGATCCATCTTGTGGCCAATCGCCAGAACCGCTGTACTACCGGAGGTGCCTGCTGTGATGCGCTTCCATTTCGCCCCCCGCCCCTTGCCGGTCGATTCGATCAACCCCTCTGATTTCATCGCTCGCAGCACCAGCCGCACCATGTCCCGGCTCACACCCGGGCAGGCTTCTTCAATCTCGGAAATCGAAAACGGCAGGGTGCGCCCCAGAACTTCCGTCCTCACCCGGTCGCCTTTGCTGCCGCGGCCACGCTCGATGGTGCCGACACGCTCCTCGAACTCACGGTAGGCCCGTAGCAAGGCACCCCAGAAGTAGTCGAGCCAGGGTTTGACGTCATGCTGCCCTTGGTGCCAGCCCTGAGAGCTGGCTTCCAGCGTCTCGTAATAACCTTCCTTGGTGTCCTCGAAGATGCGTTCGAGACTGATATAGCGCCCCACGGCATAGTCGAAGTGGTAGAGCAGCAGCAAGGTCAGCAAGCGGGACATGCGGCCGTTGCCGTCAGGGAAGGGATGGATGCACAGGAAGTCGAGCATCGCCAGCGGCACCAGTACCAGAGGGTCGGCCAGGTGCTGGTCCAGGGCGGTGGCGTAGCGGCCAGTCAGATCGGCCATGGCCATGGGTGTCAGGTGCGCAGCCACTGGTGGGAAGCGCAGACACGACGTGCCGTCAGGGTGGCGTTCGATGATGTCGTTATTGGTAGCCTTCCAGCGCCCGCCCGCCTGCGGCATATAGCGGTACAGCAGGGTGTGCAGTTGCAGCACTACGCCCTCGCTGAAGGGCATGTGCGCGGCCGATTCGTGGATCAGCGCCAGGGCATCACGGTAGCCGGCGATCTCCTGCTCCGACCGGTTCTTTGGTGTTGCGTTGCGGATGACCAGGGACTTCAACCGCGAGGGTGCGACGACAACGCCTTCCAGCCGGTTGGACGATTCGTTGGACTCCACCACCGCGATCTGGCGTAGCCCTTTGAGGGCTTCGGGCGACTGCGCTACGTAGAGCTGCTGCTTGCCCTGGTACTCGCCCAGTGTGCGCAACGTGGCGGCCTGGGTGCCATCGAAGCGAAGCGCGTCAAGGTACTCGGGTGTGAGCGAGTGCATGGAAAGGCAAGTCCAGGCTGTGTAAATGGGGTAATTGTACCCTTTAAATAGGGCATTGAATATGGAAAATACCCTATTCTATCGTTTGATTACCTCCATTTCCTGAGCGCAAAACAGGCCATGAGAGTCTTGCGCAGCAAGCATGGCTAACCGGAGCTCCCAAGGCAGTTGTCAACCAATGGTTGATAACTGCCCCGACAGCAAGGATCAGAACGCAAAGGGAAGGCAAGGGAATGGCGCCCAAGGGACAACGGCCCTACCCGGAAAAGGCCCCCTTAAGCCGAAGCGGCACCGATCACCAAATTCCCCGACGGCGCCAGCCCGTCGATGTAGTCCGACCACGCCTGCAACATCTCTCGCCTTTGCTCGGCGTACTCCGCCCGATTGTAGACGCCGCGCACGCCGCCGATGGTGTGGTTCAGCGCCTTTTCCACCACATCCGAAGGCCAGCCCTGCTCATGCAACAAGGTCGAAGCAGTGCGCCGAAGGTCATGGATGGTGAAGGCGGGAATCTCCTGCCCCTGCAATGACACCTTCAGTGCCTGGTTCAGCGCGTTGCTGGCGAAGGGCTTGGCCAGGGTGCCACGCCCTGGCAGCACCCAGACGCTGCTGCTGGCCAGCGGCTTGAGTTCCTTGAACAGTGTCTGCGCCTGGATGGACAGGTAGACGATGTGCGGTTTGCCGGTCTTGGAGTTCTCAACCGGGATGTGCCATTCGCCTTCGTCCAGATGCACGTCCTTCCACTGCGCCAGCATCAGCTCGGACTTGCGCACCAGCGTCATCAGGATCAACTGGAAGGCGATCTTGAACTGGCGGCGGATGTTGGAGGTCTGCATGGCGCGCAGGAACAGCTTGATTTCTTCCGGTGTCAGTGCCCGATCACGAGCGACTGAACGGTAGACGTGCCGCATCGGCAAGGCCATCACCGGGTTGGACTGTACCAGCCCGCAGGTCAGCGCGTAGTCGAACATGCGCTTGAGCAGGCCACGCACCTGACCAGCAGCGGCGTCGAAGCCTTGTTCTTTCTTGCGCCAGATGACGCCGCGCACGTCCTCGGCGGTAATGTCCCGGACCGGCTTGCTGCCGATGTGGGGCAGGATGTCCTTTTCTAGGTAGCGGCGCGGCATGGTCACGTCCTTGCGGTCGCGTGACTGGATATCCTTGAAGAAGCGTTCGGCGAAGTTGGCCACGGTGGCGTCTTCTGCACCAGCCACCTTGGCTTGCTGTTTCTTCTTTGCTGGCGATTCGCCCATTGCTACTTGCTGGGCCGCCTCATCCCGTTTCAGGCGAGCATTCTTCAGAGTCAGCGCGGGGTATTTGCCCAGCGTCAGCTTCTCGTACTTGCCATTCAGGCGGTAGCGGTAACGCCAGACGATGCCCCCGGTCGGGAAGACTTCCACATGAAGCCCCCGATCGTCGGTGACCGTGTAGGTCTTGTCTCTGGGCTTGAGCGCCTTGAGTGCGTTGTCGGTCAGTGCCATCTCATCCTCCGTATGTCCAAGTAGAGGGAAGAAAGCAATAAACCCGCTACTTGGAACTAAACTTGGACATAAAAGTGAGTGGCTTTGACTGTATCACCGAATCACTCAGTAGACAAAAATCCCTTTATTTATGCGGATTACAGGCGTATCAGCAGACATCAATGGACGTCCATGGACCCCACCTCACTTCCCGATGCAGAAGCTGGAGAAGATCCGCCCCAGCAGGTCGTCGCTGCTGAAGGCGCCGGTGATCTCGCCCAATGCCTGCTGGGCCATGCGTAGATCCTCGGCCAGCAGTTCGCCGGCGCCCATCAGAGTGAGCTGGTTGCGGCCGTGCTCAAGGTACTGCTGCGCCTTCAGCAACGCTTCGAGGTGGCGCCGCCGAGCGCTGAAGCCGCTCTCTGCGGTCTGTTGATAACCCATGCAGGCCTTCAGGTGCTCGCGCAGCAGATCGAGGCCATCGGTAGATTTGGCCGACAGGCTGAGTGTGACGTGGCCATCGGCACTGGTTTGCAGCGCTACCGCTTCGCCGGAAAGGTCGGCCTTGTTGCGGATCAGGGTGACCCGTGCTGGATCCGGACGCTGCTCCAGAAACTCTGGCCAGAGAGCAAAGGGTTCGGCGGCTTCCGGCGCAGTGGAGTCCACTACCAGTAGTACGCGATCGGCCTCGCCGATGGCCTTGAGCGCACGCTCCACACCGATGCGCTCGACCTGATCGTCGGTATCACGCAGACCCGCTGTATCGACCACGTGCAGGGGCATGCCGTCGATATGGATATGTTCGCGCAAGACGTCGCGGGTGGTACCGGCGATATCAGTGACGATAGCGGCTTCACGCCCAGCCAGGGCATTGAGCAGGCTGGACTTGCCGGCATTGGGTCGGCCGGCTATGACCACGGTCATACCGTCGCGCAGCAGGGCGCCCTGGCCCGCTTCGCGCAATACTGTGGATAAGTCTGTACGCACGCTGTCGAGCTGGCTCAGCACATGGCCATCGGCGAGAAAGTCGATCTCTTCTTCGGGAAAATCAATGGCGGCTTCGACGTATATGCGTAGCTGGATCAAAGACTCGGTCAGTGCATGCACGCGTTTGGAGAACTCGCCCTGCAGCGAACGCAGGGCATTGCGTGCGGCCTGTTCGGAGCTGGCTTCGATCAGATCGGCGATGGCCTCGGCCTGAGCCAGGTCGAGCTTGTCATTGAGGAAGGCGCGTTCGCTGAACTCACCAGGTCGCGCCAGGCGTGCCCCCAGCGCCATGCAGCGGCGCAGCAGCAGATCGAGCACCACCGGGCCACCGTGGCCTTGAAGTTCCAGTACGTCTTCACCAGTGAAGGAGTTGGGGCCAGGAAAGTAGATGGCCAGACCTTCATCCAGCGTCAGCTCGCTCTCGCCATAGAACGGCCCGTGATGAGCGAAGCGCGGCTTCAACTCGCGTCGGCAAATGGCCTTAGCCAATTGACCTGCAAGAGGACCGGATACCCGCACGATGCCCACACCACCCCGACCCTGGGCAGTGGCGACGGCGGCAATGGTGTCTCGGGCATGGCTCATGGCGGTTTACTCGATGCGTACGGCTGAATATGGGAGCGAGGGGGAAGCCTGATTCTCTGCTTGCGAAGCTTGTGGATGCAGCGATTCGCGAGCAGAGCTCGCTCCTACGATAAATGCTTGGATAGCAAAACGCCCCAATCATGGGGCGTTTGCTTGATGCTTGGAAGCCTTGGCGAATCAGGCGTTGGCCGTTTTCGCTGCCGCTTCGATCTTGCGCGTAATGTACCACTGCTGGGCGATGGACAGGATGTTGTTGACCACCCAGTACAGCACCAGACCAGCCGGGAACCACAGGAAGAAAAAGGTGAAGATGATCGGCATCAGCTTCAGCACGCGGGCCTGCATGGGGTCCGGCGGCGTCGGGTTGAGCTGCTGCTGGATGAACATGGTCGCGCCCATGATGATCGGCAGGATGAAGAACGGATCCTTGATCGACAGGTCGGTGATCCACAGCAGCCAGGGCGCCTGACGCATCTCGACCGATTCCAGCAGTACCCAGTACAGGGCGAGGAATACCGGCATCTGCACCAGGATCGGTAAGCAGCCGCCCAGCGGGTTGATCTTCTCCTTCTTGTACAGCTCCATCATCGCCTGGGACATCTTCTGGCGGTCGTCGCCGAACTGCTCCTTCAGCGCCTGCAGTTTCGGCGATACGGCGCGCATACGCGCCATGGAGCGGTAGCTGGCAGCCGACAGCGGGAAGAAGATCAGCTTGATGATGATGGTCAGGACAATGATCGACCAACCCCAGTTGCCGAGCACGCTGTGGATCGCTTCCAGCAGCCAGAAGATCGGCTGCGCCAGGAACCACAGGAAGCCGTAGTCGACGGTCAGTTCCAGACCCGGCGACAGGGTGGCCAGGTGCTCCTGCAGCTTGGGACCGGCATAGAGGATCGCGCCAGTTTCGCCCTGCGCGCCGGCTGCGACCTGCACGGACGGGCCGGTAAAGCCGACGATGTAGTTACCCTGGCTGTCCTTGCGGGTCTGTACCAGGTTGGTGCTGTCCTTGCTCGGTACCCAGGCAGTGACGAAGTAGTGCTGCAGCCAGGCGACCCAGCCGCCCTGTACGGTTTCCTTGAAGGGCTGCTTGTCCATGTCCTTCATCGACACCTTCTTGTAGGGCTCGTCGGGGGTCCACAGTGCCGCGCCGAGGTAGGTGGCGGTGCCGGTAGCGGTGGTCGAGGACGGGTCGCCGCTGTTGTCGCGCTTGAGCTGGGCGAACAGGTTACCGCTCCAGGCTTGCTCGCTCTGGTTGTCGATCAGGTAACGCACGTCAACCTGATAGGCGGACGGATCGATGCAGCCAGGCTTCTTCAACTGTTGCTCACGCGCCGAGCACTGCGGGTTGAGGCCGCGTTTGAAGCTGTAGCGCTTGATGTAGTTGACGCCGTTCTCGCTGAGCTTGAGATCGACCACCAGGCTGTCCTGGCCTTCGGCCAGCTCGTAGTTCTGCTTCTCGCTGCTCCATAGGGAACGACCGCTGGATTTGTCCGGTGCGTTCGGACCGATCAGGCCGCTCTGTGCCAGGTAGGTACGCTCGTTGCCGTTATCGAACAGCTGGAACGGAACGTCCGGGCGGTCCTGACGACGCGGGTACTGCGGCAGACGCAGCTGCACGATATCGCCACCACGTGGGTCGATGGCCAGGTCCAGCACATCGGTCTTGACGCGAATCAGCTCGTCGCTGACAGCGGCGGTAGGCGCAACGGCAGCAGCAGTCGGCTCGGCCACGGCAGTGGGAATGTCGTCGCCGCTGGTGCTGGCGGTTGCAGCAGGGGTGTCGGGCAGGGCAGGCGTCGCAGCGGTCGAGGTACTAACCTCGGCTGGCAGGGCAGCCTGGCCATAGTCCTCGTTCCATTGCAGGACCATGAGGTAGGACACGACTGCCAGGGCGACGATCAGGATCGAACGTTGGATATCCATGATTATTCGGCCATCGAAGGGGAACGGGATGTTTTAACGGGTGGAACTGGATCGAAACCGCCGGCATTCCAGGGGTGACAGCGACCGAGACGGCGCGCTGTCAGCCAGCCACCACGCAGGAAGCCATGTTGCTCGATGGCTTCGTAGGCATAGCAGGAGCAGCTGGGATAGAAGCGACAATGACTGGCCATCAGCGGACTGATGGCGTAGCGATACACCTTAATACAGGCTAGAGCCGCTTTACGCATGGGGATTGTCGCTTGTCCCGGGGGATAAGTCTGCGTCGCGACTGGGCCGGCTTCGGGCCAAGCGTTTCCAGAGTTTGCCGAACTGCTGAGCAAGTTCGCTATTCTCCAGATCGCCTAGCCCTTTGCGGGCGACCACCACGATGTCCCAGCCTGTCAGGTTGTCCTGATTGAGGCGAAAGGACTCGCGGATTTGACGCTTGATGCGGTTGCGCTCGACGGCGAGCTTGACGCTCTTTTTGCCGATCACCAAACCTAGGCGGGGATGATCAAGCTGGTTATCGCGCGCTAGCAGCAGGACACTTTTGCCCGGAGCTTTACCGCTTGGGGAGTCGAAGACTGCCTTGAATTGCCGGGGAGTCAGCAGTCGCTTTTCCCGGCCGAAGCCTCGACTCACCACCTGTCTGGATTAATTAGACAGCAAGACGCTTGCGGCCCTTGGCGCGACGACGCGACAGGACGGCGCGGCCGTTCTTGGTGGCCATACGGGCACGGAAACCGTGGGTGCGAGCGCGCTTGATGGTGCTGGGTTGGAAAGTGCGTTTCATGGTGCGTTACCTGGGTGATCGACTAGGGTCGGTATGACCCCGGTTTTAAGAGACCGGCAATTCTAGAGAAAGCCACGCTGCAGGTCAATTTCCAACCAACCTTATTCGCTAGATAGAAATAGAAAGAAGGAAAAGGGTTTAAAGCTCTTTTTCTATGTTTATGTTGAATGGTGCTGTCGGCGTCTGTGGACAACCCTTTGGCTGCTGCGCGCTGCTTGCTCTTCCGGCGATGATAAGTCTGTCCAAAAGGCGTGGTTCGTCTGTGCGTGTCCTGCAGACAGCCTGAGGATAGAATGCCGTGTTACCCACAGCAGGGTTATCCGCACGTTCATCCCCAGGCTTTTACAGAAGCTTATGGGGGGCTTATCCACAATGCTTACGCAGCTACTGATAAATCTGATGAATGGAACTAAGGCTTTGATTTTACTTGGCCATCTAGTCCCTGTTGTGTGGATAACTCGGTCGTTGGCCGGTACAATGGCGGCTGTTTTTGCATCGCCGCCTGGATAGGGGATAGTCAGTGTCAGTGGAACTATGGCAGCAATGCGTCGAGCTTTTGCGCGACGAGTTGCCGGCCCAGCAATTCAACACTTGGATCCGTCCTCTGCAGGTTGAAGCCGAAGGCGACGAGCTGCGCGTGTATGCGCCGAATCGTTTCGTACTCGATTGGGTCAACGAGAAGTACCTGGGCCGTTTGCTCGAGTTGCTCGGTGAGCGCGCTGGCGGTCTGGTTCCTGCGCTTTCCTTATTAATAGGCAGCAAGCGTGCAGCGACTGCCCGTGTCGCGCCAACGGCCCCTTTGCCTGCTGCTGCGCGTGCCGCTCAGGTTCAGGCCGCCGCATCCGTCAGCAAGCCGGTGCCGCCGCCTGCACAGCAGGAGCCGTCGCGTGCCAGCTTCGACTCCATGGGCGGAGCCGCGCCACAACCGCCGACCCCCGCGGTGGCGCCACGCACCGAACGTACCGTACAGGTCGAAGGTGGCCTCAAGCACACCAGCTATCTCAACCGCACCTTTACCTTCGATAACTTCGTCGAGGGTAAGTCGAACCAGTTGGCGCGCGCTGCAGCCTGGCAGGTAGCGGACAATCCTAAGCACGGTTACAACCCGCTGTTCCTGTATGGCGGCGTTGGCTTGGGCAAGACTCACCTGATGCATGCTGTGGGTAATCACCTGCTGGCGAAGAACCCCAACGCCAAGGTTGTGTACCTGCACTCCGAGCGCTTCGTCGCCGATATGGTCAAGGCGTTGCAGCTCAACGCCATCAACGAATTCAAACGCTTCTACCGCTCGGTCGATGCGCTGCTGATCGACGACATCCAGTTCTTTGCCAAGAAGGAGCGCTCCCAGGAGGAGTTCTTCCACACCTTCAACGCGCTGCTCGAAGGGGGTCAGCAGGTGATTCTCACCAGCGACCGCTACCCGAAAGAGATCGAAGGCCTGGAAGAGCGACTGAAATCGCGCTTCGGCTGGGGCCTGACCGTGGCCGTCGAGCCACCGGAACTGGAAACCCGCGTGGCGATCCTGATGAAGAAGGCCGACCAGGCCAAGGTCGATCTGCCGCACGATGCGGCGTTCTTCATCGCTCAGCGCATTCGCTCCAATGTGCGCGAACTGGAAGGCGCGCTGAAGCGTGTGATCGCCCACTCGCACTTCATGGGCCGCGACATCACCATCGAGCTGATCCGTGAGTCGCTCAAGGATCTGCTGGCCCTGCAGGACAAGCTGGTCAGCATCGATAATATTCAGCGCACCACCGCTGAGTACTACAAGATCAAGATCACCGATTTGCTTTCCAAGCGCCGTTCGCGCTCGATCGCCCGGCCGCGTCAGGTGGCTATGGCATTGTCGAAGGAACTGACCAATCACAGCCTGCCGGAAATCGGTGTGGCCTTCGGCGGCCGCGATCACACCACGGTGTTGCATGCATGCCGTAAGATTGCTGAACTTAGGGGATCCGACGCGGACATCCGCGAGGACTATAAGAACCTGCTGCGCACCCTGACTACCTGATCAAATCAATGCAGCTCCACGAGGCAAGGGACTAGACCATGCATTTCACTATTCAACGCGAAGCCCTGTTGAAACCCCTGCAACTGGTCGCCGGTGTCGTGGAACGACGCCAGACGCTGCCGGTTCTGTCTAACGTCCTGCTGGTGGTCGAAGGCCAGCAGCTGTCGCTGACCGGTACCGACCTCGAGGTCGAACTGGTTGGCCGCGTCACACTCGAAGATGCCGCCGAACCGGGTGAGATCACCGTGCCGGCGCGCAAGCTGATGGATATCTGCAAGAGCCTGCCGAGCGACGCGCTGATTGACATTCGCGTCGACGAGCAGAAGTTGCTGGTCAAGGCCGGGCGCAGCCGGTTCACCCTGTCGACTCTGCCGGCCAACGACTTCCCTACCGTCGAGGAAGGCCCAGGCTCGCTGACCTTCAATCTGCCGCAAGCCAAGCTGCGTCGTTTGATCGAAGGCACCAGCTTCGCCATGGCCCAGCAGGATGTGCGCTACTACCTCAACGGCATGCTCCTGGAAGTACAGAGCGGTCTGCTGCGAGCGGTCGCTACCGACGGTCACCGTCTGGCCATGTGCTCCATGGAAGCGGTCATCCAGCAGGAAGGCAAGCATCAGGTCATCGTGCCGCGCAAAGGTATTCTCGAACTGGCTCGCCTGCTCACCGAACAGGACGCCGAAGTCGCCATCGTTCTCGGTCAGCATCACATCCGTGCCAACACCGGCGAGTTCACCTTCACCTCGAAACTGGTCGACGGCAAGTTCCCGGATTACGAGCGCGTGCTGCCGCGTGGTGGTGACAAACTGGTGCTGGCGGATCGTCAGGGCTTGCGCGAAGCCTTCAGCCGCACCGCGATTCTGTCCAACGAGAAATACCGTGGCATTCGCCTGACCCTGGCATCTGGTCTGCTGAAGATTCAAGCCAACAACCCTGAGCAGGAAGAGGCCGAGGAAGAGATCGTTGTCGACTATGCGGGCAGCGGCCTGGAGATCGGTTTCAACGTCAGTTATCTGCTGGATGTGCTGGGCGTGATGGGCACCGAGCAGGTGCGCTTGATCCTCTCCGACTCCAACAGCAGTGCCCTGCTGCAGGAAGCCGACAACGACGATTCTGCCTACGTTGTCATGCCGATGCGTCTTTAATGTCCCTAAGCCGTATCACGGTCACCGGGGTACGCAATCTGCATCCGGTGACCCTCTCCCCCTCCTCCCGCATCAACATCCTCCACGGCGCCAACGGCAGCGGCAAGACCAGCGTGCTCGAGGCGATCCATCTGCTCGGCCTCGCCCGCTCCTTCCGCAGTACCCGCCTGCAGCCAGTCATCCATTACGAACAACCCGCCTGCACCATTTTCGGTCAGGTTCAGTTGGCCGGGGGAGGCTCGTGCAATCTGGGTATCTCTCGCGATCGTCAGGGTGAGCTGCTGATTCGTATTGATGGGCAGAATGCGCGTAGCGCTGCGCAGCTAGCCGATCTGTTGCCACTACAGCTGATAAACCCCGATAGTTTTCGACTGCTTGAAGGTGCCCCGAAGATTCGCCGGCAGTTTCTCGATTGGGGTGTGTTCCACGTGGAACATCGCTTTCTCGGCGCCTGGCAACGCCTGCAGAAAGCCCTACGGCAGCGGAACTCGTGGCTGCGCCATGGTATACTTGACGGTGCTTCGCAGGCCGCATGGGACCGCGAGCTATGCAGTGCCAGCGAGGAGATCGACACCTATCGGCGAGCCTATATTCAGGCTTTGAAACCAGTGTTCGAACGAACCCTTGCCGAGCTGCTGCAGTTGGAAGGTCTGACCCTGAGTTACTACCGAGGTTGGGACAAGGATCGAGAGCTGAGTGAGGTGCTCGCCACTTCCCTGTTCCGTGACCAGCAACTCGGGCACACCCAGGCTGGACCTCAGCGCGCCGATTTGCGTCTGCGCCTGGCGGGGCATAACGCGGCAGAGATTCTGTCGCGAGGACAACAGAAACTGGTGGTGTGCGCTTTGCGCATCGCCCAAGGCCACTTGGTCAACGAAGCCAAGCGTGGCCAGTGTATCTATCTGGTGGACGACCTACCGTCGGAGCTGGATGAACAGCATCGTCAGGCATTGTGCCGGTTGCTGGAAGATTTGCGCTGCCAGGTGTTCATCACCTGTGTGGATCATGAATTGTTGAGGGAAGGCTGGCAGACGGATACGCCGGTTGCCATGTTCCACGTGGAACATGGCCGTATCACCCAGACCCAAGACCATCGGGAGTGAAGGCATGAGCGAGAACCAAACGTACGACTCCTCCAGCATCAAGGTGCTGAAAGGACTAGACGCCGTACGCAAACGTCCCGGGATGTACATCGGTGACACTGACGATGGTAGTGGTCTGCACCACATGGTGTTCGAGGTGGTCGATAACTCCATCGACGAAGCGCTGGCAGGCTATTGCAGCGAAATCACCATCACCATCCACCCGGATGAGTCGATCAGCGTGCGTGACAACGGCCGTGGTATTCCGGTCGATATGCACAAGGAAGAAGGCGTCTCGGCGGCCGAGGTCATCATGACCGTGCTGCACGCCGGCGGTAAGTTCGACGACAACAGCTACAAGGTATCCGGCGGCCTGCACGGTGTGGGTGTCTCGGTGGTCAATGCCCTCTCCAAGGAGCTGGTACTGACCATCCGCCGTAGCGGTAAGATCTGGGAACAGACCTATGTGCATGGTGTGCCGCAAGCCCCCCTGACTGCTGTCGGGGATACCGACGGTACCGGCACGCAAATCCACTTCAAGCCCTCCGAAGAAACCTTCGCCAACATCCACTTCAGCTGGGACATCCTGGCCAAGCGTCTGCGCGAACTGTCCTTCCTCAACTCCGGCGTGGGGATTCTGCTGCGTGATGAACGCACCGGCAAGGAAGAGCTGTTCAAGTACGAGGGCGGCCTGAAAGCCTTCGTTGAGTACCTGAACACCAACAAGACCGTAGTCAACCAGGTATTCCACTTCAGTGTGCAGCGTGAAGAAGACGGTGTTGGTGTCGAAGTCGCCCTGCAGTGGAACGACAGTTTCAACGAGAACATCCTCTGCTTCACCAACAACATTCCCCAGCGTGACGGTGGTACTCACCTGGCGGGCTTCCGCTCTGCCCTCACCCGACACCTGAACAACTACATCGAAGCCGAAGGTCTGGCGAAGAAGTTCAAGGTCGCCACCACCGGTGACGATGCCCGTGAAGGCCTGACTGCAATTATCTCGGTCAAGGTGCCGGACCCGAAATTCAGCTCGCAGACCAAGGATAAGCTGGTCTCCAGCGAGGTGAAGACCGCGGTCGAGCAGGAGATGGGCAAGTACTTTGCCGACTTCCTGCTGGAAAACCCCAACGAAGCCAAGGCTGTGGTCGGCAAGATGATCGATGCAGCACGTGCCCGTGAAGCAGCGCGTAAGGCGCGTGAGATGACCCGCCGCAAGGGGGCGCTGGACATCGCCGGGCTGCCCGGCAAACTGGCCGACTGCCAGGAGAAAGACCCGGCGCTGTCCGAACTCTACATCGTGGAGGGTGACTCCGCGGGCGGTTCTGCTAAGCAGGGCCGCAACCGCAAGACCCAGGCGATCCTGCCGCTCAAGGGCAAGATCCTCAACGTTGAACGCGCGCGTTTCGACCGCATGATTTCCTCGCAGGAAGTCGGCACGCTGATCACTGCGCTCGGCTGTGGTATCGGCCGTGACGAGTACAACATCGACAAGCTGCGCTACCACAACATCATCATCATGACCGATGCTGACGTCGACGGTTCGCACATTCGCACCCTGCTGCTGACCTTCTTCTTCCGTCAGTTGCCGGAGCTGATCGAGCGCGGCTACATCTATATCGCCCAGCCGCCGCTGTACAAGGTGAAGAAAGGCAAACAGGAGCAGTACATCAAGGACGACGAGGCCATGGAGGAATACATGACCCAGTCGGCTCTGGAAGACGCCAGCCTGCACGTCAACGAGAATGCCCCAGGCCTGTCCGGCGGCGCGCTGGAAAAGCTCGTGGGCGAATACCGTGGCGTCATGAAAACCCTGGATCGACTGTCGCGTGTCTATCCCAAGGACATCACCGAGCACTTCGTCTATCTGCCGCGCATTCCGCTGGAGCAGCTCGCTGATCAGGCCTTCATGCAAAACTGGCTGGAAGGCTTCGCTGCACGTCTGAAGACTACCGAGAAGTCAGGCCAGACCTACAGTGCCAGTCTGCGTGAAGACCGCGAGCGTCACCTGTGGCTGCCGGAGGTCGAGGTCAAATCTCACGGCCTTACCAGCTACACTACCTTCAACCGCGACTTCTTCGCCAGCAATGACTACAAGACCGTCACTACCCTGGGCGAACAGCTGAATAACCTGCTGGAAGAAGGCGCCTACGTGCAGCGTGGCGAGCGCAAGAAACCGGTCAGCTCCTTCAAAGAAGCGCTGGACTGGCTGATGACCGAAAGCACCAAGCGTCACAGCATCCAGCGATACAAAGGTCTCGGTGAGATGAACCCGGATCAATTGTGGGAAACCACCATGGACCCGGAAGTGCGCCGCATGCTCAAGGTGACCATCGAGGACGCCATCGCCGCCGACCAGATCTTCAACACCCTGATGGGCGACGCTGTGGAGCCGCGCCGCGACTTCATCGAGTCAAACGCCCTGGCGGTGTCTAACCTGGATTTCTAATCATTTATCGACGGGCAGATAAATTGTCATGTTTGTGCAAGTTATTGTCATGACAATTTCTGTCACTACCCCGGCCTAGAGCCGGGGTTTTTCTTTGGGTGCGCCAGGCATGGCGCGTAGCGCCGTGACTGGCGCTGTTCGGTTCACTGTGGTGGTGAACCGGACGACTTGGAGGTGAAAGTCCTCTGCACGCCCGGCAAGGGGAAGTGCTAGCGGAAGGCA